>VFZE01000038.1 GCA_016871315.1 Acidimicrobiia bacterium | reverse complement strand
CCTGCGGCTCAGGGCGGCTCAAGGGATTGCCAGGAGCCAAAGCCTGTGTCATGATTACATGCAAATCGAAAGGGGGCAGCATGACTCGCCTGACACTTGTACTGCTATTTTTTGCCCTGAACTCTGGCCTATTCGCCCAAGAGTTCCGCGCCACGATCACGGGAACGGTTACGGACCCGCAGAGCGCCGTGATGGCGGGCGCGAAGATCCAGGTCCGCAACCTCGCCATCAACATCCAGACCGAGGTGGTGAGTAACGATTCCGGCATCTATGTCGCGCCTTTTCTCCCCATCGGGCGCTACTCCGTGCGTGTCTCCGCGGACGGTTTTAAAGTGGCGGTGCGCGAGGAGGTGGAACTGCGCGTAGGCGACCGCCTACAGATCGACTTCCGCATGGAAGTCGGCGGTCTGACCGAACAGGTCACCATTGTCGCCGCCGCCGAGCTGCTGGAGACGACCACCGCATCCAAAGGTCAGGTGATCGATTCCGCTGCCGTCAAGGACCTGCCGCTGCTCGGCCGCAATCCTTTTCTGCTGGCAGCTATCTCTACTGGCGTCCAGTACACGCCGACGCGCGGCTCACGCTCCAATCGTCCCTTTGACAACGGCGGCATGGACAGTTTCTCCATTAACGGCGGCCGCCAAACCACCAATGAGTTCCTGCTCGACGGTGTGCCCGACACCAACACGGAAACCTCCTCGCCCTCCAACCTCTCCTTTGTCCCCTCGCCGGACGCGACCGAGGAATTCAAGGTGCAGACCAACACCTACGACGCCCAATACGGCCGCACCGGCGGCGGTGTCATCAACGTCTCTCTCAAGTCCGGAACGAACGAGCCGCACGGCGTGCTGTACCACTACTTCCGGAATGACAAGCTGAATGCCAACGCCTTCGAGTCCAATCTCGCCGGCGTCAAGCGCAGCACTTTTCAGTGGAATCAGCCCGGCGTTCAGTTCCAGGGCCCGGTGGTGCTGCCGAAGCTCTACGACGGCCGCAACCGCACCTTCTTCATGTTCAGCTGGGAGAAAATCAAATCGGCCATTCCTTTCCCGCAAACCCAGACCATTCCCACCCTCGAGCAGCGCGCCGGCGACTTCTCCCGGACCTTGCAGGCGAATAACCAGCTCATTACCATCTACGACCCGCTGACCACTCAGGCGCAGGGAGCCAACTTCGTCCGCCAGCCCTTCGCCGGCAACCGCGTCCCGACCAGCCGCTTTGATCCGGTCTCGCGCAAGCTTCTCGAATTCCTGCCCCAGCCCAACCAGCCCGGCAACGCCCAGGGCTTCTTCAACCTCATCGCCAGCCCCAACCAGGTCACCGATGAATATGATCAGTTCGTTGCCCGCGTCGACCAACAGCTCACCGCCAACCACCGTTTCTTCTCGCGCTACGTTCGCGGCAACCGTCATGAGGTGAACGGCGATGCGCTGTGGCAGCACGCGGCAGCACCCTGGTACTCGCACTGGCGCATCAATCAGGGCGGCAACTTCGACCTGACCTCGACGCTGTCGCCGACGCTGATCTCCAGCTTCCGCGCCGGCTACATCCGCCACCAGTTCGCCATCGCCCAGTATGGCGAGGGTTTTGATCCGAAGCAGCTCGGTTTCCCGGCGGCGCAAATCGACCCGCTGCCGCGGAAGTTCTTCCCGCGCATCGTCTACACCGATTACACGGCATTCGGCCCGCAGCGCAGCACCGGCTCGCAATTCACCTTCTCTGACACGTGGTCGGCCGCCGAAACTTTGAACAAGGTCACCGGCAGCCACTCGTTGAAGTTCGGCGCCGAATTCCGCCTCATGTTCAACAATCAGGACAATCCCACCTCCTCCTTCGCCCGCTTCGACTTTAACCGCGGCTTCACGCAGCGCGACCCACTTCGTGGCGATGCCGCCAGCGGCAACTCCTTTGCCGCGCTGCTGCTCGGCTTCCCTGCCAGCGGCATGTCGGACCGCCGCGTCGCTCCTGCTTATTCCAACCGCTACTTCGTCTTGTTCATGCAGGACGACTGGCGCCTCTCTTCCCGAGTTACGCTCAATGTCGGTATCCGCTGGGACTATGAATCGCCGCAAACGGAACGCTTCAATCAGCAGAACCGCGGCTTCGACGCAACCAGCGCCAGCAACTTCCAGGTTCCCGGTCTCCAGCTCAAAGGCGGGCTGCTCTTCACCGACGCCGGTGCGAGACTGCCCTTCAAGCGCGACTTCAACAACTTTCAACCACGCGCCGGCATCGCCTGGCAGCTCGCTGCCCAAACCGTCCTCCGCGCCGGGTACGGCCTCTCCTACCTGCCCACCTTCGACACGGGCTTTAACAACGGCTTCAGTGTCGAGACCCCATACGTCGCTTCCGTCGACGGAGGACTTACCCCGTCCGGCCAGATCAGCAATCCCTTCCCCGCCGGCTATCTGAATCCGCCAGGCCGTTCCGGTGGTCTCGCCACCCTCGTCGGCAATGGTTTCAGCTATGGCTTCTTCGACCGGAACATCCCGCTCGTGCATCAGTTCTCCCTGGGTCTACAGACTGAACTGCCCTGGCGCGTGCTGATCGACGGTTCTTACGTCGGCAGCCGCTCACGCTCCTTGCAGAGCAGCAGGGGCATCAATGAAGTATCCGCCCAGCAGTTGGCCCTCGGCCAGGATCTGCTAACCCAGGTGACGAACCCGTTTGAAGGCCGCCTGCCCGGTACCGCCTTTAACGGCCCGCGCGTGCCACGCCAGCAGTTGCTGCGCCCATTCCCGCAATTCACCGGGATCACGCAGGACCGCCACACGATCGGCTATTCCAACTTCGACTCCTTCCAGCTGCGTGTCGAAAAGCGCATGTCCCACGGCGTGCATTTCCTCGGCAGCTACACGCTGTCGAAGTCCATTGAAGCAGTCGGTTACTTGAACGCGCAGGACAACTTCGGCGATCTGGCCCGCGTGCTCACCTCCGTCGATGCTCCTCACCGACTCATCGTCAGCGGCTCCTGGGCGCTGCCGTTCCTGGCAGGCTCGCGCGGCGTCCTGAAGCAGGCTTTCCACGGGTGGCAACTGACGGGTATCTTCACCGCGCAGTCCGGCCTGCCCATCAACGCGCCGGGCAACGCTTTCTCCACCGGCCTGGATCCCCAGTTATCCAACGACGTCCGCAGCCGCACCCGCTGGTTCAACACATGCACGCTGGCGCTGAACGGCGCCCGCCAGAACTGCGCCAGCCCCAACGACCCGGTCGCCTTCACCGTCATGCCCCCGTTCACGCTGCGCACTCTCAGCGTGCGTTTCCCCAATATCCGCAACCTCCGGCCGCCCAATCTCGACTTCTCCATCTTCAAGCGCTTCCCCATCACCGAAGGCTGGAACCTGGAACTCCGCGCCGAGTCGTTCAACCTGAGCAACACGCCGTGGTTCGGCACTCCCAACACGACGCTCGGCTCGGCCAACTTCGGCCTGATATCGCCCTCCCAGGCCAATGACCCGCGGAACGTGCAACTGGCGCTGCGGCTCTCGTTCTAAAGAAACCGGGGAAGGTCGCGCTATACTTGAACTTCCCCGTGTTTCATCACATCCAGACCCATCTTCCAGAGCAGGTTTCCGCCCATTTGCAGGCCCGTTACGGCTATGATGCGCCGGTCTGGCTGGAGCAACCTGCCGACCCGGCATTCGGCGAACTTGCGCTCACCATCGCCTTTCAGCTTGCCAAGCAGCTGAAAAAAGCTCCGCGTGCCGTCGCACAGGAGCTGATCGATGAGCTCGGCTCTCTGCCCGGCGTCGCGCAAATGGAGATCGCCGGCCCCGGCTACATCAACATCCGGCTCGACCGCGGCGTCTACGGCTCCTCGCTGCTGAAACCCGACGAGCGTTCCACCGAAGCCGCGGCGGGCAAGATCATCGTCGAGCACACCAACATAAACCCGAACAAAGCGGCGCATATCGGCCACCTGCGGAATGCCGTGCTTGGCGACACCTTTGTCCGCATGCTGCGCTCCACCGGCGCTCAGGTGGAGGTGCAAAACTACATCGACAACACGGGCGTGCAGGTGGCCGACGTGGTCGCCGGTTTCCTCAAGCTGGAGAACAAATCGCTTGACGAGGTCCGCGTGCTGGCCGCCCAGCCGCGCTTTGACTATCTCTGCTGGGACCTCTATGCGCGCGTTTCCCAGCATTTCGCCGCCTCGAAGGACGATGAGAAAAACTGGCGCCAGGAAGTGCTGCACTCGATTGAAGAGGGCTCGGGCGTGGCCTCCGAGATGGGCCACCTCGTTTCCGACGCCATCGTGCTGTGCCACCTGGCGACCATGGCGCGCCTCGGCGTCTCCTACGACGTGCTGCCGCGGGAAAGCGAGATTCTCCACCTGAAGTTCTGGGCCACCGCTTTCGAACTGCTCAAGGAGCGCAACGCGATTCATCTGGAGACCGAAGGCCCGAAGAAGGGCTGCTGGGTGATGGCCGGTTCGCATTACTCCGATGAGGCCGCCGAGGATGACTCGAAGGTGATCGTCCGCTCCAACGGCATCGTCACTTACGTCGGCAAGGACATCGCCTACCAGCTGTGGAAGTTCGGGCTGCTGGGCAAGGACTTCCATTACCATCCACTGCTCACCGGATCGAATGGTCATCAGGTGTGGGTCTCCACTGATCATCCGCAATCTTCCAGTGCGCCGAAGTTCGGGGGAGGCTCGACAGTCTACAACGTGATCGATTCCCGCCAGGCCTATTTGCAGGATGTCGTGGCCGCTGGCCTGCGCGCACTTGGCTACATAGACCAGGCCGAGCGGTCCATTCATTTCTCCTACGAAATGGTCGCCCTCTCCCCGCGCACCTGCGCCGAGCTTGGAATCGATCTCTCCGACAGCGACAAGTCGAAAGCGCATGTGCAGGTCTCCGGGCGCAAAGGGCTAGGCGTGAAAGCCGACGACCTGATCGACAAGCTGATCGAAAAGGCGCGCGTGGAAGTGGACGACCGCCATCCGCAGGCGCCCGTCGCCGAACGGCAAGCCGTTGCCACCGATATCGCCATCGGCGCGCTGCGCTACTTCATGCTGAAGTTCACGCGCAACACCGTCATCGCCTTCGATATGCAGGAGGCGCTCAGCTTCGAAGGGGAAACGGGCCCTTACGTTCAATATGCCGCCGTCCGTTCCCGCAACATCCTCCGGAAGCTGGAAGAACGCGGCGAGAAGCTGCCGGACTTTGCCGCGGTACTTTCCTCAGACGCCTTCGGACGCCAGTTGGCGCAGGAGGACTTCTGGCAACTCACGCTGGCCGTGTCGAAGGCCGACGCCGCGGTGGCTCGCGCCATCGCCTCCGGCGAACCGGCCCATGTCGCCAAGTACGCCTTCACGCTGGCGCAGTCGTTCAACACCTTCTATCACGACTATCCGGTGATTCACGAAACCGATCCGGAGAAGAAGAGCTTCCTGCTGTGGATGACAGATTATTTCCGGCGGCAGCTGGAGCGGACGCTCGACGTCCTCGGCATCCGCGTTCCGCAGTACATGTAGTTTCCTCTCACAGGCTAGCTACTTGAGATATGCTCATGGTGTCACCGTGCTCATGAGGTTCCTCCTTTTCTTTCTGGCCCTGCCGCTTCTGGCACAACAGCGCCCTGTCGCCGAGTGGATCATCCGCCTCGGCGGCGGCGTCTGCCTGGCGGAGCAATCGCCGTGCCCGATCCGCAACCTGCAGCAGCTGCCGCCGGGGGATCTGCGCATTACGGTGGCCGATTTTACCGGCACGCTGCTGACGCCCGAAGAGCTTCCCCGCATCCGCCACTTGGCGTCACTCAAGGAACTGTTTCTCCCCGCTCCGATGTGGAACGAAGGCGCCGGCAGCCGCCGTGACTCCAACACGGCCTTCGAATATCTCGGCCATTTGAAGACGCTGGAGAAATTACAAGTCAGCGTACACTTCCTTACCAATATCAATATTCGGGATAACGGACTCGCCTTGATTGCGCCACTGACGAACCTCAAGGAGCTCCGGCTGGCGCAGTCTCGCATCAAGGGCAAGACCCTGGCGCCTTTCGTGAATCTCCGAGCCCTCGACGTCAGCTATTCCACCTTTGACGATGAAGGCATGGCAGCGCTGGCCGGAATGAAGGGGCTGGAGCGCCTGATCGCCAAGGACACGCTGGTGACCGACCGCGGCCTGATCCATGTGGAAGGACTCACGAATCTTACCCATCTCGATCTTTACGGCTGCCGCATCACCGACGGTGGGCTGCCTTCGCTGAAGCCGCTGACCCGGCTTCGGCAGTTGAACCTCCTGGGCGCGCCCGTCACCGACGAGGGGTTGCAGGCGCTGGCCGGCATGACGGAACTGGAAGAGCTGAACCTCTATCGAAGCCAGATCACCAATGCTGGGCTGGAAACACTTCACCGCCTGAAGAGACTCAGCGCCGTTGACCTCCGCTACTCCCGTGTCACCCGCTCCGGCATGGAAGCGCTCCGCGTTGCCCTCCCGGATGTCAAAGTCATGTTTCTCGACTCCGCACCAGCTCGTTCGGAAACCGCCGCCGAGTTGAAGGACAGCTCCGAGGAAGGCATCGCCGCCTGGATCAGCGCCCTGGGCGGGAAGGCGAAACTCGAAAACGGCCGCGTCACCGAGGCCGATCTTTCCTCCACGGCGGTCACCGACGCGCAGCTGCAACACCTGGGCAAGCTGACGGCGCTGCGCCGCCTCAGTCTCTTCGCAACGGAAGTCGGTGATGTCGGCTTGCGTTCCCTCTCCCCATTGACGGCGCTGGAACACTTAAATCTCGCCCACACTACCGCCTCCGACACCGGGCTCCAGTCGCTGCCTGTCTCGCTGACAACCCTCAACCTGAACCACACCTCCGTTCGCGGTGCGGCGCTCCCGCGCTTCGTTGCCCTGCTTGAATTGGATCTCTCCGGCGCGCCCGTCAACGACGCCGGACTATCCCGCATCGCCTCGCTCAAAACGCTCGAAAGCCTTGCCATCAGCTACACGGAAATTACCAGCACCGGCCTCGCGCATCTCGCCTCGCTATCCCAGCTAAGGGTTCTCGATGCATCCTCCAACGACATCGAAGATTCCGGCATGCAGCATCTGGCCAAACTGACCTCGCTGCGCGAACTTGACATCAGCTACGGCCGATTCACAGACAAGGGCATGCCTCAACTGGGGAAGCTGACTTCCCTGGAAACCCTTCACCTGGCGCGCACTCCCATCACTGACCCCGGCATCTCGCACCTTTCCGCTCTGGAGAAGCTGCGCCTGCTGAACCTCAACTACACAGGACTGAGCGACGAAGGCCTGGAGCCGCTGATGCGGCTTCCGGCGCTGGAGCAACTCTACGCCGACACCGCCAAGATCACCGACGCCGGTGTCGACCGCCTCGCAGCCATGAAGAAACTACAGGTTCTCAACCTTTATCACACCCTGGTCGGGGAAGCCGCGCAGCAGAAGCTGCAACAAGCTTTGCCCTCTTGCAGGATCATCTGGGACCGCGAGTCGGCGCTTCCCAACCGGAGAGGGAGCTGAGGCATGAAGAGGGCGTTGCTTTTCTTTGTTCCGGCGTTCCTGCTCGCCGCGGACGTGAACTATCGCGGTGCATTCGTGACTGACGCGGACCTGGACCGCATTGCCGCGATGGCCGATGTCGAGCGCATCGATCTTTCCCTCACTCGCGTGACCGATCTCGGGCTCCTTCGCCTCAAGCATCTCCGCCACGTGCGCGAGCTGAACCTCTTCTTCGCCGAGTGGATCACCGACGAGGGGCTAGCGGTGCTCAAGGATTGGCCGAAGATCGAACGGCTCAACCTACGCGGCACCAAGGTGACCGACAACACACTTTCTCTGCTGGCCGGCAAGGATTCCATCGTCGCGCTCGACATCGGCTTCGCCGAAGTCACCGACAGCGGCCTGCAGCACCTCACCAGACTCAAGAATCTCCGCGAGCTTGCCTTCGGCGGCAACAAGATGACCGACGTCGGCATGCAGGTGCTGCGCTCGCTGCCGAACCTTACGGACCTCGATATCGCCGGCCGCCAGCGCACCGACTCCGGCCTTTGGTCGGTCGCCGTCACCGATTTCGCGCTCGATCCCGTCGCCACACTCTCTCATCTGGAATCGCTCAACCTCTCCGGCACCCAGATCACCGCCCAAGGCCTCGCCAAGCTGGTTCCCCTCAGGAAACTTGCCAAGCTGAACCTCTACGGGGCCAAGCGCATCGGCGACGATGCGATTCCCCATCTGGCCTCCACACCCGCGTTGCGATGGGTGGATCTGGCCGATACCGCCGTCACCGCGAATGGCTTCGATCTGCTCCAGCAGCGCGCCCCCGCGCTGACCGTCCTGGGCCGCCCGGAAGCCTCCATTACCGAGCCCCAAGTAGTTTCCGAAAACGCCTACTTCCGCGTGATCCGCGCGCCGGGCGCCTCTTCCGAGGGCGCGGGGGTCTTTGTTCCGCTCGCCATTCAGCCGCCGCAGCACATCCGCGTCGAGCTGAAGCAGGCTGCTTCGGAAAAGATCCGCTACAACGACGCCTCGCCCACCGCCGCCGACGGCTTCTCCCGCGTCGTGCTCGATGGCCCTGTGGTCCGTATCACCCGAATCGCCTGCGAATCGCGACGCCCCTGCCCGGCCAACCAACTGGCTGCCGTGGACATCCGCCTCAACGGCGAAGCGCGCCAGATCGGCGAAACGCTGTTCCTCGCCCCCGGCGCCTCTGCCCGCTACAACGAGGCTCCGCAACCGCTGGAGCTGACGCGCATCGAGTGGAAAAAATAGCGTTGCTAAAAAATTAGCATTGACAAGCTCGTGATTCACATGCATAGGCTGGTGCGGCGAGGGCGTCTGATTACTCGCCACGACTCGATCCCGGTAATGGAATGCGACACCACCGTCAGCCCGGTTGACGTGGCCGCGACTATCCAGGTCAACTTCAAGCTAAGGTGACGCGGCTTCACCCGCGCACGATGTCGGTCATCTTGCGCAATGCGGTGGGATACTTCTCCAACCCCGCGCCCATAATGTCATCGGCCAGCGTCAGGTACAGATCCCCGATCGTTCCCGTCGTTCGGGTATGCATACCAGTCCGCAGCTTGCCGGCATGCCCCGCCACGATCACGCTCAGTCCGTTGTTCTTGTGATCATTGGCTTCGGCGTGCTCATGCACAAACAGCAGGCAGGTGCGGTCAAGCAGCGTCTTTTCGCCTTCGCGGATGCTGCGCAGCTTCGCCAGCAGATAAGCGAACTCCTCGACATGCCAGCGGCAGATGTCGCGCATGATCCGCTGCCCGTCGGGCCCGTCGGCCCCCGGCGCCTTGCCGTCGCGGTGCGTGTAGTCGTGATGCCGCGCCGCCGTGTAGCCTAGCCATGGGAACCGCGTCAGCCCCTGGCACTTCGTCAGCATGTAGGAAGCAACCCGCGTCTGCCGCGTCGCCAGCGCATGCGCCAGCAGGTCCGATTGCAGCTTGGCGATCCGCGGCCAATCCTTCATATCACCGTCGTACTGCGGCTCTTCTACCTTGTAGTACTGCGGCGGCAGGCTGGCCACGGAGCGCTCCACGTCGCGGATAGAATCCAGATGCTCGCTCAGCCGCGCCTGATCGGCCGCGCCGAGCGACTTCTTCAACTGCCGGGCATCCTGCGCCACGGCGTCCAGCACACTCTTTTTCCGGTTCACCCAGCCGAGCTCGCGCTGGCCGAACAAACGGTCGAACAGCTTGTGCGGCAGCATCTCCGGCGGCAACGGGCGGTCGTAACCGGCCCAGCTCATGTTGCGCTGCACGCTTTCCCCGAACGATTCCTGCGACACGCCGATCTCAAGCGACCGGAAGCGCGTATCACCGCCGATCTTCGCCGCCACCGCCGCGTCAATCGACGGGCCTCCGGCGCCTCGTCCGGTGAACTGCGTCCCCGTCATCAGCGCGCTCATCGAACGGTGATGGTCATTGCCCGGACCCGGGAGCCGCGCCGCCGGGCTGTCCAGGCCGGTGATCACGTGAATGTCATTGCGGAAGGAGGCAAGTGGCGTGAGGCAGGGCGTCAGCACGTAGTCGGAGCCGGTCTCGCGTGGAATCCAGTACTTCTCCGGAATCCCGTTGCCGTTGAACCACAGCACGAAACGGCTCTCCACGCCCGCGCCATCGGAGGCGTACGCCGTCCCCATCGCGTTGAACATGATCTCCAGAGGCGGCAGCGCCAGCGCCACCGGCTTGGCCGCCGACAGGCCTTTTAAGAATGTCCTGCGTGAAAGTTGACGCACTCTATTCCCTCCCAGCAAACTCAGTCCGTTTGACTAAGGATATCATCATCTCCTGGAACCGGAACCCGGATTTCCGGAAATCGGCCGTGACCTCGCCGATCAGCGTCTTATCGGCCGCCGTCTCGTGACGTCCCATCGCGTACCGGAAATACTGCTTCACGATGCATTCCTGGCATTGCGGTGTCGCCGCCAGCACCTCGCCCAGTTTCCGCGGCGTCGAGAACTCCGAACCCGGAATCCCCGCCACCCATCCGCTCACGTCCAGATCGAGCATTACCGTCTTGATCTGCTCCTTCCTGTCGTATGGCAGAATGTCCACCTTCGCCTTCTCCCGGTACGCCCCGACGCCGTCGAATTTCTCCAATCCCATCCCGATCGGGTCGATCAGGTTGTGGCAGGTCGCGCAGCCGGGATTATCCAGATGCACCTTCAGCCGCTCGCGGTTCGTCATCGGCTTGTCCGCGCGGGAAACGGGCAGGTTCTGATTCACCCCAGGCGGCGGCTGCGGCACCTGCTGGCAAAGGAACTGCTCCCGCACGAACAGCCCGCGCGCCGTCGGCGAGGTATCGGATGGCTTCGATGTCAGCGCCAGGAACGTCGCCTGTCCCAGAATTCCGCCGCGCCCGGAATCGGCCGGAAAACTCACCTTCGCGAATTCATCCGGCGGAGTGGCAGCCTTGTACAGCACCGCCAGATCGCCGTTCAGAAATGAATAGCCGGCACGGAAGAAATCCATGAAGTCGGCATCGGACCATACCATGTGCGAGGCAAACCGCCTCGTCTCCTCCGTCATCGCCACCGCCAGCTCGCGCGTGAAGTTCGGGAATGACCGCCGCTCCTTCACCATCATCACCACACGGTCAAACCGCAGCCATTGCGAGAAGAACTCATCCACCGCCTGGTGTGCTCTCTTGTCCTTCAACATCCGCCGCGCTGCCGCCTCAAAGCCGGCCGGCGTATTCAACGCGCCGCGTTCGGCGGCGGCAATCAGCGCCGCATCCGGCATCGTGTCCCACAACAGGTACGACAGCCGGGCCGCCCTTGCATAGGGAACCTCCGCGGGCAACTCCGCCTTCTCCGCGCGGAAAAGAAACGCCGGTGATTGCAGCATCGCCTCGGCCACCAGCCTCGCTCCCCCCTTTGTGTAGAGCGCCGCGTAGCGCTTGCGCTCCTCCGGGCGCAGCGGACGCCGGAAGGCCCGCTTGCCGAACTCATCCACAAAGCGCGGCCCCGTATCCTTCACCTGCGAGGCCAGCTTCTCGGCGGCCTCGCCGTAGCTCTCGGCCAGCATCGGCGAGATTCCCTGCGCATGGTACTGGTTCTTGAAGCCGTCGATGAAATCCTCGGGCGGGAAGTTCCGCGCCGGAGAGGTCGCGTCGCCGGCAAGATCACGCACCGTGTTGTCATACTGCGCATGCGTCAGGCGCCGCAGGACCGTCTTCTCACCCGGGGCGATCTTCACCTTCGCCCGCACGAGCGGCGCGGAGCCGGCCAGGTGCCGCGCCCAGCGCTTCAGTACTTCTTCCTGCTCACTGCCGGGATGTATCCGCATCCCGCCCCCGTGCGGCACTCGATTGGTTGGCTTCACTACCAGCAGTGACTCGTCCGGATTCTCGCGGTTCACCAGCAGCCGCAGCGAATCGCCGAACGCTTCCCATTCCACCTCCGCCGCGCTCTCTTCAGGAAAAAGCAGCCGCGTCGTCGAGGAAACTCCATCCGCATTGTGGCAGCCCCGGCAATCGGCCTTCTTCAGTACAGGCCAGACGTCGCGCACAAAGCTCGGCCGCTGCGCCATCGCGCACACCCCAACGCCCCACACGGCCAACAAGAGTTTCATGAACGTTATTCTATATCTACGGATGACCATACCGTCGCTCTTGGATGCCTCCTTGATCGGAGGCGCCGGCCGGCCCGCCCTGGAGTGGCATGGCCAGATCCTCACCTTCGGCGACCTGGAATCCCGCTCCAACCGCACCGCCCGTTTTCTGTTGAATAGCGGCCTGGAGCCTGGCGACCGTCTCTGCGTGCAACTGCCCAACAGCATCGAATTCATCGATCTCTACCTCGCTTGCGTCAAGACCGGTATCCTCTTCGTACCCGTCAACGTTCTCTACCGCGACCGCGAGGTCTCTCATATCCTTTCTAACGCCGAGCCGAAGCTCTTCGTTACCGACCCGGCTCAGATCGCCGGCGCGCATTCGTTCGATCCCACGCGCCCCGAAGCGCGGCTCGAAACCAGTACCCCCACCGCCATCGTCTACACGTCCGGCACTACGGGCGCCTCCAAGGGCGCCGTGCTCACTCACGGCAACTGGACCGCCAACGCCCGCAACTTGATCGAAGCCTGGCGCATCACCGCCGAAGACCGCCTCCTGCTTCCGCTGCCGCTGTTCCACGTCCACGGACTCGGCAACGGCCTGCACTGCTGGCTCGCATCCGGCTGCCGCTTGCGGCTTCTCGAACGCTTTGAACATGCAAAGGCCGCCGCGGAGTTTCTCGATTTTCAGCCGACACTCTTCTTCGGCGTCCCCGCCATCTATCTTCGCCTGCTCGACATCGCCGTAGAGACCGCCCGCCGCATGAGCGCCCACATGCGTCTGTTCGTCTCCGGCTCCGCGCCTCTGCCCGCACAAGTGTTGGAAGATTTCCGCGCCCGCTACGGCCACACCATCCTGGAACGCTACGGCATGTCGGAGACGCTGATGAATATGAGCAACCCCTACGGCGGTGAACGCCGCCCGGGAACCGTCGGCATGCCGCTGCCCAATGTGGAAGCGCGCCTCATCGATGGCGAAGTCCAACTGAAAGGCCCCAACGTTTTTCCCGGCTACTGGCGCGATCCACAAGCCACCGCCGAGGCCTTCGACGACGGCTGGTTCAAGACCGGCGACATGGCAACCTGCTCCGATGACGGCTACTACACCCTCCATGGCCGCCGCACCGACCTGATCATCTCCGGCGGCTTCAACATCTATCCCCGCGAGATTGAAGAGCTGCTGCTGGAGCAGCCCGGTGTCCGGGAAGCCGCCGTCGCCGCCATTCCCGACCGCATCCGCGGCGAGGTGCCCGTCGCCTATGTCGCCGGCGATTTCGACGCCGCTCACCTGGAGGCCGTCTGCCGCCACGAACTCGCGTCCTTCAAACTGCCACGTGAGTTCATCAAAGTGGACACTCTTCCTCGCACTGCACTAGGCAAGGTGCAGAAACACCTGTTACCCCGGCCGTCCATCAAGCAGCAAGGCTGAAGCTCCAGCACAAGCCGATGCGTGAGCCAACCAGCTCCTAGATGGCTTCGAGTTCTTCTTCGAGGAGTTGTTTTTGGTGGAGGTCGGCGTAATAGCCGCCTTGGGCGAGGAGAGATTCGTGGGAGCCTTGCTCGGCGAGGAGGCCGTTTTCGATGACGTAGATGTGGGAGGCGCTGCGGACGGTGGAGACGCGGTGGGAGATGAGGATAGTCGTGCGGTCGCGGAGGACGTCGGCGAGATGAGTGAGGATGCGCTCCTCGGTCAGCGTGTCGACAGAGGAGAGGGCGTCGTCGAGGATGAGGATCGTGGGGTTGCGGAGGATGGCGCGGGCGATGGCGGTGCGCTGCTTCTGGCCGCCGGAGAGGGTGATTCCGCGTTCGCCGACGCGGGTGTCGAGGCCGTTGGGGAAGGAGGCGATGTCGGGGCCGAGGCCCGCGATTTCGGCCGCGCGCTGGATTTGCTCACGGGTGGCGGTTTCGACGCCGAAGGCGATGTTTTCGGCCAATGTTGCGCTGAACAGGAACGTCTCTTGGGGGACGAAGCCGATCTGCCGGCGGATGTCTGTGGGGTCAAATTCGCGGAGATCGATTCCGTCCAGGAGGACGGCGCCGGAGGTCGGGTCAAGCAGGCGTGGGATGAGGTGCACGAGAGTCGATTTGCCGCTGCCTGTGTGGCCGACGATCGCTACGGTCCGGCCGGCGGGGATGCGGAGGTGGATGGGGCCGACGGCGTTGCCGTTTTCAAAAGCGACGCAGGCGCCGCGGAATTCGATCTCCCCGCAAAGCGGTTCGGGGACTGCCACGGGGTTTGAGGGAGCGGCGATGGCGGGTTGTTGCTGGAAGATCTCGTGAAGACGCTCGAGCGACGCGATGCCGCGCTGCATGAGGTTGACCACCCAGCCCATGGCGATCATGGGCCAGGTGAGCATGCCCATGTAGATGGTGAACATCATGAAGCTGCCGAGAGAGATTCCGCCTTGCAGCAGGCGCGTGCCGCCGGCCCAGAGGATGATCAAGAAGACGAGGCCGATCAGGCCTTCCAGCAGGGGCATAAAAAGGCCGGAGATGATGCCGAGCTTGAGATTCTGGCGGATGTATTCGCGGTTGAGACGCTCAAATCGCGCGAGCTCGGCCTCTTCCTGGACGTAGGCGCGGAGGACGCGGACGCCGGCGAGGTTTTCCTGGACGCGGCTGGAGATGTCGGAGAACAGCGCCTGGATGTTCTCAAAGCGGGAGTGGATGTGGCGGCCGAAGAAGATGACGGCAAGGCTGACGAAGGGGCCGGGGATCAGGGCGATCAGAGTGAGCTTCCAGTCTGTGTAGAGCATGACGGAGAAGGCCAGAACGAAGGTGATGGAGGTTTCCGTCCAGTACATGACGCCGGGACCGAGCATCATGCGGACGGCATTGAGGTCGTTTGTGGCGCGGGCCATGATGTCGCCGGTGCGGTAGCGGAGGTAGAAGCCGTTGTCGAGCTGGATGAGGTGGGCGAAGAGCCGCTTGCGGAGATCGTATTCCATGTCGCGCGAGATACCGATCAACAGTACGCGCATCCAGTATTGAAAGAAGCCCTTCATGGCGGCGAGGGCGAGCATGGCGAGGCCGAACAGGAAGAGGCTGCGGAGAGTGAATCCTGTGGTAAGAGCGTCGACGCCAGCCTTGATGACGATGGGCAGGGACGCGCCGAGGAGGTCTTTCAGAAGGAGCGCGCCGAATCCGATGGCGAGGCCGCGGCGGTAGGACCAGAATAGAGGGCCGAGTGTTTGAATGGCGAGTCGCATGGATCAGAGGCCGAAGGGGGTGGTGAGCAGCTTCACCCATTCATGGAAGACGGTCTTTTGCGCTTCACGGCGGAGCCACCAATCTCCAGGCCGGAAGTGCTTGTCGGGAGCGGCGACGATGCGGAACTCGCAGCCGCGGATGATTTCGCGAAATAGGATGCCGGAACGGCGGGTATGGTAGTTGCTGGTGACGACGAGGACCTTTTTCACGCCGCGGCGGCGCAGTTCGGTATTGAGGAGGGCGGCTTCTTCGCGCGTGGAGTTGGCATCCACGGGGAAGCCTTCAAAGTAGCGCTCGGGGTAGCCGTTGCGGACGGCGAAAGGGATGGCCAGTTCATACTCGCGCAGGCCGAAGTGGTGCCTGGGACCATCGATAAGGGCAACGGGCGCGAGGCCTTGCTTGACGAGCTCGCCGGCTTTGAGGATGCGATTGCCTGACCAGTCACCGGCGAGGACGATGACGAGATCGGCCCGTTCGGGAGGATCGGCTTTGACGAGGAAGCCGCCGATGGCGGCGAGCCATATGGGATGGGATATGGCGGCCAGGATGAGCAGAGCGAGTAAGGCGAAGGCAAGACGGGCTAACCAGCGGCGGGAGGGACGCGCCGAGCGCTTTACGGGCAAAGACTAGCTCTCTTCGGGACCGTTCTTGGGATCGAGATGGCCGACAGTTTTGAGCCTCTGATAGAGGCGCTCGACCTCTTCCTCGTCCTCCTGGCGCAAGAGAGGGTAACGGGGCGAGGCGAGTCGCTTTCTGGAGGCGGAGGGGTTCTGGGATTCGCCCCAGAATTCGGCGTGGGGGATACCGTCGAGCAGAGCGGCGTGAGCCAGGCGGCGGATCTGGCGGAGGAGGCTCATCGAGCTGTCGATGTCGGCGGGGTAAATCATGACGAGCCGGGAGCTGTTGGCGAGGGTGATCATGAGGATCAACGGGGAGGTCCAGCCGGTGAGATCGACGCCGCGGATTTCGCTCCAGGGGATGTCGCGGGCGCCGATACGGAGGTGGCGCGGATGAATTTCAACCGGAGGGCGGGTGGCGAGGAAGATAAGCGTCACGGCGAAGATCGAGAACAGGATTCCGGGCACAACGGAGACGGACCAGCGGGTGGCGAGCCAAAAGGAAAGGGCCGCCATTCCCAAGGCCACCAGACCCGCGGTGAGGTAGTTCCGCGATGGAGAGTAACGGGTCATCCAACTTCCACCATACCTAGACTACATGGCGGCGGATGGAGACGTCAATCCCGGCTGACCAGGAGGGAAACCGGGATGAGTTGCGTCTGGCCGTACTGAGAAGTCAGGCGGAGGAGACCGGTGTGGATTCCAGGCAGGAGCCCGTCTTTGTTGGCGATGAGTTGCCCGTCTTCGACGGAGAGCCACTCGGCGCCGGAGAGAATTTCCGGATCGGCGGCGGAATCGGGGAGAGCCCGGCGCAGGGAGCCCGCATCGTGAATGAGGAAGGAGATCTGCTGGCGCGAGGCGGATTTGGCAAGCTTGGAGGAGCCGGATGTGGAGGCGGTTCGTGTGGTGTCGAAGCTCGTGATGATGGCGTCGGTGAGAGCGACGCGCCGGGAACGGAATGAGGATACCAGAACGGGGAAATCGGCGGACTGGGTGGATCCGGCAAGGAAGGCGAGTCCAGCGGGGTTGAGTGCGACGCCGTAGCCGATGTCGAAGCTTTCGCCGCCGAGGTAGGTGGAGTAAAGGAGAGTGGGTACGGCAGTGTCGATTTGCGCGAGGAAGGCGTCGGTGACGCCGCCGAAGCGGTTTTGCGCGGGACCGCCTGCGATGGGGAAATCCTCCGAGAGTGTGTATCCGGTGAGCCAGACGCGGCCGTTCGGTTCGACGGCGAGTCCGTAGCCGATTTCGCTGTTACTGCCGCCGAGGTAAGTGGAGTAGGTGAGCTGAGCGGGGCCGGGGAGGGAGAGATCGAAGCGGGAGACGAAGAGGTCGGCGATACCGGCGTTGGAAGTCTGGTAGGCGGGGCCGGCGGTGGGGAAGTCGTTGGAGAGGGTATAGCCGGCGATGTAGATTCTGCCGGCGGAGTCGGCGGCCATGCCGTAGACGATTTCCAGAGCTCCGCCGCCGAGGAAGGTGCCGTAGGTGAGGGCGTCCAGGCCGGGGAGGTTGAGGTCGAGCTTGAGGAGGAGGGCGTCGCCGCCGCCGGCGTAGAAATCGCGGAAGGAGTTGCCGGCGATGGGGAAATCCGGAGACATGGTGTAGCCGGCGAGATAGACGTTGTTGGGCGTAGGAACGTGGATGGCGGTGGCGACATCCGTGCTGGGTGCCCCGATGTAGGACGAGTAGAGCAAAGCGTTATCGAAGGAGGCGGTGTTGGGATCGATCTGAATGAGGAAGATCTCCCAACCGCCGCGGTTGGTGGCCTGAAGGCGGTTGGAGGTGAGGCGGAAATCGGTGGAAGAGGTGTAGCCGGTGACGTAGATGCGGGAGAGGGAGTCGGTGGTGATGGCGAGGCCCTGTTCGTCGCGGTTGCCGCCCATGAGGGTCGAATACCAGAGGGCATCGGCGCCGCCGGCGTTGGTGTTGAGCTTGACGATGAAGATGTTGCGGCCCTCAATGCCTTCGCCGAGCAGCGCGGCGCCGGCGACGGGGAAATTGGAAGAGGTGGTGAAACCGGTGAGATAGAGGAAGCCCTGGTTGTCCATGTGCGCGGCGAGGGGCTCCTCTTCGCCTGAGCCGCCGAAGTAGGTGGCTTCGACGAGGGAGGCATCGCCGCTTTGCGAGGGGCGGAAGCGGGCGACGAAGATGTCCTTGGAGCCAAGGAAGGTTGTGCCGAAAGGCTGGCCGGGAGTAGGGATGGTGGGGGAACTCGTGTGGCCTGCGATCCAGACGTCGCCGCTGGCATCGGTGGCGACGACGCGGGCGACGTCGATGCCGTCACCGCCGAAGTAGGAAGAGAAGCTGAGAACGGGATCGATGATGAGCGGTGCGGATCTGTCGTAGCGGCCGATATGGAAGGCTACCTGGTTAGAGGAGACGAGCCGGTAGCGGCCGTCGACTTTGCGGCGCTTGCCTTGCGCGTCGAGTTGGTAGATTTCCGGGCGGTGCTGGGTGAGGCTGACGCCACCGGACTGCAGTTGAAGGGCGCCGCCGCGGGTGAGGCGGAGCGAAGCGCCGGTGAATTGGAGCTTGATGAGGGAGGGGTCGGCTCCCGGGGCGAGGACGAAATCGTATTCCAGCTCGGCGCCGCGGCCGTAGTAGATCATGTCGATGCCGGGATAGAGGCGTTCGTAACGGACGCGGGCGTAGTGAGGGACGTGAGTGTGCCACTGGGAGGGATTGTTGCCGTAGAAGTAGCGTGTCTTGGAGGGGAGCGGATCGGCGCCGCGAAGAGCAGCCTTTGGATTGGCGCCGAGGGGCCGGATGCGCAGCGTGGAGGAGGGCAGGGATAGGACGGCTTCCTGATCGAGCAGCGAGAGCTTGTAGCGGGACAACGAGGACTGGAAGCGGACGGCGGAATCCGACTGGCCGCGGTTTTCCTCAAAGCGCAGCGGCAGTTGCTGTAGCCACTGGCGAGCGGCGGACGGCGGCGCTTTCGAGGCGGCGGAAACTACGCAGAGCGGCCACACAAGGGCGAGGGGAAGTAGACAACGCATGGGAAAACTCCAGGATACAGCGGGTGGGAATGAGAACACAAATGGAGTTAGGGGACGGTAGACTAAGGGGGTGCTGGAATCGAGGCGAGCCACAAGGAGTCTGACGGCCCGGTTGTGGATCCGGTTGCGCCAAAGGGTGGGATAAGAAACGATGCGCAGCTGGCAACTGGTGATCCGGAGTCTCCGGTATTATTGGCGAATCAACCTGGTGGTTGTGGGCGGGGTGGGGATCGCGATCGCGGTGTTGGCTGGGGCGCTGATGGTCGGCGAGTCGGTGCGGGCGAGCCTGCGGCGGCTGGCGCTGGACAGGATTGGGAGCACGGTGACGGTGGTCCGGGCGGACGCAATGTTCCGGGAGGAACCGGCGCTGGAGATCGCGCCGTCGGCTCCGATGATGGCGGCCGAAGGGCTGGTGCGGCGCCAGACGAGCGGGACGCAGGCGACCCAGGTGGCGGTGTATGGAGTCGATGATCGGTTCTGGCGGTTTCACCAGCGTGCTCCGGTAGCGCTGGAGGGTCGCGAGGCGGCGATCAGCCCGGCGCTGGCCGAAGAGCTGGGGGCCAAGGAGGGCGATACATTGCTGGTGCGGATCGACCGCCGCGCGGAGATCCCGGCCGATTCGCTGTTCGGAAGAAAAGAAGAGGCGTCGCAAGCGATTCGGGTGAGGCTGAAGAGAGTGCTGTCGCCGGGGCAGCTGGGCGAGTTTTCGCTAGTGCCCAAGCAGGGCGAGGTGAAGGCGGCGTTCACTCCGCTGAAGCTCTTGCAAGAGCAGACGGGAGCCGGAGAGCGGGTGAACGTGATCCTTTCCTCGGAGCCGCTCGTGAGGGTGATAGAGGGGATCCGCCAGACGGCCCAGCTGGAGGACCTGGGGATTCGTGTGTGGGCGATGGCGGAAGCGGGAGAACTCCAAATGGAGACCAGCAGCGGAATCCTCGCGGATGAACTGGCGGAGGCGGCATTGAAGTCGGCAGTGTCGGCGGATCTGGCGGCGACTCCGGCGCTGACATATTTGGCGACGACCCTGCGGGTGGGGGACCGGGAGGCGCCTTATTCGCTGGTGGCGGCGGTGGATCTGACGGCGTTGGGCGGAAAGGGCAAGTTCGACCAGGACGCGATTGTGCTGAACGAGTGGGCGGCGCGGGATCTTAGGGCGAAGGCGGGCGACCCGCTGCTCATGGACTACATGCTGTGGCACGACGACGGCAGGATCACCACGGAAAAGGCGGCGTTCACGGTGGCGGGCGTGACGCCGATCAGGGGGCTGGCGGCGGACCGCAACCTTGCGCCGGAGTATCCGGGGATCACCGATTCAGAGAATGTGAGCGACTGGGATCCTCCCTTCCCGCTGGATTTGAGCCGGGTGAGGCCTGTCGATGAGGACTACTGGAAGCAGTACCGGACGACCCCGAAGGCGTGGGTTACGCTGGCGCGCGGTCAGCAGCTGTGGCGGAGTAGGTTCGGCAAACTGACGACGATCCGGCTGCGCCCGGCTAAGCATGTGCCGTTGGAGTCCGCTGAGTATGAGTTCCGCAGGCACTTGCGGACGCGCGTCGATCCGATGAGGGCCGGGATTGCGGCGCTACCGTTGCGGGAGCAGGCACTGGAGGCATCCCGCGGGGCGACCGATTTCGGCGAGTACTTCCTGTACTTCAGCTTCTTCTTAATGGCGAGCGCGCTGCTGCTGGCGGGGCTGTTTTTCCGGCTGGGAGTGGAGCAGCGTGCATCGCAGATCGGTTTGCTGGAGGCCGTAGGGTTCCAGCCGGCGCGCATCACCTGGCTGTACGGCATCGAGGCGTTGCTGCTGGCGCTGGCGGGTGGAGCGGTTGGATTGCCGCTGGCGGCCGGCTACGCGGGGCTGATTCTGACCGGACTGGGTAGTTGGTGGGTGGATGCGGTGGGGACCAAGCAGTTGGGGCTGGAGGTCTCCAGCGGGGCACTGCTGTTGGGGCTGGCGGCGGGCATTGTCGCGTCGCTGGCGGCGACACTGACAACGCTGCGGATGCTGCGGCGGCTGTCGGCGAAGCAGCTGTTGAGCGGGGAGAGCGCTCCGGTGTCCACGCCGGTAAAGTGGGGCGGCTACAGGATCGCGATCGTATCGGCGGTCTTGGCGGCGGGGCTTGTCGTGGCGGGGATCATGGGATGGGTGGCGGATGCGGGCGCATTTTTCGGCGCCGGGGCGTTGCTGCTTGCGGCCGCGCTTTCTTTGCTGCGAGGATCTTTGGGCGGCAGCGGGAAGTTCGGTTTGGCCGGGGCGGGCGCGTCGGCGATGTTGCGGCTGATGTACCGGAATACGGCATGGCGGCCGGGCCGCACGGTGCTTTCGGCGGCGCTGATCGGATCGGCGACGTTCTTGATCGTGTCGCTGGAGTCGTTCCGGAGGCCGCCGGATGCAGGCTCGATGGATGTGAAAAGCGGAACCGGCGGCTACGCGCTGATGGGCGAATCGGTGCGGCCGCTGCATCATAATCCGAACACCGAAGAGGGACGGATGCGGCTGAATCTGGACATGGCGGCTGGGGCGCGCTTTGAAGGATTCCGGCTCCGCCCGGGCGACGATGCCAGCTGCCTGAATCTCTACCAACCGCAGAATCCGCGGATTCTGGGAGCGCCGGAGGCGTTTCTGCAACAGGGGCGGTTTTCCTTTGCCGGCTCGCTTGCTCAGACAGAGGCAGAGAAGCGGAATCCTTGGCTGCTGCTGGAGGGGATGGAGAACGGTGCGATCCCGGCGGCGGCGGACGCAAATTCGATGGCCTACGTGCTGCATAAGAAGCTGGGAGAGGAGATCGAGATCACCACGTCGCGGGGAAAGCTGCGGCTGAAGCTGGTGGCGGCGCTGCGGGACAGCGTGTTTCAAAGCGAGTTGATCATCGATGAGCGGGCCTTTCTGCGCGCGTTTCCCGGCCAGCAGGGGTTTCGCGTGTTTCTGATCGAGACGCCACGCGGAAAGGAGAAGCAACTGGCCGAAGTGATCGAAAATGCGCTGGCCGATCAGGGCTTCGACGCCATCAGCACGGCGGCGAAGCTGGAGGCGTTTCACCGTGTGGAGAACACGTACTTGTCGACGTTTCAGTCGTTGGGCGCGATGGGGCTGCTGTTGGGGACACTTGGGCTGGCGGCGGTGCTGATCCGCAACGTGATGGAGAGGCGGCGCGAACTGGCGTTGCTGGCCGCGGTGGGCTATTCCAGGAACAGGTTGGGATGGCTGATTCTGGGTGAGAATCTGCTGCTGCTAGGCTCGGGACTGGCGGCGGGCGCGGTCGCGGCAGCGCTAGCGATCGCTCCGGTTGTGGTGAGCCGCGGGTTCCAGGCCTCGACTGCATCGCTTGCCGCAATGCTGGCGGTGGTGGCTCTGACGGGGATTGCGGCGACGGGGACGGCTACCTATTCAGCGCTACGGATGAAGCTGGTGGAGGGGTTGAGGGCGGGGTAGTCCTGCAGCTCACCTGATATCATGGCGGGCGTTATGAAAATCTTCTTGTGTTTGCTGACCCTGGCCGGATGTACCTTGGCCCAGTTGAATCAACTGACTCCCGTGGAGAAGGCCGAAGGCTGGATTCTGTTATTCGATGGAAGCTCGCTCAAAGGATGGGTCGAAAACGGACAGGCGAAGTGGCGGGTTCAGGACGGAGCGATTCTCGCCGAGGAAGGTGGCAACGGTTGGCTCCGCAGCGAGGGCTCATTCAGCGACTTCGTGCTGAAGTGCGAGTTCCGCACGCACGAGAAGGGAAACAGCGGGATATTCCTGAGGGCCGCCAAAGACGGTCAGCCTCATGTGACCGGCTATGAGCTGCAGATCTGGAACTACAACGAAGAATTCCCCACAGGGAGCTTCGTGAACCACGTGGCGTCGAAGGGCGGGCGATTGAAGGGCGATGAGTGGAACAGCTATCAGGTGACGGCGCGGGGCGATCAGTGGGTGGTGAAGCTGAACGGCGAGACTGTTCTGGAAACGCGCGACGGGAAGGCTAGCCAGGGCCACATCGGGTTGCAATCGAACAAGGATCGCATCGAATTCCGTAGCATGAAACTCAAGCCGCTGGGCCTGCGCTAGCGGTGTGGAGAGACTACAGTCCGTGTTTCTCCAGAAACTCCACGACAATCCGGTTGAATCGCTCCGGCTGCTCCATCATCAGAAAGTGCCCCGCTCCTTCCATCGGTTCGTAAGTGAGTTTGGGAAACAGCCCCCGCAAGAACTGTTCCTGATCTGATGGAGTAGCCGTCCGCCGGGCGAAGACAAACAGGACAGGAACGCCGGCGCCATCGGGCGTTCTTGTGGATGGCTCGAAGATCTCCGCAAACGCGCTGGCCATCACATGCTGGGGAGTGGCCAGCATTTTCCTCCTGATCTCCTCGCGCAAAGCGGGAGCCGTGGCCCCGACAAACATGGAGTCGATTGCCTTGCCGGCAAGCTCCTGGAAATCATCGCCGGTATACCGATCTCTGGCGCGCCTCTTGGCCTCCTCCGAGCCGGCCTCGCGCGGCACCCCTCCATCCACCATCACCAGTCCGGTCACTTTATTGGCGAATTCGCGATGGAATTGCCGGATCACAGGCACGCCCATACTATGGCCCGCCAGCACCGCGCGATCCACCTTTGCATCCCTCATCACCGCCTCCACCGCACGCGCAAATAGAGACATCGTGTAGGCGATCCGCGGCTTGCTGCTCAGCCCGTGGCCCGGCAGATCGACGGAGAGCACCCTCCGCTGTTTGGCGAGAGCCGGCGCATTCAGACGCCAGAAAGTGTGATCGCAGGTCCAGCCGTGGATCAGCACAACTGCTTTATCACCTTGCCCCGCGCTTTCGTAATGAACCTTGATGTCGCCCAGCTGGGCCTCCGCGGCCAGCGCAACCGAAGCGCCCAAGAACAACCACACAACAGTCCGCATTGGACAAAGTCTACCAGTAACGCTGAGGCGTCTGTTTCATCCAATCGAGCATTTCCTGGCGCGGTAGCAGGCCAGTGACGGCGCCGAGCGATTGCACGCTGCGAGCGCCGGCGGCGTTGGCGAAGACGGCCGCTTCCTCAAGCGATGCTCCGGCGAGCCAGGCGGTGAGGAAGCCGCCGGCGAAGCAATCGCCGGCTCCGGTGGTGTCGACCACGGGAACGTCGAAGGCCGGGACCGGACCTGAAAACTCCGGAGCAAAGACGGCGCAGCCGTCGCCGCCGAGCTTGACGACAACGCGTCCGGCTCCGAGATCGCGAAGTTTAGCGGCGGCTTCTTCGGCCGTGCCAAGCCCGGTGAGGTGGCGGGCTTCGTCGAGGTTGACCATGAGCAGGTCGAGATGCGGCAGGCAAGGCTCGACGATGCTCATCCATTCGCCTCGCGCGTCCCAGCCGGTATCGAGCGACGTCGTCAGGCCGGCGCGCCGCGCTTGCGCCAAAGTGTCCGCGGCCTGCGGGCGCATGCGAGGCAACCCGAAAACATTGGCCAGGTGAAAGTGCGAGCAGCCAGTGGCGGCTGTGAAGTCCACCGGCTGGGAGAATGCCTCGGCGCTGGCTCCAGGGCGGTGCAGGAAAGCGCGCGCGCCGTTGTCGTGAACGAGGCCGACGGTGACGGCGGTGGAAGCATCCACCGTTTGGACGAGGCTGGTATCGACGCCAGCCTGGCGCAGATGATCGAGCACGAAATGGCCGAACGGGTCGGCTCCTACAGCGCCGGTGAGAACAACATGAGCGCCGAGCCTGGCCAGCGCGAAGCTGGTGTTGGCTCCGTTGCCGCCGATGCTCTGCTGGATGGAATCGACCCAGGTGGTTGTGTCCCAGCGGACGGTGCTGACGGGGCGGACGAGGATATCGGCAACAAGATTGCCGGCGCAGAACACGGCGGCGGGCACGAACTAAAAGCTGCCTTCGGAGATGGCTTCGAGAAAGCCCCTTTCGATGGGCCATCGGCCATGGACGCGGCTTTGTTCGGAGCGGAAGGCGCCAGAGGTGAGAACTCCGCTGAGGTCGCGGGGATTGGGTTTCTGATTCTCGCGTTCAATGAAGCGGCGGAGTTTCTCGGTGAGCTGGGCGAGTTCGGTGGCGGCGCGCTGCGCGTCCTGAGGGCTGCGGCAGACGACGCCGAGGGTGGCCTCAAAACCGTTGCCGGTGGCGCCGAGGGCGAGCGTTGCCTGGCGTGCTCCCTGGATGGCGGATACAAAGGCGCGGGTGCCGTCGGGCAGGTTGGAGGGCTCCTTGATCACGGATTCCGGCACGGAAAGCCAGACAGGCGCGTCGGGATGGAGGTTGTCCGGGTCCGGCGGGTTGGAGCCGGTGGGGATGTAGGCGGCGCTTGGATCCTTGCTGATGGCGAGCGAGAGGACGCCGGGCATGATCTGAAACACGGAAACGAACAGTTCGCCGTTGTCGAGGCGGGTCTGGCAATAGCCATTGCGGCAAGTGCCGCCGGCGGAGACGGCATAGTCGCGGATGAGGGGCCACTGGAAACGGCCGCGGAGGAGGAAGATCCGTTCGCTATTGCGGAAGGCGGCGAGGATCACGTCGAGATGCTCGCGGTAGTCGAAGCCGGTGGTCGCGACGAATCGCTTGTATTCGGTCTCCTCGGCGGCGCGGCTGCCGGCGAGCATCTCGAGCAGGCCGGCCTGGCGCAGGGCCTGGACATCGACAACGAGCTTGACGGAGTCGGAAGGGAACCGCCGGAGCAGAGCCTCGGTGGAAGTGTCGCGCTGGCGGCGGCGGTACTCGAGCGCGCCGATGGAAAGCAGGCATACGGCGAGGAGAATCGCGACGAACTGCCAGGGCCGGATGCGCATGCCTATCTCCCGAGCCTACACCGCGACGGCGCCCTCTGTCATCCGGGATTGCTTCCAGATTTCGATGTAGGGCTTGAGGCTCTGCATCATTTGGTTGAACTCCGGGATGTGGAGAGATTGCGCACCGTCGGAGTAGGCTTTTTCGGGGCAGGGGTGGACTTCCATGAGGAGGCCGTCGGCTCCGATGGCGACGCCGGCGCGGGACAGAGCAGGGACGAGGCTGCGCTTGCCGGTGGCGTGGCTGGGGTCGAGGATGATGGGCAGGTGGGTCATCTCCTGGAGCAGCGGGATGGAAACGATGTCGCACGTGTTGCGCGTTGCGGTTTCAAAGGTGCGGATGCCGCGTTCGCACAGGATGACGTCCTTGTTGCCGTGGGCGACGATGTATTCAGCGGACATGAGCAGTTCACGGATGGTGGAGCTGAGGCCGCGCTTGAGGACGATGGGGCGTCCGGCCTTGCCGAGCTGTTTGAGGAGGGAGAAGTTCTGCATGTTGCGGGCGCCGATTTGGAGGATGTCGGCGTATTCGGCGACGAGGGGGACGTCGCGGTCGCTCATGACTTCGGTGATGATGGCGAGGCCGGTGCGCTCCTTGGCCTTGCGGAGAAGCTTCAAGCCTTCCTGCTCGAGGCCCTGGAATTCGTAAGGGGAGGTTCGGGGCTTGAATGCGCCACCGCGGAGGATGTGGCCGCCGGCGGCAGCGACGGCTTCGGCCGACTCCATGATCTGCTGCTCGGATTCGACCGAGCAGGGACCGGCCATGACGATGAACTGATCACCGCCGATTTCCAAGCCGTTGACGCGCACGCGTGTGCGGCCTTCCTTGTACTCCTTGGAGACGAACTTATAGGGCGCGGAGATGCGGACGGCTTTTTCGACCTGCGGCATCGCTTCCAGCGATTCAATGCAGGCGGTGACATCGCCGACACCGATGGCGGCGATGACGACGCGCTCGACACCTTCGATGGTGTGGATCTTGTAGCCGAAGTGGCGGATGCGGTCGCAGACGGCGTCGATCTCTTCCTGCGTGGAATGCAATTTCATTGAAATGATCATCGGAACCCCCAGAAAAAGCAAAACCCACTCGTTGCCGAGTGGGTTGGAATGTCAGAAACGAAAACTGCGATGCCAACGCCACCCGGTTCTAGAAATAGAACCGGTATCGAAACGAAAATGGGGCGGCGCAGAGCATGAAGCTTCATATTAAGTCATGGTTGGTGGTATTGCAAGAAGCACCCGGCTCGGGTGGTGGTGGTTGCGGGTTTGCGGGATTGCGATTCGGGACACCGATGGACACGGGTTTTCGAGTTGCAGGGCGTCGGGAAGTGGTTGAGCGCGTGGTAGTTGCTGACCCCGCGGCTATCGTTTGGACGGTTCGAGCCTCGCAATAGCTTAATGCCATATTACAATCAACCGTGCCATGCCGTTCGATCCGGTAGTCTTTATCTCCTCGACATCGGAAGACCTGCAGGAGTACCGCGAGCAGGCCAGGAATGCGGCAATCGCGTGCGGGTTCTCGCCGCGGATGATGGAGTTTTTTCCGGCCAGAGGAGATGCCGGGAGCGTGGAAGCCTGCCTCAAGCTGGTCGGGGAGGCCGAAGTGGTGGTGGTGATTGTGGCGCACCGGTATGGGTGGGTGCCCGAGGGGCCAATGAATCCGGATCACAAGAGCATCACGTGGCTGGAGTGCGAGCATGCCTGGAAGGTCACTAAGCAAGGAAGTAATCGCTTTTCTGGTGGACGAGAAATACTCTTGGCCGGCGGAGCAAAGGGAAGATTACCGGCTGATCAAAGGAAAGAACCTGCCACCGGATCAGTTCCAACAACTGCGGCAGGAGGTTCAGCGGAACGAGGCGAAGCTAGCGGAGTTCAAGGGGGAACTCAGCCGGTACGTGAGGGGCACGTTCACGGATGCGGCGAGCATACGGCACCTGGTTTCGGACGCGCTTGGACCGGTGCGGACGGGGCTGAGGCCGGCCAGCCCTATTGTCGATCCGGACACTTACCTCCGGGCGCTGGAAGATCAGAACCGGACGATCCGCGTGACCGGCTTTACCATCAAACGGGCCGAGCCGTACGTTTTTGGGATCGACGAGATCTATATGTGACAGGGGTTAACTGGATTGGTATAGTCACTACGGGATGGGATGTGAGAAGAACCCGGAAGGACCAGGCGAAGGTGAGGCCAAAGTGTTGCGCGGGGGCTCCTGGAGCAACGTTCCTCAGTTTGTTCGCGTCCCGAGCCGTGTCTTCTACCGTCCGGCGATCCGGCTCCTAGACTTCGGCTTTCGGTGCGCCGGGGATTCCATTTAGGCAGCTTCAAGATCCACACGCACCCGGTAGCCCAAGGCGGTGGAGATATTCACCAGCGCGTCAAGGGAGAAGCGCGAAACACGGCCGCGGAGCAAATCGTTCATGCGTGGCTGCGTCACTCCGCAGTGGTCCGCTGCCTCCACCTGCGTCCAGCCTTTCCGATTGACGATGGCTGCAATCTGCCGCATCAGCTCGGCGCGGGCTCGGAGGTTCGCCGCCTGGCCGGGCGTGTCCGCAATCGCCTCCCAAACGCTGGCGTAGCTTTCCAGTTTCCTCATATGTCACCTCTTGACAGTTGTGCGAATCGTTTTTTGGCGATTTCGATATCGCGCCTCGAAGTCGCTTGCGTCTTCTTTTGAAAAGCGTGCAGCACGTAGACGGCTTCGGCGCGCCGGGCAAAATAGACCACGCGGTAAGCACCGCTCTCATCCGTCAAACGAATCTCCTCGACTCCCTTGCCGACGGAGGGCATAGGTTTGAAGTCAACAGGCTGCTCTCCGCGCTGCACCTTGTCCAGTTGATAGCCCGCATCGTGCCGCGCAACCTCGGGGAAGTCTCGCAGGCACTTCAGCGAGTCACCGAGGAAACGGATGGGCTTCATCATGAAGATTATATCCAGATGGATATAATGAGCGCCAGCGCTTTGCAGGAGGTTACCGGGCCGAGACCGTCCACTGAGCGGACCTCGACGTGTGCGGATCGGTTAGAGATGTGGCGGACAGATTTTTACGGTGATTGAACTGTGATTGAACCTGCCATTGTTGTCCAGAAAGCCTATGACTTAACGCTTTGGATCATCCCGAAGGGGGAGAATTTCCCACGCTCCCATCGATTCACGATCGGCCAGAGTCCTCAGAACGCAGCGATTGAACTGCTGATGAACTTGGTGGACGCAAGAGTGCGTGTCGACGTGGCCCGATTGTGAAGTCCGCTTTTATGGCCGTCCTCTTCCCTGTCAAGCTCAATGGAAAGGCGCACGCTCTTATTGTAGGGCAAGTGGTGGCGAGTCTGAAGCCTCGCGCGGGCTAAAGGCCCGCCCCACACAGAGTAGGAGCGGTTTGATGATAGCATATGTGCTATCATGAGGGAGATGATGGAGCGCGTTGTGGTTGATACCAACGTGCTGGTTGCGGCGCTGCTTCGGAGGAGCGGAACGAATCGAGCGGTGATTCGAGCTTGTCTTGAAGGCAAGGCGGTCCCTTTGTTCGGGCAGGCGCTGATATCAGAATATGAAGACGTGATCAGCCGGGACGAATTGTTCCGGAAATGCTCTTTGACGAGGAAGGAGCGTTGGGAACTGGTGGCGGCGATGGCTAGCGCCGGAGAATGGGTGCAGGTTTACTATTCCTGGACGCCTAACCTGTCCGACGAAGCGGATAATCACTTGATTGAGCTGGCGGTGGCAGGAGGCGCCGGAATGATTGTGACGAACAACCGCCGTGATTTTGTGCAAGCGGAGTTACGGTTTCCGGGCATCCGGGTGGTGAGTCCCGGGGAGATGCTGAGGAGTTTGCGATGAGCACTTTGACGATCAGGATGCCGGAATCGAAACATGAGCGGCTGAGGCGGCTGGCGGAGAGTCGTGGGATCAGTATGAATAAGTTGATCGATGAGCTGGCGACGGTAGCGCTGGCTCAGCATGATGCCGAGACGCGCTTCCGTGCGCTGGCAAGCAAAGGGTCGGCAAGACGAGGATTGGAGTTGCTAGAAAAGTTGAAGAAAGGGTTCAGGCGCGGAGGTGGGGTTTGAGGAGGGCGAATAATTCGGCGAGATAGCGTTTGGCGTGGTCGTCGAGGGCGTTGTTGCGGGAGGTGTCGCGGCGGAGGTGATAGGTGGGGAAGAGACCGCGCAGGTGGAGGAAATATTTGACGGCGGGCATGCCGTAAGCGTCGACGGTGGAGATGAGCAGGAGGCTCTTGGCGCAGAGGTTGGCGGCGCGGGCGCGGTCGCCGGAGTGGAAAGCGTCCCAGGCGGCGACGTGGAGGTCGGCCCAGGCGGAGGCGGGCATGGTGCCGGCGGAGCCGCGGATCATTTCATCAAGCAGGGTCTTGCTGTGGCCGCCGGTGAAGGGGTTAAGCGCGGGGGCCTTGGAGCGGATTTCGGTGAGGCGGGAGAGGACGGGGCCGGCTTCATCCTTGATGTAGCGGAGCGTGGGGATGGCTTTGGAGAGATCGATAATGCCTTGGACGGTGACGTTGCCGATGGCCTGGATGAAAAGGGGGAGCGGGGAGGCGGCGCCGATTTCCCTGTAGTAGAGGGTGATCTTGTTCCAGTCTTTTTCCTCGCGCGGGGGGAGGGCGATGAGGGCGTCGGCGCCGAGTTTGGTGGCGAGTTTGGAGTATTCGACGGCGGCGGAGGAGTCATCGGCCTGGACGCCGATGACGAGGGCGGGCCTCGTGGATTTGCCTGCGGCGAGGATAGTCTCCATGCCGGCGAGGCGCTCGTCCTTGGTGAGGTTGTAGTACTCGCTGGCGAGCTGGGGCCAGACCATGCCGTGGACGCCGCAACGTTCGAGGAAGTGGACTTGCTTGGCGAGAATGGGGAGGTCGAGTTTGTCGTCGGCGGTGAACGGGGACTGCATGATGGGGAAGATGCCGCGGAGGGGTTTGTTGCCTGGCGCCGCGGAGGCGGCGAGGGAGAGCAGGAAGAGGCGGCGGGAGAGCATGACTAGAACATGATAACGGACCGGCTAGCGGCGGATAGCGGGAGGCGGGAATTTGGCGCGGATCTTATCGAGTTCGTAACGAAGGAGGGGGTTATGCGGGAATTCGGCGATAAGTTCCTCGAGCAGGCGGATGGTGATGTGGGGCCTTTTTTCTCGGAGGTGGAGCAGGGAGAGGAGAATACGGGCGAAGGGGCCGAGGTAGCGGCCTTCGCGGGCGACTTTTTCGAGCTTGGAAACAGCGGTGAGCTTGTTGCCTTCCACGCCGTCGAAGCGGACGAACCAGCGGATGAAGAAGGGGAGACTGCCGACCAGGTATTCGTTGAGACCCGTGGTCAGGTAGGCGTCGGCGAAATCGGGATGCAGGCGGAGAAGCTCGAGCGCGTGGCGGTGGGAGCGCTGGGCGGGTCCGAGGCTGCGCAGGCGCTTCTTTTCGACGAAGGCCATATAGTCGGTGATCATGCCTTCGGCAAGGCAGAGGCTGAAGAGAGCGTTGGCGTCGCCTGGATGGCCGAGAAGGCGTTCATTGGCGAGCTGCTGGGCGGTCTCGATGGCGAAAAAGAATTTCTCGCGGACGACGGGATCAGGCTCAAGGCGCTTGTTGGCTGTGATTTTCTTGTCGTCAGCGAAGAATTCGGCGGCGAGGATGTTGAGGCGGTCGAGCTCGTGAAACAGGTAAGCGGCGGCGCGGGTGGAGTAGCCGAGCGGGTCCTTGGGATTGGCGGCGATGTAGTTGTCGAGAACGCGGTGGGCGGCGGGAAAATCGAAATTGTAAAGGCAGCGGAAGGCGTCGTCGATGGGCGCGGCCCGGGCGAGCGAGCAGAAAAGGAAACAAGCCGCGGAAAAACGAACCACTTTTCTGATGGTATCAACCGAACAGGCGGTCAAAGTAGTCCCGGGTCTTGGACTGGATCTGTGCAAGCTCAAGAGGAAGCGGCTGGTCATGCAGGTGCGCGGGGGTCCAGCGGCTGACCAGCTCCGTCAGCATGTCGAGCTGAAGCTGGGCGCTGGGGAGGCGTCCTTCGGCGTGGCCGGAGCTGAGGCGGAGGCCGTGATCAAGCGCGCGGTAGAAGGTGGCGGCATCGAGGAGGAAGACGGAATCGGCGCGGTCAAGATGGCCCATCTTCTCGATCACCTCGATGCGGGCGGGCGTGTTGAGGACAGCGAAGAAGAAGCCGGCCGACTTGAGGCGCAGATACATGAGAGCGAAGTCAATATCGTAGTAGCCGCCGGGACCGGCCTTCAGTGGATTGGCTTCCCCTTGCTCCTGCTCCAGGCGCTGGCGCATGTCGCGCAGCTCCTGTTTGGAGCGGCCGCCCTGGCCGTAGCGGCGCCAGTCGACGTCCTGCAGTTCGGAGAGGAACTTGGTGCCGCGGTCGAGGTTGCCGGCGACGGCGCGCGATTTCATGTAGGTGATGCCTTCCCATGCTTGCGCCGTTTTCTCCAGGTAGTCCTTGTAGGTGGACTCGGTTTGCACGAGCTGGCCTTCGCGGCCGTTGGGACGCAGGCGGGTGTCGACGGCGAACATGACGCCTTCGCCGGTGTAGGCGGTAAGAATGTCGATGATGCGTTCGGCGACGCGGGTCCAGAAGAGCTTCTCGGCGGAGTCTTCATCGGGGAGGACGAAGTTGAGATCGGCGTCGGAGCCGAGATCGAACTCCTGCATGCCGAGGCGGCCGAGGGCGATGACCGACATCTGACTTTTTGGAGTGTAGTGAGCCGAGACAGGGGGCTGTGAGGCGGCGACCTGGTTGACCGCCATTTCATAAGCGGTGGCAACAGCGCAATCGGCGAGCAGAGAAGTGCGCTGAAGGATGGGAAAGATGGGAACGCGGAGGCAGATGCTTTCACACTGGATGCGCAGCATCTCGCGGTTGAAGAAGCGGCGGAGCTCGGAGACGCCTGCCAGCAGCGGAGGCATCCGGCCGTACTGCGGGGCCTGCTCGGGCTTTTCGCGCATTTGCTGGAGTTCTTCGATCAGCTCCGGCCTGCGGTTGAGCTGTTCGGCGAAATAGGGGCTGTGTTCGAACAGATCGATGGCATAGCCGGCAAGCACGGGATCCTCGTCGAGCCAGGCGAGATATTTGGGCGTGGGGAGGATGGATTCCAGGAAATGCTCGAATGCGCGCGCGCCGTGCCGGATGCGGGTGCGGGCGATGACGGCGGCCAGGCCCGGCGCTCTTTGGGCGATGGCGCGGAGCAGATTGCTTGCCGGAGGCTCGGCGGTGGCGGCGGGGGTTTCGGAGGGCCTGGGCTCGGTGGACTCCGGCTCATCGCCGGCGTCATGAGGAGGGGCCATGGGGCCGCCGTAGTAGAGCGGCTGATGAGCGTGAACGACGCGGTCGTAGATTTCGCGGACGTCGGCGAGGTGGCCATCCATCTGTTGCTTGAGGCCGGCGGCGGAAGGGGCGCTGCCGAGCTCACCAGGCGGCATGCGGCGGGCGAGCAGCTCCAGCTCGGCGTCCTCGGCGGGCAGGGTGTGGGTCTGGCGGTCCTCGGCGAACTGGAGGCGATGTTCGAGATTGCGCAGGAACTGATAGGCGGAGGCGAGACGGGAATACTCGATGTCGCTCAGCAGACTCTTGTCGCGGAGGCGGGAGAGCGCGAGCAGCGTTCCGGCGTGGCGGATCCAGGGTTCGCGGCCGCCGTGGAGGCGCTGGAGGCACTGGACCATGAATTCGATGTCGCGAATACCGCCGGGGGCGAGTTTGACGTCGAAGCCTTGGCGTGTGCCGCGGCGGCGGGCGAGCTTTTCCGAGATGCGGAGGCGCGCCTCCGAGACGGCTTCAATCTTGGAGAAGTCCGTGGTGGTGGAGTAGGTGAGGGGTTCGACGAACTCGAGCAGGGCGCGTCCGGTGGCGCGGTCGCCGGCGGCGACGCGTGCCTTGATGAGCATTTGAAGCTCCCAGTCGCGGGCGCGCTTCTGATAGTAGTTGCGTGCGCCGTCAAGAGAGGTGCAAACCTCGCCCAGCGTGCCTTCCGGGCGCAGGCGGAGATCGATGCGGTAACAGGCGCCTTGGGAGGTGTGGCGGCTCAACAGATCCGTGAGCTGTACGCAGAGCTTCTTGAACAGTTCCTTGTAGGAAATGGGATCGCCGCCGCCGGTTTCTCCGTTTTCCGCATAGAGGAACATGAGGTCGATGTCGGAGCTGTAGTTGAGTTCGCGGCCCCCATGCTTGCCGAGGGCGAGAACGGTGAAGCCGGTGGCGGCCTCTCCGTGCCGCGTTTCCAGCGCGCGGCGGATGCGCGAGCAGGCCACCTCGAGCATGGCGTCGGCGAGATTGGAGAGCTCCTCGGTCACGTCGCTGAGGGAGCCGAATCCGAGCAGATCGCGGAGGAGGATGCGCAGCAGTTGTTCGCGGCGGAAGGCGGCGAATTCCTCGGCCGGCGGCGGCTCCCCATCGGTGGAGGGGAGGCGCGCATCCAACCGTTCGGCGTACTCTTCGGCGCTGATGACACGGTGCAGGTCGCCGGAGGCAGGCAGGGGTTCCAGCCACTCCGGCGTCTGCAAGAGTTGCTCGCTCAAGAACCTGCTTTGGGAAAAGGCGGCGATGAGGAATTGCAGGCAGGCCGGTGACCGGGAGATCCAATGAAACGCGCCGGGCTTCTCATCGTGGAGCCGGCTGAGGAAATGCAGCGCCGTGTCCGGGTCGGGCGAGTTCTGCATCAGCAGGCCCAGCCGCTCCTGCACCTTGGGTGGAAGCTCCTCGCTAAGACGGGTGAGGCTGGCCAAAGCGCGGGAAGAGTCCCGGAACTCAATTTCCTGAGTTAGACGGAGCATGCGTGGAGGCTGAGGAATACGATCATGCGCGTATGTTCACCCAGGTGTGCACGTGCGGGTATCCACGGAAGTACCAGACCATATTGGAGCTTTCCAGCTGCCAGACATCCCAGACGCCGTCGTTGCCGATGTCGAGGTTTTTATAGAAGGAAAGGTTGAGATTCTCCACACCACCGGCGGCTTGAATGAAGCGCATGACTTCGTCGGTGTCCTTCTTGCGGAACGGCAGCAAAAGATCGGCCATCACTTTTCTGACCAGCTCCCGCTGGTCGCGCTTCATGTCGCTGACGGGGAGTCCGGCGAAGCGCTCGGTCTTGCCTTTGATGGTGACGGTTTCGGTGGCGCGTTCGGCGCGGGGGCTGACAGAGAGCAGAGCCTTTTCCCGCTGCTTGCCGTCGAGCGCCTGAAAGACCTGGTTGGCGCGCAGGGCCTGGAACCAGTAGACGTTGTTCGGGTGGTCGGCCGGCTCATTGCCGCTGGGCCCTGATTGGTGGCCGTACATGATCGGCCCGCCGAAGGCTGCGCCTTCCACGGAGTCGCCGTCGCAGCGGGCGGTGCAATGGCGGCCGGTGAGGACAAATTCGAATTTGCCTTTGCCCGGTTCACCGAACAGCGCGATGGTGTAGTTGCCGAGGCCGGCGGCATCTTCCTGGATGTGGTGCATGACCTTGTCTACGAAATCGGGGTTGTGGAGCTTGCGGAAGATCTCCTCGATCATGGCCTGCTGGTCGCGGGTGAAGAACTTGGAGATGCGGTGAGGCGTGATGAACCAGTTGGCGTCCACTTTGTGCTGCAGGGGATGACCGAACGGGAACGTGATTTTCCCCTTCTGCTCTTCCGTCAGGCTGTTGTACAGGGTCGCCACCAGGGTTTCCGAATCCGGTGGCTGTGTCTTCGCCGCGGACGCCGCCACGGGAACCACGCCGGCCAGCGCGGCCTGCCGGAGAAATTCTCTGCGCTCCATAGATGCCTCCTTGTCCAAGGTGATTCTACAACCAATCAGGCAGGCGCGGGAACGAGCGCGGCGGGCGCGGGCTCCGAGGCCATGCGCTTGAGCTGGCCGCAGGCGGCATAGATGTCGAGCCCGCGGGGCTTGCGCACGAAGCAGGGCAGCGCGCGGGCGACGATGGTCTGAAAACTCGCAACGCGTTCCGGCGGCGGCGTCTCAAACGGAATGCCGGGGCCGGGATTGAGCGCGATGAGATTGACCTTTGCCTTCAGCTGGCCGAGCAGGGAAACCACACGCCGTGCGTCGGCATCGGTATCGTTCACCCCGCCCAGCAGTACGTATTCGAAAGTGAGCCGCTCCCAGCTTCGCAGTGGATAGGCGCGGCAGGCGGCAATGAGGTCCTTGAGCGAGTACTTGCCAGTGATGGGCATGAGGCGGCGGCGCTGTTCTTCCTGGCTGGCGTTGAGCGAGATGGCGAGCTTGGGGCGCACCGGCTCCTGGCCCAGCTTCTCGATGGCGGGAATGATGCCGGATGTCGATAGCGTGATGCGGCGTTCCGACATCGCGACACCGTCTTTGCCCGTGAGCAGCCGCGTGGCGGCGATGACGCTGGAAAGGTTCAGCAACGGCTCGCCCTGGCCCATCATGACGACGTTCATGCGCGCGGCGAGCGGATCGAGCGAATGGCGGGCGGCGACGAGCAGGACCTGTCCGGCGATTTCGCCGGCCGTGAGATTGCGCTCCAGGCCCATGAGGGCGGTGAGGCAGAATTTACAGTCGACGGGGCAGCCGACCTGCGTGGAGATGCATATGGTGTCGCGGCGCTCCTCGGGCATGAGGACAGTTTCGACGGTTTTGCCGTCGGCGAGTTGGAGCAGATATCGGCGGGTGTTGTCGGCGGAAAGATATTCAGCGGCCACCTCCGGGAGGCCGATGGAGAAGCGCCCGGCGAGAGACTGACGCAGCGGTTTGGGCAGCGTGGTGATCTGCTCCCAGCCGGAGATGCGCTCGCGGTAGAGGGCGCGATAGATCTGACGCGCGCGATAGGCGGGCTGATCGGCGATCAGTTGCTGGATCGCCTCCAGATCCAGGCCGAGGAGGGAGATTTGCCCCACAAAGCCCAGTCTAACAAAGGGCCGGCGGCGCGAATGATAGAATTGAAGTTGAAGTTCCCCGAATTCCCACGCAAATGCCCTCATCCGCACACGATCGGTTGATCGAAATAACCACTCTTTCCAATGGCCTGAAGGTGATCACCGAGGCGATGCCCTATGTGCGCTCGGTTTCGATCGGCGTGTGGGTGGACGCCGGATCGCGGCGGGAAGAGGGCGCCGAAAGCGGCATCTCGCATTTCATCGAGCATATGGTCTTCAAGGGCACGCCGACACGTTCGGCCGAGCAGATCGCGCGCACGATGGATTCGCTCGGCGGCCACCTGGATGCCTTCACCGGCAAGGAGCTGGTCTGCTTCAACACGAAGGTGCTGGATGAGCATCTGCCGGAGGCGTTTGACGTCCTCTCCGATATGCTGCTGCGGCCGGCATTCCGCGAAGAGGATATCCGCAAGGAGAAGAGCGTCATTCTGGAAGAGCTGAAGATGGAGAACGACAACCCGGAGTACCTGGTGCATGAGACGTTCTCGTCGAATTTCTGGAAGAATGAACCGCTCGGGCAGCCGATTCTGGGAACGCGCGAGACAATCGAGGGCTTCAGCCGCGAAATGATCGACGGCTATTATCGCTCCATCTATACACCGGCGAACCTCATCGTCACCGCCGCCGGCAACCTCACCCATCACCGCATCGTGGAGATGGTGCGCGCGCAGTTTGAAGGGTTGAAGCCGGGCAAGGAACTGAAGCCGCAACCGGTCCCGAAGACGCAGGCTCACCTGGTGCTGCGGAAGAAGAAGGAACTCGAACAGGTGCATCTGATGATGGGGGTTCCGGCCTATTCCGTCTCGCACGAGATGCGGTTTCCGGCCTATGTGCTGAACACGCTGCTCGGCGGCAGCATGAGTTCGCGGCTGTTTCAGAATATCCGGGAAAAGCGCGGGCTGGTGTACGCGGTGTTCTCCGATTTGAATATGTACAAGGACAGCGGTTGCCTCGGCGTCTATGCAGGCACCGGCCGCGAAACCGTACAGGAAGTCATCCAACTGGTGCTGGAGGAGTTTAGGCGGCTGAAAGAGGAACCGGTGTCGGAAGAAGAGCTGTTGCGCGGGAAGAATCACTTGAAGGGTTCTCTGATGCTGGGGCTGGAGTCGACTTCCAGCCGCATGACCAATCTCGCCCGCCAGCAGCTCTACTACGGACGGTTCTTTTCGCTCGATGAGATTATCGAGAAGATCGATGCCGTGACCGCGGCGGAGATTCAGCAAGTGGCGCAGGATTTCTTCCGGCCGGACCGGCTGTCGCTGACCGCCCTGGGACAGTTGAACGGGCTGAAGATCGGGCGCAAGCAATTGGTTTGTTAGATAATCTCAGGCAACCGGTTTGCCGCCCGGGGAACCAATGACTCTGGATGCGCTGGAACAGGAAATCGAGCAGTACGTGGAGGAGCGGAGGCGCCGGGATGCACTGCTGGAGCGGCTGAAGGCGGAAAAATCTCTATTCCACGTGATCAAGTATCTGCCGGCGCGATGGCTGGATACCGCTTTGACGAACCAGAAGTTGCTTGCCTCCGATGCGAAGGGATTCACATGGGGCGATGCCGTATATGTAGCGCCGCTGTCGCAGCCGCTGAGCACGATGATGTATGGGGATGTGGGTGTCGTAGGGACGGTCAACGCCTCCAGGTTCCGTCTTTTTGATGCCACCGATCCTAGGGGAGTGGATCTGTATCAGCAGTGGATCACCTATCATCCGGCTCCCTACCGGATGCTGACAACCACAATCCACGCCGATTGCGCGAATCACGAGCTACGGAATTCCTTTCGAACCCGGTTTCAGATTGACTGCGTCTGCTTCCATCCTGACGAGCCTTGCGCCAACTATGCGGCCGTGTCCGACCTCTGGTTGGCGCTCACCCTGTGGGATTCCTCGCGGGCAGTGGCCCCAGGCCCGTCTTCCGTGGTCGCCAACCTGGCCTGGTGTGTCATCGGCTCCGACACGTTCGAACGTGACGGGCTGGGGTTCCGGGCGTACCTGCATCCCCTACAGACTGGTGGAGTCAGTTTCTCGCGTGAGCCTTACGCGAATCTTCCGGCGGCGGTTCTGAATGCCTACAAGTCCGGCAAATCCGTGGTGATCGCTGGTTTCTGAAATGGCCCAACCAGAACTGGACAGAAACGCCTTGCTGATAGATGCACTGTCACGCAATCTGCTCATTGAGATCAGCCGCGAGCGGATGGAAGAGATTCGGTGGGGGCTGGAGACGGATCTGGAGCGAATCGGACCTCGCATCGGCCGGACGCTGCATGCGGCCTTAACCTGTTCCATCTGTTCCGGAGAACCATGTGGCTCTAGACCGCCTGGTCCAGCAGCAGGATCGGCGCGCCGGGCAGGATCAGCCCGCCCGTGACCACCGAGGCGTAGAAGCCGCTCATGCCCCAGCGCGGGGAGGCGGGGTCGCGGGCTTTGACGGCGTCGTCGTAAACTTCGTACTTGAGGCTGGCGCCGTAGACGTCGAGCGCATTGCAGGGGCCGCGCGGCTTGGTGAGCTCGATGATCACTTCCTGGCCGATGCGGTAGCGCTGGCCGGCGCGGAGGCGCTTCGGGTCGAGTCCGTCGGTGGTGAGATTCTCCCCGAGCGCGCCGTAGAAAAGCGGGTAGCCGCGATCCTTTAGATCATCGATGGTTTCCCGCGCGATGAGCAGCAGGGCTTGTTTGGGTCCGCCGTGGATGTTGGGGTGCGCCCAGGAGTCGCCTTCCAGGCCGGTGGGTGTCGCGATCGCCTCCGCGATGGCGCGCTTGGGCAGGCCGCCCGGGCTGATGTTGATCTGAACAACGGTGGGCTGTTTCATGCAAAAGCGAACGGGCGGCCGTGAGGGCCGCCCGCCGTGAATCCAGTTTAACTTGCAGACTAGATGTCGTAGTAGAGCGCAAACTCGTAGGGATGCGGGCGCAGGCGCACGGCATCGGCTTCGTTCTTGCGCTTGTAGGTGACGAAGGTTTCGATGAGTTCTTCGGTGAAGACATCGCCCTTCAGCAGGAAGGCGTGATCCTCTTCCAGGCAGGTGAGGGCTTCGTCGAGCGATGCGGGCATCGAAGGAACGGCCTTCATTTCTTCCGGCGACAGGTCGTAGATGTCCTTGTCGAGGGATTCGCCCGGATCGATCTTGTTCAGCACGCCGTCGATGCCGGCCATGAGCATGGCGGCAAAGGCCAGATACGGGTTGGCGGAGGGATCCGGCGGCCGGAACTCGACGCGCTTGGCCTTGGGACTGGCCGAGTACATCGGGATGCGCACGGCGGCGGAACGGTTGCGGCGCGAATAGGCGAGGTTGACCGGCGCTTCGTAGCCCGGCACCAGGCGCTTGTAGGAGTTGGTGGTGGGGGCGATGATGGCCGACAGCGCGCGGGCGTGCTTCAGCAGGCCGCCGATGTAGTGCAGCGCCATCTGGCTGAGGCCCGCATAGCCGTCGCCGGCGAACAGCGGCTTGCCGCCCTTCCACAGCGACTGGTGGGTGTGCATGCCGCTGCCGTTGTCCTGGAACAGGGGCTTCGGCATGAAGGTGACTGTCTTGCCGTAGTTGTTGGCGACGTTCCGGATGACGTACTTGTACAGCATCATGTTGTCGGCCGATTTGACCAGCGTGTCGAACTTCTGATCGATTTCGCACTGGCCGGCGGTGGCCACTTCATGGTGATGGCACTCGATGTTGAGCCCGCACTTGATCATCATCTCGACCATCTCGGCGCGCAGGTCCTGGTAGTGGTCGGTGGGCGGAACCGGGAAGTAGCCTTCCTTGTAGCGCGGACGGTAGCCGAGGTTGTTCTCCTTGCGGCCGGAGTTCCAGCGGCCTTCTTCGGCGTCGATGAAGTAATAGCCGGAGTGCTGGTTCTGATCGAAGCGGATGTTGTCGAAGATGAAGAACTCGGCTTCGGCGCCGAAGTAGGCGGTGTCGCCGAGGTTGGTGGAGTTGAGGTAGGTTTCCGCCTTCTGGGCGATCCAGCGCGGGTCGCGCTCATAGTGCTGGCGGGTGATGGGATCGATTACCTCGCAGACCATGACGAGGGTCGGAACTTCGAAGAAGGGATCGATCATCGCGGTCTTGGCGTCCGGGATCAGGAGCATGTCGCTCTCATTGATGGCGGCCCAGCCGCGGATGCTGGATCCGTCGATGCCGAATCCGTCTTCGAAGCTGCCTTCGTCAAGCTGAGTGATCGGGTAGGAAACGTGCTGCCAGAGGCCGGGCAGATCAGTGAACCTCAGGTCCAGCTGCCGGACTTCGTTTTTCTTCGCAAAATCAAGAACTTCTTTCGGGGTCATCTATCCTCCATGGATTGTGCGCACTTGTGACCCGGGTTTGAAGCCGGGCGAATCGATTGCTATCCGGTCCAATGGCCCCGCCCAGGGATCCGGCATCAAGGCCAGAACCCGGCAACGTGGCTAGCGCCTGGCGAGCAATAAAGTATAAGATTATAGGAACGCCCCACGAGCGTCAAATCGAAAAAAGTTATGGAACAGATCAGGCTCGATTGGGAGCCGCAACGTAGGATTCTCACCGTCGCGGAATTGACGGCCTCGATCAAGGCGCTGTTGGTTAACTCCTTTGAAAACATCTGGGTGGCGGGAGAGATTTCGGGATCGAAGCTCGCCGCCAGCGGCCATGCCTACTTCACCCTCAAAGACGCCGGTGCGCAGATCCGCTGCGTCTGCTACAAATCGGCGATGCGGTGGGTGAAGTTCAAGCCGCAGGATGGCATCGCCGTGGTGGTGCGAGGGCGGATCGATTTGTACGAGCCGCGCGGGGAATACCAGTTGATTGTCGAGACGCTGGAGCCGCAGGGGTTCGGGCAACTGCAAGTCGCCTTCGATCAGCTCAAACAAGAACTGGAGGCCGAGGGGCTGTTCGCGGCATCGAGGAAGCGCCCGCTGCCGGCGATGCCGTCGCGGATAGGGATTGTCACCTCGCCCACCGGAGCGGTGATCCGCGACATGCTGCACGTGCTGGAGCGGCGGTTTCCGGGTCTGCACATCCGGCTTTATCCGGCGCAGGTGCAGGGAGTGGGATCGGTGGAGGCGGTGGTCGAGGGAATCGAGTATTTCGGCAAGTCGGGATGGGCGGAGGTGTTGATCGTGGGGCGCGGTGGTGGCTCGCTCGAGGATTTGTGGACGTTCAACGAGGAAGCGGTGGCGCGGGCGATTGCGGCGTGTCCGGTGCCGGTGATTTCCGCGGTGGGGCATGAAACGGACTTCACGATCGCCGATTTTGTGGCGGATTTGCGTGCGCCGGCGCCGTCGGCCGCGGCGGAGATCGTCGTTCGGACTCGCGCCGACGTGCTGCAGCAGATTGCAGCCGCCGAGGCGCGTGGGCAGCGTGCATTGAGTTACCGCCTGGCGCAATGCACGGCAAAGCTGGAGCGGTTAAGCGCGCATCGTGCGGCGGGAGAGATGAGAAGAAGTCTGGGCCGGGCCGCGCAGCGGGTCGATGAGCTGGACGCGGCGCTGCGGGACCGGCTGCGCGAGCGCGCGGCGCGCGGCCGGCGCTTGTTGCAGGACCTGGACCGGCGGTTAAGGCAGATGGACCCGCGTGTGCGGCTGGGCGAGGCGCGTCACCGCCTGCAGTTGCTGGCCGCGGCGGCGGAACAGCGGATGCGGCTCCATTTGAATGAGGCGGCGCATCGGCGCCACCGTCTGGATGCGGCACTGGTGCAGTTGAGCCCGCTTGCGGTGCTCGAGCGCGGCTACGCGATCGTGCAAAAAGAAGGCGGCGTGGTCGTGCGTCAGGCGGCAGAAGTGAGCGCGGATGAGGAGTTGCGGATCAGGCTGTGGAAGGGAGAGGTGCATGCTCGGGTGCGGGAGCGGCGCGACTAGCGGCTTCGCCGCACTTGGGCCAACCGTTCACGCAAGGCCGGCTGCAGTGACTCTTCGATTTCCCGCGTAATCAGTCTGACCGAGTCAAGGTCCTGAATATGCACCTGGTCTCTCAGGCGAAAACTGGTCAGCTTCATGCGGACCAAGTCGGCGACTGGGGCGAGCAGAACGCCTTCCTCGGTGACGACGGGTTCGGAGTTTTCAGACTCCATGATGTGAACCACGCTCCGCGTCTCTGGCATGTTATGTACCGCCATTCCGCCCACGATACGGTAAGGGATGGCCGCCTTCGTGAGAGCCTGAGCCAGCCTCTCCAGAATGTTCTGAAGCTGCTCCACATGGGTATCGTAGGCGGCGATCGTTAACACTCTCCTTCGATTATGGCAGTTCTGGCGGGGGATTTATCCCGCTACAATATCCCTTTTGACTCCGCGAACACATCCGATTGGCTGGGCGAGCGCGTTCTGGGCGCTGGCGGTGTCGGCGGTGTGGGGCGGCAACGTGGTGGCGATCAAGCTGGGGCTGACAGCGATCCCGCCGCTGTGGAGCGCCTTCTGGAGAATGTTACTGGGTACGCTGATCGTGGCGGCGTTCGCGCTAACGCAGCGTGTTTCGTTACGGCCAGTCGAGGGTGAGGCGCGGAGTCTGGTGACGCTCGGGCTCCTGTTTACGGCGCAGATATCGCTACTGAACATCGGCACAAATCTGACGTCGCCGGGGTTCGCGGTGGTGCTGTTGAATTCGCATCCCGTGTTCGCGAATCTGGCCGGACATTTTCAGCAGACCGAAGAGAAGCTGTCGGCGCTGCGGATTCTGGGCCTGATGCTGGCCATGGCCGGCGTTGGTTACGTGTTCCTGGGGAAGCCGGAGCCGAGCCTGGCGCCAAGCCCGATTCTCGGCAACCTGCTGATGGTGGTGTCGGCGGCGTTGCTGGGCGTGCGCAGCGTCTACACGCGGCGGCTGGTGCAGGAGATTGAGCCGCTGCGGGCGGTGGTGTGGATGATGCTGGTATCGGTGCCGCTGTTCCTGGTGATGGCCGTGCTGCGGGAGCCGGTGCTCGCTGGCCCGGTGACGGCGCCGCCGGTGGCGGCGATTCTGTTCCAGGGGATCGCGGTGGCCGGTTTCTGCTTCATCGTCTGGACCTTGCTGCTGCGCAAGCATCCGGCGGGCACGATTTCTATGTTCGCTTTCACGGTTCCCTTCTTTGGCGTGCTGCTGAGTTTGTGGTTATTCGGCGAGCCGGTGTCGCCGCGGCTGCTTGCGGGAGCGGCGCTGGTGACGGCCGGCATCGTGATCGTGGCGCGGCCGCCGCGGGCGCCATGGGCCCAGGTGACGGCGGAGGAGTGAGCAGGGCGTGCTCTAAAACTGATAACGGTAACGGAGGGTGAGGCTGCGGCCTGGGCCGTTGATACCCCAGTTGACGCCGCGATGGCTCTTGTCCAACAGATTGCCAAGATCGACAAAGACGCTGGAGCGATCCCGATGCTGCCATCCTGCTCGAATGCCATGAACCGCGTAGCCCGGAACGGCCGTGAACATAGGCGCGGAAGCGGCTTGAGGCAGAACGCGGTCCTGCACCTGCGGTAGTGTCTCTCCGGTCGGAAGCAGAACTTCACCGGCAACCAGCCCCCGCACTGTTGCGCCTTGGTGGAAGAAGCTTTCGATGTTGGAGCGGGAACGCGCGGCGCCGGTGCGCCGATCGGCCAGAGCCAGGGAGGAAAGCCGGTCCTGGCGGTCGGCCAGCGAAGAGTAGATCTCGATCCAGTATCCCGCGGCGGCAGGAGCCCAGCGCAAGCGCAGGTTGGCGGTAAGCGGAGGAATGCCTCCTTCGATGTCCGGGGGCAGAAGGGTGCGCGCATCTTCGGCGTGAATCCAGGTCAAGTTCCCGGCCAAGGTCAGTGATGCCGGCAGCCGCGCCTCCGACTGGTACTCGAGGCCGCGAAGGCGAACGTCGCCGAGGTTGGAGCGGACCAGAACGGGGCCCGTTGTGGCGGGCACAAACACGGCGCCGCCGGGAAGCTGGCGGGTTATGATTTGATCTCCCAGCGCTTGTCCGGCCTGCCCTGGGGGCAGTATCAATGTTCGAGAGGCGAGGGTGTCATTCAGGCTGATCCGGAATGACCTGACATCGCCACGCACCGGTGAGAGCCTCCAGCTAAACCCGGCTTCGTAGTTGTCACTGGTTTCTGGACGGACCGGCGCCACCGCACGGCCGGAGGAAAGGGCACGGTCATCCGCTCGATTGCCCACCATCGCGCCGCGCCCGATGAGATCCGCGTAAGAGGTTTCGAACATCCCGTTCCCCTGAAGACCCACTGAGCCCAGATCCGTGATATTAGGCGCACGGAAGCCGCGGCTGAAATTGAAGTGGAGGCGGAATGGTTCTCCGATGCGCCAGGTAGCTCCGAGACGGCCTGTAACGGCGTTGGCGGCAAGGCTATCGTCGGGCCACAGAGGCTGGCCGGCGATGATCTGGCTATGACGGGCTCGCGACTGGTAGGATGATCCGCCAAAGCGCATCGCTCCGCTGAGACGAAGCGTCCCGGAGGCGAGCGGTTCCCAAACGTGCTGGAGGTACAGTCCGTAGAGGAGATAGCGGGCCCTGTCGGGGATTCTGGGGCGGGTAACAGAGGTGATGCCTGTGGCCGGATGGAAGGTGAAGGAGGGCGTCCGGGTGCGCTCGCTATAGCCATCGCCGCCCAGCAGCATGTCGCCGCCGCCGAGCTTTTTGGTGAGCAAGAAGCTGGTTCCCCAAGCCCTTGTGCGCTCGTATTGATGTGTGATTCGGGCTAAGGGATTACCGTTGCCGCCCTGGTTGACGCGTTCCTCGCGCTGCGCATTGTAGGAAGCTGTCAGGACGATCTGCTGAAAGAAGGCGGCGGGGAAGAAGGCAAAGCGCAGGTAGGAGAAGTCGAGCATGAGGTTGCGCAGGTCGGCAACGAGGTTGCCGTCGCCGCCGAGCAGTTGGTCGTAGCGCTTGACGCCGTCCTGGTGCCCCCGCTCGAGATGCGCGACAAGCTGATTTCTCGGGCCGAGCGCGTACTGAGCATGGATCATCGCCCCGTACTGGGAGAATCCCGTGTCAGGCAGGCGCCCGCCGAAGATCGTGGAGGGCAGTCCAAGAAACCGGGTGACCGCCGCGTGGGTGTCGATGCCGCCGCCGGGACGCAAAGAGTTGCTGCGGCGGGCGGACAGGTTCACGACGGCGCCCAGGCGGAGTCCTGCGTAGGAACCGAGCAGGTGGCCGCCAAAGGCATTGGCGGCGGTGAAATAGAGCGGGGCGAATTCACCGTGAAACGCGGGCGAGGAGCCGAGGCTGGGCACGCGTGATTGAAAGTGAACCGAGCCGCCGAGGGAGTCCGAACCGTATTGCGCGCTATTGGGGCCGCGGAGGACTTCCACCGAGTCCAGGTTCGCGGCCTCAGTGAGGTTCCAGAAGGTGGATACGCCGCCTCGCTGCGTGGAAGTGGTGAAGCGGACACCATCGCGGAAAACCGCCACGTTTCTACCGAGCAAGCCGCGGACCGCCACGCCCCCCATCGCGGGGGCCGTGCGCTGGACTTCGACTCCCGGCTCCTCTTCAAACAGATCGACGTTGGCGGTTCTCAGGCGGAGCGCGGCAGTGCTTTCCGGGATGAGGTTGACCGATTGGGCAACCTCATCGGAGTCGGCGGCCCGGCCTGTTTCCGCGGACACGGTCACCTCAAACCGCCCGGGCAGCACGGAAAGCCGGACCGGCACATGAACATTGGCATCCGGCCCGATGCGCACCGCTGTCCGGAACGCGGCGAATCCTATGCGCGTCACCACAAGCGAATAAGTGCCGTGGCTGATGAGCGGGAATTGGAACGCGCCGCCGGCGTCCGTATCCACCCGGCTGACGGTGACTTGGCCGGCGCTTCGCAGCGCCACCGTTGCCTCCGGCACCGGCGCGCCACTCTCATCGGTCACAAGGCCCGACAAGGCGGTTTGCCCGGAGAGGCCGCGGCCGAGAACCAGCGCGATCGCAAAGAGTCGCCACATAGCGCAGCCCGTGGAGCCTTACTCGACTCGATAGTTCGGAGCTTCCTTGGTGATGATGACGTCGTGGACGTGGGATTCGCGGAGGCCGGCGACGGAGACGCGGAGGAAGCTGGCTTTCTGTTGCAGTTCGAGAATGGTGCGCGAGCCGCAGTAGCCCATGCCGGAGCGCAGGCCGCCGACGAGTTGGAAAACCATTTCCGACAGCGGGCCCTTGTAGGGCACGCGGCCTTCGATGCCTTCGGGGACAAGTTTGCGGCTGCCTTCCTGTGCGTAGCGGTCCGAGGCGCCCTGGCTTTGCGCGCCTTGCGAGCCCATGCCGCGGTAGCTCTTGAAGGTGCGGCCCTGGTAGAGAATGGTCTCGCCGGGGCTTTCTTCGGTTCCCGCGAAGAGACTGCCGATCATGACGCATTCGGCGCCGGCGGCGATGGCCTTGGTGATGTCGCCGGAGTACTTGATGCCGCCGTCGGCGATGAGCGGAACGCCGGCCTTGCGGGCGGCTTTGGCCGCTTCGGCGATGGCGGTGATCTGCGGAACGCCCGCTCCGGTGACGACGCGGGTGGTGCAGATGGAGCCGGGTCCGATGCCGATCTTGATGCCGTCGACGCCGAGATCGATCAGGTCGCGGGCGCCTTCGTAGGTGCCGACGTTGCCGGCGACCAGTTGGACTTCCGGCAGCGACAGCTTTACGGCCTTGACGGCCTCCAGAACCCGCTCGGAATGGCCGTGGGCGGTGTCGATGACAATCACGTCGACTTTGCGCTTGACCAGTTCCTGCGCGCGCTCCAGATAGTCGCCGGTGACGCCGATGGCGGCGCCAGCGCGGAGGCGGCCTTGCTCGTCCTTGGCGGCGTTGGGGTACTTGATCTTCTTCTGAATGTCCTTGACAGTGATCAGGCCCTTGAGCATGAACTGATCGTCGACGACGAGCAGCTTCTCGACACGATGCTGGTGCAGGATCTCTTCGGCGTCCTCGAGCGTCGTACCCACAGGGACCGTGATGAGGTTGTCCTTGGTCATGCGGGTGGAGACAGGCTGATCAAAGCGTGTTTCAAAGCGCAGGTCGCGGTTGGTAAGGATGCCGACGAGCCGGCCGCCGGGCTCGGTGACGGGCACGCCGGAGATGCGGAAGCGCTCCATGAGCGCGAGGGCTTCGGAGATTTTCCGGTGCGGGCCGATGGTGATGGGATCGACAATCATGCCGCTTTCGGAGCGCTTCACGCGGTCGACCTCTTCAACCTGCCGCTCGACAGGCATGTTCCGGTGGATGATGCCGATGCCGCCTTCACGGGCGAGCGCGATGGCGAGATGGGCTTCGGTGACGGTGTCCATGGCCGAGCTGGCCACGGGGATGTTCAGCGGAACTCTGCGGGTGAACCAGGTTCGCGTATCGGTTTCACCAGGCAGGACGGCGCTGCGGGCAGGCACCAGCAGGACATCGTCGAAAGTAAGGCCTTCTGCAATGTGGTCAGGCACCATGTGAGTAATTCCCTATGATAGGGGACCGTGCTTTAAGGCGCAATGATCGGGCGGCTAGTAGCGTAGCGCGGCGGCGATGGATCGTGATTCGGGCATTTGCTCGGCCGCGAGGGGCAAAACGGCGCCGCCGTGGCGCAGCGTTTCCACCCCGGCGGCGTTGACGAGGTCCTCCTTGGCGCGAGCCCACAATTCGGCGCCGGGGAGTTCCAGGGCTTGGCGGAGATTGCCCGTCTCGCGGTGGCCTTCGGCATAGAACAGGTGGCTGACCCGGCCCTGGCGGGCGGCACGCACAACGTGGTTGGTTTCGGTGGCCACTAGGGAAGCACCGCTGGTACGGAACTGATCGAGCGCATGACGCTCCTGATCATCGAGCCAGTGATGCATTAGCTCCCCTGCGCGGTGAGCGAGCTCGGCATCACTGATGCCGCTGTCGGGGCTGGCGGTCACGGCGACACCGGTGAGTCCGCGATAGGTATTGGCATCGCGGTAATGGGCGACTTCGGCCTCGACGCCGGCGAGAACCAGCGGCAGGCCGTGAGTGTCCAGAAAGCGGCGCAGACCGCGATCGACGCTCTGGCAGTATTCGCGGAAGTAGCGGTCCTGCTTGTCGCGGAAGCTGCCGGCGCCGAAACGGACCGCGCCCATGGCGCCGCCGGCTCCGCCAACCTGGGAATGGGTGAGGTTGATCTCGGGCGTGTCAAGCCCGGTGGCCTCCTCCCGAGTTTGCCTCACTCCGGCGGGAAAGGGGATCTCTTCGACGCCCAGCGAGTTGGACTGGATGAGCCGCATGCGTTTCCGGCTGATGGCCAGAATGTGGAAGGGGCGATGGGCGCGCAAGTATTCCAGCAGCGGCAGGAGGAAAAAGCGGCCTTCCAGCCGCCACTGGTCTGCGACGGCGCTGCTCATTTCCAGGCAGTGCCAGCCGCTGCGCGAAGCAAAGAAGGCGCAAGCGCCACCGTGCTCCCGGTCGATGTCAGGTTCCTTGAGGAAGGCCTGCACGGGCAAGAGCAATTCCATCTTCTCGCCGGCGGCGGCGGCCTCTTCCTGCAGTTTTCCGAGGATGGTGCGCAGCCGCGTGCTCCTGGGCCGGGTGCCCAGGCCGCTGGCATAGGGTCCGAGGTAGATGCTGATGCAGGGTCCTGCTTCCCGGCTTAACTCACCCGCTACAGCCCAATCCGCTCTCCGGTGCTCGATTGTGCTTCTCATTTCCGCATTCTCCTATATGAGCCCAAAACTGGCTGCGCCAAGTTCCCCTTTGCGGCAAATCGCGCAAGGAGAATGGAACGATTTGGCCCATTTTCCGGGCCTTTCGCGGCTGGAAGGCCGCTTGCATGGGAAAATAGTAGCAGGTGAGATGCCATGAAGGATTTCCGCATCAAGCGCATTCTGTTCCCCGTGGATTTCTCGGACCGTTCTGATGGCGCCGCGCATTATGTGGAGGCGCTCACCGGCCGGTTTCAGGCGGAACTGATTCTGTTGCATGTGGTGGAGACTCCATCATTTCTATTCGGCGGGCCGGAGTCCTACGGGGCGGCGACGCTGAACAAGATCCGGGAAGACCGGCTGGTGGAGGCAAACTCGAAACTGAATCAGTACCTGGGCGCGGCCGTGAAGCATTTCGACGTCAAGCGCGCGCTGGTGGAGGGCGAGCCGGCGCACCAGATCATCACCTATGCGCACGACAATCCGATCGACCTGATCATGATGCCGAGCCACGGGTTCGGTCCATTCCGGCGGTTCGTGATCGGATCGGTGACGGCGAAGGTGCTGCACGACGCGCATTGCCCGGTATGGACCGGAGTTCACCTGGAGGAAGCTCCTCCGCTGGAACAGATCCATTGCCGGCACATCGTGTGCGCGATCGACCTCGGCCCGCAGAGCGAGGCTACCGTGAAGTGGGCGTCATCGCTGGCGCGGGAATATGGCGCGCAACTGACCGTGGCACACGCCACGCCGGAGGTGGAGGCTTTTCCGGCGCGGTACATGGATTCCGAGTTCGCGGCGCTGCTCGCCTCTCGCGCGCGGGAACAGGTGGCGGAGTTGACACGCAAGGCGGGAGTGAACTGCGAAATCTGGATCGGATCGGGCAACCCGGCGGAGGCGATCCGCGCGGCGGCCACGGAGAGCAAGGCGGACCTGGTGGTGATCGCGCGGGGAGCGCTGGCGGCCGGGATCGGGCGGTTGCGGACCCACGCCTACGCAATCATCCGGAATTCGCCTTGTCCGGTAGTGAGCGTTTAGCGGATCAGGCGGCCTGCGCTACCTTGGCGAGCACGTAGGGGCCTTCGGGGATGATGGCGATTCGGGCGCCGTCTTTCAGATCGCGAGTGAGGGTTTCGACAGCTTCCGGAGCGGTGCGGAAGGCGGTTCCCCAGAGCGCCGCGTAGAATTCCTCGGGCAGGCCGGGGACGTAGAAAAGCAGGCCGGCCTTGCGGGCGACCATGGCGAGCTTTTCCATCTGCCACTGATCGACCACGACGTCGCGATGTTCGATGTCGGTAAGGAAGCGGCCGGCCTCCGGGGCGGTTTTGAGCATGTCGCGGAACTCGGGAGCGCCCGGACCTTCCTGACAGGCGGCCAGGAGGAGGATTTTTCCACCTGGCTTCAAGATGTGCTGGGCGGCGGTGATGCCCTTGACGGCCTGATAGAAGGTGAGATCGAGCGGGTAGCCGGCGGAGGTGGTGATGACGGCGTCGACGGGTTCCGGGATGAGCTCGAGCATGACGCGGGAGACGAAGTCGACGCCGGCGCGGTGGGCCTGGACGGGGTCGCCGGCGAAGATTCCGGCGATCTTGCGGTCGCGGGTGAGGGAAACGTCGAGCATGAAGTCGTGGCCAGCCATGCGGGCGATTTCGAGCAGCTCGCGGTGGAGGGGGTTGTCCTCGATGGAGCCCTCATGGGTGCCTGCGTCGCGCATGAAACGGGGGCTGTGGAGGGTCTTGATGGTGGGCTCGCCGGCGAGGCCGGGGGCGACCAGCTTGCGGCCGCCGGAGTAGCCAAGCATCAAGTGCGGTTCGATGAAGCCGAGGGTGATGCGGAGTTCGGCGCCGGCGAAACGCTCGTCGATGTAGACGCGAGTGCCCGAGGCGGTGGAGCCCAAATCACGGTGCTCGTTGAGGTTGCGGGCGTAGTGGTTGACGACGCGGTATTGGGAGGCGGTCTCCTCACCGACGATCTCGCGGATTTCGGCATCGGTGGCGGGGCGGTGGAGCCCGGTTGCGATGAGGATGGTGATGTTGCCGCGGGGGATGCCGGCGCGCTCCAGGCGGGGCAGGATGGCGGGCAAGGTGAGGCGGTTCGGCACGGGGCGGGTAATGTCGCAGACGGAAATGGCGGCGGAGCTCTTGCCTCGGGCCATTTCTTCCAGGGCAGGGGTTCCGATGGGGTTGTCCAGGGCGTGGTGGAGGGAGGACTGCCAGTCGGGCAGGGGCGCGGCGGAGCGAGCTTCCAACAGGTGGTAGTGAAATTGGCCGGGGAGATTGAGCAGGAGGCCGGTCTTTCCGAAGGCGAAATCCACGCGCATAGAGTCAACGTATCATACGGCGGGCAATGAGAACGGATTAGGTGAATCGAGAACCGGTTCTTCGGCGTCTACATGAATAGAGGACCCGTGCGGAGACGCCGATGAGAAGGTATGCAAAAGACGGTGAAAGTTTTGGCACCCCGATTGCACATATAGAGCGTGATTTGGTGGCTGGGTCTTTTCGGAGGATGAGGTACTTGCGATGCTGATCTCGGGTTTGGTTGCAGGATTTCTGATAGTTGGACTCTTTTTGTCCATGCTGTCGTCGTCCCCTCGCGCTGGACGCTAGGGTTCACCGCCTTGTAGTATCGACACACCTGTTGGGTAATTCCTGCTCACCCCAGCCCGCAATTGGCTACAATGGCCTGCATGTCTCGCCCCCTGTTGGCCGCGCTTCTTTTCATTCCCTTCTGCTTCGCCCAGACAGCTAATTACGATTTGGTTATCCGCAATGCGCGCATTCTGGATGGCGCCGGAACCGCGTGGTTTCAGGGTTCGGTAGCGGTACAGGGCAACCGGATCGCCGCGGTTGGCGTGCTGGGACGCCACCAGGCGGCGGAGACGATCGACGCCGGCGGGCAGATTGTGGCGCCCGGTTTCATCGATACCCACTCCCACAGCCGGCGGTCGATATTCGAGGCTCCGGCGGCGGAGAACCTGATCCGGCAGGGAGTGACAACGGTGATCGAGGGGCCCGACGGGAGTTCACCGGTGCCGCTGAAGCCGTTCCTGGAGAAGCTGGCGGGGACGCCGATCTCGATCAACTTTGGGTTGATGGTGGGGCAGGGAACGGTGCGTCAGGCAGTGATGGGTACGGAAAACCGGAAGGCGACACCGGAAGAAATCCAGAAAATGAAAGAAATCACGCGACAGGCGATGGCGGATGGCGCCTTCGGGCTGTCGACGGGGCTGTTTTATGTACCGGGAAACTACACGCCGGTGGAAGAGGTGATCGAGCTGGCGAGGGTTGCCGCGAGTTTCGGCGGGATTCACACCTCGCACATGCGGGACGAGGCGGACGGGATTCTGGACAGTGTGCGCGAGACGATCCGGATCGGGGAAGAGGGGGGCCTGCCGACGCAGCTGACCCACCACAAGATCATCGGGGCGCCGAACTGGGGGCGCAGCGTGGACACGCTGCGGCTGGTGGAGGAGGCGCGGGCCCGGGGGGTGGATGTGACGATCGATCAGTACCCCTATACGGCTTCCAGCACGGGGACGGCGGCGATGTTCCCCCAGTGGTCGCTTTCCGGCGGCGGCAAGGCGCTGGCGGAGCGGCTGAACGCGCCGGAGTCACGGCGGCAGATCAAGCAGGTGATCGTGGACAGGATTCGGATTGACCGCGGGGGCGGCGACCCGAAGAATATTCAGCTGGCCTCCTGCGATTTTGACAAAACGCTTGCGGGGAAGACGCTGGCCGACGTAACTGCGGCGCGGGGGATGGCGGTGACGATCGAAAACGCGGCGGAGACGGCGATTTGGATCCAGTCTAGCGGGGGTTGTTCGGCGGTGTACCACGCGATCCGGGAGGATGACGTGGAGCGGATTTTGAAGTACCCGCACACGATGATCGCCTCCGACGGCGGGGTGATCGTGTTCGGGCGCGATGTGCCGCACCCGCGCAACTATGGAACTTTTGCCCGGGTGCTGGGCCGCTATGCGCGGGAGCGGAAGACGTTAACGCTGGAGGAGGCGGTGCGGCGCATGACTGCGCTGCCGGCGGCGCGATTCCGGATCATGGACCGGGGCCTGCTGCGTCCGGGGATGTTGGCCGATGTTGTGGTGTTCGACCCGGCGGCGGTGGCCGATAAGGCGGAGTTCGGCAAACCGCACCAGTACTCGGTTGGGTTCGCGCACGTTGTGGTGAACGGGAAGCCGGTGCTGAAGGACGGCAGAATGACCGGGGCGATGCCCGGGCAGGTGCTGTACGGGCCGGGGCGGCAGAGCGGAAGGTAAGATAGCCGGCAGATGGCCGGAGCAGATGGCCGGAGCAGATGGCCGGAGCAGGGGTTCCCATTTGCCGGCCAGCCGCGATAGAATACCGCGGTGGCAAAAACCTGGCGAGTGGGGATCATCGGCCGCACCGGCCGCGGCAACTACGGACACAATATCGACGTCGCCTGGAAAACCTACCCGGGTGTGCAGGTGGTAGGTGTCGCCGACGACAATCCCGAGGGCTTGCGCAAGGCGGGTGAGCGGCTGGGGGTGAGCGCGCTATACGCGAGTTACGAGAAGATGCTGCGCGACCAAAAGCCGGAGGTGACGGTGATCGCGTCGCGGTGGGTGGATGCACATAGGGAAATGGCGCTGGCGGCGGCGGAGGCGCGCAGCTCGATCTTCATGGAGAAGCCGATTGCGCCGAACCTGGCGCAGTGCGACAGGATCATCGACGCCTGCGACCGCGTGCATGGGAAGACTTCCATTGCTCACAATATGCGGGTGTGTCCCATTCTCGATTTTGTGGAGGCGCGGGTTCGCGAGGGCTTGATCGGGCAGGTGCAGGAGCTGCGCGGGCGCGGCAAGGAGGACCGGCGCGCGGGCGGGGAGGACATGATGGTGCTGGGGACGCATGTGTTCGACCTGATGCGGCGCTTCGCGGGCGATCCTCAGTGGGTGTCGGCGCGAGTCACGGTAGAGGGGCGCGAAGCAAAGCGCTCCGACGTGAATCCGAACGGGGCCGAGGGACTGACCTATCTGGCCGGCGACACGATTGAGGCGATGTACGGTTTTTCAGGCGGCATGACGGGCTACTTCGGATCGAAAAAGAATCCTGACGTTTCCGGGCGCCGTTTCGGGCTGGACCTTTACGGTTCGGCGGGGATTCTCTCGATACGCGCCGCTCATTCGCCGCTGGTCTACCAAACGGCTTCGCCGACATGGACGGGGGAGCCGTGGAAGCGGCTGGAGATTCCGAAGCACATCGGGCCGCACAATGAGCTGGAGGCTTACCACCTGATGATTGCCGACCTGCTGGAGGCAATCGAGAAGGACCGCGAGCCTCAGGCGTCGGCGCGCGTGGCGCGCTGGACACTGGAGATGGCGCATGGCGCGTATGAATCCCACAAGCGCGGGGCGAGGGTCGCGTTGCCGCTGGTGAATCGCGAACATCCGCTGGCGAGTTAAACGGCTATTTGTACCAGTAGGGAGTTTTCTTCGCCCACTCGGAGTTCGGCCAGTGACGGTGCAGCAGCTGAAAGGCTGACTGGGAGATCTCGCCGTTGTGCGTGTCGGGACAGCCGTAGCGGGTGGCGTAGACGGTGCGGTGCAGAGCCTCCGGTGCGCGTGGGTCATGTTCGCCGTCGCACCACCAGTTGTCGCGGTAAATACTGCGTTCGTTGAGCGGGGTCCCGGTTCTGCGGTCGTAGCCGTCCTGCAGCGCGGGGCTCAGACCCGGGTTGCGGAGAATGAGGAGCGCGGCGGCAAACGGCCTTTCATCGGCGGCGGCCTGTCCATAGCCGCTAAGTTCCGGGGTGAGCGGAGCCAATGCCAGCGCGGCTACTTCGTTTCCGGCGAGGATGGCCCGTGTCCAGGCCATGGCGGCAAGGCGCACGCGCAGTTCGGCGGACAGTTGGTCCGACTTTGCCGCGGCTTCCAGGGCGGTTAGCGGGAGGCCGGTATTGAACACCGCGGTCGCGTCGGCATCGAAAAGGGGCTTCCGCCCGGCCGGCTTCTCCCCTACGTCGTCGAGGAAACGCAGTGGTTCCCTGGGGGCATGTTTCAGGAAGTCGTTGACTCCGGGCCCACACCCGAGGCTTCTTCCATCACGCGGCGCGCCTCAGGATGCCTGCCATCGAGCTTCGACATCGCAGCCACAAGCCACGGGGCTCCACGCCCGGCGCGATAACGATCCAGAGAGTATTGCAGCGCTTCAGGCCCGCTTCGCTGAAACGTGGAGATCCACTCGGGCAGTTCACCGGCTTGACGCGCTTCCTCCCAATTGGCGGCGTACTGATCCATGAGGTACTGGAAGTCGATGAGGCTCTGGCCGGAGGCCGTCTGCGTCATCAACTCTTGGGAGATCCTGCGCAACGCCTCGAGCGGTTCCAAGCGGACCGTGACGTAGCCGAGCATCCGTCCGGCGGCCTCATGCATCTGCTCTTGCCCGGGGTCGGACATGATCTCCTTCAGCTCGCGGGCGGCATCGAGAAGAAGGCCGCGATTCACTTCTCCTTCGGCGGACATTACCGTGGATTTGCGGATGAGCGCGCGCGCGGCAAGATATGGTCCCATGGCGCGCCATGGGGAGGAGGCGTCTCTGCCGATAGCGAGAAACTTCGACCGCGATTCATCGTAGGACTGCGAATAGAACAGCGCGGCGGCCTGCTGATAGGCGCGGTCGGCCTTCAGCAGGGCCGGGAGGCCGGCCTCGGCGTCAGGCGGAATTGACTTGCCCTCGTCGCAGTTTTGAAAGACGATGTCCTGGGCTGGCAGCCACGATTTCACTCCCTCATGAGTCGCACCGAACCGTCGGACGCGGTCGCGCAGCGTGGCCGACGCTTGCGCCAAGGCGTCCGGAAGGCAGTTTTCGAAATAGACGTATTGCTGCGCCTGGCGGGAAGTTTGCAGCCATCGGGGAGAGGCGGCGCCGCTGACTTCGGCGCGCGCATCCAGCCACATTCTCGCGCCATCGACCGGCGGCGAAGCGGGAGTTTGCAGATCTGCCGCCGTCAGCGGCTTCCCGGACAAGTGACGGTAGGCGTAGCACAGATACTTCCGCCAGAAGCTGGGCTGGATCACTTCCAGCCGGCCGGCGAGGAGGTCCGCCTCGGTGTATTGGGGCTGGGACTGCTCGTGAAAAACCGCTTGGGGGAACCACGGATCGCAACTGGGCAGGTGCGTCGGCATCATCACCAGTGCCGCCGCGGCCAGAAGTATCG
>VFZE01000037.1 GCA_016871315.1 Acidimicrobiia bacterium | reverse complement strand
GACCGTCCTGTGCAGCCGTTCTGGTACGGAACATAGAGTCGGGATCTCGTTTACCCCCATCATGAACGAACAGCTCATCGTGCTTGGGGTAGCCGTCGTCATTCAATCCTCTCACCAGCCGGAGTAAGCGTAATCTGTGGCCGTAGTCATCAATACCGCCAACCGTGCCGGAGCTGGCCAGTAAGTGCGCCTCGTCAAGCAGCTCATCGAGGCCAAGGGGAAAAACGTCGTTCGGTTCTCCCATGCCGCCGTCGTGGCGCTTCAGGACACCATCCGCGATTCGCTCCGCCAGTTGGGCGAAAACCCGCAGGCCACCCTTGCTCAGCAGATCGTGGATAATTCCATCAAAGCCCTTCAGGAATACAATCTCGGCGTGGAAAGGCTCATCGAGAGCCAGCATACCGAGAACAAGCAGATGAAGGAGTCGCTTTCCGGCGCCGTCGAAAAGCTCAAAACCTCCCACGACGATGAGATCGCCGCCGCCTCCGACGTCATGAACCGTCTGAAGCGCATGCGTGGCATGGAGAGCCTCCAGCAGGTTCGCACCCAGCTGGATGAAGCTATCGATCGCGTTTCTACTCACTCGCAGAAGCGCCAGGCCCTCGATCAGGATCTGCTGATCAGGCTAACCGCCCTTTCAGCCGGAAATGCTAAGACAACCAGCTCTCCTGCCCTGCTGACTACGGACCCGGTTACCGGTCTGCCCTCGGCTGCCTCCGCGGAAGCCTATCTCGAGGAGATCATCAACAAGAAAGCGGGCGCCTTTCTGGTGGTCTTCCAGGCCGAACGGCTCGATCAGATCAACCGCCGCTACGGCTACGCCGCCGGTGACCAGGTCTTACAGGTCATCAGCCAGCGAGTTGCTGTCAGCCTTGCCTCCGAAGACACTCTCTTCCGCTGGCGCGGCCCTGCCGTCCTGGGAGTCGTCGAACGCTACTGTGATCTTGCCACCCTCCGCAGCGAAGTCACCCGCATGAGTTGTTCCCGCTTTGAGCACATCATGAACATCAACCAGCGTTCCGTGCTGCTCTCCCTCTCGGTCAGCTGCCAAGTGCTCCCCGTCGGACCGATGTCCACCCTCGAGGGGGTCCTCCACGGCATCAACCAGTTCCTGGCGCCGCAGGGGAGCTCCATGTGATCCGGTCAACCTTCGATCTCAATCAGTACTTCCCCGCAGTAGTTCCGCAGCGGCCGGCAGATCCAAAGCAGCATCTCGTCGATCAGTTCCAACCCTCCTATTAGCCCCCTCACCCCGCGTTTCTCGAACCGGCCCCGGAAGAACCGCTTCGCCATCGCCAGCAGATTAACCGGTGTCACCTTCACCAAGGGAAAACGCTGCCGCAGCAACGCAATCTCCGCACGAGAAACAATGATCTCCTCCCCGGCCTCTTGGGGCAGGGAACTCAACCTCCATTGCATCCTGCGCGCCGCGTTCAGCAGCGGATTATTGCCATATGTTTCCGCCACCAATATCCTCCCGCCCGGCTTCAGGATCCGCGCCAATTCGGCCAGCGCGTTCGGGTACTTCAGTGTATGGTGCAACGCCGCGCACGCCACAATCAGATCAAACTCCCCTGTCTCAAAGCAGGAAAGCTCGGAAGCATCCCGGCTGACTCCCCGCACGCGCGAGGCCACTCCGCTGGCTCGCGCGCGCCGCAGACCCACTTCAATCGCCACCGGCGACAGGTCGAGCAGTGTGGCCTCGGCTCCTTCGGCCGCCATCACCAGCGCCCAATCCCCGGTCCCGCAGCCATATTCCAGCGTCCGGCATCCCGCCAGCGGCCTGCCTAGGATCGCCTCCAGCAGCATCCGGTACAGTTTGCGCCTCTCGTATGCTGGATGCGAAGGATTCTCGATGTCTCTGAGCAGAATCGCCCGGTTGAATACAAGATCCGCGTCCGGAAGCTGTAGGAAGCGTGAGTAATGATCGTCGTAAAAGCGCCGCTCTTCGGCTTCCGAGATCGCCACTGGCAGACTACGCCCCCGCCAGCCGCACCGGCATTGACCGCACGCGCGCGTAGCCGGCATGGTGCACGGCAGCTGCGACCGCGGGAGCAATGGCGATGATCGGTGTCTCGCCCGCGCCAGCCGATGTGAGATCCCGCCGGTCCAGCAGGTGTGTGTCCAGCTTTGGAACGTCGCTCATCCTCGGCACCCGGTAGCTGGCGAAGCGCCCGTTCATCAGCTTGCCGTCTTCGAAGATCGCTTCCTCCCACAGCGCCGCGCCCAGCCCCTGGATCAGGCAGCCGTCCACCTGTGCCCGCAGGTTCCGCGGATTCTGGATCGCGCCGCACTCAAATACCTGCGTCACCTCCCGCACTTCGATCTCCCCCTCCCGGATGCCCACCTCGGCGCAGCAGGCAATGTAGGAACCCTTCTCCGTCCCGCACGCGATTCCCACTCCGGTGCCCGCCTTCCGGCTCTTCCACCGCTCGGCGAACCGGAATCGCTCCGCCGCCGACTCCAGCACCGCCCGCAGCCGCGGGTTATCGAGATTCAACAGCCGGAACCGCAGCGGATCCATCTTTGCCGCCTCGGCCAGTTCGTCCATGAATAGCTCGCGCGCAAAGTTGTTCGCCGTCGCCGCGATTCCGCGATAGGAACCTTCCCGTAGCGGCGAATCCGTGTACAAGAAACGGATCCTGGAATTCGCCACCGCGTAGGGCGTATCCAGCCCCGCCCCACCGGCGTTGTAGTTGGTGTAATCCCACGCCGTCAGCTTGCCGTTTCCGTCAAAGCCGGCCTGAATCTCAAAAAGTCCGGCCGGGCGGAAATAGGCCCACGCAAACTCCTCCGCCCGCGTCCAGCGCAGGGAAACCGGCTTGCCCGCCGCTTTCGCCAACCGCGCCGCTTCGATCGCCGTCTCGCCGGTATGCTTACCGCCGAAACCGCCGCCGGTGTCCGGGACCATCACGCGCACCTTTTCCTGCGGCACGCGGAACGCCTCCGCCAGCTGCTGCCTGACGCGATGCGGCATCTGCGTTCCCGTCCACACGGTGAGCTTGTCGCCTTCCCACTCGGCCACCGCGGCTCGCGGCTCCATCGGCGCATGCTGCACGTAGGCCACCTCGAAGGACGCCTTCAGCGTGTTCGCCGCGCTTGCCATCGCCGCGCTGGCATCGCCTTTCGTCCTCTCCGGCCCCGATCCGCGGCCCGCCGCCGAACCCGTTCTGGCCGTCGCCTTCAAGTGTTCGAAAAGCTTCTTCGAGGAAACGTGCGGCTTCCGCGAATACTTGGCGCCGGCTGCCAACGCCTCGATTCCCTTTTTTGCTTCCCACGAGGTAGGCGCCGTACACCCGGCAAACTCACCATCGTGCACTATCACCACTCCCGCCAGCTTCGATGCGGCCGCTTTGTCCAGCTCCTCCAGCTTGGCGTTGTAGACCGGAGCGCGCAGAACTTTTCCGTACAGCATCCCTGGGCGCGTGATATCGGCGGGATACTTGTGCGCACCCGTGACAATCGCGCGGGAATCCACTTTGGGAAGCGTCTTGCCCAGATGCTGCCAATCGCCGGCCGGCTTCACCACCACGTCGGACGGTATCGCGCCGCGCAACTGGTCCATCGTGGCTTTGGGATTGGCCGCCGTAGCCGCGAGGATCTTCTTTGCCGCCGCCGCCGCGCGCCGCACCGCCGGCACGGTCGATGGCGTTGTTCTGCTTCCCGCCGTCCCCCCGTCGTCCGGCACAAGATCGGTATCGGCCATCACCAGCCGGATCTTTTCCGGCGAGATGCCCAACTCCTCGGCCGCCGCCTGGGTCAGCTGCGTACGCGAACCCTGGCCCACCTCCACCTTCGACGTGAATACCGTGATCGTTCCGTCGGCGGCCATATGCAGCCGCGCCGACAAGTCCGCCTCACCCTGTCCCCCTGGACGCTGCCCGCTTGCTCCCGTTGTGAACAGCAGCAATCCGCCGCCGGCCAGCGCCAAAAACTCGCGCCGGTCCGCCTCAAACCGGTACGGCGCCGGTTCTCTTAGCTCGTAGCGTTCCGGTTCAAAATCTCCCCATTCAGCCATTGGATTGCTCCCGCGCCGCCAGCCTCACCGCCGCGACAATGCTCGGATACCCGCAGCACCTGCACAAATTCCCGTTCAGAGCCGCGACAATTTGCGCCTCCGTTGGCCTTGGCGTGTTTTTCAGCAGCCCCGCCGTCGTGAGCACCATTCCCGGTACGCAGTAGCCGCACTGCATCGCCTCTGCTTCCTGGAAAGCCTCCTGCACGCGGTGCAGCTTTCCGTTCTGCGCCAGCCCTTCGATGGTCGTGATCTGCTTGCCCGCCGCTGTCCGGACCGGGGTCATACAGCTGGTCACCGCCTTGCCGTCCAACAGCACCGTGCACGCCCGGCACTGCCCTTCTCCGCACCCGTACTTGGTTCCGGTTAGCTGCAGGTCTTCCCGCAAAACTTCCAGCAACGGCCGCTCCGGATCCGTCTGCACCTCCCGCCGGGCGCCATTAACCAATAAAGTGATTTTGGTCCGCATCGGTCTTCATCCGTGTTGGTCTCTGGGCCGGTCTTTCCGGCTTTGATTATACAGGCGAACCCGTTCTGGCCGCAGGTTACCCGACAAACAGCTGGATCACCTTCAGCGCCAGCCAACCTACTGCCGCCGAAGCGGGAATCGTGAGAATCCACGCCCACAGGATCGTCGTCGCCAGTCCCCAACGTACCGCCTTGAACCGCTGGATCGACCCCACTCCCGCGATTGCCCCGGCTACGGTGTGCGTCGTCGACACCGGCATCCTCAGCTCTGTCGAAAACAGAATCGAGATCGCCGCCGCCGTCTCCGCGCAGAAACCAGACCGCGGTCGCAACCGCGTCAGCCGTCCGCCCATCGTGCGGATGATCCGCCATCCGCCGCTCAGCGTTCCCAACGCAATCGCCCCGTGCGCGGCAAAAATCACCCATACCGGCACGTTGAAGTCTGGCAAGATCTTTGCCGTCACCAGCACACCGGTGATGATTCCCATTGTCTTTTGCGCGTCGTTTGTCCCGTGCGAATAACTGAAGATCGCCGCCGACACCAGCTGCGCCTTGCGGAAGTAACCATCCATTTTCGCCGGCGTCGATTTCCGGAACAGCCAGTACACCGCGATCATCAGCACGTAGGCCAGCGCCAGCCCGATCAGTGGCGCGATGAAGATGAACACCAGTGTGTTCCGCCACTTTGCGCCCCAGATCAGCGCCTCCCATCCCGCTTTCGCGATCGCCGCTCCCGCATAGCCCCCGATCAGCGCGTGCGAACTGCTCGACGGCAGCCCCCAGTACCACGTCACCAGATCCCATACGATCGCCCCCAGCAGCCCCGCCAGAATTACATACTCGTCCACCTTCGATAAATCGATCAGCCCGCTGCCCACCGTCGCCGCCACCCCGGTCCCGAAGCTGAACGCCGAAGCGAAATTCCAAAACGCCGCCCACGCCACCGCCTGACCCGGCGACAGCACCCGCGTCGCCACCACCGTCGCGATTGAGTTCGCGGCATCGTGAAACCCGTTGATGTAATCGAATATCAACGCCACCGCGATGACGAGGATGACCAGCAGTGTGACGGATTCCATGCGCGGCGCTTAGCTGTTCTTCACCACGACGCCCTGCAGCACATCGGCCACGTCTTCACAACGGTCCGTAGTTTGTTCCAGCGTTTCGTAGATTTCCTTCAGCTTGATCACCGTGATCGGATTCTGCTCGTTATCGAACAGGGCCGAAATCGCCCGCCGGAACAGCTCGTCCGCCGTATCCTCCAACCGGTTGATTTCGATGCACTGCTCCACCATCGGCTTGTTCTCGCTCAGCGCTTCAAACGCCTTCCTCAGCTCTTCCGCGCACGCAATCACGATCCCGCACATCTCCTCCAGCACCTGCGGGATCTTTTCCACCTTGTAGGCCACCAGGCAGTGCGCCGTCTCCTCGATCCCGTCCAGCACGTCATCCAGGTGCGAGGCCAGCGAGTGAATATCCTCCGGGTCCAGCGGCGTAATGAAGGTCGAGTTCAACCGGTTCACGACGTCGTGGATCAGCTCATCCCCTCTTTGCTCCAGGCTCCGGATGCGGGTCGCGGCGGACGCCATCTGTTCCGGTCCCCCATGCACTCCTTCCTTGAGCACCTGCGAGGCTTCGATGATGATCTTCACCTGATCCAAGAAGTCGCTGAAGAATTTTTCCTGACGTGGCAGTAGTCTCATGTCTGGCTTCTTTTGGGGGAGGCGGGTTTGAGACCCTCTATCTTCTCAAGTCAGCTGCGGCAGGTCAAATGACAGTACCGTTACAATTCCTGCAGCACAGGGAACAGCGGCTCTTCCTCCGCCACCGCCGCATTCCCGCCATGAAAACGTGGGTCCAGCAGCCGCTCCGGCTGCAGGTTCCCCATCGCCGACAGCATCGTTTGCCGCAGGTTCGGATGTTCCTTCTCCATCCCGGCGAACCAGTCACGCAACGACCTCCTCACTGTCCCCGTCTTTTGCGAGCAGCCGCATGGAATCAACGGCGCTCCCGTTGACTCCGCGTACTGCCGCGTGATCTCCTCCCCGACAAACACCAGCGGCCGGATCAGCCGGAATTGCTTGTCGCGCGACCACGTCACCGGAGGCAGCGCGCTCAACCTTCCCGTGAACATCGCGTTCCTCAAGAACGATTCACAGAAATCGTCCGCCGTATGCCCGAACGCGATCACGTTCGCACCCAGCCCGCTCACCACCTCGTACACCGCCCGCCGCCGGTACCGCGAGCACAAGTCGCAGCCATGCTCCGGCTGCTCCTCCAGGAGGTTGAAGCTCGGCTTGTCGTGATAGTAAGTCCAGTCCACTCCCTGTTCCCGAAGCCACTCCCCCAGCGGCTCAATCGGCCGTAGAAACTTCCCCTGTTCTATTGTGAACGCGCACACGCTGAACTCGACCGGCGCGCGCTTTTCCAGCATCCGCAGCGCCTCCAGCAGCGTGAGAGAGTCCTTCCCGCCGCTCAGCGCCACCGCCACCCGGTCCCCGTCCCGGATCATCTGAAAGCGGCCGATCGCCTCCCCAACCTTGCGCAGTAATGTCTTTTCCAGTTCCAAACCTCTATTATAAGGTGGCCCCGGCGGCGGCGTGCTATATCCGCTCCAGCCGCGACGCCGCGTCTCCGAACCGCTCCAGCTTCACGTCCATGCGGTCCATCAGCGACAGGAACAGGCTGCACATCTTCCTGTTCTCCTCTGTTTCGCCCGTGTAGTCCAGCGTGCGTCCCGTCTGCAGTGTCCCGCCCAGTCCGCCCGCCAGCACCAGCGGCAGCCGGGAGTTATCGTGCTTGCGCCCGATCCACAGGTTCGACAGGAACATCAGGCAACTATTGTCCAGCACGGTGCCGTCGCCCTCCCGCATCGCCTCCAGCTTCGCCGCGAGGTACGCGAACTGCTCGACGTGAAACCGCGTAATGCGCTCATAGCCGTCCGACTGATTGTAGTGGGATGCCGCGTGGTGGCCTTCCCGCACCTCCAGGAACGGATAATACATCGCGCTCAGGTCGCGCGAGATCAATAGCGTCGCCACGCGCGTCTTATCCGTTTGGAACGCGATCGCGATCAGGTCGCACATCAGCCGGGCGTGTTCACGCAAGTCCTCGGGCAGCCCGTTCGCCGGCCGTTCCATCGAAAAGACCGGCCGGTTGTGATGCTTAGCCGCATCCTCAGCCTTGTCTTTTGCCTTGCGCATCCCGTCGATCCGTTTCTCCACGTCACGCACGCTGCTCAGATACTCGTCCAGCTTCGCTTTATCGGTTGAGCTGACCTTGCGCTCCAGATCATGCGCCATATCCTTCACGCGATCCAGAATGCTGATATTGCGTAGCGCACCGCGATTCTCAAATAGGCTGTCGAACACCAGCGACGGGTACACCTCGTTCGGAACGGGCGAATCCGGGCTCTGCCAGGAAATGTGCGAGCTGTAGGCCAGTGAAAAATTTGTCTCGTGGTAGCCCGTCATCGGTTGCTCGCAAGCCAGCACAAGGCTCGGCTGCAGCGTGTCTTGCCCGATCCGGCTGGCCAGCATCTGATCCACCGTGATGCCGGCGCGGATGATCGGTCCTTTCTTGATCGCCGCGCCAGACAGCAAACTCCCGGTCTGCGCCGGATGAATCCCTTGGCCGGTCGCCGCTTTGTTGAACAGCCCGTGAATGACGTTGATCTTGTTCTTGAGCGGATCCAGCGGCATCAGCGACTTGGATAGCTTCATCGCCTCGCCGGAACCCTCCGAGCCCCAGTGATCCTCGTTCACTCCGTTGCCCAGAAACACTACCCCGAACCGCTTGGGGAAACCATTCGCGGAGCCCTTCGCCGCGAATGACTGAAGCCACGGCAGCGCCATCGTAACGCCGGCCCCGCGCAAGATCGCGCGCCGTGCGATTCCCTTTTTCATCTCATTGCCCCTTTCGTTCTTCCAGCATAGCCGACATCCGCCGGTTGCGGAACTGCGGACTCGTCACAATCGTCTCCACCAGCGCCGACATCCGGTATTGATTTGCCGCCAGCCGCGTCTTCATGCGATCGATCAGCAGCTCGTCGGAGATGATCAATGACCGCCCCAGCGCATACACCAGCAGCTTCCGGCTCACGTTGTCGAGAAAATCCTTTTCGCGATGGGCCCGAATGTAGTTCTGCAGGCCGACCAAACCCTCGGCTTCACTTCCGCCGGGAAACGTGGCGCGCGTATGTACGGGCCTGCCGGCCAGATCGTTCTCCCGCTTTTCCCCGATCGGGCCGTAACCCTCAAACGCCAGCCCGAAGGAATCAAACCGCGCATGGCAGGAAGCGCAGGCCGCATTGTCGCGATGCCGGGCCAGCATCTGCGGCAGCGGCAGCTCCAGCTTCGCCTCGTCCTCGGGCAGCTCCGGAACCGATGCCGGCGGCGGCGGAATCGCTTCTCCCAAAACGCGCCGCGCCACCCAATAGCCGCGCTTCACCGGCGAGGTTCGCAATCCCGGTGAATTCTGCGTCAAAAACACCGCCATCGGCAGCAGCCCGCCGCGCCCGAACTCGGCGGCGTTGTCCAGCCTCACCCAGCCTTCTCCCGCAGGAGCTCCATAGTGCCGCGCCAGCGCCGGATTCACGAAGGTGTGCCGCGCATACAGCAGGTCCAGCAACGGACGGTCATTGCGGATCACGTCTTCGATAAACCGCACTGGCTCCTCGAACATCGCCTGCCGCAGTGCATTGTCGAAACTCGGAAACCGCTCCCGGTCCACCGCGTTATGATCCTCGAACCGCCGGAACTCCAGCCAGTTCCCCGCGAACTCCGCCGCCAGCCCCCGCGTCCGTTCATCCTTCAACATCCGCGCCGCCTCGCCCGCCAGAGTTTCCGGTTTCCCCAGCGCCCCCGATGACGCCAACTCCATTAGCTTCCGGTCCGGCATGCTGGACCACAGAAAATAACTCAGCCGGTTGGCAACCTCGTGGCCCGGCAACGGAGCCGTCTCTGCCGCCGGCCGAACTCGATAGAGAAAGTGCGGCGACACCAGTACGCTGGCAATCGAGTCCCGCATCGCTTCCTCGTGATTCATCCCCATCTCGCCGCGCAGCTTGCGGTAGTAGCCGCCAATTCCCTCGCGCTCGCCGGACGTCAATGGACGCCGGTAAGCTCGCGCCGCAAAGCGCAGCAGCGCATCCAACTGCCTCGGCTCCGCCTCTCGCCGCGCACGCTCCACCCACCGCATCGTCGCGTTCACCTGGTTGAAATGCTCCTCAATCGCCTGCTTCACCACGGGATCCTTGGCATCGGCGGCCTTGGCCAGGTATTGCTCCTTCAGGCCCATGATCACCGCTTCGGCGCTCACCTCCGCAGCGGAAGGGCGCTCGGTGCCCGACTCCCGGCCCCGTCCCGTCACCTCCCCGCTTTGATTGAAGTAGTACTGAATGTAAGTTCGCGTTGTATAGTCTCCGATGACTTCAAACTCCTGCCACAGCCGCTCCAGATGCTGCTTCCCCGGCTCGTCCAGAATCAGCTCCCGCAGCGGCAAATCGTCGCGGTAGTAACCCATCACGTTATGGAACCCTGCGCTCAGCAGACGCCCTTTGTCCAGCGTATCCACCGGATAAAAGCGCCCTCGCTCGCGGATATAGAAGGCGTCCGGAAACACCCGGCTGAATCTTTCGAAAGCGGTCTCATACCGCCCCCGCTCCCCCGCCGGAACCGCCAAGGAAGGATGCTCCCTCCGCCCTTCCATAATCGCGCCTAGATATGCCTTCACCGCCTCCATATCCCTGCCGCCCGCCACCGCTCCACGGTCCAGCGTCAAAGGCGCGCTCGGCGCAGCTTCCCCCTCTACCTGCAACGCGGAACGGTCGAAATCCCTGCGATGAGTGGCGAACTGCTTCAGCTTCCAGTTCATCAGCGGCTGCGAGGACGCGCTCAGCCCAAACAACGTTGGGCTCTTGAACAGCTCGAACGTGATCTTGCGCAGGTTCACAACAAAGTCACGCATCTCTACGCAGCCTTTTCTCACCGCATCCTTATTCGCCAGACCCGGCAGTTCCCGCCACATCCCTTGCAGCCTCGCCATCGGTCCGATCTCCTCCTTGCTCCCCTCCAGCGCTCCCCACACCATTGCCAGATACTTCCCGCTCACCCCCGATTCCTTTGCCGTATCCGCAAGGCTTGCTCTCCCGCGTCCCAGAGCCGCTCGATGCTTGAAGCGCCAGGCCGCCTCGAAGTAGTCCGCGAAATCGGTCGGCTGCCGGTCGTAAAAATCGACGATCCGCTGGATCGCGTATTTCTCCCGGTCCGTCTCCACCAGCATCGGATGCGGCGCAAACGCGATTCCATCCAAATTCAGCACCATGTGGTTGGATACCTCTCGCGCCGCCTGCAGGCATTTCCCCAGCAGCGCCGCTGACATCGTCAGAGACTCGCCGGAATTGTCGAACCCCGCCGGATTCGCCGGGTCCACCGGAAACTCCCGTGCCGGACGCAGATCCACCCCCGTCAAATCGCGAATCGTGTAGTTGTATTCCGCGTTGTTCAACCGCCGCGCCAGCACAATCCCCGGATCGCCCGCATGCTTGCGCGCCTCCGCATCCCGCGCCCCTTCATACCAGGCGATCACCGCCTTGCGCACTTCCGCCGGCGGCTGTTTCACCTCCTTCGGCGGCATCTCCCCCGAGGCCAGTTTGTCGCTCACCAGGTTCCAGCGGATGTAATCCCGCAGAACCGTATCGGCGGAGTTGTACTGCCGCAGATCAAGCTGCGCCGCTGCGGTCTGCCCGCTGTGACACCCCGCGCAGTAGGAGGCCAGGAAAGGTTTAATTGTTTGTGCGAACGTGGCTTCGCTCGCCAGTATGGTGGGCGCCGCAATCGTGAGGCCTCCCAGTATCGCCAGGATCAGCTGCATTGATCCCTATGATATATGGTCGCGGGGGAAAGCCGAGGAATCGATTCAGGAAGGCTCTTGCATCCTGCTGATCATGGAAATACCGCCGGCTGGCTCTGAGCCAGTTTCCCGGCCGCGGCCGATCCGCAATCTCATCCTGTGCGGCTGCGCCGAATCTGCGTTCTTTAGAAGGAAGTCGTATAGCGCAAGCTCCACCACTTCCGCCAGCGTACAACCGCTGTTGGCGGCATGCACTCTTGCCGCCTCCATCAGCGCGACGTCAAGGTTCAACGCGGTTTTCATGCGGCTCTGTAATTAAGGATATCAAATCAGCGGCCCCAACCCTTCGGCCCCGGCCCGGCATGATAAGATTCCTCCCATGCGCGCAGCCGGTCTGCTGCTGCTCCCGCTGACTCTGTTTGCCTCCGGCGAAGCCACCATTGCCGACTGGCCAAGTCACGGCGGTACCTATTTGGCTTGGCGCTACAGCGGACTCAGCCAGGTCAACGCATCCAATGTCAGCCGCTTGGCTCCCGCGTGGGTGTTTCAGACGGGGGACTACGCCAACGGCCTGCAGGCCACTCCGATTGTCGTCGATGGCGTGCTGTACTTGTCTACATCCAGCAGTTGGGTATTCGCTCTGAATGCCGCCACGGGCCGCCTGCTCTGGGAGTATCGCTTTCCGCTCGGCAAGGCGCTTGGCTACGGCAAGCAGAACCGTGGCGTGGCGGTTGGGTCAGGCATGGTGTTTCTCGGCACGGCCGACAACCACGTCGTGGGCTTGGACTCCGCAACCGGCCGCGAACGCTGGCGTGTCGCGGTAGAGGATCCGCGTCAATGCGGTTGCAACATCACCGGCGCACCGTTGGCGCTCAAGGACATGGTGGTGGTCGGAGTCACCGCCGGAGACTCGGCACACCGCGGATATCTCACCGCCTTCGACGCACGCACCGGTAGGCTGCGCTGGCGCTTCCACACTATCCCGGGACCGGGTGAGAAAGGCCACGATACCTGGCCCGGTGACAGCTGGCGTTTTGGTGGCGCGGCCACCTGGATGACCGGCTCCTTCGATCCCGAGTTGAATCTCCTCTACTGGGGTGTCGGCAACGCAGCCGCCGACGTCGATGGCCGCCGCCGCCGTGGCGACAATCTCTACACTGCTAGCGTCATCGCCTTGAATCCGGAAACCGGCAAACTGGTCTGGCACTATCAGGAGATTCCGCATGATGTCTGGGATTACGACTCCTGCTATGAACTGATCCTCGTCGATCTGCCCGTGGCCGGCCGCATGCGAAAGCTGCTGGTGCACGCCACCAAGGCCGGCTACACCTGGGTGCTCGACCGCGCTACGGGCGAGTTTCTCAAGGCCTGGCAATACGTCAAACATGCAACCTGGGTGGCCGGCATCACGGAAACCGGAAAACTGGCTGGCCGCCGCGAGCCCGAGCCCGGCAAGGCCGTGAATGTGTGTCCTGGAGCCATTGGCGGCAAGAGTTGGAATCAGTCGGCCTGGTCGCCCAGGACAGGCTTGCTTTACGTCCCCGTGATCGAATCCTGCAACGACATTCTGGTGCGCGAGCAGGAGCCGGTCGAAGGACGCGTCTATATCGGCGGCAGTTGGGTGATGAAGCCTCCGCCGGGAGGGAAGATCGAAGGCTACCTGGCCGCCTTCGATCCGCTTACCGGCGAGAAAAAGTGGACGATGCCCGCCACCACATGGCTGCTGGCTTCGATTCTCGCCACCGCCGGAGATCTGCTCTTCACAGGTGACCCGGAAGGTGACTTCTTCGCCGTGGATGCGCGATCCGGGAAGCGGCTTTGGAGTTTCCCGACAGGCGCCGGTCATCGCGGCTCCGCCGTCACCTATTCAGTAGGCGGGCGGCAGTTCGTCGCAACGCCCACCGGCTGGGGCTCCATCGTTGGCCGTAGCCATTCGGCTTTCTTCCCTCAAGCCCCGGCGCCGCGCGAAGGCTCCGCGCTGATGGTCTTCGCCTTGCCGGAGGAAAAATGAAGCTGTTCACCGCGCTGCTGACTCTCGCGATGGCGCAAGCCCAAGATCCCGTCGCGCGGGGAGCTGTCATATTTCGGGCACAGTGTTCCGTACCGTATTGCCACGGTCCGGACGGTGAGGAGGGCAGGGCTCCCAAACTTATAGGCCATTCGCACCGCGAACAGAGGGTTCGCGGCATCACTGCCGAAGGCGTCATGGCCAAAGGCATGCCAGGGTTTGGGAAGACTCTCATGGCGGACGAACTGGATGCGGTGGTCCAGTTTGTGATGTCGTTATCTGGAAGAACGCAAGCCGAACAAGCCAAGCCCGCAACCACCAACGCACGCGGACGCGCGCTATTCTTCGATGCCGCCCGCTTCAACGGTTGCGGGGCCTGCCACGAAGCCGACGGCTGGGGAATCCCCGTGGGCCCCGATCTGGCTAGGGCCAAACCCGCAAGCCTCGAGCAATTGCGCGCCGTCCCGGTGACCCGCCTGGTGACGGTAACGCGGAATGCCGAAGCTTCCTTCCCCGGAATTGCCGTCTCCTCGGCCCCGCTCATTCGCGTGTACGACCTGAGTTCTCCCATCCCTGTCCTGAGGAGTTTCCAAGCCGGCGAAGTTCGCTTGCAAGCCGGGGCGCGGTGGGACCACGCCGCGGCGACGGCCGCCTACACCGATACTGAGTTGGCCGAAATCAGGGAATTCCTCATCCGCCTGCCGCGTTGAGCCATGTGTCAGGACTGCGTGACCGCCAGCAGCTTGGAGCTGATCGCTTCTTTTATCAATTCCGCGTCAGGATGAAAGCCTGTCGCATACTCCTCCGGCAGTTGTGACGTCACGCCCTCGACGTCCATGTCGCACCGCGTTTTTAGCGTGTCGAAGCCTAGTGCCGTCGCCAGCCGGCAGCCCAGGTTCACTAGCTTCACCGCGCTGAACGGCATCGCCACTGGCTCGTCGTGATGGCACAACGCCGCATCCACCATCTCCGGCGGCAGCTTCCACTCCTCCAGCATCCACCGGCCCGCCTGGCAATGGTCCAGGCCGAAAACCGCTTGCTCCTTTTCCAGGCAGTTCAAAGGGGTCGCCCACTCCGTCCGCAGCAGTTCCGGATACTCCTTCGGCTTCAGTGTAAGAAACGCGAACTTCCCCACGTCGTGCAGCAGGCCCGCCGTGTAGGCCTCCTCCGGGCTGTGGTCGTCGCACACCGCCGCCAGTCCCCGTGTCAGCATCGCCGTCGCCAGGCTGTGTTGCCACACCCGCTGGAATATCGAACTCTTTACCGGCGAGCTTAGAAGCGAGTTCATCGCCACCGTCATCGTTACCGCCCGCAGTCGCTCACGGCCCAGAATCACCACCGTTGACCGCATCGTCTTTACTTCATTCACCAGTCCGAACAGCGGGGAGTTCGCGTATCGCAACAACTCCGCTGAAAACGCCGGGTCTGACTGCAACAACTCCACCAGGCTCTTGGTCTCGGAATCCTCGTACCGCAGCAGTTGCAGAACCTTCAGCGCAATTTGAGGAAGCGGCGGCAGCTGCTTCAGGAATGCCGGCTTGCCCTCTGAATTCCCGTTCGTCGACATGTACGCCTACTCTTCTCCTCTGTCCGTATCGGCAGGTTTTTCTCTTATTAGAGCTGGAATTGCAACCGATGCCCCACTTACCTCCCTTGCTTCTGCGCCCGCAAGGGAACTACTCTTTTTTTATTGAGTCCCCGTCTGTCTCCTTAATACAGGAAGTCCTATGTCTCGACAAACTGCCCAAATCGCGCGCCCTCACCCGCCCGGCATTCCAGCGCCGCCGAAGCTGACCATGCGGCTGCTGCTTGCCGCTGCCCTGGCAATCCCACTTGCAGCCCAAACCGGCCCCGCCAACCTCGACTTTGAACAAGGCGAGCAAGGCCAGACGCCCCCAGGCTGCTTCGTTCCGAAATCACTGGCCGACGCCGGCCATAAGGCCGAGCTGTGGCGCAAGGGCTGCTATCAGGGCGCCGGCTGCGTGCTCATCTCGCGCCCGGAAAACCCGCCGCCAGGCACTTTCGCCAACCTCATGCAGGGCATGGATGCGACGCCCTACCGCGGCAAGCGGATCGTCCTGCGAGCCGCCATGCGCGTCGATGCACTCGATGACGAAGGCTGCGGCCAGCTCTGGCTGCGCGTTGACCGCACCGGAGGGCGGCTTGGCCTGTTCCACAACATGGACAATCGCCCCAGCCGCTCCGCTGTCTGGCGTGTCGAGGAGATCTCTGGCATGGTCGAGGCCGACGCCACCCGGCTCAAACTTCGGCGCGATTGCGGTTGGCAAGGCCCGTGTCTGGCTTGATGAGGTGACGCGGGAGGTTTTCGAAATAAAGCCGGAAGGGCCGGAAACGGCCGCGGCGCGTGAAGCGATTGCCAAACAGTACGCAAGAGATGACGCTGCCATGCAAAGGAATGAGCCCGAAGTCATGAGACAATGAAATTTGAGCCTCACAGCAACCCCCACCGCACTCATGCGCGTTGCGCGCCTCTATGATTCCACCGTCGGAAAAAAGGCCGTCATGGCCGCCACCGGCGTTCTCCTGTTCGGCTTCGTCATCACCCACCTGCTCGGCAACCTCCAGTTCTACCTCGGCCCGGAAGCCCTCAACGCCTACGGCCGCAACCTACGCCATCTTGGCGCTCTGCTCTGGGCCGCGCGTCTCGGCCTCCTCGCCGCCGTGCTGCTCCACATCTCCGCCGCCGTCCAGCTCTGGCGTCTCAACAAGCAGGCCCGCCCCTCTCACTACGAAAAGCTCACCGCCGCCGGCTCCTCCTACGCCTCGCGCACCATGATGTGGAGCGGACCCATCCTCGCCCTCTTTATCGGCTATCATCTCTATCACCTCACCCTCGGCGCGCACCTGCTCCACGACGCCGACGGCTTCCCGCTCGTCTACCAAAACGTCGTTGCCGGCTTCTCCGATCCGCTCGCCTCTGGCCTCTACATCGTTGCCATGTCCTTCCTTGGCATGCACCTCATGCACGGCATCTGGAGCATGTTCCAGTCCATCGGCTGGAATCACCCCAAGTACACGCCGCTCATCAAACGGATCGCTGTTCTCACCGCCGCACTCATCGTCGCCGGTAACATCTCCATCCCCGTCGCCGTCCTCCTCTTCCATCAATAGGCTCCCTTCTTGATATCTTCCATGCGACTTGAATCCAAGACCCCCAGCGGCCCCATCGAACAGCGCTGGGACCGCGCCAAATTCGACATGAAGCTGGTCAATCCAGCCAACAAACGCAAGTACACCGTGATCGTCGTCGGCACCGGTCTCGCCGGTGGTTCCGCCGCCGCCACGCTCGCCGAGCTCGGCTACAACGTCCTCAACTTCACTTTCCACGACAGCCCGCGCCGCGCTCACTCCATCGCCGCCCAGGGCGGCATCAACGCCGCCAAAAACTACCAGAACGACGGCGACTCCATCTACCGCCTCTTCTACGACACCGTCAAAGGCGGCGACTTCCGCGCCCGTGAATCCAACGTCTACCGCCTCGCCCAGATCAGCGTTGACATCATCGATCAGTGCGTCGCCCAGGGCGTACCCTTCGCCCGCGAATACGGCGGCGTGCTCGCCAACCGCAGCTTCGGCGGCGCCCAGGTCTCCCGCACCTTTTATGCCCGCGGACAGACCGGCCAGCAGCTCCTGCTCGGCGCATACTCCGCCCTGGAACGCCAGGTCGCCGCCGGCCGCGTCAAAATGTTCCCCCGCACCGAGATGCTCGATCTGATCGTCATCAACGGCCGCGCCCGCGGCATCGTTACCCGTAACGTCGTCACCGGCAAAATCGAAACCTTCCTCGCCGACGCCGTCGTCCTCGGCACCGGCGGCTACGGCAACGTCTTCTACCTTTCCACCAACGCCAAGCTTTCCAACTGCACCGCCATCTGGCGCGCCTACAAGCGCGGCGCTACCCTCGCCAATCCCTGCTTCACCCAGATCCATCCCACCTGTATCCCCGTCTCCGGCGAATACCAATCCAAGCTCACCCTCATGAGCGAATCGCTCCGTAACGACGGCCGCATCTGGGTTCCGCTCGACAAATCCGACAAGCGCAGCCCGGACCAGATCCCGGAATCCCATCGCGACTACTTTCTCGAACGCCGCTACCCCAGCTTCGGCAACCTCGTTCCGCGCGACGTCGCCTCACGCGCCGCCAAGGCCGTTTGTGATGAAGGCCGCGGCGTCGGCGAAACCGGCCTCGGCGTTTACCTCGACTTCGCCGACGCCATCAAGCGCCTCGGAGCCCCCGTCATCCGCGAACGCTACGGAAACCTGTTCGAGATGTATGAACGCATCACCGGCGAGGACCCCTACAAGGTCCCCATGCGCATCTTCCCCGCCATTCACTACACCATGGGCGGACTCTGGGTCGACTACGAACTCATGTCCAACATCCCCGGCCTGTTTGTCATCGGTGAAGCCAACTTCTCCGATCACGGCGCCAACCGCCTCGGCGCCAGCGCCCTCATGCAGGGCCTCGCCGACGGCTACTTCGTCATCCCTTACACGATGGGCAACTACCTCGCCAATTCCAACCTCGAAAAGGTCGACTCCTCCCACCAGTCCTGCCGCGAAGCTATCGAACACGTCACCACCACCAACAACCGCCTGCTCTCCATTAAGGGCAAGCGCACCGTCGACAGCTTCCACCGCGAACTCGGCAAGCTCCTCTGGGATCACTGCGGCATGGCACGCAACCCCGATGGCTTGAACAAAGCCCTCCAGCGCATCCCCGAACTCCGCGACGAGTTCTGGCGGAACGTCAACGTCCTCGGCGAAAACGAAGAGGTCAACCAGGCGCTCGAAAAAGCCGGCCGCGTCGCCGACTTTCTTGAATTCGGCGAACTCATGTGCCTCGACGCCCTCGAGCGCAACGAAAGCTGCGGCGGCCATTTCCGCGAAGACTGGCGCACTCCGGAAGGCGAAGCTATGCGCGACGACGTCAACTTCACCCATGTAGCCGCCTGGGAACACCAAGGCCCCGGGAAGAAACCCTTGCGGCACGCCGAGCCGCTCAACTTCGAATACGTTCACCCCACCCAGCGGAGCTACAAGTAATGAAGATCATCCTCAACATCTGGCGCCAGAAAAATCCAAGCTCCCCCGGCAAGCTCGTCCGCTACGTCCTCCCCAGCGTCAGTGAGCACATGTCGTTCCTCGAAATGCTCGACGTCCTCAATGAAGATCTCATGCAAAAGGGCGATGACCCTGTCACATTCGAGCATGACTGCCGCGAAGGCATCTGCGGCTCCTGCGGCATTATGATCGATGGCGTCGCCCACGGTCCCCTTCCCGGAACCACCGTCTGCCAACTCCACATGCGCCACTTCAAAGACGGCGACGAACTCGTCCTCGAACCCTGGCGCGCCAAAGCCTTTCCCGTCCTCAAGGACCTCATGGTCGACCGTTCCGCCTTTGACCGCATCATCCAGGCCGGCGGCTACATCTCCGTCAACACCGGCAGCGCTCCCGACGCAAACGCCATCCCCGTCCCCAAACCTGACGCCGAGCGCGCCATGGACGCCGCCGCCTGCATCGGCTGCGGAGCCTGTGTCGCCGCCTGCCCCAACGCCAGCGCTTCGCTATTCACCGCCGCCAAAGTCTCACACCTCGGACTCCTTCCCCAAGGCCAGCCTGAACGCCCCCAGCGCGTCATCTCCATGGTCAACTCCATGAACGCGGAGCTATTCGGTTCCTGCACCAACATCGGCGAATGCGAAGCCGTCTGCCCCAAGCGCATCCCCATCGAAACCATCGCCCTCATGCACCGCGACTACTTGAAAGCCTGCTGGTCCTTCCGCCCCGAATCCACCGCCTCCCAGGGCGCCGGCTAAGATTAGTTTTCCGTGCGCGGGTCGCTCGCGCCCGCCCGCACCACCGTCTTGCCCAGCCTCGCCGCTTGCCGAACCATGTCTTCCATCCTTCACCTGCATCAACGGATCAGGCAGCCTGTAATCGCCCGCAAGCGCTTCCGTGTAGTTCACCGCAATCCCGGCCACTTCCCCAGGCGGTGAATCGGCGAGCTGGGCCGCCACAGGCAAGACGGAAACAAGAAGCGGATGCCAGTCATGCTCCGTATCATACTCCCCACCGCCGCCCCGCGCTGGCTTTCCTTCCGCGAAACAAGGTACAATCCCAGCAAAGGAGTCTGCAAACGTGAACATCAACCTCGCTTTTTCCATCCTCTGTGCTGCCCTTCTGCTCTTCCCCGTTCTTCCGGCCCAGGAAGTCAGCGCCAGCCTCACCGGAGTTGTCTCCGATCCCTCCGGCGCTTTAGTCGCCAACGCCAGCGTTACCCTCCGCGACGTCAACCGCGGCACGCCTTGGCAAACACAGACCAATGAAGCCGGAATCTACTTTTTCCCGCGCATCCCCGCCGGCAACTACGAGCTCCGCGTTGAAGCCCAGGGCTTCAAGATTGCCACCCGTTCCAACCTGCTGCTTGAAGTCAACCAGCGCGCACGCGTGAATATTCCCCTCGAAGTCGGCGCCATTACCGAATCCATCAACGTCACCGGAGAGGCTCCGCTGCTGCAAACAGACACCACCATCGTCGGCAGCACCATCACTTCCAACAACCTCTCCAACGCTCCCATCCGCAGCCGCAACTACATTGCCCTCACTCTGCTCGCGCCCGGGGTCACCACCACCAACCCGGCCGGTTTCGTCAATGACGTTCGCACCACCGGCGGCGGCCGCCCCTACGTCAACGGCAACCGCAAAGAGGCCAACAATTTCCTCCTCGACGGCATCGACAACAACCAGGTCTCCGACAACCTCACCTCCTATCAGCCCAACCTCGACGCCATTGCCGAAGTGAAGATGATCACCAACAACGCTTCCGCCGAGTTCGGCAACTTCCAGGGCGGCATCGTCAACGTCACCATCAAATCCGGCGCCAACGCGCCCCACGGCTCCTGGTTCCACTTCTTCCGCAATGAGAAGCTCAATGCCAACGCCTGGTCCCGCAACTGGACCATCGGACCCGGCGGCACCTCGCTTCCCCGCGGCTTTTCCCGCTACAACAGCTTTGGCGGAACCTTCGGCGGTCCTGTCTACATTCCCAAGGTCGTCAACGGCAAGGACAAGCTCTTCTTCTTCATCGACTACATGGGCCTCCGCCGTCCAACTCCGCCTACCATCAACACACCCACCGTCATGGCGCCCCAGTTCCGCAACGGCGACTACTCCATGCTGCTCACCCCTTCCTCACACCCTGACCTCGCCGGCCGCCAGCCTTTGCAACTCTACAACCCCTTCTCGCTCGACGCCCAGAACCGCCGCCAGCCTTTCGCCGGCAACCGCATTCCGCTCAGCATGCAAAGCCCGGTCGCACGCAATCTCTTCGCCGACAACACCCTCTACCCGCTGCCCACTACCACTGGACTCCGCCAGAACTACGTCGCCTCCTCCTTCTCGCGTCTCACGCTCGATCAGGGGGACATCAAGATCGACGCCAAGCCTTCCAACTTCGACGACGTCTCGGTCCGCTACGCACACAGCGTGCAATCGCAGCCGGGCTTCAACACTTTCCCCCTCAGCTTCAACACATTCAACGAATCGCCCTTCAAGGCCGGCGTCGTCAACTGGACCCGTACCATCAATCCGCGCATGGTCAATGAGGTGCGCATCGGCGTCAACCGCATTACGCTCCACAACGGCGGTCTCGACAAGGGCTATCCCGATCTCAACCAGAAGTTCGGCATCCAAGGTGTCAACAGCCCCGGCCTGCTTTCCATGGGCTTCGCCGGAAGCTTTACCGGCGGTATCGGCAGCGCCAATATCGGCACCCAGCAGCTGTTCGCCAACACCACCTTCCATTACGCCGACAATCTCACCATCATCCGCGGCCGCCACTCCATGAAGACCGGCTTCAACATTCTCCGCCAGCGCATGAACACCTTCTACGCCGGCAACAACGGTCGCACCGGCTTCATGAACTTCAACGGCCAGTTCACCGGCGTCAGTTCCGCCGTCATCGGCTGGTCCGATGCCGACTTCTTCCTCGGCCTCCCCTCCAACCTCGGCCGCGGCCTCGACACCGGAACCTGGGGCCACCGCAAGACCATCTGGGGTTTCTACTTCCAGGACGACTGGCGCGTCAGCGACACACTCACTCTCAATCTTGGCCTCCGCTGGGAGTACCATACGCCGCTGGTTGAGGTGAACGATCGCCAGTCCAACTTCGAACCTTTCACCGGCAGACTGCAGCTGGCCGGCAAGGACGGGAACTCGCGCGCTCTCTACAAGCCCTTCAAGAAGGACTTCCAGCCCCGCATCGGTTTCGCCTGGCAGCCCCACTTCCTCAACCGCTTCGTTGTCCGCGGGGCCTACACCATCTCCTCCTTCATGGAAGGCACCGGCACCAATCTCCGCATGCCGCTCAACCCGCCCTTCAACTCCGAGTACGAAGCCATTTACTCACAACCCCAGTTCAACCTGCCGCCTTCCAACGCCGTTCAGGGCCTTACCGCGCTGCGCCAGGCCGATCCCTACCGCAATGCGAACATCCGCCTCTGGGATCCCTTTGTCCGTCCTGCCAACACCCAGCAGTGGAACCTGACCATTGAGCGCCAGTTCGGCGATATCGTCGCCAACGCAGGCTACGTCGGACAGAAGGGTCATCACCTGGTCGTCCCCATGCCCTACTTCCAGCGCCAGCTTCTCGGTGTCGATGCCAACAACCGGCCCATCACCTCACCCAGCCCATATCTCAGCGGCAATCCCGCGCTTGCCTCTATCGCGCAGATCTCCGGCACGGCTACGGGCGCCAACCAGCAGTACCACAGCCTCCAAACCACGATGCGCAAGCGCATGTCCAAGGGCCTCGAGTTCCAAACCTCCTACACCTTCTCCAAGGGGATGAGTGACGCCATCGGTTACTATGGCGAAGGCGGTCAGGCAGCCTCTCAATCCGCTTACTGGCAGAACCTCTATGACCAGCGCGCCGAATGGGGCCCCACCTACTTCGACGCCCGCCACATGTTCACTGTCTCCCATGTCTGGGATGTCCCCTTTGGCCGCGGCCGAACCTTCGGCAGCGACATGAACCGCGTGCTCAACCACGTCGTCGGCAACTGGCAGATCGGCGGTATCCTCACGCTGCGCAGCGGCTTCCCGCTCACCATTCAGGGCGGCAATAACTCCGGCACCAACTCCCGCGGCGCACGCGCCAGTGTCGTCGACGGCCGTTCCGGCGGCAACACGCTCGGCCAGGTCGGCCTCCGTTCCCGCTGGTTCGATACCACCGCTTACCGCAACGGCCTCGCCGGTGAATTTGGCAACGTCGGTCTCGGCACCGAACGCGGTCCTGGTCTCAAGACCTACGACATCTCCATCCAGAAGGAGTTTCCCATCTACGAACGGGCCCGTCTGGAGTTCCGCGCGGAGTTCTTCAACCTCACCAACACGCCGCAGTTCAACGCCCCCAACCGCTCCGTCACCAGCGCCGTCTTCGGCGAACTGACGGGCGCCCAAGGAGAACGTCAGGGTCAGCTCGCCCTGCGCTTGACCTTCTGAGCGGCTAGACCGCGATCCCGCGCTCGCGCATCGACGCCCGCAGTTGCTCATAGCCCTGAAACTGCACGGCGTCGATGCCCGCTGCCCGCGCCCCATCGACGAACGCCTGCACATCGTCGGTGAAGAAGCATTCTCCCGGCTCGCAACGCGCATGCTCGATCGCCGCCTCAAAGATCCTCGGTGACGGTTTCACCGCTCCCACTTCGTAGCTCAGCACGTAATGATCAAAATGCCGCAATAGCCCATAGTTGGCCCGGATCATCTCAAAGTGCATCACGTTGGTGTTAGACAACAGCAATAGCCGGTGCCGGCTCTTCACCGCCTCCAGCAGGCTTTCCGGAATCAGTGTCTCAGGAAAGAAGATCGAACTCCACAGTTCGCAAAACTCCTCATAATCCAGCTTCGAATCCAGCATCTCCCCCAGCTCGTCCACAAACTGCCGCGCCGAGATCTGGCCGCACTCCAGCCGAGATCCAATGTCGGTCCCCCAGATCCTCCCCCGCACTTCGTCTTCTCCCAGCGAGGTCAGTTCCGACATCCGGCGATAAGCGCGGGAGAAGTCGAGGGGGACGATCACCCCACCAAGGTCGAAGATTACCGTCTTGATCATGAGCGTGAACTTTCAGCTTACCGTGTGAATGGGATAAGCTGGGCATACTATGCATCGACTCCTAGCCGTGCTCTGTTTCACAACGCTCGCCTTCGCGGCTGGCGAGCAGGATGTCCGCGCCGCCCTCGATCAATTCAATCAGGCCGCTCGAACCGCCGACAACGCCGCTCTGGAAAAGCTCCTTTCCCCTGACTTGGTCTATGTCCATTCCAACGCCAAAGTGGAAAACAAGGCCGAATGCATCGCCGCCCTGGTCTCGCAGAAGCCGAATTTCGTGCTCGCTCCCGGCATCAAGGTCAAGATCTACGGCAACACCGCCGTCGTCCACGGCAAGATGACCGCCAACGTCGTGCAGAACGGAACCCCCACCAAGATCGAGCTCGACCTTCTTCAAGTCTGGGTCAGAAACGGCTCGCAGTGGCAGATGGTCGCCCGCCACACCGCACGGCTACCCGCGTAACGCATGCACTGGACTCTGCTATTGCTGACGCTTCCCGCCCTCGCCGAGGTCAGCTTCAACCGCGACATCAGGCCCATTATGGCCGACACTTGTTTCCGCTGCCACGGGCCCGACAAGAGCTCGCGCATGGCCGATCTGCGGCTTGACATTCGTGAGGAGGCTCTCAAACCCAACAAGGCCGGCGTCGCTCCCATCGTGCCGGGCGAGCCTGCCAAGAGCGCCATTGTACAACGTGTCTTTGCCTCCGACGCGCGCATCATGCCGCCCAAGTTCGCCCATAAGGACCTGACCGGTACGCAGAAGCAGACCATCCGCCAGTGGGTGGCCGAAGGCGCCAAATACGAAGAGCACTGGAGCTATCTCCCAGTTCCCCCACGCAACCCGGCTGCGCGCAACTCCGTGGACACTTTCATTCAGGCGCGCCTGGCTCGTGAGAAGCTGCGTCCTTCCCCGGAAGCCGGCCTCCGCACACTCGCCCGCCGTGCCAGTCTCGATCTCACCGGCCTGCCTCCTTCGACAGAACAGCTCAACGCCTTCCTCAACGACAAGACACCTAACGCCTACGAGAAGTACGTAGAGAAGCTGCTGGCCTCGCCCGCCTATGCCGAAAAGCAAACCCTGCATTGGCTCGATGCCGTCCGCTACGCCGACACCGCCGGCTTCCACGGCGACAACCCATTCCCCATCTGGCCCTACCGCGACTACGTGCTGCGCTCCTTCCGCGACAACAAGCCCTTCGATCAATTCACGCGCGAGCAGCTGGCCGGAGACCTGCTCCCCAACGCCACCGAAGAACAGAAGGTCGCCTCCGCCTTTAACCGTTTGAGCCGCATGTCAGCCGAAGGTGGATTGCAGCCCAAGGAGTATCTTGCCAAGTACGCCGCCGACCGCGTACGCACCGTCAGCGCCACTTGGCTTGGCTCCACCCTCGGCTGCGCCGAATGCCACGATCACAAGTTCGACCCGTTTGCCTCGAAGGACTTCTACTCGATGAAGGCCTTTTTCGCCGACATCCTGGAAACCGGCCTCGTGCCAGACCGCGGCGCTAAAGCCTGGGGCGCGCAGATGGACCTGCCCACCGCCGATCAGCAGCGCCGCCGCGAGCAGCTTTCCTGGCAGCTATCTGAAGCCCGCCGCGAGTTCGATGCCGAAGCCCAGATCCTCCACGGAGCCGACGAGCAGTGGGAAAAGGAAACACTCAAGCGGAATGAGGCCGGCGAGTTCAAGTGGCAACTCCAGCGCCCTCTGTCCGCGGAATCGGTCAACGGCGCCCGCCTGCGCATCTATAATGACCAGCCTATAGAAACCAACTATTATGTTGGCGCCACGCTGATGACCGACCGCACGCCCGGCAACGGCCTGGTGGTCGCCGAGGGGCCCAATCCGGACAACGAAACCTACATTGTCCGTATCCAGCCCGGCGCCGGTGTCTGGACCGCGCTCGGCGTCGAGGTGGTCCAGGATGAGTCGCTGCCCTCTCATCGTCTGGCCCGCGGCTCAGACCGGCTTGTGGTCACCGAAGTCGAAGCCGAACTAGATGGCCGCAAGACCGCATTCGTCATGGCCACCGCGAGTCTCACGTTTCCCTCCGCGGATCTGCATCCTTCGATGGCCATTGATGGCAACCCGAAGACCGGATGGGGAGTCTCCGATCCAGGCAACAACAATAGTCTCTTCTTGGCCCTGCGCTTCTCGGAACCCTTGAAGACCGAAGCCGGCGCCACATTGACCATCCGCCTCCGGCACGACTCCGATGACCGCCGCGCCACGATCGGCCGCTTCCGGCTCGCGCTCAGCAGCGCGCGCTATTCCTGGCCCGATCAGAAGCTGACCGGTCTTTCCCCCGCCGTACTCGCCGCGCTGAAAGTGTCGGAGGAGAAGCGGACTGAGCCACAGCGCCGGGCGCTGGCCGAATACTACGCCTTCTCAAACTCTCACCTGCAATCGCAAGCTGTCCGCATCGCGCGCCTGGAGGCCGAACTCGGGTTGCTGGAAGCAACCATTCCCCGCGTCGTCATCACCAAGTCCACCGTGCCGGCGGAAACCCGCGTCCTGCCGCGCGGCAACTGGATGGACGGCTCGGGCGCCATCGTCGACCCAGCCATCCCCGGCTTCCTCGGCAAGCTCTCCACCGATCGCCAAGCCACCAGACTCGACCTTGCCGAATGGCTCACTTCCCGCGACAACCCGCTCACAGCCCGCGTCTTCGTGAACCGTCTATGGCGGCAGTTCTTTGGCGCCGGCCTCTCCAAGGTCCTCGATGATCTCGGCTCACAAGGCGAGATGCCGACCCACCCCGAGCTGCTCGACTGGCTGGCCGCCGAGTTCATGCGCAACTGGGACGTGAAGCATGTCATCCGCACCATCGTCACCTCGCACACTTACCGGCAAAGCTCGGATCCGGTTCCGTCTCTCGTCGAGCGTGACCCCGACAACCGCCTGCTTGCCCGCCAGAGCCGTCTCCGCGTGGAAGCGGAAACCGTGCGCGACATCGCGCTCGCCGTCTCCGGCCTCCTGAAGCCGCGCTTCGGCGGACCGAGCGTCCGTCCCTATCAGCCCGAAGGCTACCTAGGCGCTCTCAACTTCCCCAAGCGCGAATACTCGGCCAGCCGCGGTGACGATCTCTACCGCCGTGGCCTCTACACCTTCTGGCAGCGCACTTTCCTGCTTCCCAGCATGCAGGTCTTCGATGCGCCCTCACGGGAGGAATGCACCGTTAACCGCTCCAGCTCCGACACCCCGCTCCAAGCCCTCACCCTGCTGAACGATCCCATCTTTGTCGAAGCCGCCCGCGGGCTGGCCCAGAACATGATCCAGTCCGGCGGCGCCACGCTCGCCCAGCGCATCGGGTGGGCCTTCCACCGCGCCGTCAGCCGTGCGCCTTCCGTCGAGGAGCGCAAGGCACTCACCGATCTCTACTCGACCAACCTGGCCCGCTACAAAGCCGATGAGGCCGCCGCCCGCGAGCTGATTTCGGCTGGTGAAGCCCCGCCGCTTTCCTCGGCCTCCCCGGCCGAGCTGGCCGCAACCACAACCGTCGCCCGCGCGATTCTGAACATGCATGAGACCATCACACGGAATTGAGATCCATCGCCGCACCTTTCTCGACCGCGGCATCGCCGGCCTCGGCCTGCTGGGCCTGAACTCGCTGCTCGGCGCCGAGCGCTGGCGAGGCGTCGTCAATCCGCCGCATCTCAAGCCGCGCGCCAAGCGTGTCATCTTCCTCTACCAGGCCGGCGGACCTTCTCATCTGGAGACCTTCGACTTCAAACCCAAGCTAGCCGAAATGCACGGCAAGCCGATGCCGGAATCGATGACCAAGGGGCAACAGATCGCCCAGCTGCAAGGCCGCCCGCTGGTCTGCTTCGGCCCTCAACACAGCTTCAAGACGTACGGGCAATCCGGGCAGCAGATCTGCGACCTGTTCCCCCACATCGGCGGCATCGCCGATGAACTCTGCATCGTGCGCTCCATGCACACCGAGCAGATCAACCATGACCCGGCGCACACGCTGATGAACACCGGCTCCATCATCACCGGCCGGCCCAGCATGGGTTCCTGGCTGCTCTACGGGCTTGGCGCGGACACAGAAGACCTGCCCGGCTTCGTGGTGCTGACCTCGGCCGGCAAGGGCGGACAGATGCAACCTATCGCCGCGCGGCAATGGTCGGCGGGCATCCTGCCCAGCCGCTTCCAGGGCGTCAAGCTCAACTCGATCGGCGATCCGGTGCTGCATATTCAAAACCCGCCCGGCATCTCAAAGGACATCCAGCGCGACTCGATCGACGCGGTCAACCGGCTCAACCGCGCCCAGCACGGTGTGCTGAAGGATCCCGAGATCCTGACCCGCGTCGCCCAGTACGAGATGGCGTTCCGCATGCAAGCCTCCGTGCCCGGTTTGGTGGACATGAGCGATGAGCCCAAGCATGTGCTCGAAGCCTATGGCGCGCAGCCCGGCGACGGTTCCTTCGCCTCCAACTGCCTGCTTGCGCGGCGCCTGGCCGAGCGAGGCGTCCGCTTCATCCAGCTCTACCACCGCGATTGGGACCATCACGGCGCCGTCAAGCAGAACGTCGCTCTGAAAGCGCAGGAGGTTGATCAGCCCACGGCCGCGCTGATCCGCGACCTGAAGCAGCGCGGCATGCTGGAAGATACGCTCGTCGTGTGGGGCGGGGAATTCGGGCGCACGCCGATGTCGCAAGGCGGCGACGGGCGCGACCACCACATCAAGGGCTTTTCGTTCCTGCTGGCCGGTGGAGGAATCAAGGGCGGCATGAGTCACGGGGCCACCGACGACCTCGGCTACGCCGCTGTTGAAGATGCGGTCAGCGTGAACGACTTTCATGCCACCTTGTTGTACCTGCTCGGCATCGATCATGAGCGGCTGAGCGTCAAGTTCCAAGGCCTGGACGTGCGCCTCACCGGCATTGCCGGCCGCGTCGTCCGGGACATTCTTAGCTGAAGCGAGGAGACCCAATGCAATTAGGATTCGTAAGCGCCATACTGCCCGATCTGAACCTGGACCAAGTGCTGCGCTTTGCCGCCGATACCGGCTACGACTGTGTCGAGCTGATGTGCTGGCCGGTGGGCAAAGCCGAGAGGAGATACGCAGGCGTCACGCACGTGGACGTGGGGACGCTGAATAAGGACGCGGCACGGCGGATTCAAGACCAGGCGGCGGCGCGTGGAGTAAAGATCAGCGGGCTGGGATACTATCCCAACCCGCTCACACCCGTCGAGGCCGAGGCGAAGAAATACCAGGCCCACATCAAGAAGGTGATCGCCGCGGCGCGGCTGCTCAACGTCGGCGTCATGAACACCTTCATCGGCCGCGATTGGACCAAGTCGGTGGATGGCAATTGGCCGCGTTTCCTCAAGGTGTGGAAGCCGATCATCAAATACGCTGAAGGCCAGGGCGTGAAGGTAGGCATTGAGAACTGCCCGATGCTGTTTACACGCGATGAATGGCCCGGCGGCAAGAACCTGGGCACCACGCCGGCCATCTGGCGGCGCATGTTTGAGTCGATTCCCAGCCCGAACTTCGGCCTCAACTATGATCCGTCGCACATGATCTGGCAGCACATGGACTACCTGAAGCCGATCCGCGAGTTCGCTCCGCGCTTTCAACATGTGCACGCCAAGGACGTACGGCTGGACCGCCACCGCCTGGATGAGGTCGGCATCATGGCTCACCCGAATGAGTTCCACACGCCGAAGCTGCCTGGTTTGGGCGATGTGAACTGGGGTCAGTTCTTCAGTGCGCTGACCGACGCCGGCTACAAGGGCGCCGTCTGCGTGGAGGTGGAGGACCGCGCCTATGAAGGCGACGTCGAGCTGCGCAAGGAGTCGCTGCGGCAAAGCCTGCGCTACCTGCGCCAGTTCGCATGATCGACCGCAGACAGTTCATGGCATCAAGCCTTGCCGCGGCGGTGGGCGCGGCTGAGCGGCGTCCGAACGTTCTCTTCCTGAGCGTCGATGACATGAATGACTACGGCTTCTCGGGCGCCTATCCGTCGCTGAGCATGCCGAACCTCCGCAAGTTCCGCGAGACCGCGATCGCCTTTGACCGCGCATACTGCCCCTCGCCTGTGTGCGTGCCCTCGAGGGCTTCCATCTTCAGTGGCCTCTTCCCTCATACGACGGGCTCCTACTGGAACGGGAGCGACCCTTGGGACAAGGAGCCGCTGCGCGGCATGGAGTCGATGCCTGAGATCTTTCAGCGCAACGGCTACGCCACCTTCGGCCGCGGCAAGCTGTTCCATGCTCCGCTGCCGAAAGAGCGGGAAGAGAAGATGTGGGACAACAAGTTCTTCGGCGGCGGCTTTGGGCCGTTCCCGCCGGAGAAGGATCAACGGAAGGGCCGCTTCTGGGGATGGACGCCGTGGGAGGGGCCGGACACCGACTTCCCCGATGTCGTGAATACGAGCGCGAGCGTCGACTTCCTGAAGCAGAAGCAGGAGAAACCATTCTTCCTGGCGCTGGGCTTCTGGCGCCCGCATACGCCGTTCACCGCGCCGAAGCGCTTCTTCGACCTGTATGCGGATGCCGCTTTGCCGCCGGGCTACAAGGAGAACGACCTCGCCGATGTTCCGGCGGCGGCCAAGGAACTCGCGGCAGTGTGGGGCGAGCGGTTCGATGCGGCGAAGACGCAAGAGTGGCGCGCCTTCGTGCGGGCTTACCTCGCGTGCACGAGCTTCGCCGATTGGAGCTGCGGACGGATCCTGGATGCGCTGGACAGCAGTCCTTACCGGGAGTCGACGATCGTGATGTTCTGGTCCGATAACGGCTACCATTGCGGAGAGAAGAACCACTGGGAGAAGAACACTCTGTGGGAGAAGTCGGCGCTGACGCCGATGGCGATCCGTATTCCGGGCTCAAAGCATGCGGGAAAGCGCTGCATGAGGCCGGTGAGTTTGATCGACCTCTATCCGACGCTGGTGGAGACCTGCGGGTTGAACAAGCCGAAGCATACGCTGGAGGGCCGGTCGCTTCTACCGCTCCTCGACAAGCCGGACGCTCGATGGGACCGGCCGGCGTTGACCACTTACGGAGAGCATGTGGCCTCGGTGCGTGACGATCGGTACCGCTACATCCGCTATGCGGACGGCAGCGAGGAGTTGTACGATCACAGCTTGGATCCTCATGAATGGGAGAACCTGGCTTCCAAGCCAGGGATGGAAGCGGTGAAGAAGAGGCTGGGCAAAGCAATTCCGGAGCGCTGGGCTCCTTCGCTGGGAGGGAGGCTAGGCTGAGATGCGCGCGATCCTTTTCCTGGCCGCGTTGAGCGCCTCGGCACAGGATGCGATCGAGGTGCTTTCGGCCCGGTGCTGGCAGTGCCATACCTCGAAGCTGGCGATGTCGGGGCTCGACTTGACGACGCGCGAGGCGGCATTGAAGGGAGGCTCGCGCGGGGCTTCCGTTGTGCCGGGCGATACCGGAGCGAGTCTGATCATCCAGGCGGTGGAGCGTAAGGGAAAGCTCATCATGCCGCCGGCGGCGCCGCTGGCTGCATCCGAGATCGAGGTGTTGCGGCGGTGGGTAGAGACAGGCGCGCGGTGGCCGAAGGAGACGGCGGTGAAGGAGCCGTCTTGGTGGGCCTTCCGCAAGCCCGTGCGGCCGAAGAGCGGGAACAAGATTGACGACTTCCTTCAAGCCGGGTTGAAGGCGGCTGGTTTACAGCCATCGCCGCAGGCCGGCAAGGCGGCGCTCGCCAAGAGGCTCTACTATGATCTGCACGGGTTGCCTCCGACGGCCGAGCAGGTGCAGGAGTTCCTGCGGGACTCCTATGAGAATCAGGTGGAGAAGCTGCTGGCATCGCCGCGCTATGGGGAGAAGTGGGGGCGGCACTGGCTGGACCTGGTGCGCTACTCCGATACGGCGGGCTTTGAGCTGGACTCCTATATCGCCGATGCCTGGCGGTACCGGGATTGGGTGATCCGGAGCTTCAACGAGGACAAGCCGTACGACCGGTTCATTCGTGAGCAGCTGGCAGGCGACGAGGTGGCGCCCGAGGATCCTGTGGCGCAAACGGGCACAGGCTTTTTCTGCGTGGGCCCGAACCGCGATATGTTCCCGGACCAGGCCGATATCAATCGCGTCGAGACGCTGACCGACTTCGTCGACACGACGGCGGGCGTGTTCCAAGGGCTGACGTTCGGCTGCGCGCGGTGCCATGACCATAAGTACGATCCAATCCCCCAGCGCGACTACTACCGGCTTCAGGCGGTCTTCGCTCCGGCGGTGAAAGTGCGGGTGCCCTTGAGCCGGCTGGACTCGCTCGGCTGGGAGCGGCAGGAGAACGTCTATGAGATCCGGCTGCGGGAGATCGGCGAGCAGATCGGACGGATCCAGGAAAGGTGCAAGAAGGAAGGCAAGGCGGGAGACGAGAAGATCCGGGCTTGCCTGAATGAGAACGAGGCCGGACAACTGAAGGCGGTGGAAAAGGAGCTGGTGCGGATGTTCACGAACTACCGCGCCAAGCCGTTCGCCTGCGGGGTGACCGATGTGGGCGACTACTCGCCGAATACGGTGATCCCGGGCAAGGGTGAAGAGGTGAAGGCGGGCTTCCCGTCGGCGTTGGGCGGCGGCGACATCCCCGAGCAGTCCTTTGAGCGGCCGACGACGGGACCGATTCCGCTGACGCCGACGACGGGGCGGAGGAAGGCGCTGGCCGACTGGATCGCGAGCAAGGAGAATCCGCTGACGGCGCGGGTGATGGTGAACCGGATCTGGCAGTATCATTTCGGGCGCGGGATTGTGGCGACGCCGAGCGACTTCGGGACGCGTGGCCGCGCGCCGTCGCATCCGGAGCTGCTTGACTGGCTGGCGGTGGAGTTCATGCAGCGAGGCTGGTCGGTGAAGGCGATGCACCGTTTGATCCTCCATTCGGCGGTGTACAAGCAGGCGGCTCAGCCATCGAAGCCGGCGCGGGAGAAGGACCCGGAGAACATTTGGTTGAGCCACTTCCGGCGGCGGAGGCTGGATGCCGAAGAACTGCGGGACGCGGTGCTGGCGGCGACCGGCAGATTAAACCTGAAGGAGGGCGGGCGTGCGGTGGTTCCGCCGCTGAGCGAAGAGGAGCTGTTCAACCTGATCGGCAAGGCAAGCGAGCAGTGGATCGTGACCGGGGATGAGAGCGAGCACACTCGGCGGAGCGTCTACCTGTTCCAGAAGCGGACGTTCCGGCTGCCGATGCTGGAGGTGTTTGACGCGCCGGAGAGCATGCTGACCTGTTCGCGGCGTGAGGTGAGCACGACGGCGCCGCAGGCGCTGACGTTCCTGAACGGGGCCTTCGTGATGAAGCAGGCGCGTGCGTTCGGCGCCGAGCTTGCGGAAAAGCATGACGCGGAGTTGGTGCAGGCGGCATGGATCCGTGTGCTGGCGCGGGAGCCGGCGGCGGCGGAGGCCGAGCAGGCGCGCGGGTTCCTGGTGGCGCAGCAGAAGGAGCTGGGATCTCGGCAGGCAGCGGCGGTTGAGCTGGTGAGGGCGCTACTGAATTCGAATGAGTTTGCTTATGTGGACTGAAGACAGGACAACGCGAAGAAGGTTCCTGGCGCGAGCCGGGATGGGGTTTGGCGCTGCGGCGGCGAGCGCGCTGCTTCAGGCGGAGACGGCGAATCCACTGGCTCCTAAGGCGCCGCACCAGCCGGCGCGGGCCAAGAGCGTGATCTTCCTGTTCATGCACGGCGGGGTGAGCCACATCGATACATGGGACCCGAAGCCGGAGCTGACGCGGCTGTCGGGGCAGACGCTTCCGCCGAGCTTCGCCAAGGGGTTGAAGACGTCGCGGATCGACTTCACGAAGGCGATCATCCGGGGCAGTCCGTGGAAGTTCGCCAAGCACGGGCAGTCGGGGATCGAGGTGTCGGAGCTGTTTCCCCACATGGCGCGGCACGTGGATGAGATGGTGCTGGTGCGGAGCTGCCACGGGGATGCGTTTGACCATGCTCCGGCGATGTACCTGCTGAGCACGGGCTCGCAGTTTCCGGGCAAGCCGTGCCTGGGCTCGTGGGCGGTGTATGGATTGGGGAGCGAGAACCGGAACCTGCCGGCCTTTGTGGTGATCAGCGACGGGGCGATGAAGTCGGGGCCGCAGGGATACGGGGCAGGTTACCTTCCCGCGGTGTATCAGGGCACGATGTTCCGCGCGGGGCAAATGCCGATTCTGGACTTGGGGAGCCCGCAGGGGTTGAGCAGCGAGGCGCAGCGGCGGACGCTGGACCTGATGCAGGCGATGAACCGGCGGCACCTGGAGGCGCGGCCGGGCGATACGGAGCTGGAGGCGCGGATCGCGTCCTATGAGCTGGCGTTCCGGATGCAGGCGACGGCTCCGGAGGCGGTGGACCTGTCGGGCGAAACGGAGGCGACCAAGAACCTGTACGGGATCGGCGAGCCGCAGACGGACGACTTCGGGAGGAAGTGCCTGCTGGCGCGTCGGCTGGTGGAGCGCGGGGTTCGGTTCGTGCAGCTGTACTCGGGGACGCACCTGGGCGATGACTGGGACGGGGCGCATAACGACCTGGTGGGTTCGCACGTGAAGATGGCGGGGAAATCAGATTTGCCCATCGCGGCATTATTGAAAGACCTGGCGGGGCGCGGTCTGCTGGAGACGACGCTGGTGGTGTGGGCCTCGGAGTTCGGGCGTACGCCGCTGGCGGAGGGAGCCAAGGGGCGCGATCATCACCCTTATGCGTTCAGCCTATGGATGGCGGGAGCGGGGATCAGTGGCGGACGGGTGCTGGGTTCCACCGACGAGTTCGGACTGCGGCCGCGGGAGAATCCGATCACAGCGCATGACGTGAACGCGACGGTGCTACGGATGATGGGGCTTGACCATACGCGGCTGACCTATTTCTACCAGGGCCGGGATCAGCGGCTGACCGACGTGCATGGGGAGCACGAGTTCACGGAGTTCCTGCTGAAGGGCTGATCATTCGCGGCGGAGGGCGGCGACAGGGTCGATGCGTGCGGCGCGGCGCGCGGGGATATAGCAGGCGGCGAGCGTAAGCAGGGCAAGAAGCAGCGGCGCGCCAGCGAGCAGAAGCGGGTCGGAGGTGCTGATTGCCAGGGCCTGGGTGAGGCCATCGACGAAGGAGGCGAGCAGCTTGGTAAGCGAGATGGCCATGGCCATCCCGGTCACGAGGCCGGTGATGACGAGAGCGGCTCCTTCGCGCATGACGAGCCGCAGGATGCGGAGGCGGGTAGCGCCGAGGGCGACGCGGATGCCGATTTCATGTGACCGCTGGGCGACGGCATAGGCGGTGACGCCGGCGAGTCCGATGACGGCGAGGATGAGGGAGAACAGACCCATGCCGCCGTAAACCATCATGGTGAGTTCGGAGATGTGGTTCATTTTTTGAACGACCTCGGCGGCTGATCGCGAGTTGAATACTGTGATGCGGGGATCGGTGCGGGCGAGGTGGCGGCGGAGCAGGGCGGCGGCATCGACGCCGGGAGGCGTGCGCAGCAGGAGGATGACGCCCTGGGGGCCGGGTGTCAGGAAGTCGGCCGGCCTGGTGAGGCGGTAAGCTCCGGGGTGGACAAGATCCATGGCGAAGCCGCTACGGACATTGGAGGCGACACCGATGACTTCGTGGGTGACGCCTTCGAGTTCGATCGTGCGGCCGGTGGCATGCTGTCCGGGCCAGTTTTCGGCGGCCATCTTCTGATTGACGATGGTGACGGGGACAGGACGGCGGTGGTCGTCCGGATGAAAGGCGCGTCCGGCGAGGATGGGGATGCCGGCGGTTTCAAAGAAGCCTGCGCCGACCTGCTCGGTGCGGAGGCTGAGCTGGATTTTGCCACCGGGAGAGACGTCGGTGGCGGTGACCGATTCAGCGCCAAAGGCTCCGAAGGGTGGGGAGAGGGAGAGCGAGGCGGCATGGACCTCGGGGAGCAGGCGTAGCTGGTCGGGAAGGGAAGAGATCAGCTGGCGGGTTTGTTCGGCGGAAAGGCCGTCGCGGAGCGGATCGATGGAGACGAGGTGGAGACCGGCGGGTTCGAAGCCGAGCTTGGTGGAGGAGGAACGGGCGAAACCGAGGACGATGAAGCCGGTGACGAGCAGCAGGGCGAGCGAGCCGGCGACCTGCTGGAAGACGAGCATGTTGCGCGCGCTCCACCAGCGGAAGCGGCGAAGGCGCGCGGCGGCTCCTTCCTTGAGCATGGGCGCGAGGCCGACGCGGGAGGCTTGGAGAGCGGGGGCGAGTCCGCAGAGGATGCCGAGCAGCAGGCCGACGGCGGCGGAGACGGCGTAGGTTTCCCAATCGAAGATCCAAGTGAGGTTGGTGTATTCAGGAAGCAGCGCGAGGACGGCGTCCGAGGAGATCATGCTCCACCAGGCGAAGGCGACGGCTCCGATGCCGCCGAGGATGGCGATGAGGGAGCTCTCGGTGATGAGCTGGCGGATGATGCGGGACCGGCCGGCTCCCATGGCGAGGCGCGTGGCGATCTCCTGGGAACGGAAGGCGGAGCGCGCAAGCAGCAGGTTGCCGACGTTGGCTCCGGCGATCCAGAGCATGAGGCCGGCGAGGACGAGGGCGAAGCCGCTCACGGCGGGCAGGTCCTGATCGCGGATGGGGACGAGGCGGCCGCCGGGGAGGAGGGTGATGCGGCGCTCCTTGCGCTCCTTACCGGGATCGTTGTACTGCTGCTCCTGGCGGCGGAGGAAGCCGTCCATGGCGGTTTCGGCTTGCTCTGAGTCGAGGCCGGGGTTGAGGCGGCCCAGGATATGGAAAGCGGCTACCTTGCGGTCTTCCAGCGGCGAGGAGGCGAGTTCCGGAGCGATGGACTTCTGAGCGGTGACCGGGATCCAGACGTCGGCGGCCATCATCATGGGGGACGCGCCGAGGAACTCTTCGGGCGCTACGGCGAGGACGGTGATAGGCTGGCCGTTGAGATAGATGGTCTTGCCGGGAAGGTTGCGCTCGGAGGCGAAGTGGTTCTTCCAGAGACGGTGGCTGATGACGGCGGCGGGAGCGTCGGAGAAGCGGTAGTGAAGACCGAGTAACTGGAAGTAGTTGTCACTGACGAGGTGGCCCCAGACGCGCGTGGCGCGGCCTGGTTCGCCGAGAGCGAAGGGAACGGGAGCGAGGTACGCGGCAAGGGATTGCCATTGGCCGCTGGAGTCGCGGAGGGCTTTGTAGTTGGGATAGGAGAAGCTTTGGCGGGTGGTGAGGAGCGTGGCGGGTTGGGCTACGGCGGGGAGGCTGCGGAAGATGGTGGAGCGGAACTGGGAGTACATGCTTGTGGTCATGCCGATGCCGATGGTGAGGGAGAGGATGGCGGTGAGGGCGAAGCCGGGGGAGTTGCGGAGCTGGCGGAGCGCGTAACGAAGATCAGCGGAAAGATCGCGTAGGTGTTCGGCGGAGAGGCGGAAGAGGAGATCGGCGAAGACGGGTAGGAGGCCGAGCCAGCCGCGGCGCGAGGCGGCATCGCGGATGATCTCTTCGGAGGCCTGGTTGAGAGGTTCGGCGAAGGCGTGGCGGAACTCTTCGGGGAAGGCGCGGGCGAGCCAGCGGTAGAGGCGGATGGAGAGGGAAGCGGAGTTTGGCATGTGTGGTTACCTTGCGGTTGCTTTCGCGTCGATGAGGCGGACGAGCTCGCGGAGGCGGGCCGATTCGGCATTGAGGACGCGGCGGCCGAGGTGAGTGAGGCGGTAGTAGCGGCGGCGGGCGTCGTCCAGATCGCCGGCGGGGCGGTGCGGGGATTCCTCGATGAGCCCCTCCTGGGAGAGACGGTTGAGGGTGCCGTAAAGGGTGGCTGGCCAGAGACGCAGTTTTCCGGAGGTGCGATCGAGGACGTCCTGCATGATGCCGTAGCCGTGCTGGTCGTTATCGGCGAGGGAGAGGAGGATATGGAACCAGTTGGAGCGAAGGGGCAGGAAGTCGCCGGGGAGAGGAGGCTTGGGCATATCTGCTCCAGTATATATATGAATCAATATATATATCAAGAGGGAGTGATCAAAAAACGCCCACATTGAAGGAAACGTGCTACTTTGGTGGTTCGTCTCTCGATTTTGCCCAGGGGCAGAAGAGCGGACATTTCTTAACAACCTATGAAATTCTTCCTTTGTTTTGTTGGGCTGCTGGCAGCTTGTGGGACGGCGCTGGGGCAGCCGTTTGAGTTCAACTTGCAGGGCGCCTACTACCGGTTCGGGAAGGCGCAGCTGGGCTCGTACTCGGCGGAGCAGCCGCGGGATGACGACACCCGGATCAAGCTGCGGAACGGGGCCGGAGCGCGGTTCACGATCAACACCAAGGGCTACTATGGGCACGAGTTCACGTACTTGGTGAACAAGGGAGATTTGACGGCGACGACGCGGGCGGTGGTGAACCGGGTTACAGTGGCGACGACGCAGTCGAGCAAGATTACGATGCGGCAGGGGGCCTACAATTTTCTGATGTACATGATGCCGAGGGGAGAGCGGTGGCGGCCCTACATCACGGGCGGATTGCAGATGACCGATTACGGCCGGCCGAGTTTGGCGGGGATTGAGACATTCAAAACTCGGAACTACGGGGCGAATTTTGGGCTGGGGTTGAAGCTGCGGATCGCGCCGCGGGTGCACTTGAGGATTGATGGGCGCGAGTATATGGGCGGCAAGCCGTATGACCTGAAGTTCTCCGACGCGACGCGATCGGGCGGGACCGTGCGGATGCAGGAAGCCAGCTTCGGGCTCGGGTTCTCGTTCTGATGTTGCGCCTGGGTTGTGCGCTGCTGGCGGCGGTGAGTTTGCCTGGCGCGGATCTGGCCAGTTTCCAGTTGCCGGCGAAGACGGCGTTTCCGGCGTCGATGCCGCGGTATCCCAATGCGTGGTTCTACGTGGAAGCAGCATTGGCGGCGAACTATGCCGATGCGGTGAAGCTGGTGAGGTCCAACCTTCGGTCGGCGATGCGGCTGCGCGAGTACTACGGACCGTTTTCCAATCCCGAGGGCTGCGATTCCGACTTCCGGCTGGAGCATTTGCAGCCGTGGGAGGACAACCGGCACCGCGCGCTACAGCATTCGCATGCGTTCCACATGCGGTACTACCATTCGAGCCTGGAGGCGGCGAAACTACACGAGGTGACGATGGAGGGGAAGCGGTATTACCGGGTGGCCGCGAGCGCGCACTACGAGGTGGAGCACACGAATCCCAATCACGCCGATGTGGAGATCTGCCCGATTTGCGGGCTGACGGGTGAGTACGCGACATTGCAGGGGAACCTTGTGGAGATCGCGCATGATCCACTGGGGCTGGAGCTATTGCTCACGGGCCGAATTCGAGGCGAGGTTGTACGTTTCGATGATTGGGAGCAGCGCGAAGTGGGCAGTGTTTTATCGTTGCGGCGCAGATTCACCGTCGGGACGCACGTTTTTGGCGGAATGAGCGAGGGCCGGAACACGCTGCGGATCGGAATCGTGACCTTGGAGAGGTAGATCGGGTGGCGCGGCGGGTGGCCGCGCGGCGTGAATGCTCGCCGGTTGCGGTTTGCGGTTCCGCCTGAGCCGTGTTTCAGGCGCCCCGTTTCAGGGAAGGTCGAGCCGGACCTCTTTGTGAAATCGCGCCCGCATATCACCGAGCCAGCGGTCCAGGTAACGGCGGTTGAGGTCGATGACCGAGTAGGCGATGGAGCCATCTGAAGCGGCTTGGGAGAGGATCTCGCCGTTGGGATCCATGATGTGGGTGGGGTAATCGTAACCGGACGAGACAAGAAAGACGCGGTTCTCAATCGCTCTCGCCTTGGCCAGGCTAAGATCGCCACCCCAAATCGGAACCAGCAGGATTTCGGCGCCCTGCAGCGCCAGATGACGCGCAGGATCGGCGAATTGGACGTCCCAACAGATCATCATCCCGACTTTGCCGAAGTCGGTAGGGAACACCGGATAGGAGCTGCCGGGAGTCAGACCGCCCTCCAGTTCCTCACGCGGCAGGTATACCTTCCGGTACTTGCCCGCCAGATTGCCTTCCCGATCCAACAGCACCGCGGTGTTGTAGATTGCAGTGCCATCCCGCTCATAGATGCCGGCGGCGATATAGGCGCGTTTGCGGCGCGCCATTTCCGCAAGTCGCGCGGTTGTCGGACCCGGCACTGATTCGGCGACTTCGGGAAAGCTCTTGCCTGTCCCGATCATCGTAATCCCTTCCGGCAGTAGAATGATGTCCGCGGCGGACACCGAGCTGCCGATGAGTTGCAGGAACCTGTCGACGCTGGCCTGCGCGGAGCCGGTCTGGCGCGGACGTAGGTTGACCGAGGCGATGCGGACGTTGCGCGGGCCGGGGTCCGGGATCTCGTGAAAGGAAAGATCGTCCCACCATACGGTGGCGTTGGGGGCATTCCGCAGGAACAGCTGAATTTTGACGGCGGCGGCGTCTTCCGGCGCCGGAACCTCCATCGAGAGGCGGCGCCACGCGCCGTCACGGGAGACGAGCCATGGATGTTCGGGTTGGGAGACGCGTTTCCCCGAGGCCGACAGCCAGTCCAGCCGCGCCAGAATTTGCAGCGATTCCTGGGCGACGCGTTCGCAGCGGTAGTGGGCGAGGAAGCGATAGAAAACGCGCGGCTGAATTCCGCTCAGGGTATACTGCCAGCCGCCAAAAGCGGCCGCATTGCCATCTGCCGCGACAGCGAGAGAGTTCGGCTGGCCGCGGCTCACGGAGGTCTCAAGGAAAGCGCGCGGGGCGATTTCCTCGCGCGGGGCCCAACGGGTCCAGCCATCAGGTGAGGAGTCGAAGCCGGACTGGCTCCAGCGGATGGGCTCGGCGCCGCACATCACCGCGCCAAAAAGCAAAACGAGGCAGAACAGCCGCAAATTGGACATCCACGGTCATTCTATTCTATATCGGATTCCAGTGGCTCCACCCCGGTGATACAATCCGCGGAATGAGAAACGCGCTTTGGCTGGCGACCATGGGACTGCTTGGCTTGGCTTTGCTCGGGCAGGAGCCGAAGGGAGCAGGCAAGAAGAGCAAGAAGGAAGTCGGGCCGCAGCCGCGCGTGGTGACGCCCGCTGCAAGAGACTGGCAGCCGCCTTCCGATGCGGTGGTTTTGTTTGGCGGCAAGGACGTGAACGGGTGGCGTAAGAAGGACGGATCGCCGACAGGATGTAAGGCGGAGAACCGCGAGATGATCTGCGCCACCGGCAGCGGTGATGCCGTGAGCACGGAGACATTCCGCGACGCGCAAATCCATATCGAGTTCAAAGTGCCGCTCATGCAGGACCAGCAGGGGCAGCGGCGCGGTAACAGCGGCGTGTACCTGCAAGCCTGTTACGAGGTTCAAATTCTCGATAGCTATGAGAACCCGACCTATCCGGATGGATCCTTGGGGGGTGTGTACGGATTTGCTCCGCCGCTGGTGAACGCAAGCCGCAAGCCGGGGGATTGGCAGAGCTTCGACATTCTGTTCCGCGCGCCCAAGTGCGACGGCGAAGGGAAAGTCAGTGAGGCGGGCCGCGTGAGCCTGTTTTTGAACGGGGTGCTGATTCAGGACGGAGTGAAGGTGGAGCGCAAGGGAGGCGGATGCCGGCTGGCGGCGATCTGCGGGGAGGGGCCGTTGCTGCTGCAGGATCAAGCAACTTCCCAAACGCGCCGCACACGCAGATGACGTTCCGGAATATCTGGTTGCGGAAGTTGGAGCCCTAGCCGGCTAGTGCGGGCTGAGCCACTCTTCCGGTGGCAAGTTTCGTAAAGGCTCCACTTCTTCCATCACGCGCCAGGGGCGGTCCTCGATGAAATAGCGGACGTGCGTGACGTGCGTCTCGAACTCGTGCGCCGTGACGCGCTTGTTCGGATCGGCAAGGACCGCGTTGCGGATCAGGTTGTAGTAGGTGGAGGCGCGCTCGCTCATCCAGTTTCCTTCTCCGGCATGCTGGTTGGCGATCTTGTCTACGGTTTCCAGGAAGAATGCGGCATGCTCGGGAACCGCCAGCAGGCGGCGCATGAGGACGTTGTCGGCGACTCCATACAGTAGGGGCCGCTCCAAGCCGTCGAACGCGCCATCCTTATCCCATGGGATCCAGTGGAACATCGCCGATCCTGGAGGGCGGTACAAGAAGAAATTGTTCATCGCCCACCGGCCGTTGAGGCCGTCGCCGTCGCAAAGGAAATTATCGACTGCGAGATAGATGAGAAAGCTCTTGATATGTAGGCTCGTGCGGATGCGGCGAGCGAAATCCTCCGGATCGGGCGAGTTGGCCGCCTGGATCAGCTCGAGAATTCCCTCCGGCTCCGGCCGCGACTCATGCGTGGCGGGCTTAAACATAGTGGGCACGTAAGTCGCGGGGTCGGGGCCGAGATCGTTGAAGCGCCAGGGCAGGATCCACTTGTATTCATAGAGATGGCCGAGCGGATTCTCGAAGTTGCGGGCCAGGAATCCCTGGTCGACATCCTCTACCATCGCGTACAGGCCATGGTACTGGCCATTGATGAACAGGCGTGCAAAAGATCCACGTGGCGCGGGAACCTCCAGCTTGCGGAATAGTTCCATGATGAGCGGTTCGATCAGCATGGAGTCGTCCTGCCAGAGATTGTCCAAAACCAGAGTGTCCAGGCCCACGAAACGGCGATTCTTCGTAAACTTGCCGAAGTCGATTTTCAGGCCGGGCTTACGCGGATTGCGGCTGCCGTTGCCACGCGAGCGGACTCCCGCGTTGTCGGCCTTCATGCCGCGCCAGGTAAGATCCACACGGTAGTAAGTGTTCTGAATGTAGTTGGCTTGCAGGCTGGCCCAGTCGTTGGGATTCATTCTCAGGTGTATGTCGTGCAACTGTGTTGCGTCAAACAGTGTGCTTTGATTGGGCGCCTGCGCGAAAACCCCAGGCGCAAGACACGATAACAGGACCAGCGCCGAAAGGATTTTATGTCCCACCCCAACCAGATCGGCTGGGGGGTGAGAAATCTGAATGTCACTGAGGGAAGAAAAGAATTAGGCTTACTCAACCCAGACCTTGCTCGCGGCCGCGCGGCCCAGTTGCACGGGTGCTCCATCGACGCGCAGGCTGGCGGTGTCATCGTAGTTATGTCCTAGCACCTCCAGCCGTTTGCCGGGCTGTATCGACAGTTCATCGAGATACTCCAGCAGCTGTCGATCACGTTCGTAAACACTAACCACCTTGACGTGGGAGCCGGGTTTTACCTTATCCAGAGTGCGCCATCCGCGGCGGCGGCGCTGGTCGGGCGTGACTAGTTCGGCGAGATTGCCGTGCGGGCAGGCCTTGCCGGGGCCGAGTTTCTGATCGAGCAAACGCTCGAAATCGGCCGAGACGGCATGTTCCAAGCGCTCGGCCTCGTCGTGGACCTTGTACCATTCCATGCCGAAGATCTCCACCAGCATGCGTTCGATCAGATGGTGGCGGTGGAGCACGCGTCCGGCGATTCCGCGGCCTTCGGCGGTGAGCGTGATGTGGCCGTTGGCGTCGACTTCGATGAGGCCGTCGCGCTTGAGGCGCCGCGTTGCCATGGTGACGGCGGGAGCCGAAACATGAAGCCAGCGCGCAAGCGTTGCGGCGATCACCGCTTCGCCTTCGCTATCGGCTTCCGCGATGGCCTTCAGATAGTTCTCCTTGGAGATGGTGATCTTCACGCTCAAGATGATTGTACCCTGTGGGGGGCTCCTGGTATGCTCTTGGGAAGCCGCTATGAAACTCACATTTGGATCCTTGTCTCTGTTTGCGCTTGTGCTCGCCCCGGGCGCCGCTTTCTGCCAGGAAAAAGTGGATCTGTTCACCGTGCACCGCATCAAGAACGAGGCGCTGGAGAACTCCAAGGTGATGGAGCACCTGTTCTACTTGACCGACGTGCATGGGCCACGCCTGACCAATTCGCCGGGGTTCCGCGCGGCGGGGGAGTGGACCGTGGGACGGCTGAAGGAGATCGGGTTGAGCGGGGTGAAGCTGGAGACTTGGGGACCGTTTGGCCGTGGTTGGAGCTACAGCCGGTTTGCGGCCCACCTGAAAGAGCCGGGCTACTCGCCGATGATCGGATTCCCGCTGGCCTGGGCGCCCGGCACCGAAGGCGTGCTGGTCGCCGAGCCTGTGCATGCGCCGATCCGCGCCGAGGCCGACTTTGAAAAGTTCAAGGGAAAGCTGAAGGGCAAGATAGTGCTGATCGATGCCGTGCGGGAGACGCCGATGGCCACCGCGACACCCGGCCGGCGGCTGAGCGATGCCGACTTGAACGAGCGCTTCTTTGCGCAGATCGGCTCCTCGCGCCGGCCGCCGCCGTCGCCGGAGACGCCGGGCGGCCCATCGGCCACGCCGCTGAACCGCGAGGCGCTTCGCCAGTTCGCGGGCAAGCGGAACCAGTTCCTGAAGTCCGAAGGCGCGGTGGCGGTGCTATCGGCCGGGTTGCGCGGCGACGGCGGAACCATCTTCGCGAGCGCGGGTGGATCCTTTGAAGGCCGCTATCCGGATCCGCCGCCCTACGCGGTGATCACGCCGGAGCATTACAACCGCGTGGTGCGCCTCTTGGAAAAGAAGATCCCGGTGAAGATCGAGCTGGAGATTCAGGCGCAGTTTCACACGGAAACGAAGGATTCCTTTAACGTGGTGGGCGAACTGCCCGGCACGTCCAAGAAAGATGAAGTAGTAATCATCGGCGCGCATTTCGATTCCTGGCACGGCGGCACCGGCGCCACCGACAACGCAGCCGGCAGCGCGGTGATGATCGAGGCGATGCGCGTACTGAAGGCGATTGACGCGAAGCTGGACCGCACGGTCCGCATCGCGCTGTGGGGTGGGGAAGAGCAGGGCTTGCTCGGCTCCAAGGCCTATGTGAAAGATCACTACGCCGATCCGGAGACGATGGCGCTGAAGGGCCCTCACCCCAAAGTGGCCGGCTATTTCAACTACGACAACGGAACGGGCAAGATCCGCGGCGTTTACCTGCAGGGCAACGACATGGTGCGTCCGGTGTTTGAGGCGTGGATGGAGCCGTTCAAGGATCTCGGCATGAACACGCTGAGCATCCGCAACACCGGCGGCACCGATCATCTGTCGTTTGACGCGGTGGGGCTGCCTGGCTTCCAGTTCATCCAGGACCCGATCGAGTACGACACCCGCACGCACCACTCCAACATGGACGTCTACGACCGGATTCAGGCGGCCGATCTGCAGCAGGCCTCGGCCGTCATCGCGAGCTTCGCCTATCATGCCGCCACGCGCGCCGAGATGCTGCCGCGCAAACCGCTGCCCAAACCGCAGCCTCGGCGCGATCGTCGCGAGGCCGAGCAGCCCAAGCCGACCAGCAACAACTAGTGGTCTGTCTCAACCAATACGTTACTACCGCGCGGCGGAATCAACCGCTACACTGGATCAAGTGGAAGAAGAGGTAGTCAAAGGTAAAGTTTATGACGCGCGCCTGATGCGGCGTCTCCTTCGTTACGCTTGGCCGTATAAGCTCTGGGTTTTCTCGGCTTTCGGGTTCATGCTGGTGAACTCCGGCGTCCAGATCGTTGGGCCGCTCCTCACCAAGATGGCTGTTGACCGCTATCTGGCACCGGTCAAGGATCTGATGAAAACCCCCTTGGACGGCTACCTTTCCTCCGATCCCTGGACCGGCCTCACGCAGATCTCCGCCGCTTATCTGGCAGCCATGCTGATCGGCATGATCTCTTCCTTCGCCCAAGGCTACCTCATGCTCCGCACCGGGCAGCAGGTGATGTTCGATCTCCGCCGCAGCCTCATGCGCCGCCTTCAGGAACTCGACCTTGTCTATTTTGACCGCCATCCCGTCGGCCGTATTCTTACCAGGGTCACCACCGATGTGGATGCTCTCAATGAGCTGTTTGCTTCCGGCCTGGTCGCCGTCATGGGCGACATTCTGGTGCTTAGCTTCCTTCTGATCGCCATGTTCAACCTCAGCCCGGGCATGACCCTTCTCATGCTCGCCGTGCTCCCTTTGGTTGTCATGGCAACCTTCCTCTTCCGGAGGTCCGTGCAGTCCAGCTACCGCCGCATTCGCGTCGCGGTGGCGAAAATCAACGCCTATCTTCAGGAGCACATCACCGGCATCGCCGTCCTTCAGCTTTTCAATCGCGAAGCCCGTAGCGAGGCCGAGTTCGACCAATCCAACCGCGAGCATATGGACGCATTCAAGGACTCCATCTTTGCCTACGGCTGGTTCTATCCTGTCGTCGAGTTTTTCGGGATGCTCGGCCTGGCTTCCCTTCTTATCTATGGCGGCTACCACATCCAGCAAGGCGATTTGACGTTGGGGATCCTGATCGCCTTCTTCCAATACGCGATGCGGTTCTACCGGCCGATTCAGGATCTCAGCGAAAAGTACAACATCTTTCAGGCCGCCATGGCCGCCGGCGAGCGGGTCTTCGGCCTCCTGGACACTCCCGTGGAAATCATGACTCCGGCCGGATCCAGGTCTGTTCCCCACGGCTCGGCCGCCATCGAATTCGATCACGTCTGGTTCGCGTATAAGGACGAAGACTGGGTATTGCGCGATGTTACTTTCCGCATTGAACCTGGCGAAACCATCGCGGTTGTCGGTCATACAGGCGCGGGCAAGACCACCCTGACCAACCTTCTGCTGCGCTTTTATGATGTACAGAAAGGCTCCATCCGTCTTGGGGGCATTGACATTCGTGAGTTCTCGACACGCGAACTGCGCGCCCATTTCGGCGTCGTCCTGCAGGACCCCTTTTTGTTCACCGGAGATATCGCCGATAACATCCGTCTCGGCACAGCGGCTATCTCCGACGACAAACTTCAGGATGCGGCCAGTCAGGTCAATCTGACGCCGTATATTACCTCGCTTCCGGACGGCTTCCGCCATCCCGTGCGTGAACGCGGCGCGGGACTTTCCACCGGCCAGAAACAACTCGTAAGCTTCGCCCGCGCTCTCGCTCATAACCCGCGCTTCCTCATTCTGGACGAAGCAACCTCCAGTGTCGACACGGAAACGGAGCTGCGTGTTCGCGATGCGCTCGCTAAGCTTCTACAGGGGCGGACTTCGCTGGTTATCGCTCATCGGCTCTCCACGATTCAGCGCTCGGACCGCATTCTCGTAATGCACAAAGGAGAGTTGCGTGAGTCGGGGCCGCATCAGGAGCTTCTTGCCCAAAGAGGCATTTACTTCAAGCTTTATCAGTTACAATATAAAGACCAGGAGATCCCATCCCCGGTTATCTGTTCCGAATCGAAGCTAGCGGAAGAGTGATCACTGAGGTGCACGACTCACGCTCGCGGTACGGACGTGGATAATGGCTTCTTTCGTCCGGCGGCTGCTGGATACGGCCGCTGTGCGGGAAGCCGTCCTGCTCTCTTGCATTGGTCTAGTCTTTTTTGTTATTTCCATTCGTTTCGATCTCTTCGAGAACTTGATCCTTTGGAGCGGCCGCTATGAGGATTGGGAGATCGACGAGATTCTTACCCTCGCGGTGTTGGGGTGTTTGTTCGCGCTGTTGTTCTCCGTCCGGCGCTGGAGCGAAGCCTGCCGCGAACTCGCAAGGCGCCGCGACGCCGAGCAACATGTGACACTGGCGCTCAAGGAAGCCGTTCAGGCAAACCGTCTCAAGTCGGAGTTCCTCGCCAACATGAGCCATGAACTTCGCACACCTCTCAATGGCGTCATCGGGATGACCGACCTGCTCTTGTACACTCCTCTGGACGCCGAGCAGATTGAATGGTTGTCGATCCCGACGCCGGCTTGCCAGGGCAGGTGATCGGCGATCCGAGGGGTGTTCGCCAGGTCCTGACCAACCTCCTGTCCAATGCCGTCAAATTCACCGACAGCGGCCACGTTCGGATTCAGGCTCGCCTGCTGGATGAGGCGAGGGAAGGTCTTGTGCGCATCGAGTTCGCCGTGGAGGATACAGGGATCGGCATCGCCACCGAACATCAGGATCTCGTCTTCGAAATGTTCCGTCAGGCTGACGCGTCGTTCTCGCGCCGCCACGACGGCGCCGGCATCGGCCTCACTGTCTGTAAGATGCTGGTGGAGATAATGGGTGGTCAGATCGGCTTCACTTCGCAACCCGGAAAGGGCTCACGCTTCCATTTTCTTCTCACTTTTCGGACCGCTTCTTCCGCGTAAGCCGCCCGCCGCGCTACCATCAAAGAGTAGCTAGACCTGGGCCTTTTGAGCAATCAACAACAGACACAGATCAGCGGCGCCGAGCCGGACTCCGTCTCCTCTCCACGCCGTTTCTCCTGGCCCACTGCCCTCCGCGCACTTGAGCACCGTGATTTCCGCGTATTCATCTTTGGTCAGATCGTTTCCCTCTCCGGTTCCTGGATGCAAAGCCTTGCCCAAAGCTGGCTCGTTTACCGTCTATCGCATTCCACCTTTCTCGTGGGAGCGCTCGGTTTCTGCACCCATCTGCCCGTGTTGCTGCTCTCCCCTCTTGGTGGCATCGCCGCGGACCGCCACTCCCGCCGCGCGCTTATCATCGCCGCTCAATTTGCTTTCATGCTTCAGGCTATTATCCTTGCCTGGCTGACGCTTTCTTCCCGGATTTCCGTTCCCCAGGTGCTTCTGTTGGCCACCATCTTCGGCGTCATCAACGCGTTTGAAATTCCCGCCCGCCAGGCTCTTTATGTGCATATGGTCGGCCCGCGCGACCTTTCCAACGCCATCGCCCTCAATTCCATGACCTTCAACGCCGCGCGACTGGTCGGGCCTTCCATCGGCGGCTTCTTCCTGGCTGCCTATGGCGAAGGAATCTGTTTCCTGGTCAACGCCTTCACCTTCCTTGCCGTGCTCGGTTCTCTGTTCGCCATTTCCCCTGCCGAGCCGGAACGTAAAGTTTCCACCTCGCCGCTTCGACATATCCGCGAAGGGTTCTCGTACGCCTGGCACAATCGCCAACTGCGGATCCTGCTGGCTGCCACGGCGCTGGTCAATCTCGCCGGCTCCCCGGTCATCGTTCTCGGCCCCTTTTTCGCCGAGGATATTTTCCGGAAAGGCTCGGAAGGCTTTGGCTTTCTCACCGCCGCTCTCGGACTCGGCGCCGTGATCGGCACATTCGTCCTCGCCCGGCAGACGGGAACCTCTTCCATGGCGCGCATCGTCCTTTTCAGCGCCGTCAAAATGGGCGTGGCCCTGGTCATCTTCGCCATTTCGCCCAGTTTCCTTCTTTCCATCGCCGCCATCTCGCTGGCCGGATTCTCCATCTTCCGCCAGCTTGCCGCCACAAACACCCTCATCCAAACTCTCATTCATGACGACTACCGCGGCCGCATGATGTCTCTCTATTCGATGATGGTTATTGGCATGCTCCCTATCGGCAATTTGGTCTCCGGCGCCGCCGCCGAACGCATCGGTGCCAGAACCACCGTCTTCGCCGGAGCGCTGTTCGCATTCGCGGCCGCACTGCTTTGGGCACGCCAGGTCCGTCACGATCAATACCGGAGTTCTCCCGCATGAAACATTTCCTTGCCTTGCTCCTCCTGCTGGCTTCCTCAGCCGCCGCCCAATCCCCGGTGGCCGCCATTGTCCAGGAGCTTTCCGAAATCACCGGCTGGAAGCTCAACAAGCCCATCCAGCAGGAGACCATGAGCCGCGATGCTCTCAAGAGCTTCTTCACCAAACGCATCGATGAGGTCGTCAAACCCGAGGAGATCCGCATCGAGGAAATCACCCTGAAGAAGTTCGGCTTCGTCCCCCAGGATTTCAATCTCAAGGAAACCACCGTCGACCTGCTTAGCGAACAAGCAGCCGCCTTCTACGACTACCGGAAAAAGAAGATGGTCATGCTCGAATCCGGCGACATGTTGCAGCAGGCTCTTGTGCACGAGCTCGCCCACGCCCTCGCCGACCAGCAGTTCTCCCTCGAAAAATACCTTAAGAAAGGCGCCTCATCCGACGACGGCGCCGTCGCCCGAACCGCCGTGATGGAGGGCCAGGCCACTTGGCTCATGTCGGAATACATGGCCCGCCGCGCCGGCAACTCGCTTATCGATGCTCCCCTGCTTGTGGAAGCTATGTCCCGCATGGCCACTGCCTCCAGCGGCGCCTTTCCCGTCTTTGAAAAAGTCCCCCTCTACATGCGGGAATCCCTCATCTTCCCGTACGCCAGGGGAATGGTGTTTCAGCAGGCCGTCGTCCGCAAATTGGGAAAGGAGGGTTTCAGCGAAGTCTTCCGCAGGCCTCCGCTCACCACCCGCCACATTCTCCACCCCGAGACTTGGTTCGCCGGGGAAAAGCCAGTGGATCTGGAAGTCCCGAAACGGAAGGGCTACCGTGTTCTCTCCGACGGCACCATCGGCGAATTCGACCACTCCATCCTCTTCCGCCAATACGCGAACGAGGAAGCCTCCCTCGCCGAATCCTGGCGCGGCGGCGAATATGCACTCTACGAGGACAAGAAGAACAAACGCATCGCGCTGGCATACGCCTCCGGCTGGGACACCCCGGAATCCGCCTCCCGCGCGATGAAGCTCTGGCGCCGTGTCCTGCAAGGCAAGTGGAAGACGTTTGAGGTTGCCTCCGAATCCGCCACGGAAATCTCCGGCCGCGGCGACGACGGCTACTTCCGCCTAACCGTTAACGGCTCGACGCTTACCTCCATGGAAGGGCTTGAGTCGCCTGACTCCATCCGTTAGGCGTACAATCCCCTATATGCGCCCCGTTGCGATTCGACTCTCGGCGTTGGCCTTGCTTGGCGCCGCCTGGCTTCAAGCCCAGCCGCAGCGCCTCATGTCATGGCCCGTTCGCGGCACCCGCGAAATGGTCGCCGCCGCCAATAACTTGGAGGCTGAGGCCGGCTTCAGGATGCTCGCCATGGGAGGCAACGCCGTCGATGCCGGTGTCGCCGCCACGCTTGCCGCCGCCGTAACCGAGCAGGCACGCTTCGGCCTCGGCGGTGAAATGCCGCTACTGATCAAAATGGCCGGCAAGCCTGTCGTCGTTGTCGATGGAGTCGGCATCGCACCGGAAAAAGCCACGCCCGAGTTCTTCCGCGCCCGATCGCCGGAGCGATGGGAGCAGCCCGACCGCATGCCGCCCATCCCCGCCAACGGGCTGCATGCCGCCATTACTCCAGGTGTTCTCGACGGGTTGCTGCTGGCATTGGAACATCATGGCGCCTTCTCATTTGAAAAAGTCGCCACGCCCGCCGCCGAATACGCTGCCGGCTTTCCCCTGATGGAAGAGTTCGCCGGCTTCATCCGGATGAACCAGAAGATTCTCGAGCTCTGGCCCACTTCGAAATCCTTCTTTCTTCCCAATGGAGCGCCGCCCCGCGCCGGTGATCTTTTCCGCGCCACGGATTTGGCGAACACCCTCCAGGAACTCATCCGCGCCGAGCGCAAGGCCCGCGGCAACCGTGCCCGCAAGATCCGCGCCGTTCGCGACTACTTCTATCAGGGCCCCATCGCCAAAAAGATCGCCGATTTCAATGCTGCCAATAACGGCCTCATTGCTCTGGAAGACTTGAAGCGCCAGCGCGCTTCTTTTGACGACCCGCGGTTCGGCGACTTCCACGGCTATCAGGTGGTCAAGCCCGGTTTCTGGACTCAGGGCCCAGTGATGATTCAGGCGCTCAACATTTTGGAAGGCTACGACCTGCGCGCCATGGGCCATAACAGCCCGCAGTATCTTCATACCGTCATCGAAGCCGTGAAACTCGCCTTCGCCGACCGCGACCGCTACTATGGCGACCCCAAGTTCAGCAAAATCCCCGAAGTCACCCTGCTGTCGAAAGAGTATGGCGCCGAACGCCGTAAACTCATCGATCCCGGCAAAGCTTCCATGGAGCACCGTCCAGGCTCCTTCGCTCCGCCGCTGAATCTCTCCAATGGCCCCGCTGCCGCCGGAGCCGTCGATCAGGACACCACGTGCGTGAACGTAATCGACCGCTGGGGCAACGCCTTCTCCGCCACGCCCAGCGGCGCATGGCTCCCTTCGGTGATCGTCGGTGACACCGGCATACCGCTTTCCACGCGCCTCCAAAGTTTCGTGCTCACCACTGGTCATGCGAACCTGCTCGCTCCCGGCAAGCGCCCTCGCGTCACTCTTAGTCCCACGCTGGTTCTCAAAGACGGCAAGCCTTTCATGGCGATGTCAACTCCCGGTGGCGACAATCAGGATCAGGCGATGCTGCAAGTCCTGCTCAACATCATCGTCTTCGGCATGTCCGCGCAGGAAGCCGTCGAGGCGCCTCGCTTTCAGACCGAGCACTTCTACACGTCATTCGCCAGCCATGAGTTCACTCCCGGCCGGGTCGCGCTGGAAAGCCGCATGCCTGCCTCCGCCTCGGCCGAGCTCGCCCGCAAAGGTCACCTCATCGACATGCGTGGCGATTGGAGCAACGCCAGCGCCCCCACCGTGATCCTGGTCCGCCCCGACACCGTGCTCGACGGCGGCGCCGACCCACGCCGCGGCCGCTACATCATGGCGCGATAGCGGTGCTTCTTCAGGCCGCCGTTGGCGGCTTATAACGCTTTACCCGAATCCGATCCTCCCGCTTCAGAGCCTGAGCCAGGTCATAGGCCCCCTGCATGCGTACCCATACATCCGGCGTGCTGCCAAAAGCCTTCGAAAGCCGGATCGCCATCTCCGGGGAAATTCCGGCCTTGCCATGGATTACGTTATTCAGTGCCTGCCGGGAAACACCGAGGGCCTTGGCGGCCTCTGTCACGCTCAACCCAAGTGGCGCCAGACAGTCGTGACGCACGATCTGTCCGGGATGCACGGGGTTCTTCATCATCGCGCCCCTACCGCCCTTCCATACTCCGTGCGATCTCCCGCAACTGCCCCTCACGACCTGACACTTTCTCCCGCAATCCCCTCCCCACCAGCGTCAGCCGCCAGCCCTTCACCAGCACCGTGAACAGCCGGATCCGGTAGGCCACCTTCCTCTCCGGATGGTCGAAGTCAAAGATGTGCATCGTGCCCATCCCCTGGCCGCCCTTGAACGTCTCGTCCGTGGCCGCGACTTTCACTCCGCTCCGCTCCAGGTTGATCCGCATCGAGTTCACGAAATCCGCGGCCTCTACCCGGCTCGCCCGAACCGTGTATACCTCCGCGTTGTCTTCCCGCGACGGATCCACCTTCACCCCGGGAGGTAAAAGCAGAACCGCATCCGGTCCGTTCTCCGCCGTCCATCCCGACGGCAACTCAAAGCTGAAGCCGTCCGGGTGCGTGTGCTTTTTGCCCTTGGCCGGCGCCAGTGGCGCCGCCAGCATCAGGATCAGCGCCGCTCTAGCCGTGACGGATAACCAATACATCGCCATCCTGGACAATATACTCTTTTCCTTCCAGCCGCAGTAGCGGCTTGCCGCGCAACCCCGCGTAGCCGTCATGCTCCACCAGGCGCTGCCAGTTCACCACCTCGGCGCGAATGAACTTCTTCTCGAAATCGGTGTGGATCGCTCCCGCCGCTTTCACTGCCGTCGAGTTCACCGGAATCGTCCACGCCCGAACTTCCGTCTCCCCCGCTGTCAGGAACGACATCAGTCCCAGCAATTCATACGTTCGCGCGATCAGCCGCTCCAGCCCGGACTCCTCCAGCCCGTAACTTGCCATCAACTCCTTCGCTTCTTCCCCTTCCAGATCGGCAAGCTCCGCCTCGATCTTCCCGCATACCGCAGCGACTCCCGTTAGCGCCCGCCCGGCCAGCGCTCCCGTGCGATAGCTCTCCTCGATCTCGTGGAGCCGTCCCGCGTCATTCTCACCCACGTTCAGCACATACAGCATCGGCTTTTGCGACAGAAACTGAAACCCGCGAATCCGCTTTTCATCCTCCGCGCTCAGCTCCATGCCGCGCAACGGCTGGTTGGCTTCGAGCATCTCCTTGCACCGCACCAGCAGCTCATACTCTTTATCGAGCTCCGGATTCTTGATCTTCTTGCGGTCCTTGTCGACGCGCTCCAGCCGCTTCTCCACCACCACCAGATCACTGAGGATCAGCTCGATGTCCACATCCTCCAGATCCCGCACCGGGTCCACCGAGCCCTTTTCATGCGGCACCGTCGGATCATCGAACACCCGCAGCACCTGCGCGAATGCATCTACCACGCGCAGCCCTGCCAGCAGGCCCGGCTCGCGCAGAGCCTCTTTCGAAATCGCCGGAAAGTCGACATACTCCACCGTCGCCGACGTGATCTTGGGCGGTTGGAACACCTTTGCCAGCGCCTCCAGACGCTTGTCCGGCACCTTCGCCACGCCAACCCGCGTCTCCATCGATCCCATCCGGGCCGATTGCTGCACACCCGTCAGAATTGTAAACAAACTCGATTTGCCCACCATCGGCAGGCCGATAATTGCTGTCTTCATGATTTGTTGTCTTGTTACAGGGGCACTGCCACCTGCGTCAGAATATCCTCGAGAATCCGCCCCGCCGAGTCGGCCCCGCGCTGTGCCAGCGTCACCCGCGTATTCACCATCACACGATGCGCGAAGGCCGGCACCACCAGCCGCTTCACATCGTCCGGAATGGCGTAGTCACGCGCTTCGGCCAGCGCCAGCGCCTGTGCGGCGCGGTACAAAGCTTGCGCTCCGCGCGGGCTCACTCCCAGCGTCAGCGATTCGTGGTGCCGCGTCTTCTCCACGATCGCCAGTATGTAGTCAGTCAGCGCGCTCTCCACCGCCACCCGGTGCACCATATCCTGCAGCTCGAGCACCTCGGTCGCCGTCAGCACAGGCCTCGCCAACTCCCCCGGATAGCTCGATGTTTTGCGCAGGATCTCCCGTTCGCTTTCCTTGTCCGGATAGCCGATCCGCACCCGCAACAGGAACCGGTCCAGCTGCGACTCCGGCAAAGGATAAGTTCCGTGATGCTCCACGGGATTCTGCGTCGCGATCACCAGAAACGGCGGCTCCAGCTCATAGCTGCGGCCGTCGATGGTCACTTGCAGCTCATTCATTGCCTCCAGCAGCGCCGACTGCGTCTTCGGCGTCGACCGGTTGATTTCATCCGCCAGCAGGAAATTCGTGAACACCGGTCCGCGCTTGAATTCGAACTCCTGCTTATGCGCGTTATAAATGGTGACGCCCAGCACATCCGACGGGAGCATATCGGAGGTGAACTGCAGCCGCTGGAACCCGCACCGCACACTGCGCGCCAGCGCCTGTCCCAGCGTCGTCTTGCCTACTCCGGGAACATCTTCAATGAGAAGATGTCCGCGCGCAAGCAGGCACACCAGCGACAGCCGGATCACTTCCTGCTTGCCCCGGATGGCCTCCCCCAGCGACGCCTCCAGCGCCCGGATCCGCGACGTGGCCGTAACGACTTCCTCGCGGCTCAACGGCTCCGTGCCGAGCGCCGCCGACGCCTCCCGCTCTATCATCTTGTGCCATCATAACGAATCCCGGCCGCTCTCCGTTACAATTGGTGTCCATGAACCGCCGCCATGCCATTCAGGGACTCGCCGCCGCGGCTTGGCTCCCTCCCGCCGGTGCGGCAACCAACGTTGCCCCGCTGCCCGACCCCTCCCTCTCCACCCGCGATCCGGAACGCTATTGGGACCGCATCCGCAAGGATCAGTTCCTTCTCCCCAAATGGCGCGTCTTCCTCAACAACGGCAGCCTCGGCGTCGCACCCAAACCCGTTGTCCAAGCTGTCACGGAATACCTCGAGAAATCGGCCGCCCTGCTCATGGAAGAGTACGACTACCCGCGCTGGGGCTACGAGAAGCTCGACGAGCATCGGACCGAACTCGCCGCCTACCTCGGCTGTAGCAAGAACCAGCTCGCAATCACTCACAACGCCACCGAAGCCATTAGCGTCATCGCCGCCGGTCTCGACCTCAAAGCAGGGGATGAGGTCCTGATGACCGATCAGGAGCACGGCAGCGGGAAGGCCGGCTGGCACGTTCGCCGCGCGCGCCACGGCATCACCGTTCGCGAACTCCAAATCCCTCTGCCCCCGCGTGATCCGGCCCAACTCGCTGACCTCTTGATTGCGGCCATCTCCCCTCGAACCCGAGTACTTTTCTTCAGCGCCATTACAACGACCACCGGCCTCGTTTTCCCCGTCCGGCAAATCTGCGACGCCGCCCGCGCCAAAGGCGTGATCACCGTCGTCGACGGCGCTCATCTTAACGGCCAGGTTGAAGCGCGCATCGATGACCTCGGCTGCGACTACTACGCAGGCAGCCCTCATAAGTGGATGTTCGCGCCCGCCGGCTGCGGCATTCTCTGGGGCAGGGAAGAGATGCTCGATCGTCTCTGGCCCTCCATCGTCACCGGCGGCTGGGACGACAAAGCCGATCAGGGCGCGCGCTTCATGCGCCTCGGCACCAACAACCGCGCCATGATTGAAGGCATGATCGCCGGTGTCCGCTTCGCCAAGGCCATCGGCGTCGAACGCATCTACTCACGCATCCACGCACTGGCACGCATGGCCCGCGAGAAAGCCCAGGCGCTGCCTTATCTTCAACTGCTCACTCCCGGCAATGACACCATGTACGGCGGTCTGGTCGCATTCCACATGCAAGGCGTCGACCTGAATCGGCTCATGCCACTCTGCCAGAAACGCCGCATCTGGATTCTCCGCAACCAGCGCCTGCGTCTCTCCACTCACATCCACACCCGCCCGTCCGATATCGATCTTTTCTTTGAAACGCTCGAACTGGCGCGCCGCGCGTGAAGGCAGCGCAGATCCTTTCTGCTGCACTGTTCACCTGGATCGTTTGCCTGCGGCTCGGTCAGCTCATTCTGCGCGCGATTCCGCTCAAGCCCCCGCCCCTTGCCGAACGCTTTCTTAGCTTCCTGCTCGGCTCCGCAGTTCTCAGCCTCTCCGTCTTCCTGCTGTCTGTTCTGAAGCTGGCTTACTTAGCCGTTTTCCTCGTGCTGGGCATACTCGTACTGGCGGCATCCCTCATTCTTCGCCTGCCCTTTCCAGCCACGGGCAAGCTGGAACTCCCGAGCGCTTGGCTCTGGATCTGGCGTTCCGTCTTCTCCATCTACACCGTCCTCTACGTCGTCTGCGCCCTCGCCCTCATCGACAACTTCCTCCGTCAGACCGGCTATCGCTTCCCCGTCCTCTTGGCGCGCCACTATGTGGATACCGTGATCGATTCCCTTAGCATTCCCCGCTCCTGGATCGTCGATTCCACCGGCAGGATCGTGAAGCACCAAATCGGCCGCGATATCGCCCCGGACTGGATCGAGCGCACGCTCCGTGAACTCTCCGCCGTGCCCCGCCCTTGAATCCCACCGAATCTCATATTGCGCGATCACCGCCTATTGGTATAAACAAATAGATCAATGCGTTGGTGTTTCCTGCTTTTCGCGCTGCCCGCTTTCCCTCAGTGGCAGTCGCTTGAATTCCGCTTCCAAGGCGTCGGCTGCGCCTCCTGCATCGAATCGCTTCCGGCTCGCCTGGAACGCTTGCGTGGTGTGGAAAGCGCCGAGGTAGACGCGAAATCAGGAACCTTGAAGCTAAAACTGGCCCCGCAAAACCGCGTCCGCCTCGAGATTGTTCGCGACTTCATTGAGCAGGACGGCACCAAGGCCGTCTCCGCCATCGTGAGCGGCAAAGGAAGTCTGGAGCGTAAGGAAGGTCTCCTGTTCTTCTACCTGGAAGGCCAGTCCACCTCGTACAGAGTGGAGGGTCTCGCCACCGGCGCTCAAAACCATACCGAAGGAACCATCTCCGACCTGCGTCCCGCCAAGGGTCCCATCGTGATCCTGGTCAAGCGCCGTTCCACCCAGTGAAATATCACGAAAATGTTACAGGGACCCTTGCGCCCCCGATTCCGCAAGTGTATAAATGATTGAACGCTTCAGATCCTTCCGCGAGAGGTTAGCTATGCAATTGAAAACAAGGAACGTATTCCTGCTTTTCTGCTTCGCCGTCACGCCGCTGATGGCTCAGATTGACCGTGCCACGCTCGTCGGCACCGTTGCCGACGGCACTGGCGCCGTCATTGTCGGAGCTAAGGTGGAGATTGACCTGCCCCCATTGTATGTACCAAATCCAATGAGAGTCGCTGGGGTTGAAAACCATCCAACCAGCCGGAGCGCAGGCGGCCGCAGGCCGCCGAGC
>VFZE01000036.1 GCA_016871315.1 Acidimicrobiia bacterium | reverse complement strand
TTTGCCGCCGTCGCCAATGTTTCGGTCAGCGTTGCCACTGCCGAAATCCCGTTCCCACAATGCTGGCCCTGCCCGGATGATGTCCGCTAAGTAAGGAAAAAGGAGAACACAGAAATGTTGAAGAGATTCGCTATCGCCCTGATCCTGGCGCTGCAGTTCGGCGCCATCGCCAATGTCGCCACTGCCGAAATCCCGTTCCCACAATGCTGGCCCTGCCCGGATGATGTCCGCTAAGTAAGGAAAAAGGAGAACACAGAAATGTTGAAGAGATTCGCTATCGCCCTGATCCTGGCGCTGCAGTTCGGCGCCATCGCCAATGTCGCCACTGCCGAAATCCCGTTCCCACAATGCTGGCCCTGCCCGGATGACGTCCGCTAGTTAAAGGAAAAAGGAGAACACAGAAATGTTGAAGAGATTTGCTATCGCCCTGATCCTGGCGCTGCAGTTCGGCGCCATCGCCAATGTCGCCACTGCCGAGATCCCGTTCCCGCAGTGCTGGCCTTGTCCGGACGACGTCCGCTAATTCCTCGCTGATTGTGGCAACCGTCGCCGCACGGAACTAGAGTTGCGCGTGCACCCTCATGGCTGTGATGTCGAGGTGGAGGCCGCTACGCGCCGGGTGAAGGGTTGGAACCCTGCCGCCATCAGTTCACCTTTCCATTTGGCGGTTTCCGCGGGATCTTGAAGCGGACCCACCAAGACGCGGAAGATACCCTGTGTGTCGCCGGGCGTTGCGCTGGCCGGAAATCCCAAGCGCCGTAAGTATTCGATGGTAACGTTTGCCATTCCCCGATCGACGGCCGAGATCTGAAAATACAAGTCCCCGCGGCCTGCGGCAGCCCGTTGCGGAACGAGCGCAGGTACAGCTGGTTTCACCGGCTCCACCAGGATGATCTGCTCCGGTACAGCCTGCTGCGGCGATTCCACCCTGGAAGCAGGAAGCCTGTCATTGGCCGTCATTCTGCCGGCGGCGAAGGACACGGTGGCAACCAGGGCCGACATGAGCGAAATGACGATGGAGACGGTCAGAATCTGACGGTGGCCGATCGCGGGCGGGGCGGGGGCAACAGCGCGGGCGGGCTGGGAATAACCGGATTCAGGCTGACGGCTGATGGAAAGGTCGTGAAGGGTGGTGCTGGCCATAATCAGACTCCAAACAACTTCATCGGCCATTGCAGGCGACCACTTTAGTGAAGTAACGAAAAAATCCTAGGCTTGCTAAGGGGGTTTTCCTACGTCAGTCGGGTCTTCAGTTTAGCGACATCGAGGAACGAGTCAGCCAGAAGTAAACCAACGGGAGACTGAAAAGACTGGAATCCACCCGATCCAGCCACCCACCGTGGCCCGGCAGCAGGTTCCCGCTATCCTTCATACCGGCTCCCCTCTTGAAGGCCGACTCGCTGAGATCGCCCAGCTGCCCGGCTGCGTTGGCCAGGGCAGTCAGCAACACAGCTTCGAAAAGGGGCACTTGGGGGAGAAACCGTCCGAGATAAATCGCTCCGAAGCAGACCGATGCCGCCATGCCGGCGAAGGAACCCTCCCAGGACTTGCCGGGCGAAATCCGTGGCGCCAGTTTGTGTTTTCCGGTCAGGGAGCCAACATAGTAAGCTGCGATATCACCCACCCAATTGAGCGCGAGCGCAAACAGCAGCCAATGAGGATTGATCTCGCGCAGACCCACCGCACAGCGCCATGCGCCGAAGATGTAGATCACCCCGAGCACCCAGGCGCCCGATTGCGCCATCGCGATGGATAGCCCGCCGCTGCGAATCGAGAGTGCCATCGCCGCCATGGCAACCAAAACGAGAACAACCGGGTCCACCGAAGGTAGCAGCAACAAAACCACACCGGCTGCATAGCCAAGCGGACCTTCTATCTCCAGTCCATGCGCGTCGGCCATGGCAGCGAATTCGCGGAAACAGAGAATCGCCACCAGGCCGACCACGGCCAGGAACAGAAAGCGATGGCTTTCGAAGATGACGAAGACGACGGGAGGCGCCAGCAGGGCGGCCGTCAGCACCCGCTTCATTTGATGCGAGCGACCGCCAGTGGCTCCGTCCGTGAGGCAACGGTAGGGGATGCAGTCAGGCCGCCGAACCGGCGATCGCGCTTTTGATATTCCAGGATGGCGCGCAGCAGATCAGGCTGGCGGAAATCGGGCCACAAGGTTTCCGTGACGTAAAGTTCCGCGTAAGCGATTTGCCAGAGAAGAAAGTTGGAGATGCGCATTTCCCCGGAAGTCCGGATCAGCAGATCGGGATCGGGGAGACCGGATGTGTACAGCTCCGCTGCCAGGCTGTCCTCCGTCACCTCGAACGGCTCATCCGCATGAACGGCCTGCGCCTGTTTTACCAGCCGGTTCACCGCATCGACAAGTTCGGCGCGCCCGCTGTAGTTGATGGCCAGGTTCACTTGCAGACCCAGATTGGCGGAGGTGAGGTGCACAACATCTTCCAGTTCCCTCCGTACGTTGAATGGCAGCCCGTCCAGACGCCCGATCGGGCGCAGCCGGATTCCGTTCGCCATCAGCTTCGGCAGCTCCTGCCGCAGGTAGTAGCGCAGAAGACGCCACAGCGTTTCCACCTCCGAGCGCGGACGCTTCCAGTTCTCCACGGAAAAGGCATATAACGTCAGCGCCTGAATCCCCAGACGGGCGCAACATTCCACGGTGTCCCTTACCGGATCGATACCCGCCTTGTGCCCGGCCACACGCGGCAGACTGCGCTTGCGCGCCCAGCGGCCGTTGCCGTCCATGATGATGGCGATATGCGCAGGCAACCTGTCCGGATCGATGGCACGCGCCAGCGGCCAGTCCGGATGGTCCGGCGTCAAGGAATCCAAAAGGGCCTTCATCGGGAAGATTCTCTATAGTATAGCCTCAGCGCAGGTCGCGGAATGGGAAAATGAGAGGATGGAATTGACGATCCGCTCGGCCATGGCAGGCGATGAGGCAACCATCGCCGCCTACAATGTGGCCATGGCCCTGGAAACCGAAGCGATGCAGTTGGAAGCCGGCCGCACGCGCCAAGGAGTCCTCACCCTGCTGCGGGAACCGGACCGCGGCTTCTACCTGGTGGCCGAAGCCGATGGCAAACTGATCGGGCAGCTGATGATCACCTACGAATGGAGCGACTGGCGCAACGGCAATTTCTGGTGGATTCAGAGCGTCTACGTCGAGCCCGGCCACCGCGGCAAGGGCGTGTACCAGCGGCTCCATGAAAGGGTAGTCGAGATGGCGCAGCAACAGGACGGCGTGTGCGGCATCAGGCTTTACGTGGAACAGCACAACGGCCGCGCCCAGCGCGTCTACGAAAAGATGGGCATGACGAAAACCGCCTACCTGGTTTACGAAACCGACTTCGTGCTGCAGCGCTGAGTTCAGTACAGCCGCGGCTTGATGGACCTCTGTATCGGGGGTACGCCTAAGCTGGCGGTTTTACCGGGGAAGTAATGACGCAAGCGAAGAACGCCCTCGGCTACCTCAAGCACCCAGACATGGCGACCGCGAAAATAGCGGATCAACTCCGCATCCCGCTGGGGTTCGATTTCCTGCGCCCACACGATCGGCGACGAGTCGATCGCGGCGGCGTTGTAGCCATAGTCGAAATGGAAGTTATGCCGCTCCTGATAACGCACAAAAACGAGATGTGATCCGGGTACGGTCTTCAAAGCCTCCTCCGCCAGCGAACGGTGCAGATACGCCCATTGCAGCGGTGGATGGAACTGATCCCGCATGTAGGGGCGAATTGTCCGCATGGAAGCACAGACCAGCAGGACGGCCACAATCGGAACTCCAAAACGCCACTGCATGATTCTACGCAGGCCGGATAGCGCGGCCAGGATGAACAGGGCCGTTATCGGCGCCAGATAATGTGCGCTTAAACCTGGATAGATCAGGTTTCCTCCGGAAACGCACAATAGCGATCCCGCCACAAGTCCTATATGCCGCAGTCTGGCGGCAGGAAACAGCAGGAAGGGAACCAGGAAATAATAATCGAGAAAGAATCCCGTGACCATGTAGGCTTTGCGAAACGCCCAAAGAACAAAGAACGTCCGCGAGCCGCGCAGCTTTTGATCGCCCTTAATTTGCCATTCCTGCACCCGCTTGACGTTGTCTTGCCGGCGCCCTGGCGCCGTGACCGGTTCCTGAATGGTCATCGGTGGCGGCACACCGTACCTTTCCTGGGAATGCTGATAGGGAAGTTTCAGCGGCGATCCCGTGACCCTGTAGTTGTGCAAGGCCGTAAGCGCCACGAACGGCATGGACAGAATGGCCACCTGTAGAATCAGACGCGGCAGCCGCACGCGCGCATTCCACAAAAGGAAGACGGCGACCGCCGGCGACACGCAGGCAGTCTCAAACGGCCGAATCAGCGCCGACACGGACCCTCCTGCGATGGCGAGCGCCAAGTAGCCGAACCGCGGCTCGTCCTTCCACCGCGCCAGCGCTCCGAACAGCACCGCGCCCGCCGCGGCCGCAAGTCCGCCCCCGCAATAGGAGTCCACCCAATAGGTCGCAACGCCGTAGGTGATGCCGGAAAGTAGACCACCAAGCAATGACCAAGCTGGCGTAAGCCATGCACGAAGCATCCAGCAGATGGCCGCGCTCATCAATCCAATTGATAGCAACACGCCTGCCCATGCATGGCCGGTGAGCAACATTCCCACGGCCAGGATCGCGCCGATCCCGATAGGGTAACTGCTGGCGTAGGCCGGCTGCTGCAGCACATAGGGCGCCTCAAAATACTGCCAGAACGCATGCGCCGGATTCGCCAGCCGCCCTCCCAGCAACGTTTCCGCCACCAGCAGGTGGCAATACTCATCGTGCCCGATAAGATCAGGAACAGGCCGCCAAGGCAGCCATGCGAAACGCAGCAGAAGGGGAACCAGCCCGGCAACGAACAAGGAAAGAACCGGCCTGGCGGCCAGACGCTGGAACGCCTCGATCACCACCACCCCAATCCGCGGCCGTTCCCTCCGCACCAGACACCCAATGGCCACCAACGCAGCCGCGATCAGCAACTCCAGGCGCATCCGGGGCCCGAACGCTTCTTTCAGTAACAGCAGCAGTCCGTCCACCCGGAATCAGCGGCCTTTCCTCATCCGGTAATCCTCCACGCCACGCGTGGAAATCACACGGCACATCTCAAACAGACGCGAGCGCGCCCGTGAACCGATCCGTTCGGTCAGGTAGTAGCGCGAACTGCTGTCGCCCGCGATCCCCGAGGGAATGGGCGCATCTCCTGCCTCAGGATCCCGCAAGTTGGTCGTGGCGATGACCGCTTTGTTGTGGTTGTAGCGGTGCGTGATAAGCGAAGTGATTGTGTCTTCCACCCAGTCCGTGACGCGATGCGCGCCCAGGTCATCCAGCAACAGCACATCGCAGTCCAGCGCTGACTGGTATGCCTCCCGGTGTGCGGCCCCGGATGCCTGGTCATAGCTGCTCCGCAGCCGCTCCAGCAGATTTTGGTAATCAAAGAAAAGACACTCGAATCCGCGCGCCACCAACCGCTTTAACACCGCCACGGCCAGATGCGTCTTGCCCGTTCCGGGGTCGCCGATGAACAGCAGGCCTTGCTGCTTGGTGCCGTAAGGAAACTCGCGGGCATAGGATCCAGCCAGGCTCATCGCCGCCTGCAGCCTCTTATGGGCCACCGGATTATCCGGCAGTGTGTTGAAGTTCTCAAACGACGCCTGGCGGAACAGCGGGGGGATCGCCGCATTCGCCAGCATCCGCTTGGCGCGCCCCGAGAGCATACAATCGCAAGGCTCGGCTCCCGACAACCCGTCTCTTTCGACGATCTTCCAGCCGGAACCGCCACAAACCGCGCAAGCCGCCGGATCAGCCACCGCTCGGCTCCCCGGCTTCCACCGTCGCCAGAACCTGGCCGGCGGCCACCGCCGCCCCGGCTTTTACCTGGATCGAGCTCACCGTGCCCGCGCTAGGTGACTGCATTTCGTTTTGCATCTTCATGGCCTCGACCACCAGAATGCCTTGCCCCGCCTCCACGGCCTGCCCTTCCTCTACTAGAACCCGGATCACGCGCCCTGGCATCGCCGCAGTGACGTTATAATTGCCACTCACGGCGGCGGCCGAACCGGAGCCTCCCAACTCCCTCGGATCTTCGATGACCACCGGCACGCTACGCCCATCAATCTCTACCCGGCCTTCATTATCTTCCAGCCACACCCGAACCTGATACGAGCGCCCACCGACTAACACGGAGTAGGCGCCCGGCTCCACACACACCACTGACGCTTCCCCTTCCACGCGGACGCCCTCCGATGCGAACCGGAACCCATGTGGATTGCCGTTGGGCATCAAATCCAAATCCCCGGACCAGCCGTCCACACTCACGCGCAGCTTCATCGCAGATTCCTCGCGCGGCCATCCGTGCGCCAAACCGAATGGTCTGTTGGAGGAGCCACGGGAACACTCTTGCCGGCGTTCCAATGCAGCGCCGCCGCCACCGCGGCCACCGCGCGAATCTCCTCGCTCAACGACGTCCGCGCTTTTTGCCTGCGCCGGAAAAGCTCCTCGATAAAACCCGTATGCAGCCGCCCGGCGAGAAACTCCTCGTCCTCCAAGACATCGCGGAAGAAACTCAGATTGGTGGGAATTCCCGTAATGCTGAACTCGCGCAGCGCGGCCACCAGCCGCCTCCCCGCCTGCTCGCGCGTTTCGGCCCACACCACCAGCTTGCCCAGCAGCGGATCATATTCCATCGGCACCGTCCAGCCCGGATAGACTCCCGAATCCAGCCGTACACCCGGCCCCAGCGGCACGCTCATCGAAGTAATCTTGCCCGGGCAGGGCAGAAACTGCCGCTCCGGATCCTCGGCGCAAACACGGCACTCGATCGCGGCGCCATTCCATTCCACCTCCTCTTGCGTGAAGGCAAGCGGCTGCCCGGCGGCGATCTCGAGTTGCAGCCGCACCAGGTCGCGCCCGGTCACCAGTTCCGTCACCGGGTGCTCCACCTGCAGCCTCGTGTTCATCTCCAGAAAATAGAAGTTCCGCTCCTCATCCACCAGGAATTCCACCGTTCCCGCGTTCACGTAACCGGCCGCCCTGGCGATCCGCACGGCAGCTTCCCCCATCCGGCGCCGCAAATCCGGATCCTCCCGCATCAGCGGAGACGGGCACTCCTCAATCACTTTCTGATGCCGCCGCTGGATCGAGCATTCCCGTTCCCCGAGATGAACGGCATTGCCGTGATGGTCCGCCAGCACCTGAATCTCGATGTGCCTTGGCCGCTCGATCAGCTTCTCCATGTAGACCGAGCCATCGCGGAAGCTCCGCTCCGCTTCGCTGGTTGCGTCGCGCAAGGCCGCCTCCAGCGCCGCTTCATTGTCCACGCGCCGCATGCCTTTGCCGCCGCCGCCGGCCGCCGCCTTCAGCATCACGGGATAGCCGAACCCGGCCGCAATTCGCCGCGCCTGCTCGGCGCCCGAAACCGGTTCCTCCGTTCCCGGCACCACCGCCACGCCCGCCTTCATCGCTACCCGCCGCGCCTCCGTTTTCAGCCCCATGCTACGGATCGCCTCCGCGCCCGGTCCGATAAACACCAGCCCGGCCTGACGGCAGCGCGCCGCGAATTCCGCGTTCTCGCTCAGAAATCCGTAGCCGGGATGAATCGCATCAGCCCCGGTGGCAGTGGCCGCTTCCAGGACACGGTCCATGGAAAGGTAGCTCTCCGAGCTTGCCGCCGGACCGATTGGAACCGCCTCATCGGCCACCCGCACATGCAGCGATGCACGGTCCGCCTCCGAATAGACAGCCACGCCGGCGATGCCGGCCTCCCGCAATCCCCGCAGCACGCGCACCGCGATTTCGCCACGATTGGCGACAAGCACTTTCCCGAACACATCGAAATTGTAGCAGCCGCGCTTGTGGATGCGCGCCCGAATCTGGATAAAACTTCTACTTACATGGTAGATTCAAAGAGGTTCGCGGAGATTCCACGATTGGCCAGTCAAGGAATTAAAGGTTCGCTCAAGGAACGCGGCATCCGGCTGACGCGTCAGCGCGAGATTCTCCTGGAACTCATCGATCAGTCCGGCCGGCATCTGGACGCCGAAAGCCTCTACCAGCTCGCACGGAAAAAGGATCCCAAGCTCAATCGCGTCACCGTCTACCGCACGCTGAAGCTGCTGAAGCAAAGCGGCCTCGTGGATGAATTGGACCTCATGCACCTGGGCGGCGATCAGCATTACTACGAGACCCGGCTCAAGCAGGAACACGCCCACGTGATCTGCCTGCGCTGCGGGCGCGTCGAGGAGTTTTTCGGCGAGCCGTTGCAGCGGCTGCGCCGGCAGATAGAGAGCCATTTCGGATTCAACGTCCTCATCGCGCGCACCGAAGTCGGCGGCTATTGCGCCCACTGCCAGACACTGCGCGCGCGCGAGCATTCCGCCGCTGCCGACCTGGAACCCGCCATCGCCGGAAGCGAGCACATTCGGAAACGCGCCAGCCGGAAGTAGACATGGCGTCGGCTACGGAGCAAACCGGCGGCCTCAAACCCGCCCTTCTCGCCATCGTCAATCCCAGCGGTCATCGCAGCCGCATCGCGCTCAACCAGTTTCCTCATCACATCGGCCGCCAGCCGGACAACCAGTTAGTACTCCGCGATAACCGCGTCTCGCGCGTGCATGCCCGTATCGATGTCGAGGGCGGCAACTATATCATCGAAGATCTGCAAAGCCGCCACGGCGTTTTCGTCAACGGCGAACGCATCGAAGGCCGGCGCATCCTGGCCTCCTCCGACGCCATCACTTACGGTTTCCCCGACGGCTACCAGCTCATCTTCCTGCTTGGCGAGCCCGGCCTGGACCGCTTGGCCGCCCAGGTGGCCGAAACCTCCCGCGCCGCCTCCGGCGCCGGCAGCAATCTGGCCAAGCTTCGCGCGCTGGTGGAAGTAGCCCGCGCGCTGCAGGGCGCATTCTCCATCCAGGAAGTGCTGGAATCGGTGGTCGACGCCGCGCTTGCCGTCACCGGATCGCAGCGCGGCTTCCTGATGCTCAAACAGGGCGAGGAACTCGAGGTGCAGGTGGCGCGCGACCGCACCGGCGCGCCACTTACTCAACAGGACCTGCGAGTCCCCTCCCGGCTGATCTCCAAAGCGCTTCGCGAAAGGCGCGAGCTGCTCAGCATGCACTTTGATCCGAACACCGAAGGCGGCGTATCGCCGGATATGTCAGTGGCCAACCTCGAACTGCGCAGCGTCGTCTGTGTTCCGCTCGTCCGCGTCCGCATGGTCAACACTACCGAAACCATTCACGGCGCCCTCAACGAAACGGTCGGCCTCCTCTATTTGGACTCCCGCAGCGATCTGGCGGATCTCTCCAGCGGCAACCGGGAACTGCTCCAGACCCTTGCCCTGGAAGCCTCCACCGTGTTGGAAAACGCCCGCCTGCTGGAACAGGAGCGGGCAAAGCAGCGCCTGGAAGAGGAGCTGCGCATCGCCCGCGTAATCCAGCACAGCCTCCAGCCAAGGCGCTTGCCTCAAACCGGCTGGTACCGAGTCGCGGGATCCAGCACCGCCTCTCAACAAGTCGGTGGCGACTACTTTGATCTGCTGGAACTTCATCCGGATTGTTGGGCCCTTGTCGTCGCCGACGTCAGCGGCAAGGGGGTCAGTTCCGCTCTCCTGGCCGCCCTGCTGCAAGGCGCATTCCTCACCGCCGGGGAAGAGCCGGAACAGATCCAGCAGATGCTGGCGCGCATGAACCGTTACTTGTACGAGCGCACGGAAGGCGAAAAATACGCTACGCTTTTCTATTCCGCCGTGACAAGGAATGGTCAAATGCACTGGAGCAACGCCGGGCACTGTGAGCCGGTCCTGCTGGGGACCGATGCCGCCGTCCGGCGTCTGCCTTCCCTCAGCGTTCCCCTGGGAATGCTGGAAGGGATGGAATTCCCGGTCCAGTCCACCTCGCTTCAGCCTGGAGACAAGATCATCCTCTTCAGCGACGGCCTCAGCGAGGCCCAAAACGAAAACGGCGACTATTTCGGCTCCGCCCGCCTGATGGAAGTGCTGAGCGCCTCCGCGTCCATGGATTGCGCCGCTCTTCATGCCGCCGTGTTGCATGCCGTGGAGCAGTTCACCGGAGGCATCCCGCAGCAGGATGACATCACGCTGGTGGTCGCACAATTTCAACCATGAAAAACTCAATTTGGGGTGAACTGATCGCGGAGTTTCTCGGCACCATGGTGCTGATCCTGTTCGGCGACGGGGTCGTCGCCATGACGGTGCTGTTCGGCTTCGGCGTGCCCGGTGAGGTCGTCAAGGGCGGATACACGAACATCACCGTCGGATGGGGCCTGGCTGTCACCATGGGCATCTATGTAGCCGGCCGTGTCTCCGGCGCGCACATCAATCCCGCCGTCACCGTCGCGCTTGCCGCCTTCCGCGGCTTCCCCTGGAGAAAGGTGATCCCGTACTCCATCGCGCAAACCGCGGGCGCCTTCGCCGGCGCGGCCATTGTCTTCCTCAACTACCGGCCCGCGTTTTTCGCCGTGGATCCCACACTCGAAAAAACCGCCGGGGTATTCGCCACCTTCCCGGCCTTCCCTGCTGCCCCGATGGCCGGATTGTTCGACCAGGTCCTCGGCACCGCGCTGCTGGTGATGCTGATTCTCGCCATCGTCGACGAGAGAAACCATCCGGTAGGTAACCTCGGTCCCATCCTGATCGGACTTGTCGTCGTTGCCATCGGCATGAGCTTCGGCGGCATGCACGGCTACGCCATCAACCCGGCGCGCGATTTCGGCCCGCGCCTGTTCACCGTCCTGGCCGGATTCCCCAACAACGGCTTAACTGACGGCTCCGGCGTCTACTGGGTTCCCATCCTAGGACCCCTGCTCGGAGGACTCGCCGGCGCCCTGGCTTTTGACCAGGGCATCCGGCGCTTTCTGCCTTCCAAACAGTGAACAGCTACCTGGCCTGCTGAATCGTCACCTGCACATTGCCGATCGTAATCGTGCCGCTTCTGGATGACCCGCTGTTGTTCCGGTTGACCGTGAACTTCACAACTCCGGATCCGGTTCCCGAGCTGGACTGCCGCGTAATCCAACTCCTGTTATCGGTCGCCGTCCAGCTGCAGCCGGCGCTGGCCGTCACGTGGATCGTTCCCGTTCCGCCGCTGGCCGAAAAGCTGAACGACGTCGGTGACGCTGTTACCGCGCCCTGCCCGAAATTACCGGTGATCGAGTACGGCTGGCTGACGCTCACCTGTAACGGCGAAGCCGGCGGCGCCGTGATTCCCGTCCAACTGGACAGGCACGCGCCGCTGGAAGCCGGCGTCGCCGTCACCGTTACGCTGTTGCCTTCGTTGTAGAAGGCATCGGCAGGCGCCGGCGATGCCGACACCGTCCCCAAAGAGGTGTTGTTGCTCGCCCCTGTCACCTTGTGCTGCTTGGTGAAGTTGGCCGTATAGGTGGTTGCGCTGGATGGTGTCGTGATCGTCTGCGTCTGCGCGCCACCGTTGCTCCAACTGGAAAACAGATAGCGCGTGTTACCCGCTGTCGACGAAGGAGCCGAGATCGTGTGCACGCTCCCCACCGTCCATGGATAGGTCATCGGAGCGGTGATGGTTGCGCCGTCCACTACCAGTTGCCGCCCGCCCGGATTGGAGGTCAGCGTGATCGACACCGTCGTCGGGGACGGCGGTGGCGGCGGGGCCACCCCGTTGTACATCGCCTTGGCGCCGGCAATGTCGCCCGGCGACAATGCACTTCGTTGCCCGATCGGAATCCCCGGCGGGATCGTCACGATGGCCGGCTGTCCGTTGATCGAGAATGACGTCGCGCCGTAGTGCATGATCGAACCGTAGTCATATGCGCCGATGTCGTCGGAAGTGGCAATCTGCTGATTGAAATTGCCCGTCGCCGATGGGTTGATGTTCTCGAACATGATCGTCACAAAGCTGTTCCGGTCCTCGCGCGTATGCTCGTGAAACAGTCCGAACGCGTGCCCGATTTCGTGAATCACGTTCCCCGTGCCGCAGTAGTCTCCGATGTTGATGGCCTGATTCGCCACGCGGATCATGCCCACATAGGAGGAGCAGGTCCCCGCCGAACTCGGCCGTACGAAGCGCACGTAATAGGCTTCATTCGTCCACGGCGCCAGACGCACCGTGTTACCCAGGTTGTTGTTCCAATGCGCGATGGCGTCGGTGATGCGAGCCTGATTCGGCACCGCCTCGTCGATCACGTAGGGCATCACTCCCCCCGGCCAGCGATACGACGTGCTCGTAATCCCCATCGCCTGGCGCGCATTGTCTTTCGATTTTCCTGTCGCCGGGATCAGTTCCTCCACACGCCCCAGCATGATGTCGCCCTCCATCACGGCGATCCCTTCCACCACGCGATAGCTGACCTCGATGCCCCGGAACAGCGCCGTGCCGCTGGCCCCTTCCAGCTCCGGCCGCTCCGGCAGAAACTCCGCCCGCGGCGTGATCTCATTCAGATCTTCCCGGCTCAGCCGGCGCATCCGCGAGATCCGGAACGGCAGATTGCTCGCCTCGCCGTCCTCGAACACCACCTCCAGCACCGCTTCCGTACCTGGCACCGCGTCGGAGACGAACTGTCCACTCTCCAGGGGCCCCCCATTCTCATACTCCGCAACAACCTCGCCTGCCTGTCCGCTGGCATCCACCTTCCGGAGAAGCAGCTTGGCTCCTGCTGGCAACCGGAAATCCTCGAACTCAAACTGTAGACCGGCCGCGCCTTCGCGGGAGAGCTTCACCGACAAAGTCCATTTGCCATCCCTTTCTCCGGAGATGATCTGATCTTCTTGCAGATCCGGCACGGCTTGCGCACACAGCGGCCCGGCAAGCAACATCGCAACGAGAATTCTGCACCACATTCTGAAAAACCTCCAAAACGGATGTTCGATACTTGAGGATCGGTTTGGCTATGCCGCAAGTGGATAAGTAAACAAGGTCGATTCGAAAATCGCGATACCGCACCCGTTTTTCGAAAACCCCTTACAAACCACGGCGCGCGAGGTACTGACGGCGGAACCGCTCTCCGGCCGTGTTATGATGGGCAGTCAATGCCTGACGGATACCTGCCCATCTTTCTTTTCATGGTCATCGCCATCGCTTTTCCGGCTGTGACTTTGCTGGCAGCAAGGCTGATCCGGCCTTCATCGCCCTTTCAGACCAAACTCGAGGCCTACGAGTGCGGCATCAAAGCAGCCGACTCCGCACGCGGGCGTTACACGGTCCGTTTTTACATCATTGCAATTCTGTTCGTGATTTTCGAGGTCGAAACGATCTTCTTGTTTCCGTGGGCGGTGCGGTTTAAGCAGCTTGGCTGGTTCGGCGTGGCGGAGGTGGGAGTGTTCCTGGTGATTCTCATCGTCGGCTACATCTGGGCTTACAAGAAAGGCGCCCTGGAATGGGTTTGAGTTCGATCAAGAGACTTTTCCTCTCGTTTTTTTCCCTTCTTCTGATTCCCTCACCGGCGCTTGCCGCTGCGGCGCTGCGCTTAAGCAACACGGTGATCGGTCCGGTCTCCATCGCGCAAGGAGCAGCGGGGCCCGCGCAGGATCTGGAAGCCTTCAACGCCGGGGACGGCCAGCTCAGTTTGACCTTCGCTTCTTCGGCTCCCTGGGCTGTGCCTTCCGCGCAAGCCGAACGCGACTGCACCACGCGCGGCGGCAAATGCATTCCCGTCCGCGTCTCCTTGAACACACAACAACTCACCGCGGGAATCCATACCGCCCGCGTTCGTGTTCTTGACTCCGCCGCGGTAGACGCGCCTCAGGAGATCCTTGTCACCGTGCAAATCGGTGGTGGCGTTCCGGATCGGCTGACCTTTTTTGTCGCTCCCAACGGTTCCTCTGACGAGGCCACCATCACAACCAATGCGCCGATCACCACGACCTCTTCCACGCAGGCCGGCGGCAACTGGCTTTCCGTCGCTCTGGAAGGGCTGGGCAGCTTCCGGTTCGTGCTTCCTTATAAAGTCACCGCGCGCCACCTGCCAGGAATGAACGAAGGTACTTTCACCGGCTCCATCGATACACGCAGCACCGCATTTGCCCCCGACACGAAGTCCGTCCAGATCAGCCTCCGCGTCACCTCGCAGCCGATACTCACTTCCAACACCAATAGCTTGCATTTCCGCGTCGCGCAGAACTCCATCCCCGTCACGCAATTTCTTGTTCTCTCTAACCGCGGATTGGGAACTCTCTCCATCACCTCCGCCACAGGCGCCACCACTTCCGGCGGCGAGTGGCTCACTGTGGAACGCGTCGCCGGGACGGACCTGATGTCGGTCCGCGCCAGTGCCGCCAGTGTTGCACCAGGCGCCTATCAGGGCACGGTCACCGTCGCTACCAACGCAGTCAATTCGCCCTTCACCGTTCCCGTCACTCTGGTCGTAGTGGCGCAATCGGGTCCTGTTGTCAGCTTCGAGCGCGTTGTTAACAACTCCACGTTCGCTTCCGGGGAAACCCTTTCCCAGGGCGGCATCTCCGCCATCTTCGGAGAACAGCTTTCCTATCGCGAACCGGCGGTTGCCAGTTCCCTGCCCCTGCCCACCGAACTAGGGGGCGCCCGCGTCTTCGTCAATGACCAGCCCGCCCCGGTCTTCTTCTCTTCCTACGGCCAGATCAACTTCCAGATTCCCTACTCCACTCCTCCTGGCCGCGCTCTGGTTCGCGTGGATCGCGACGGCCAGCGCGGCAACGCCGTTTCGGTCAACATCAATCCTTCGGTGCCCCGCATTCTGCGCCTCCGCGGCGATTTCGCGATTGCCGTCAATTCCGACGGCACCTTCCCCCTTCCCGCCCGTTTCGGCATTCTCAACGTCAGACCCGCGCGCCGCGGCGAAGCCATCGTCATCTACGCCATCGGTCTCGGTCCCACCAATCCTTCCGCCGTCACCGGCGCTGCATCCCCGGCCGCCGAACCGCTGGCCCGCGTCGCCTCCAATTCCTCCCGCGTGCTGTTCGGCGCCGGCCCTTTCGGCGCAGGCATCGCCGCCGATGCCCTTTTCAACGGACTCACTCCCGGCTTTGTCGGCCTCTACCAGATCAACGTCGTCATCCCTGACAACGCTCCGCAGGGCGAGGTTCCCATTCAGTTGCTGCTCGACACCGCCTCCAGTGACATCGTCTTCATCACCGTCGAATGACCCGGCGGCTCTACTACGGCGACTGCTACCTCACTCACTTTCAAGCCTCCATCGTTGAAGCCGAAGCCAACACCGTTTATCTCGATCAGACTGCCTTCTACCCCACCTCGGGCGGACAGCTTCACGACACCGGCGACATCAACGGTACCCAAGTTCTTGACGTGATCGATCAGGGCGGCCGCATTGCTCACCAGCTTGCCTCCCCGCTTGCTCCCGGTCCCGTCTCCTGCCAGGTTGATTGGGAGCGGCGCTTCGATTTCATGCAGCAGCACTCCGGACAACACCTGCTGTCGGCCGTTCTTCAGGATCTCTACAAACTGCCCACCATCAGCGTCCATATGGGCACACAGTTCTCCACCATGGACGTCACCGGAAACCTCACGCCGGAACAAGTGCGGCAGCTGGAGCAGGAAGCAAATCGTCAGGTCGTAGCCAATCGCCCCGTCACGATCTCCTTTCACGAACCACAGGAACCCGTCGAGCTGCGCAAGGCTTCCGCCCGCGCCGGCACCTTGCGCATCGTCTCCATCGAAGGGCTCGACCGCAGCGCCTGCGGCGGGACTCACCTCCGCTGCACCGGCGAAATCGGACCCATACTGATCCGCAAACTCGAGAAGATCCGCACCGAAACCCGCATCGAGTTTCTCTGCGGAGCAAGAGCGGTCAAACGCGCGCGCGCCGACTTCGAAACCCTTTCCGCCATCGCCCGCCAGTTCTCCGCCACGCTCGAGGAGACTCCGCAACTGGTCGCGACCCAGATGGAGCGCCTGGCCGAATCGGAAAAGGCGCGTCGCAAACTGGCTCTCGATGCCGCCTCCGCGCTCGGCCGGAAACTCCACGCAGAGACCGCGCCTAACCAACGCGGTCTGCGTGTCGGCCTCCTCCGCCTGAACTCGGCCATCGACGACGAGACCAGGGTACAGGCGCAAGCCTTCGCCGGCCAAGGCGCCGCCATCTGTTTCGTGCTGTCATCCGAGCCGCCCGCTCTGCTGCTCGCCGCATCCGCTGATAGCGGCATCAAAGCTGGGGACACGCTGAAATCTCTGCTCCAACGCCGGGGAGGCCGCGGCGGCGGCAATGCGCAAATGGCCCAGGGCAGTCTGCCCGGCGCCGATGCGCTGGAGGAAATCTCCGCCGAACTTCAGCGCCTATTCGCCTAGCGCGCCCACCCACGCCGGTTGTGTCGTCGGCTGCGGGCTCCCGCCAGCCGGTTCGTCGGAAATCGCCAGTGCCGCCGCATCCTCCAGGCGGCTTACACTGTCGGCAATCAGCACCACCTTGCCTGTCTCATCCGGTGAAAACAGCCCCGCGCTGATCGGATTACCCTGCTTGGGAACCACCCACAGTTGCATCGTCCGCCCCACCGCCGGAGACGGCACGTTGGAACCCACCAGCACCAGCCCGCCGGCATGGCTCCAATAGGCGCGGAACTCGGGAGCCGCCGCCGCCGTGCCCGCCAGCCGGATCGTCCGCGAATCGCGCGCCACCAGAATCTGCAACACACGACGATTCCGCGCCGCATCTTCAGAAAGCGTCTGCACAAGCCCCCGTGCCGCGTTCAGATCCGCGCTCAGCTTCTCCACTTGCTGCCGCTCCACCGCCGCCACCATCAGTAGCGCCGCGGCCACTGCCCAGCCCACCGGCGCCACCCACTTGCGCCGCGGAGCCGGCACCGGTTTTGCTTCCACACGTATCCTCGCCATCACCTTGGAACGCAGCAGCGCCGGCGGCTCCTGCGTTGGCGCCAGATAGGCAAGCTGCGCCGCCATCTGGTTCGCCTCTCTCATCGCCTCCTCGATCTCGGCGTCGCCTTGCCGCAGCCGCGCTTCCAGACCGGAACGCTCTTGGCCTTCCAACGCGCCCAGCACGTAGGCCTCACATTGCTCGCGCAACAGTTCCCGCTCCATCACTGCCACTCCTCCCCGCTCCCCAGCGCTTGCCGCAGTTTTAACATTCCCAGCCGGATGCGGGTCTTCACCGTTCCCAAAGGCTGGCCCAACTGCTCGGCCAGTTCCGAATGCGTGTAGCCCAGAAAGAACGACATCTCGATCGCCTGCTTTTGTTCCGGGGCCAGTGTCTCAATTGCCTCCCTCACCTTGATCCGCCTCTGATTCATCCACGCCTTTTCTTCCGGCGCATCTCCTCCCGCGCGCGGCTCTCCGGCATCCTCCATCGCCGTCTCGCGTTTCTGCCGGCCCTGCCTGCTCCGTACGCGGTCCAGGGCGCGGCTGCGCGCCATCATGATCATCCATGTCGACGGGCTGCCCCGCTCCGGCCTGTAGTCGGACGCCATCCGCCAGACCTGCGTATAGACGTCCAGCGTCACTTCCTCTGCGTCGGCGGAATCTCCCACGATCCGCGCCACCACGCTGTAAACAAGCCGCGAACTCTCATCGTAAAGTTGCGCTAGTGCCTGCTGCTCCCCGGCTGCCGCACGCTCGATATAAATCCCCCAATGCGCATCGGAGGCACGCTGCGACCTTGCCGAGCCCGAGCCGCCCGCGACGCTCATCATTGCCATCATCCGAAGTACGCGCTTCCCTCGTATCTTAGATTCATTATGCGATTTCTCGGACCGCAGTAGCACCAAAGTAAAATTCGTGCTACAACAGGATCTTCATGCCCTTCTGGCTCAACCGTTCCATCTTACTCATCCTCGCCGCCACGTGCACCACTGCCCAGCAGCCGCAAAAGCACTACGAGAAGATCGTCGTCACCGCTTCCCCCATCGAACCCGTCATTGACCGCCGTAATCAGGAGGTCTTTGAGCGCACCCTATTCGGCCGTGATGATCAGGTGTTCCATCTCCTTGATGCGGGCATTAACGCCGGTCAGCATGAAGGTGGCGGAAAGTCCGTTGAGATCCGCCGCTTCGGCTATAACCTCGATCACGGCGGCGTCAACGGCGGGCTGAAAGTTCTGGTCGATGATGTTCCCCAGAACCAGACGACGCAAGGCCACGGCCAGGGTTACCTCGGCTCGCTCAAAGGGTTCACCCCGGAACTCATCAAGGAAGTCAATGTCCACAACGGCCCTTTCCGCGCCGAATACGGCGACTTCAGCGGACTCGGCGTCGTTCACATCCTCCTGCGGGAGTCCTTGCCCGGTCAATTCACAGCGCGCATTCAGGGTGGCAACTTTGGCGCGCGCCGCGGTTTCTTCGCGTGGAGCCCGGACTGGCCGCGCTCGGACGCCTTCCTCGCCTACGACGGCTCGCTCACCGATGGACCTTTCGTGAAACCCCTCGGCTACCGCCGCGACAACCTCAGCGCAAACCTCACCCGGAGGCTCACCGATACACGCTCCCTGGGCCTCCGCCTCAGCGCCGCGGGAAACGATTTCCATTCTTCCGGCCAGCTTCCTCTGGATGAAGTGGAGGCCGGGCGGCTGGACCGCTTCGGATCTCTCGATCCCGGCGACGGCGGCCGCGCCCGCACCGCGACCGTCGCCGGCTACTATCGCCTGGAAACCTCCTCGCAGGCCGTTTGGAAACTCGACGCCTTCCTCTCACGATCCCTGTTTGATCTCTATTCCAATTTCACCTTCTTCCTCAACGACCCTGTCAACGGCGACGCCTTCCAGCAGCATGATTCCAGGCTCCAGCAGGGCGCCAATCTCCAGTACCTCCGCCCCCACCGCCATTCCCGAATCCAGGGGCTGCTCACCACCGGCGCCAACTTCCACGGCAACCAGAACACGGTCGGTCTCTACTCACGACAGTTCCGCAACCCCACCTCCATCGAAACACTTGCCCACGCGAATGTGACCAATGGTGCGGGATACCTGCAGGACAATCTCTCCTTTTTCTCCGGACGCCTGCAAGCCGGGGCCGGAATCCGTTACGACATATTCCGCTTCGCCGTCCGCGACCTCGCCGGGACAGATTTCACCGGCGCCAGCTATTCCGGCCGCTTCCAGCCCAAGTTCAACCTCGGCTTCATGCCCAGTCTCCGTCTGCCGCTTACGCTTCACCTCAACTATGGCCGCGGCATCAGCTCGCTCGACGCGCGCGGCGTCGTCTCCTCGCCAGGCCAGCGTCATCTCGCCACCACCGGATTCTCCCAGGCCGGCCTCTCCTACAACCTCCGCCGTCTCTCTGTCGTGGCTGACCTGTTCTTCATTGACCGCTCCAACGAGCTTGTCTACATCCCCGATGACGGCTCGCTGGAACTGCTCGGCCCGTCACGCGCCTACGGCTATGAAGTGAAAACTTCTCTCCAGCTCACACGCAGCCTCAGCCTCAATGGCGGCTTCACGCGCGTCATGAATGCCTTCTACCGCGGTACTGCGCCACGCGAATACGTCGACCGCGCCCCGCACTTCACCGCCAACGGAGGCTTAACTTTATCGGCATGGAAAGGCTGGAGCGGGTCACTCCGCATGAGAGCCATCAATAGCTATCGCCTGGATCCGCTCCATGCCGGACTCCGCGCCGCCGGACACACCGTATGGGACTTCGGCGCCTCCCGCTCGATCCGCCGTGGTCTGGATCTTCAGTTTGCTTTGGACAATCTGCTCAATCGCGCCTATTGGGAAACACAGAACTACTTCGAATCCCGCCTTCCCGGCCAGATGCCCTTCTCCCGCATCCACGCCACACCGGCCTACCCGGTGAACGTCACCATCGGGCTCGCCTTCCGCTTCCGCGGCAAGTAGTTGCCCTACTTCTTGAACAGCGGCGCGATTGAGATCAGCGCCAGCCCACCCACAAACAGCAGCACCGCCAGCCAGATCAACTTCTTCGCCTTCCCTGGCGCCTTGGCGAACTCTTTCCAAACCAGCAATCCCCATAGCGTCGATACCAGCGCCGCGCCCTGCCCCAGCGCGAAACTCACCGCCGGTCCGACGTTGGCTTCCGCGGGCGCGCTGGCAGCTACGAAATTGGAAATCGTCCCGCCGTACCACATCGCCCCACCTCCCCAACCCAGCAAATGCTGCTTCGTGGTGCCGGAAAAATAATCCAGGATCGATAATGGCTTGCCCTGCACCGGCAGATTCAGGAAATAGAGGTTGAACAGGAAGGTCATCCCGAAAATGGCGCACGCGAATACGAAGCCGATCGGATAGGGCCCCATTTCGATATCGCCCTCCTTGCCCAACTCCACCAGCGGATAAAAGGAACCCATCAGGATACCGGCAAAGACGCTCAGCAGGATCCCCTTCAGCGCCGAAGGCGCCGGTGGAGGCAACGGGGCCGAACTCACCTTCGTGGGCCGTTTCACCTTCGGAGTGGCGATGCGGTGCGCCAGCGCCGTCACCACAATCGCCGTCATCACTACCGCGGCGCCGGAAAACAGATACAGCGGATTCCCCTGCGGCTTGATCGCGTAGTTCCACACCACTCCGATCACCAGTCCCAGCCCGATTCCGATCGGAAACGCCACGGACAAGCCCGCCACCGAAATCGCCGCCAGCAGCAGCATGTTGGCGATCGTAAACACCGCCCCTCCCGCGAATCCGAACAGGATCTGCGTCTTCCGGACAATCGTCAGATTGTCTAGGAACGTGATCTCACTCCCGTAAGTCCCCACGGTGAACGACGCGATCATCGCACACAACAACGCACCAATCGCGAAATCGTAACAGAAAAGCTCAAATCGCCACTTCCCGCCAAGCTTGAGCATGTTGGCCCAGGAACCCCATAGAATCATCGTGAGAACGCATAACAGTACCGCAGCGGTATAGGTGGTTGGAATCGCCATGCAGGAATCGATTATAGCCCACCCATCCGCCGATGCGCCCAGCCGCGAAAAACTGTTTTATAATACACCCGATTAGCGACGGGAGGCTGGTGATGAACAAGCTTGTCTTGACGATGATGGCTGGCGCGCTCCTCTGGCAGGGCTTGGCCCAGCGCCACAAGATTGACATCAATGCGGAAACCCCGGAAGGGCTGTTGCTGCAACAGATTGGCACCGAAGAGGACCCTGCCAAGAAGGTCGCACTGCTGGAGGAATTCTCTTCCAAGTACTCCAACCATGCGGGCATGCCCTGGGTCTATGGTCAGCTTCAGCCCGCTTACCTCAAGGCGGGCCAGCATGACAAAGTCTTTCCCGTGGTCGAAAAGCTCCTCACCTTCGACCCCTCCGATGCCGAAATGGCGCATGGCGCTCTCAAAGCCGCCGAAGCCAAGAAAGATCCTGATCTCATCCTGAAGTGGGCCGTCGCCACCTCCGACGCCGCGCGCAAAGCCGTCGCATCGAAGAAGCCCGCGGATGAAGACGAAGTCGAAAACTGGAAGCATAAGGTCGACTTCGCCAAACAGGTGGAAACCTATACCGAATACTCCCTCTTCAACACCGCTCTGCAGACTACTGATCCTGGCAAGAAAATCCAGCTCATCGACAAGCTCGCCGAACGCAATCCGCAAAGCCAGTACCTGGCGCAGCTCGACGAGGTGAAGTTCCAGTCCTACCGCCAGTTGAACAACACCGAAAAAGCCGTCGAGGTCGCCGAAGCCCTCATCGCCAAGAACTCCACCAACGAGGACCTTTATCTGTTCGTCGCCGACTACCAATTTCAGAAAAAGGATTACGACAAGACCCAAGACTACGGTGACAAGCTCGTGGCGCTCATGAAATCCAAGCCTGCTCCGCAGGGCGTCGCCGCCGCCGATTGGGAAAAGAAGAAGACCACCGCCACCGGACTCGGTCTCTGGTTCAAGGGCATGTCACTGGCCGCGCAAAGCAAGTTCGGTCCTGCCGATCAGGTGCTGCGCGACGCTCTTCCCTTCGTCGATGACAACGACCAGTTGAAGGCCGCCGCCCTGTTCAACCTCGGCCTCGCAAACTACAGGCTCGGCGACAGCGCCAAGAGCCCCAACACCCAGCGCATCCTCGACGCCCTGAAATTCAACCAGCAGTGCGCCGCCATCAAGAGCCCCTACCAGGCTAACGCGCAGCGCAACATCACCGCCATCCGGAGCCAGTACCGGATTCGATGAACATCCTGGTTCCCAACCTGGGATCCACTTCGCTCAAGTACCAGATTCTCGACATGCCGTCGGAATCCGTGCTTGCACGCGGCAAACTAGAGCGTGTCAGCGACTATCGCGAAGCCATCCGCCAGATCCCTTCCGCCGAGCACCCCGTCCACGCGGTCGCCTTCAAGGCCGTCCACGCCGGCCCCCACTATCGCGGCACCTTCCGCATCGATGATGGCGTCATCGCGGCGCTGGAACAGTTCCTTCCTGCCGCCCCAGCGCACAACGCCATCTACCTCGCCGGCATCCGCGCTTTCCGTGAATCGATGCCCGGCGTCCCTCTGATCGCCGCCTTCGAAACCGAGTTCCACGCCACCATGCCCGATTACGCCACCCGCTACGGCGTCCCCGCGGATTGGCTTGAAAGCGGCATCCACCGCTATGGGTTCCACGGCGCCTCGCATCAGTACGTCAGCCGCCGCGTTCCGGCCATGCTTGGCGAACCCGTTCCGCGCCTGGTTAGCTGCCACCTCGGCGGCAGCTCCTCCATCTGCGCCATCCTCGACGGCAAATCGGTCGACACAACCATGGGCTTCTCCCCGCAATCGGGTCTGGAAAACTCCACCCGCCACGGCGACCTTGACGTCTGGGCCGTACTCTACATGATGCAGCGCAACGGATGGAGCCTCGAGGAAACCGGCAAGCAGCTCACACGTACCGGCGGCCTCGCCGGCCTTTCCGGTGTCCCCGGCGGCGACCTGCGCGACCTGGAAGCCGCCGCCGCGGCCGGAAACTCAGAAGCAGTCAATGCCCTGGAAGTCTTCGCCTACCAGGTCCGCAAGACCATCGGCGCCTACGCCGCCGCCATGGAAGGCCTCAACTGCATCGCCTTCACCGGCGGCATCGGTGAAAACTCCGCCGGCCTTCGGGAAGCCGTCTGCCGCGGCCTCTCCTTCATGAAGGTCCGCCTCGATGAAGACCGCAACGAAAAAGGCGAAGGCGACCGTGTCATCTCCGGCGACTTTTCCAAAATCAACGTCGTCGTGCTGACCACCAATGAAGAGCTGGTGGTCGCGCGCCGCGCCTATGCGCTCTTGGCCGATGGCTGACGCCAAACCGTTCTTCGACCTTTTCGGGCTCGTCCACATCTCCATCCTCGCCGCCATTGCGCTGGCGGTCGCCGCCCTATCGCGCCTCGCCCATTCCCGCCGCGCACGTTGGATCATGGCCGCCCTTCTGGCCGCCAACGAACTCTATTGGTATTGGTTCAACATCCACAAAGGCTGGTACAGCTTCCCCGGCAATCTCCCCCTCAACCTCTGCGACCTAACTGTTTGGCTGACTGTGGCCGCGCTACTCACACTTAACCGGTGGAGTTACGAATTAGCCTACTTTCTCGGTGTCGGCGGCAGCAGCATGGCCGTCCTTACTCCCGACCTTTGGGAACCATTTCCCTCCTACCCCACCGTTTACTTCTTCCTCGCCCACGGCGCCGTCATCGCCTGCGTGCTCGCCCTCACCCTCCCGAACATCCTCCGACCCACACCCGGCTGCGTCTGGCGAAGCTTCACGCTCGTCAACATCTACGCCGCCGCCATCGCTCTTTTCAACCTCGCCCTTGGCACAAACTATTTCTACCTCTGCCGCAAACCAGCCAACCCCTCATTACTCGACTACTTCGGCCCCTGGCCTATGTACATCCTCGTCGGAGAAGCCTTCACACTCGCCTTCTTCTATCTGCTCTGGCTCCCCATCAGCGTCCGAAAGCGTAGCCAAACCCCGCCGTGACCCGCACGATTGGCTCCCACCCGATCCGGGCCTCCGGAGAAAGGAACCACCTTCGGCTCAGGAATAACCTCACCCCGCCTCCTCCGCTAAACGTGCCACTTATGGTCGTGAAACCGAAGTTCAATAAACGCGTTCTGTGTACCAGTAACCCTGCACCCACAACAACGTAAGGCTCCGCCTTCCTCGACTTTCCGAACGTATACACCGCGTTGCCTTGGACCAAGAAGTCGTCGTCACTCCGGTCCCTGTACAAATACAGAAACTCCGGTTCGACAGCCCATCCCCGGGAAAACGGCAGCCGCACGCTTCCTCCAACCACCGCGTGGCTCTGATCGCTGTCATCCAGGAAGTTGGCATAGCCGCCGACAGCCTGCACTTGTACAATCTGCTGCGCTAAGGCGGGTGCGCATATCATCAGCAGCGGCAAGACACGCCACATACTCACATCTTACTACAGATACTTACCAACCAGCAGCCCAAGCCTCTTCTTCGTCTCCTCCGGTATCGCCTTCCGGTCCGTGATCAGCGCATGCGCCAGCGCCGAGCCGCACTTGCAGCCCCGGTCCGGCGGCATCGAGGCCACCGCCGCCGCCACCACCTTCGCCGCGTTCTCCGCGTTCTTGGTCAGGTTCGCGATGATATCGGCCACCGTCACCGCGTCGTGCTCCGGGTGCCAGCAGTCGTAATCGGTCACCATCGCCGCCGTCGCGTAGCAGATCTCCGCCTCCCGCGCCAGCTTCGCCTCCTGCAAGTTCGTCATTCCGATGATGTCCATGCCCCAGCTCCGGTACACGTTCGACTCCGCCTTGGTCGAAAACGCCGGTCCCTCCATGCACAGGTACGTCCCGCCCAGCTTCGAGTTCACTCCCGCCTTCCGGCAGGCATTGTGCATCACAAAGGCCACCTCGGCGCAGACCGGATCGGCGAAGCTGACGTGCGCCACCAGCCCCTCGCCGAAGAACGTCGAGACGCGCCCGCGCGTCCTGTCGAAAAACTGATCCGGGATCACGAAATCCAGCGGCTTGTGCTCCTCCTTCAGCGACCCGACCGCGCTCAGCGAGAGAATCCGTTCCACCCCCAACTGCTTGAACCCATGAATGTTCGCACGGAAGTTCAGCTCCGACGGCGAGATCCGGTGTCCACGCCCGTGCCGCGCCAGAAACGCCACCTTCTTCCCCGACAATTCACCGGCTACATAGGCGTCCGATGGCGCCCCCCACGGCGTCTCCAGCTTCACTTCCTGCTGTGCCGTAAACCCGGGCATGGAATAAAGTCCGCTGCCACCGATGATCCCGATTTGCGCTGTCAATGCTCGTTCTCCTGTCTGATGAGTTCTAACAAAACTCCGCCCGTCGCCGACGGATGGATAAATACGTAGGTGTGCCCGCCCGCGCCCCGCCGCGGCTCGTTTAACAGCCGCACCCCGCTTGCCTTCAGCCGCTCAATCGTTGCCTCGAATTCCGGAATCCGCAGTGCCACATGATGCATTCCTTCGCCCCTCTTCTCCAAAAACCTCCCGATCACGGAATCGGCCTCGGTGGGCTCCAGCAGCTCGATCAGCGGATCCACCATCGCCACGTGCACCTTTTCCACTTCCACCGTCTCCCGGTGCGGCGCCGCCAGCCCCAGCTGATCGCGGTAAAACTCCAGCGCCCGGTCAATCGAGCGCACCGCGATCCCCAGATGATCCAGCTCGGCCGGCTGTGCAAACACGCTGCGGCGCGGCGTCACCGCCTGAACCGCCGCCAGCAGTTCGGCCACACCTTGATTCTTCGTCGCCACCGTCTTCACCACCGGCAAGTCGAAATCGTGCAGCTCCCGCTCCAGCCGGTCCGCCCCCGGCAAGTCCGCCTTGTTGATCGCAAACACATCGGCGATCTCCAGCAACCCCGCCTTGATCGCCTGCACATCGTCGCCCATCCCCGGAACCAGAACCACCACCGTCACTCCGGCCAGCCGCGCGACGTCCACCTCGTCCTGCCCCACACCCACCGTCTCTACAATCACCACATCGCGCCCCGCTCCGTCGAACAGCGTGATCATGTCCCCCACCGCGCGCGACACTCCCCCCGTCGCCCCGCGCGTCGCCAGAGAACGGATGAACACGCCCTGATCCCCCGTGTGCGCCTGCATCCGGATACGGTCTCCCAGAATCGCCCCGCCCGAATAGGGACTCGACGGATCCACCGCCAGCACCGCCACCGTCTTTGCCTGCGCCCGCACCGCCGACACCAAGCCCCCAACCAGCGTCGACTTCCCTGCCCCGGGCGGCCCCGTCACCCCGATCACCAGCGCCTTGCCCGCCTGCGGAGACAGCTCCGCCAGCAACTTCGTCCCCTCCGGGTCCCGGTTCTCAATCCAGGTCGCTGCCCGGGCCAGCTCGCGTGTGCTCAACGGCGCCATCAGTCTTTCAGCAATTGCCGCGCGATCACCAGCCGCTGGATTTCGCTCGTCCCTTCCCCGATCGTGCACAGTTTCACGTCGCGGTAGAACTTCTCCACCGGATAATCCTTGATGAACCCGTACCCGCCGTGGATCTGCAACGCCTCATCGGCGCACCGCACCGCCATCTCCGAGGCGTACAGCTTCGCCATCGCCGATTCCTTGTTTACCTTCTTCCCCGCCGAATGCATCCACGCTGCGCGGTATGTCAGCAGCCGCGCCGCGTCGATCGACGTCGCCATATCGGCCAGCTTATGCTGTATCGCCTGGAACTCGCTGATGAACCGTCCGAACTGCTTCCGCTGCTTGGAGTATTTCAGCGCCGCATCATAGGCCCCCTGCGCGATCCCGATGGATAGCGCCGCAATGGAAATCCGCCCGCCATCCAGAATTCGCAGACTGTCGATAAACCCCTCCCCCGCCTTGCCCAGCAGCTGTGTTGCCGGCAGCGCGCAGTTTTCGAAAATCACCTCGCCCGTCGCCGACGCCCGCATCCCCAGCTTGTTCTCCTTCTTCCCCAACCGGAACCCTTCCGCGTTGGTCGGCACGATAAACGCCGAAATCCCGTGGTGCGAAGCCGCGCGATCCGTCACCGCCATCGCCACGCACACATCGGCGTAATGCGCGTTGGTGCAGAACGTCTTTGCCCCGTCCAGCACCCAGCATTCCCCGCGCTTCACCGCCTTCGTCCGCGTCCCCGCCGCATCCGAGCCTGCTTCGGGTTCCGTCAGCGACCAGCACCCTATATATTCGCCAGCCGACAGCCTCGGCAGATACCGCTGCTTCTGCTCCTCCGACCCCGCCAGATAGATATGGTTCGCACACAATGATGTGTGCGCCGCCACGATCAGCCCTACGCTCGGGTCCACCCGCGACAGCTCCTCAATGATGATGCAGTAGGAGATGTAGTCCAGCTCCGCTCCGCCCAGCGACTCCGGAAACACCGCGCCCAGATAGCCCAGCTTCCCCAGCTTCTTCACACAGTCCATCGGGAAGATCTGCTCTTCGTCCCAGATCATCACCTGCGGTGCGATCTCGGCTTCGGCGAATTCCCGGACCGCGTTTCGGAGGACCTTGTGGTCCTCGGAGTAATCGAACCTCAGACGATTTCCTCCTTCGAGGCGTCCCACTCCACGGTGCGCTGCTGCCGGTAGCTCTCCACCGCCATCCGCGCGGCGATCGACACCCGGTACCCCACGTCAAACGGACAATTCGGCTCCGCCCCGCTCCGCACGCAATCCAGGAAATTCTGCATGTGCGCGTGCCGCGGCGTCTTTGTCGCCCCCACCAGCTCCGCCTCGTTCGGCAGATTCACCTTCTGCGGCGAGTACCGGATCCCCTGCCCCCGGCTGATCGTCCCGTCCGTCCCCAGCACATCCTCGCTGTTGCCCAAGTGATTATTCCCGAACCCGGAATCCCACGTAAACAGGACCTCCTCGGGATGCTCCATCGACACGTTCATCGTATCGGGAACCTCGCGCCCGTCCTTCCACAAATAGATCCCGCCGGTCATCGTCACCGCCGCCGGGATCTTCAGCCCCATGATCTTGTACCAGAACGAAAGCTGGTGGCACATGTTCTCATACACGTTCCCGCCTGAATAGTCCCAAAAGAAGCGCCAATTGATAAACCGGTTCGCATCGAACTCCCGCGCCGGCGCCTCCCCCAGAAACGATTTCCAGATCACCGTCTCCGTGCTCATATCCGGGTGCACCGGCCGCGACCATTGCGGTTTGCCGTGCGGCGTGTTCCGGTACATGTGCGCATGGATCGCCGTCACCTTGCCCACCTTGCCCGATGCCAGAAACCGCGCCGCATCCGTCACTTGCCCGGAAGAGTTCGACTGATGCCCGATCTGCACCGTCCGCTTGCCCGCATTCTGATACGCCGCCCGCATCCGCTTGGCATGGTCCACCGTGAAGGCCATCGTCTTCTCTTGATAGACATGCTTGCCTGCCTCGAGCGTGGCCACGAAATGCTCGCAATGCAGATGCTGCGGCGTGGCGATCAGCACCGCGTCAATCGACTTGTCCTCCAGCAAATACCGGTAGTCCAGATACGTCTTCGCGTTCGGAACCACCGCCTTTGCCTCCTCCAGCCGCCTGGTATAAACATCGGCGAACGCCGCGAACTCCGTGTTCGGACAATCGATCGCCTCGCGAACCAGTTGCATCCCCCGCGCGCCCGGCCCGATGATGCCCAGCCGGATTCTCTCATTCGCACCCAGCACCGATGGCGGAGCCGCCAATGTGCCGGCGATGCCCGTAGCCACTTTGCCGATAAACAGACGTCGGGAATCAGGGTTGCGGGGAGGTCTTGACATGGTTGTCCTATCTTAACGCGGAATCTGATGCTTCGGCCATTTCCGGCAGTTTCATCGCCGCCAGCAGCTCCGGAAACCGTGAATGCGCCCTTAGCGGATTGAGCAACGGATCCCGGATCAGCTGCACAGCGTTCGGCTGGTGCACGCCGATTGCGGTCAAATACTCCTCAATCGCCTGATCCCATTCGCCCAGCGAGGTAAAGATGAAGGCATGCATGACCCGGTTCCAGGAGACCTCACCGCCTTCGGGCCTCAACCGGTTCAGGATCGCGATCGCCCCCTCGCGGTCTCCCATACGGGCCTTGACACATGCCAGAACCCCTACCGCCAGCGAGTTCTTAGAATTCAATGCGACTGTCGCCTCCGCCGCCTCCAGCGCCTCCTCCAACCGGCCCGCCCCCAGCAGCGCCCACGCCTGGACCCAGTGCGCAAGAACAAAGGATGCATCAAACTCAATCACGCCGCGCATCTCCCGGACAGCCGCTTCGTGGCATCCAAGACTGTGCAAGGTCAGACCGTGAATGAAGCGGAGACGCGAGGAAAGAGGATCCTGCTCGATCAGACTCTCCAATTCACTCGCCGCCTCCTCAAACCGCCCGAACGGGCGCTGAAGCCACACGGCGCGATAGTAACGTGCCATGGCGGAGGCCGGATCAAGTTCCAGCGCCCGGGTTGAGAATGATTCCGCCTGGGCCCAGTTGTAATGCATCGCCTCGATCGCACTGAGGATTCCATGCCCTTCGGCGAGCTCGGGATCCAGATCCACCGCCTTCAACGCCGCCTGCCTCGCCGCCGGCATTTTCTCAAGCGGTGAGGCGCCGAGAATAATCACCATCACGTAGTAACAGTCGGCAATGCCGGCATAGGCGAGCGCGTACTCCGGATCATGCTCCAGCGCGAGGCGGAAACGCTCCAGCGCCCTGGGCACGCTCTCCTGGCTGAATTGGTGCAGGAAGTGGCGTCCCTGAAGGTAATACTGATACGCCTCCACGTTGCTGGTTGGGCGCCTCCGCGTCCCCTCCCGGCCCAACTGCACTTGAAGCTTCTCCACAACCGAGGCGGCAATCTCATCCTGAATGGCAAATACGTCGGTCATTTCCCGGTCGTATCGTTCCGACCAAATCTGGGAACCCTCGGCGCAGCTTACCAGTTGAACCGTCACCCGCATCCGGTTGCCGGCGCGGCGGACGCTGCCCTCGAGCGCCGTTGCCACTCCCAGCTCCTCCCCGATGCGCGAAGCAGACATCTGCTTTCCGCGTAGCGCAAAGGCCGACGTTCGCGCCGCCACGCGCAGCCCGGGAAGCTGCGCCAGCGCATTCAGGATCTCCTCGGCCAGCCCGTCGCTGAAGTACTGCTGGTCGCCTTCCGTGCTCAAATCCTGGAACGGAAGCACGGCGATCGAGGGAACGGCCTGCTCCGGTTTTGAGAGATCGATCTCCCGCAGCGCCGCCGTCAGCTCCCGGGCTGACTGCAACCGTCGCGACGCCTCTTTCTCCAGACAGCGCGCGAGCACCCTCCGGAAGGCCTGCGGGACCGATGCCGGCAAAGGCTGCACCTCGTCCCGAACCACCGCCGCGATGGTCGCCACCGGCGTATCGCGCTGGAATGCCCGCCGCCCGGTCAGCATCTCATAGAGCACCGCCCCGAATGAGAAAATGTCGCTCCGCTCATCCACCGGCTTCCCTTCGGCCTGCTCCGGCGACATGTACGGGGCCGTGCCCAGAATCATCCCCGCCTCTGTCAGCGGCGCTGTCAGCGTAATTCCAGGATCTGAAGGGGTCAGCGATTTCGCCAAGCCGAAGTCCAGCAGCTTCGCACCCTCGAAATTCACCAGAATATTGGCCGGCTTCAGGTCGCGGTGCGCGATCCCTTTGCGATGCGCCGCCTCCAGCGCGCCGGCGATCTCGAGCGCAAGCGCCAAAGCCTTGTCGGCGGGTAGAGGCCCCTGCAACGGAAGCCCGTCCACAAATTCCATCACCAGGTAATCCGGTCCAATGTCGTAAAGCGCACAGATGTTGGGATGATTCAAGGAAGCAATCGCGCGCGCCTCACGCCGGAAACGCTCCGAATGGGGACCAGTCAGGTACTTTATGGCGACAGTGCGGTCCAGCCGCATGTCCCGTGCTCTGTAGACCTCTCCCATCCCGCCAGAGCCTACAAGAGAGATGATTTCGTAATGGCCCAGAAGGGCGCCAGGCGCCAGTGGCATATCGCGGAGAAGCGATTATACCGCCGGCAGATTCATCGCCGCCAGAACCTCTCCGAACCGGTGATGTTTCCGTACCGGATCTATCACCCGATCCCAGATCAACTGAAGCGTATTCGGCTCACGGTTCTCGACTCCAGCCAGGAACTCCTCGATTGCCCTGTCCACCTCGCCCAGTTCGACATAAATGAAGCAGAGCGTGCTGCGGCTCCAATACATTTCCGGGCCGGACTCTCCCAGCATCTGCTCAATAATCGCTAGCGCCTCCTCGCGCAACCCCATCCGAGCCTTCACACAGGCCAGCGTCCCCAGGGCCATCGAGGCTCTCGGACCCCGAGCCACCGACGCCTGCGCCGCCGCAAGCGCCTCCTCCGGACGATCCAACGCCATCAGCACCCACGCGTGAACCCAATGCGCCAGCACGTAGGATTGATCGAAATCGATCACTCGCCGGATCTCCTGGTGCGCTTCCTCGTACCGTCCCAGGTTGTACAGAGTCAGCGCATGAACAAAGCCGAAGCGCGGTGAGAGCGGATCTTGCTCCACCAACCGCTGCAACTCCCTTTGTGCCTCCTCGAAGCGGCCTCTAGGGCGGAGGAACCAGGCAGCATGGTAGTAGCGCCCCATCATCGAGGTGGGATCCAGTTCCAGCGCACGCCTCGCACAATCCTCCGCCTGTGGCCAGTTGTAGTGCATCGCCTCAATCGCGCAAAGAATGCCGTGGGTGTCGGCCAGGGAATCATCCAGTTCCACTGCCTTCAACGCGGCCATTCTTGCCGCTTGAACACTCTCCAATGGCGCAGTCCCCGAAATGAGAGTGGCGATGTAGTGGTAGTCGGCAATGCCGCCGTAGGCAAGCGCGTATTCCGGATCCAACTCCAGCGCCCGCCGGAAACGTTCCAAAGACTTGGGCAGGCTGTCCGGGTTGTAGCGGTGCAAATAATAGCGCCCTTGCAGGTAGCAATTATAGGCTTCCACGTTCTCCGTCGGCCGTTTTCTGGCAGGCGCCGCCCCGGACTCTCCCAGTTGCACCTTCAGCTTCTCCACGATCGCCGCCGAGATCTCATCCTGGATCGCAAACACGTCGGTCATCTCGCGGTCATAGCGCTCCGACCACATCTGGTAACCATCGGCCACCTTCACCAGCTGAACCGTCACCCTGACTCGGTTGCCCGCCCGCCGGACGCTGCCTTCCAGCACCGTGGAAACGCCAAGCTCTTCCCCGATCCTCCGCACGGAAACCTCCTTGCCTCGAAACGCGAAGGCCGAGGTGCGCGCAGCAACCCGAATCCCGCCGAGATGGGTGATCGCGTTGATGATTTCCTCCGCCAGCCCGTCGCTGAAATACTCGTTGTCTCGGTCAGCGCTCAGGTTGGTGAACGGAAGGATCGCAATGGAAGGCGATTCTGCTGCCGTTTGCCGGGGGTCGATCTGGCGCATAGCCGCCCCCACCTCCCCCGCCGACGGAAACCGACGCTCGGGATCCTTCTGCAAGCACCGTTCCACCACCGCACGGAGCGCGCCGGGAACCGCCGGTGGCATCGGCACCGGCGGATCCCGCAACACTGCCGTGATTGTTGCGATTTGGGTGTCCCGCTGAAAGGCCCGCTGTCCGGTGAGCATCTCATACAGCACCGCCCCGAAGGAGAACACGTCCGAGCGCTCATCCACGGCCTTGCCCTCGGCCTGCTCCGGCGACATATAGGCCGCGGTGCCGACGATCATGCCCGCTTCCGTCAGCGGAGCCGTGAGCGTCTCCTGGCGCGTCTCTGTCGTGCCGAGCGTCTTGGCGAGACCGAAATCCAGCAGCTTCGTCCCGGAGGAAGTCACCAGGATGTTGGACGGCTTCAAGTCCCGGTGCGCGATTCCCCGGTGGTGGGCTGCTTCCAGTGCGCCGAGGATTTGCAGACTGTATTCGAGAACCTTGGCTATGGGCAATGGAGATCCCAGCGTTTCCCCTTCCAGGTACTCCATCACCAGGTAGTCGGAGCCTTCGTGCGCGCCGATGTCAAACAGCGCGCAGATGTGCGGATGCTGCAGCGTGGCTATTGCCCGCGCTTCCCGGTAAAACCGCTCCCTCAACGCCGGCGAGCTGTTGTGCATCAGCTTCACCGCCACTGCCCTGTCCAATCGCGTGTCAAGAGCCTTGTAGACCGCGCCCATGCCGCCGGAACCGATTGGACCTACGATTTCGTAATGGCCGAGGAGCGTGCCCGCGGGAAGCGACATACAGAGCAGAGCAATTATATCTCACGGCTCTTGAGAGCGCTAGAATAGTTGCCGTGAGCCCCAAAGAGCAGTTACGGGATTTACCCTCCGTCCACCAGCTCGTCGAGCGATTGGGCGACATCTCCGGGCGCTTTCCCCGTGAATTAATGGTCAAAAAAGCGCGTGCCGCGGTCGAGCAAGCCCGCGCCTCCCTCCAGGCCGGTCAACCCATTCCAGACCCCGAGACCCTCGTCCGCCAAGGTCTGGAGGAACTAGACCGCCCCACCCTCCAGCGTGTCATCAACGCCACCGGCGTCGTACTCCATACCAACCTCGGCCGCGCCCCTCTTGCCGAAAAAGCCCCGCCCAGCGGCTACATGAACCTCGAATACGACCTCACATCCGGCCGCCGCGGCAAGCGCGACATCCACGCCGCCGTTCTCCTGGAACAAATCCTCGGCAAACCTGCCATCGTTGTCAATAACAACGCCGCCGCGGTCTACCTCGCACTCAATGAGCTTGCCTCCGGCGGCGAAGTCATTGTCTCTCGCGGCGAACTCATCGAGATCGGCGACGGCTTCCGCATCCCCGACATCATGACCCGCTCCGGCGCTACGCTCCGCGAAGTGGGTACCACCAACCGCACCCGCGCCGATGACTACCGCGCCGCCATCAACCCCAACACCCGCCTCATCCTCATCGTCCATCCCAGCAATTTCCGCATCGCCGGCTTCGCAGGCAAGCCCTCACGCGCCGAAATTGTCGAAGTCGCCTCCCAGGGCGGGATTCCCGTTTATGAGGACTTAGGCAGCGGCTGCCTCACCGACCTCCGCCCCTATGGCATCGACGAACCCCGCCCTCAGGAGGCCCTCGACCAGGGTGTCCATCTCGTTTCCTTCAGCAGCGACAAGCTCCTCGGCGGCCCCCAGGCGGGTATCTTGGCCGGTGAAGAGCAACTCATCGCGCGTCTCCGGCGCAACCCCATGTTCCGCGCTCTCCGCGCCGACAAACTGATCTACGCCACCCTCGCCGGCACTCTCCGCGACACGCTCCTCGAACGCTGGAACCGCATCCCCGCTCTGCGCATGATCTCCATGACCTCCACCGAAATCCGCCACCGCGCCGAGGAACTCGCCGAAGGCATGCACGCCGATATCGTCGAAGGGCAGTCCGTCATCGGCGGCGGCTCCACGCCCGAACAGTGCCTCCCCACGTGGCTCATCTCCATCCGCTGCGACGCCGCCAAGGTCGAACAGCGCCTCCGCGCTCAGCAGCCGCCCGTCATCGCCAGAATCGAGAACGACCGCCTCTTGATCGATCTACGAACCGTAGCGCCGGAGGAAGAAGCCGACCTCCGGCGCTCTTTATCCGCCGCTCTCAGCGAATCCTAATTCCTTTTAGAATTCGAACCGCAGCCCAACTTGTATTTGCCGCGGATTCCCAAACTGATCCGTGATCGCACCGAACGATGCCGGGTTCAGGTAGTTGAACGTCGGATCGGCGAACTCCACGCGGTTGAACGCGTTGATCATGTCGAACGTGAAGACCGCCCGCACGCTCTCGCTGATCGTCGTCTTCTTCCCGATCGACAGGTCGAAGTTCCACCGCGGGAACCCGCGCAGCACCCCGCGTCCATGCCGCCCGTCCTGGCTTAGCAGCAGCGGCCGGAAGCTCTTATAAGCCGCTTCCGGATTCGCGAAGAAGTTCATCCCCGAGCCGTTTCGCGCCGCATCCGACGTCGTACCCACGCCGCCGGACCCAGCCACGCCCGTCACCATTGAGTTCTTGTACTTGGTCCCTGCCGCCGCCGGAACCACTCCGGGGCTGATTCCGCCGAACAGCTGCGATCCTCCGAAAGTCTGCGCATGCTGATTCACCAGCAACGGCAAACCCGAATTCGCCGTGAAGATGCCCGACAGGTACCATCCCCCAACCACCTTATCCAGCGCGCCCGTGGTCTGGAACCGCTTCGACCGGCCCACCGGCAGCTCCCAGTAGCTTCCCGAATTGAACACGTGCGTCCGGTCAAACAGCGCAGGCCCGTAGTCCAGATTCAGATCGTAGGGAGACGACGCTCCGCCGATGTACTCCTGGTTCAGCCCATACTGATCCAGCGTACGGGAGAACGTGTAGTTCGCCGTGAAGTGCAGGTCCTGTGAGAAGCGCTTCGTCACCGTCACGAATCCGGCATTGTAATTGGAAAGCGCCCCCGAGGCCCGCACAAACAGGTTCTGCACTTGCCGGTTGTAGAACGGATCGTTCGGCCTCTGCGCATTGAAGAAGTTGAACAGGTTGTTGACCTGCCCCTGAACAAACGCCGTGCTCTGCCGTCCCGCCAGCCACACCGTGCAGTTCGGCGCACAGTTGGCGTTCCCGCGGAACTGGTTCTCAAACCACGGCTGGACCGCCACCTGCGCAGCCGGCGTGCCGCCGCGCAGCTGTCCCGCCACCGCGTCAAAGGCCTGCGCAAACGTCTGCCCCGATGCCGAGTCCTTGTGGAAATACGGAGCCGAGTTCCATTCCTTGTTCACCGGCAGATCGTTTGAGTACCGCCCGACGTATCCCACCTCTACGATCATGTTGCCTGCTACCTCCCGCTGCACCGTTAGGTTGATGCTCTGCGAACGGCCCACCAGGTAGTTCGGATCGATCGACGAGGAAATCGACTCCCCACCGATCCCCGGGATAATCGGCGTACGCACCGCCGCCGTTGGCGGCGACGGCACTGTCGATCCGTCCACCCCGATCCGGAACGCGTTTGCCGGATCGGAAGTGATCCCGCACGTCCCGTCCGAGCGCGGCGCAAAGCAGGTGATCGTTTGCGAGAAACCAACCCCCAGAATCGGTAGCATCACCACGCCAACCCCGTTGGTCCGGTCAAACGTCACCCCATAGCCGGCGCGGATTACCGTCTTCTTGTTTCCTAATAACTTGCCCAGCAATCCGTCCTGCATCCCCGGATTCCACGCCGCTGAGATCCGCGGCCCGAAGTTGTTCTTGTCGATGTTGTATACGTACTTCTGCGACGCTTGCCGGATCGGCACGTACCCGATCGTCGGATTGTAGGTCCGCCCCGCCAGCGCTGCCTCGCGCCTCCGCCCGAACAATCTGTCGGAATCCAGCACCTCTCCATTCGCCGAATCGGTGATCAGCGTCTGGTACCCGTTCTTATCGACCGGCGGCGTTTGGATGTTGTAGGTCAATCCCGCCGTTACCGTCAGGCTCGGCGTCACCCGCCAGATGTCGTTCGCGTAAAACTCATACGAGTTGAACCGCGCGAACACCCGCATCGGCGTCCCCAGCGGCAGTGGATTCAAGTTCGTGTCCCGCGTCATCACGATCCCGCTCTTGTCCACTATCCCCAGCGATGCCGCAAACAGGTCGTTCCATCTCTGTACATCGCCCGAGGCCAGGCAATTGGCCGACACACCGGCGCCGCACGTCACCGGACGGTTCCCCGCCGGTACGCTCGCATTGGCGCCGTTCGCGTTCACCTCATACACCAGGTACGTCAGCGACCCGATCACCTTATCGTCCCGCTCGTGAAATACCGGCATGAACCGCAGCGACCCGCCAAATTGCAGGTTGTGCTTGCCTTTCACCCATGTCAGATTGTTGCTTAAATAGTACGTCTGATCCCGCCAGATCCGGCTCCGCCCGCGCTGCGTGTCGAAATCCACCCCCGAATCCATGATCCCGTGCGCCACCAGCAGCGCCGCAGACGTCCCCTGCACCTGTGGGAACGGGTTCGCCCGCTTGTACGCCCAGAAGTTCCGGATGTAGCCCACGTTCAGCTCGTTCACTACGTTCGGGCTCAGCGTCCCCGTCAGCTGCGTGCTGAAGAACCGCGGCTCCACCGGCGTCCCCGCTGTCGGCGACAGTTGCCCGCGCGTCGCGCCCGGCGTCAGCCCAGCCGTATCGATCTGCCCTGTGTCCGCCACAAACTGCGTCGCGTACCGGTAGGTTGAGTACAGCCGCCACTTGTCGTTGAATTGATGGTCCAGCCGCGCCACGCCAAAATCCATCCGCAGGCTGTTGTCCGCCGGTCCCGTGATGAATATCGTGTTCAATCCGTCCACCGCTCCGCCGGCCGAATCGTTGCCCTCAGGCAGCGCGTTCCACAGCCGCGTAATCACCGGGCTCGGGCCCAGCCGCCGCGGATCAAAATCCCTCACGTTATAGCTGTTCACGTTGCCCGCCGCGTCGCGGAACCGCAGGATTCCCTGCCGCAGCGTCGAGGTCGGCACAATGCGCGACACGTTGGCCGCGCGCGGGAACCGCCGTCCTTCGTAATGCCCGAACAGAAACGTACGGTTCTTGATCACCGGCCCGCCCAGCGTCGTCCCAAACCGGTTGTCCTTGGTCTCCGGACGCTTGATCCCCAGCCGGTTGAACCGCCAGAAATTCGCGTTCATGTTGTCGTTCTGGTGATACCAGTAACCCGACCCGTGCAGGTTATTCGTCCCCCGCTTGGTCACAAAGTTGATCTGTCCGCCCGCCGACCGCCCGAACGTCGCGTTCGGATTCGTCGTCGATACCCGGAACTCCTCCAGACTCTCCAGCGGCACAGGCACCGACGGCGACGGCGAGAAAAAGTCAACCGCTCCGGAAAAATACTGCCCCGTGCCCGAGGTCAGGTCGGTCGCATCCGTCCCGTCCAGGTTGAACGTGCTCTGGTCGCTGCGCGCTCCCGCAACCTGTCCGCCCTGATTCACGTTGCTCCCGATCCCACGCGCCGGCTGCACCATCGGCTGGATCGACAGCAGCGCCACCGCGCTCCGGTTCACCGCCGGCATCCGCAGCAGCGAATCGCCTTTCAGCACCGCGCCCACCGTCGAATCCAGCGTCTGCAGTTCCGCCCCCGCCGTTGCCGACACTTCCACCACTTCCGCCACGCCGCCCACCTCCAGCGTCACGTTCAACGAATACGACTTCGTCACGTCCACCTTCAGGTCCTGGATCACCGCCTGCCGGAACCCCTGCATCGATGCAGTCAGCCTGTGCGTCCCCGGCACCACATTCGGGAAAATATACTGCCCTGCATCGTTGCTCGCCGCCTTGCGGCTTTGGTTGGTGGACACGTCCACCAGTTCCACGGTCGCGCCGGAAATCACCGCGCCTGTCGAATCCGAGATCGTGCCAACGATTGTGGCCGTCGTGGACGTCTGCCCCCACAACAGAACCGGGAAAAGCAATGCCGCTAGGTACACGCGTACCTGCACTAAGTGAAAGCTTTTCAACATATACCCAGATACCCTTTCCTCCGGCAATGCGGGTTTCGACACCCCTCCCGTAAGTTACCGGAGACTATGCCCAACCATCCAAATCGGGCGAATCCGCTTGATACTACCTCTAAGTGGGTCTACCGTCAAGCCCTAATTTAAACCCTAAATTTAAATTAACTTTTTCCGGTTGGAGCCCAACCGCCACCTCCGCCTCACCGAAATCCGCGATCGCGCCATCAGCCCGGTCGAGGAAAAAATGACCCCTTGCCGCCTCGTCCAGGACTTCTTCCTGGAATCGGCCGCCGGCGGCAAGACTCTGCTCCGCTTGGTTCACTCCGGCTTGGGCGACTCTGCCGGCTGGGACAACGAATACGAAGGAACTCGCGGCGGCTGGCAAGCCTGCTTTCTTCAGCTCAGGCACGGCCTGGAACTGCACCGCGGCGAAAAGACCGAGAACTGGTTGGTCGCCAAAATGTGCCCCGGCATGGATGGCAAAACCGTGCTCGACCGGCTGGAAGCCCTAGCCCCGGAAGGTTGCCAGGTCGCCCTTCGCACGCCCATGAACCCCCAAATACGAAACACGGCTGGACGCCCCGCTCAAATAAGGCGATCCAACCGTGTCCGCTTCCGGAATCGTCTGTATTAGACCGCTTCCCAAGGATCGGGCGGCGGGTTAGGGGCGTCAAAACCTTCCCAGGGATCAGGCGGCGGATTCGGAGCGTCGAAGCCGGCCACTTCCCAAGGATCGGGCGGCGGATTCGGGGCGTCATAGTTGGCCACTTCCCACGGGTCGGGTGGCGGGTTGGGGGCGTCAAACTGCGGAGTCGTGGCGGCGCCGATCAAAAGGGCCATCCCCATCGTCGCGATGACCTTGGTGAATCGGGTGGTGACTAGGTTAAGCATTTGTGCTGATCCTCTTTCTTTTTTTCTTCTATTCCCATCCGGCTTTCGCCGTACGCCCTGTCTAAGTGCAATAGGCGTGCCAAACTCGCTCCACGGCGAAAGCAATCGCCTATCTAACTGCAAATAAAGAGAATCTGCCCCGGACAGCGCTTCACGGACCTCTGCCCTCACCCCAAAACCGCTCTTGGACCTAACAGCTTTGCGAAGCCACCTAACGTATTTGTTAGGTCAGCGCTGAATCCGCGCTGAACCGCCCTGCGCGAACGCTTTGACCTCTCCCAGGGTAGCCATGGTAGTATCCCCAGGGAACGTTGTCAGGAGCGCTCCATGCGCCCACCCTAGCTTCAACGCCTCTTCCGGCTTCTCCCCGGCAATCGCCCCATACACCAAGCCCGAAGCGAATCCGTCCCCGCCTCCCACCCGGTCCAGCACATCCAACTCGCAGGTCGGCGCCGTGTAGGTCTTTCCATCGATCCATGCCACCGCGCTCCAGCTATGCCGGCTCGAGGAATGCACCTCGCGCAGCGTCGTCGCCACTACTTTCACCTGCTTGTGCCGCGCCACCACCTTATTGATGATCCCGAAGAAAGCGCTCGGATCCAGCTTCGACTTCGCCTCCACGTCCTGCCCCTCTATCCCCAACCCCTTCTGCAGGTCTTCCTCGTTACCCACCAGCACATCCACGTTCTCGACGATCCGGTTCAGTATCTCCGCCGCCCTGGATTCGCCGCCGGAAATCTTCCACAGCTTCGCCCGGAAGTTCAAGTCGAAACTCACCACCGCCCCGGCCGCCTTCGCCGCCTTCATCCCCTCGATAATCACCTCCGAGGTCGTAGCCGACAGCGCCGCAAAGATCCCGCCGCTATGGAACCACTTCACCCCCTGCCCGAAGATCGCCTTCCAATCAAAATCGCCCGGCTTCAGCCTCCCCGCCGCCTCATTCGACCGGTTATAAAACACCACCGGCGCGCGAACCCCCAGCCCCCGGTCGCTATACACCGTCGCCATATTCGGCCCCTGCACCCCGTCATGCTCAAACCGCTTATAGAACGCCGTCACCCCCATCGCCTTCACCCGCTCCGCGATCAGATCCCCGATCGGATAGCTCACCATCGCCGTCGCGATGCCCGTCTTCAACCCAAAACAATCCGCCAGATTCGCCGCGACATTGAATTCCCCGCCGCTCACGTGGATCGAGCACGTCGTCGCCTTCCGGAACGGAATAATCCCCGGATCCAGCCGATGGATCAGCGCCCCGAGCGAAACAAAATCCAGCGCAGCATCTTTGCGAATATTCAATCCAAAACTCATGAGTTCTCCTGCTTGTGAAATAACGCAGTATAGCAAGACCTCCGTGTGGGGGGGCTCTTCAGCCCGCGCGAGGCTTCAGCCTCGCCTCTGGCAACTCGCCCGTGAGAGTGAAAAGGGTGAACGGAAAAAGAGAATAGGGTTAGAATGTCCTGGAGCAGCGAAATCCGATGCTGCCGCCCCGGTACGCTGGGAGGATGCTGCCGCGGTAGGCGCAGGCGGCGTCGCGCTGAAAGTTGCACCACGAGCCCCCTCGCAACTCCCGGTATTCTCCACCACCACCAATCCATTCCCGAACATTACCGCTCATATCGTGACATCCATACGGGCTTTTGCCTCCCGCATACTTGCTCACCGGTGACGAGTCCTGGATTCCACTCTCCCCTGTGGATAGACACCTCCATCGCCGGATTCTATTACAGGCTCGTCGAATGCACAACCTTTAATTTAACGATTCCTGTGCACCCTTCGCCCCTTTTTCTTACCATGGTCTTAATGCCCCGCTTCCTCCTCCTCCTCTCCCTCCCGCTCCTCCTCCCCGCCGACTCCCTCATCCCGCCTCTCTCCGATTCCCAAGCCGCGCAAGCCCGCAAAATACTCTCCTCTTTCAAGGAAAACCCGCGCGGCCCCTTCCTCCGCATCCGCTGGTTCTGTAATGACGGCTCCATTCACCCTCCCGCCGGAACGCCTTGCCGCGAACTCGGCGGCGGCCACCAGCATGCCGAACTGTCCGCGGATGCCAAGCGCCTCGCCGATTGGAACGTCCACGCCGGCACCATCCTCACAGGACTCCCCTTTACCTCCTTGCTCGATGCCGATCGCGACCATCATTGGCTCAAGGAACTTGTCCTCGAAAAGTACCTCACCGAAGTCGATCAGGGCTGGATCTACCGCCGCGCGATCTCCTATCGCGGCGCGCGCCAAGTCGAAGACGAGGAGCGCGCCGGCCGCAAATTCCTCCTCGAACTTTTCTCGGACGCCCAATGGCTCGAGCGGAATTACTACCTCGGCATGCAGCTGATGGACACCATTCCCCACGGTGTCGCCGACAGCACCATCAAACGCGTCCGCTCCCTCGCCGCCGCCGCCGCCAATGAAGACTCCCGCCTCCAGCGCATCCGCGCCAAAATCCATTCCTACCCCGGCCCAGAAGACACCGCCGCCGTCACCGGCTTTCTCCAAACCAAAAACCCGTCGCCGCCTGTCAAAGCCTACCTCGAGGAACTCGCCACCCTCCTCGAAAAACAGTACAGCCCGCAGAACTGGATCCCCGCCCTCGAAAGCTCCCGCAAATCCGCCGCCGGAACCGCTGTCGAAAAACCCCTCGCCGATCTCGCGCAATCCCTCCAGTCACCCAACCAACCCCAACTCCTCCAGCACATCGCCTCCCTTTCTCTCGCCATTCGCCGCCACGTCTCCACTTCCAAGGACGGCCGCCTTAACCTCGCCCTCATGGACCTTAACCGTCTCCTCCAGGAGATGTCATTCCACGCCGCCACGCCTTCACCCGATGCCAGCCGCGCACAACTCCTTGAAAACCTCCGCTCCTGCCTCCGCGTCACAACCGGCTCCGGACTCATCTCTCTGCGCCAGTTCCGCGCGCTGGAAGAGGAACTCGACACGCTCAAACGCCGCGGCTCGGTGGAATCCTCCGCCTACCGCGCCTCAATCCGTTATCTCGCCCGCGCCTCGGAATGGAGCCGCGCCACCGCCGCCAAGGACTTCGGCCCCGTCTCCCGCCACTATCAGGCCGTCGAACCCCTGGCCGCCGGTCTTGTCGATCATCTTCTCCGCAGCTCCGCCGCCCTTCCCCTCTCCAACCGCCTCGATCCGCTTCTCCAGGATGCCGAACGCGCCGCCGGCATACGCCACTCCATCCTCGGCCGCGCCACCACCGCCGGTGCCGCCGGACTCAACCCCGGCGTCGGCATCGGCAAACTCGGCATCATCGAAGAGGACAAGCCCGGCGGCAAAATCGATCCCGGCGGCATCTATCTCATCCCTCAAACCGTCGCCGAACTGAAACCCATGGCCGGCATCCTCACCCTCGAAGCCGGCAACATGCTCTCTCACGCACAGCTGCTCGCCGCCAACCTCGGCGTCCCCAACGCCCGGATCCCCTCCTCCCTCCTGCCGGAACTGGAAAAACGCAAAGGCATGGAAATGTTCTATGCCGTCACGCCCCGCAACATCGTTGTCCTCAAGGAAAAAGCCTCCATGACCGAAGAGGAGCGCAAACTCTGGACCTCGCAACCCACCGCTCCACGCCGCATTGAGCTCGACACCTCCCGCCTCAACCTCACCGATAAACGCCTCCGCCGCCTCCGCGAACTCAGCTCCTCCGACGCCGCCATTACCGTCGGTCCCAAGGCCGCCAATCTCGGCCAGCTTGCCCAGTTCTTCCCCGACACGGTCGCCCCAGGGTTCGTCATCCCCTTCGGCATCTTCCATGACCACGTCTTCCGCGTCCTCGACAACTCCGGCAGGCCCTTCCTCGATCAAATCCGCGAAGGGCTCGCCCAAGCCGAACAGATGCGCGACTCAGGCGCCGATCCCTCCGCCATTCAAACCTTCATCGCTCCCAAGCTCGCCCATTTCCGCGCCACCATTCAATCCATGCCCCTCATCCCCGCCTTCGAGCGCGAGCTTCAGGAAAAACTTCAAGAAACCTTCGGCAACGACAATACCTACGGCGTTTTTGTCCGCAGCGACACCAACGCCGAAGACCTCCCCGGCTTCACCGGCGCAGGCCTCAACCTCACCGTCGCCAACCAGGTCGGCGCGCGCCACATTCTTCAATCCATCAAGAACGTCTGGGCCTCCCCCTACACGGAGCGCGCTTACCTTTGGCGCAACCGCGCCCTCAAGGGCACCGGCAAGGTCTACCCCTCGGTCATCGTCATGCGCACCGTGCCCAGCGAAAAATCCGGCGTCATCGCCACCGCAGATCTCGAAACCGGCCTCGACAACTACATCACCGTCAACGTCAGTGAAGGCGTCAGCGCCGTTGTCGATGGCGGTGTAGCCGAATCCCTGCTCCTCGAACCCGCGGGCAACGTCCGCCTCCTCCAGCAATGCCGCGCCACTTACCGCAAAATGGTCAAACCCGATGGCGGCTTCGTCAACGTCCCCGCCACCGGCCGCGAATACGTCCTCACCACCGATGAAGTAGGCCAGCTCCGGCGCATGGTCGCCGAAGTCAAAAAGAGATATCCGCCCGCGCGCTCGGAATCCGGAACCCTGCTCCCATGGGATATTGAATTCGGTTTCGAAAACGGCCAGCTCCGCCTCTTCCAGATCCGCCCCCTCGCCCGCTTCCAGGAGTGGAAAACCCTCGACGCTCTCAGCCGTCTCGAAGGCCCTTCCGACAATCTCCAAACCGTCCGTCTCGAGGACAAGCCGCTATGATCCGCCTCGTCTCCGTCATTCTCTTCTGCGCGCTCGCCTCCCACGCCTATCCGATCGACGGCGCCGCCCGCACCGGCATCCGCCGCCTCGCCGCCTACAAACTCGCCCACGAAGGCAAGATCAAAAAGTCCGTCAATCTCCCTCCCGGCGCTCTCTGGAACACCGATCAAATCAAGATCCGCCTCTCCGGAAGCGACTTCGACATCACTACTTCAACCCCCGAGGATTCCTACCTCAAAGCCGGTCTCCAGGCCATCTTCGCCATACGCGATGACTCCTACAGTCTCGCCCTGCTCGACATCTCCGACCCCTCGCTACCACGCTACGCCGCCATCCGTCCCGACGTCAGCCGCATCCCCGGCAGTGTCGGCAAGCTCTTCGTCGCCACCGGCATCTTCGGCGCCCTACGCCGCATTCATCCATCGAGCACCGCCGCCCGCGAAAAAATCCTCCGCGATACCATCGTCACCGCCGACAGCTTCGTCTATCGCGACGGCAAGACCGTCCCCTTCTTCAACGACGGCGACGCCGCCATCCTCAACCGCCGTCTGGAATCCGGCGACAAGTTCAGCCTCTGGGAATGGCTCGACCACATGCTGAGCCAAAGCTCCAACGCCGCCGCCTCCACCACCTGGAAGCAAGCCATGCTGCTCCACAAGTTCGGCGCCGCCTACCCGCCTGCTCCAGCCGCGGAAGCGCAATTCTTCAAGGAGCCCTCCAAAACAGATCTCCGCGACCTCGCCTTGGAATCCCTCGAATCCGCCCTCACCGAATCCGGCCTCGACACCTCCAAAATCCGCATCGGCACCTTCTTCACCTCCGGCGGCTCTCGGGCCATCCCCGGCACCGCCAGTTACTCCACCCCGCGCGAACTCCTCCGCTGGCTCATCAAAATGGAGCAAGGCAAACTTGTCGACGCCTGGTCCAGCCTCGAACTCAAGCGCCTCCTCTATTGCTCCCGCCCCCGCTACCGCTACGCCTCCTCCCCCGCCCTGGCCAAGGCAGCCGTCTACTTCAAATCCGGCTCCCTCTTCCAATGCGAACCCGAACCCGGTTACCGCTGCGTTCAATACAAGGGAAACAAGACCAACCTCATGCACTCGGTCACCGTGGTGGAATCCGGCTCCAAAGCCTACTTGGTCGCCATGACCTCCAACGTTCTCCGCCTCAACTCCGCCGTCGAACACCAAACCATCGCCACCGAAATCGAACGCCTCATCCAACGCCGCCCATGAAGCGAAGAAATTTCCTCAGAACCCTCGCCGCCTCCCCCGCCCTTCTTCACGCACGCTCCACTGTCCCCTACGGCGTCCAGACCGGAGACGTCATCCCCGGCCGGGCCATCATCTGGTCCCGTGCCGAAAGCCCCTCCCGCATGATCGTCGATTGGTCCCAACACCAGGACATGCGCAACTCGCGCCGCATGCAAGGCCTTGACGCGCTCCCCTCCACCGGACTCACCGCCCGCCTCGATCTCCGCGATCTCCCTCTCAACGCCCAAATCCACTACCAGGTCCGCTTCCTCGATCTCCGCGACAATCGCACCCTCTCCGAACCTGTCAACGGCACCTTCCGCACCGCACCGACGCGACCCTCCAACATCCGGTTCCTGTGGTCCGGCGACACCGCCGGCCAGGGCTACGGCATCAACCCCGATTTCGGCGGCATGCGCATCTACGAAACCATGCGCCGCCTCAACCCCGATTTCTTCCTCCACTCCGGCGACACCATCTACGCCGACAATCCCATCCCCGCCGAAATCCGCCTCCCCTCCGGCGACATCTGGCGCAACATCACCACCGAAGTCAAAAGCAAAGTCGCCGAAACGCTCGACGAGTTCCGCGGCAACTACCTCTATAACCTCATGGACGAGCACGTCCGCCGCTTCAACTCCGAAGTCCCCCAGATCTGGCAATGGGACGATCACGAAGTCACTAACAACTGGTCCCCAGGCAAAGACCTCGCCACCGATCAGCGTTACGCGGAAAAGAACATCGCCGCGCTCGTCACCCGCGCCCGCCAGGCGTTCCTCGAGCACGCGCCCATCCGCCTCAACAGCAACCGCCTTTACCGCCGCATCCCCTACGGCCCGCTGCTCGACATCTTCGTCATCGACATGCGCTCCTATCGCGCCGCCAACTCCTACAATCTCCAGCCAGCCGAATCCCCGGAAACCCTCTTCCTCGGCCGCCCTCAGCTGCAATGGCTCCGGCAAGGCCTGAAAAACTCCCGCGCTCTCTGGAAAGTCATCGCCTCCGACATGCCCATCGGCCTGATCGTCGGCGACGGGGGTGACTCCCGAAATCGCCCCCGCTTTGAAAACTGCGCCAACTCCAACGGCCCCGCCCTCGGCCGCGAACTCGAAATCGCCTCGCTACTGAAATCCCTCAAACAGGACCGCGTCCGGAACACCGTCTGGCTCACCGCCGACGTGCACTACACCGCCGCCCACTTCTACGACCCCGCCAAAGCGCAGTTCACCGAATTCGACCCTTTCTGGGAATTCATTTCCGGCCCCCTCCACGCCGGCACCTTCGGCCCCGGCACACTCGACAATACTTTCGGCCCGCAAGTCATCTTTCAAAAGGCCCCGCCAAAAGGACAATCCAACCTCCCTCCCAGCGCCGGCCTGCAGTTCTTCGGCGAAGTCACGATCGACGGCAAATCGGGCGCGCTCGAAGTCATCCTCCGCGATCTCGCCGGCGACGCCCTCTTCCGCAAATCCCTTGATCCGGCTCCCTAATCCGCCGCCACCGCCCCAGCCTGCGCCCGCCGCATCACAATCTGATCCAGCTTCACGATCAGCTGCGGCAGCACTTCCCCGCCCTTGTCATCCTTCATCAGCGCCACCGCGATATATCGCCGCCCGTCATGCTCCACCAGCGCCGCATCGCAATGCGCATCCTTCCAAGTCCCCGACTTGCGATAAACATCCCGAACCCCAATCGACGACAGTCCCTTCACGAACTTGTGATTGATCCCCGGCTTCGACAGGATCTCCTTGATCTCCGCGCTATACGCCGGACCCGCCAGCCGCCCCTGCTCCAGCATCAGGAAAAACCGCGCCACCTGCAAGCTCGTCGCTCCGTGTGAAATGTTGTGCATCGGATCGCGCCGCCAGTAATCGTTCGGTCCGCCGTACGCCTTCCCGATCCACAACCCGCCATTCAGAAACGGATCATACAGCCGGTACGCCCCGCTCGTCAGCACGTTCGCGATAAACCCGAACCCGATCCTCTGTATCGCACGCGACGCATCCGTGTTCGACGAGAACCGGATCAGGTTCGTGAACATCTCCTTCACCGCCGGCGTGTAATCCATCAGCCCCGCCTTGATCCGCTCAAAGCCCGCCAGCACGATCGCGATCTTCGGCAGGCTCGCCGCGTACATCATATTGCGGTCGTTCACGCCCGCGTACTGCGGGTTTTGCAGATCTGTGATGTCCACCAGCGACACCGCCAGCCGCTTCTGCTCCAGCGCCGCAGCCAGTCCCATATGACGCAGATTCACCTCCAGCTCATACTGCATCTCTGCATCCACTGGAGGAATCATCGCCGTTGCCGGATCTTCCACGACAGGCGCGGTGGAAGCCGGAACCAGCAGCATCGCGTACGCAAGCACTATGACAAGAAGTTTCTTTCGCATGCTCAGGCGTAAACCTTATATTCTACCCCATTATCAGACTCCCCTTGCCAACCTGCTACAGCGCCACCGCGTTCCTCCTCACGTAATCATCCACCTCATTCTCGGGAGGCCCGATGTAGTGATACGCCTCCGCGTACTCCAGCCCGTGCTTCCTCCCCAACTCCCGGTTCGCCCGCAGCGTGAACTCCCGGATGTAGGCCCGGTTCGCTGACTCGTCACTGTCCCCCAGCAACGGCAACTTCAACCCGCGCCCCGCCAGCTGCGCCCTCAGCCGCGCCCCGCGATCCCCCGCCGGACCCTGAGCCTTGTTCTCCAGCAGCACATCGATCTTCCGCTCCACCACAGAACCGATATCCACGATCCGGTTCACCCGCTGCTGGAACCGCGCGAAATAATACTTCTCCTTCACCGCATGCGGCCGCAACCCCGCCGCGAAATGTTCCGGATAATCCTTCCCGCCCGCCGCCATCCAGCACGCCGCCTCTACGCACGCCGACGTCACGTAATGGTCCGGATTCTCCTCATAGTGCCCCCACGGATCGTAGGTGATCACCGTATCCACCTTCAGCAGCCGGAACAAATAAATGAACCGTGCCCGCAGCTCGGGTAGCGACACCGCGTCCATCATGTGATTCCCATAGTTGAGATCAAACACACCCTTCACCCCAAACACCTTCGCCACCGCGTTGTTGTCCCGCTCATTCGCCGACACCGTCGTCGCGATGCTCCCCGGCCCCGCCATATCGTCATTCGTCACCCGGATCAAGTAGGCGGTGTACCCCTCGTGGATCAGCTTGAAAACCGCCCCCGCCGCGAAGATCGGAATATCATCGGAATGCGGCTGTATCGCCGCCAGAACCTTCCCTTCATGCGGGCGCCCTGCGGCGGCCCGCTCTATCACCAGCCCCCCATGCTCCTCATGCGTGACCGGCTCCGCCGTCTGACTCTGCGCGGCGTGCGCATACGCGCCCGCCGCGATCGTGTTCTGCAAGAATCCTCTGCGTTCCATGGACTGCCATTTTACAGAACAGCGCGTCAGCAAGCGGTGGCTTTAGTCGCGCGTTTCTTTGCTCTTGCCTGAAACTCCTACCACTCCACGCGGAATCCCATCCGGAACGACCGCGCTCCCGGCTGATCCCCTGTCGACGATCCGTTCACGCCACCCACGCCGCTGATCACTCCCACATTCGCCAGTTGCGAAATGTTCGTCGCCGGGTTCGACCAGTTCGGGTGGTTGAACGCATTCGTCGCCGTCAGCTCCCACCTCAACAACGGCCAGCCTTCCGCGAATACCAGGTTCTTGAACAACCCAAGGTGCCAAACATTCACCCCGGGTCCCTTGATCACGCCCTTCGCCGACGTCCCGAACTGACCCGCTTGCGGCGCGCCAAACGCCGCTGCGTCAAACCACCGGTCCACCGTCCGCTGCCCCGAACCCAGGTTCGCATCCCGCAAATGATCCGGCCGCCTCGTCACCACTGGGGCCGTCCTGCTCGCGGTAAATGCCGTCCCTGTTAGATCGGGCCCCGTCCAGAACGGCGTCAGGAACTGTCCCGAGTACAGGCTGTAGATCCCCGACATCTCCCAGCCCCCAACTGCCAGATTCGCCCACCGGTTCGCGTTCGACAGCCACTTCTTCCCTTTACCCACCGGGAACTGGTAAAGCACATTCGTCGTTACGCGATGCGTCGGAATGTCCATCCATACCGCACGTTCTCTCCGCCGGTCGAACGGGTTCTCGATCCCCTCGCCGCGCTCGTTATCCCCGATGTCCCGCGCCCATGTCCACGAACCCTGAAAGTACAACCCGCTCGCCATTTGCCGCTCCGCCTCCGCCGTCAGGCTGTGATACTGGTGACCCGCCCCATTCGTGAAATAGCTGATCCCCGGATACTGCGGAAATGGTCGCGGCTTGTCAATGAACGCACGCGTGTCCGGTACAGGCGAATTGTAGTCATACGCCCAGTCCCCCTGCCGCGTGTTCGTTCCAATGTAGGACAGCCGAAACCCGACGTCCCACCTCTGATGCTCCACCGTCATGTTGTACTGCATCGAATACGGTATCTTCAGGTTTGGATTCACCGCCGCCGGTATCCCCACCGTCGATGGCCCCGCTAGCCCTGTCGCAGGAAACACCCGCGGGAAGATCACATCCGGACTGGCTGCGGGATTCGTATACGTCGGCTCGTTCAGCACAAACGGAATTCCGCCCTGGTTCAAATTGCGCGGAGCCACATCAAAGAAGATCCCGTACCCGGCACGGAACACCGTTTGATTACCCCACGGCCGGTAAGCCAGCCCGATCCGCGGCGCGAAATTGTTCCTGTCGTTCCGGATGATCGTCCGTCCAGGCAGCCCAAGTTCCCGTGCCTCCACAATCCCCACGTAATTCCGCGGGAATAGCGGGCTGATCTTCCCGCTCGCTCCATCCTCGATCACGATCTTCCCGCTCGCCACATCGAACATCGAAGTCAGGGTCGAATTCTCCCGCCACCCCGCGTGAAACTCATACCGCATTCCCAGGTTCAGCGTCAGCTGCGACGATACCCGGAAATCATCCGCGAAGAAGAAATCGTACTGCCACCGGTTCCGGTCCACTCGCAGCGGCGGAAACGCGCGCGACGCATTCGACGGTATCCCCAGCAGAAAATCCGCATACGGATGCCCTTGGTTTGCACGCCCCGCGCTGGAGAACCGGTTGGAAAACGTCACGTTCCCAAAAAGGTTCGGATTCGCCGACAGCGAATCCCACTCGATCCGCGTCAAATGGAATCCCGTCTTGATATTGTGCCGACCCCGGAACCAGCTCACGTGATTCTGAAACTCCTGCAAATGGTTCCGGAATCCCGGCCGCGTATAGTCCGGCTGCGTGATTCCCGTCAGCCCGACGCCGGCGAAGTTCACCTTGAAGATTCCCGAGATGTTCGGCAGATCGGGAGCCAGTCCCGTGATTCCCAGTTCGCGCACCATCTCCGGCCCGTTGATCGGCCCCTCCACCGGATTGTTGTTCAGGGCGAAACCCCACCGGAACTCGTTCAGCAGCGTCGGCCGGAACGTGTGCGTGTGCACGATCGCCGCCGCCCGGTTGTCCCGCTGTTGGATGCGCCGCCCGATCGTCGGCAGATTCCCTTCATATGTCCGGTTGTACGCCCGTTGAAATGTGAACCGGCCGAACACCGAATCCTTATCCGATATCCGGTGGTCTATCCGCGTCGTCCAATACGTGGACGGATCACGCGGCCGCACCTTGTTCTCGCGGTAATTCTGGCTGATCAACGTGTCCGTCGCTCCAAAGTTCGGCAGCGGATAGAACCGCTCCTGAATCTTCGTCGACACCGCGTTCATCCGGTTCGCCGGAATCCGGTTATTCGGAAACGGATTCCCGCTTTGCGGATCATAGATCACCACTCCCCCGCTCAGTCCGGAAAAATTGCCCTCCCGCCATGCCGGCAGCGGTACCGTCGGATTCAGCAGCTGGTTGACCGGGCTCCCGCGCGATGTCTCAAACGAAAAAAAGAAGAACGTCTTGTTCCGGCCGTCATAAATCTTCGGCAACACGATCGGCCCGCCCACGCTCCCTCCCGGGGTGTGCCCGATCCCCGCTCCCCGAGTCAGCGCAAACGGATTCCGCGCGCGGAACCACGGCGTCGAATAATAATCAAACACGTTCCCGTGCAGAGCGTTCGTCCCCGATTTGGAAATCAGCGTCACCTGCCCGATCGTGCCGAACTCCGCCGTGTTGTTCGCAATATCGATCTTGATCTCCTGGAACGACTCGATGTAGTTGGCCAGCGGCCCGATCTGCGTGTTCGAAACCCCGTCGGAAAACGTCACCCCGTCAATCGCCCAATTCGACTGGTTCGACCGGCTCCCGGCGAACCGGATCGTCGACGACCCTCCGCCCGCCTGCAGCACATTCGGCGCCAGCGCCAGAAACGCCCAGATCCCCCGCGTGTTCAGCGGCAGCGATTTCAATATCTCCGCTGTCTTGGTGTCGTTGATCCGCGCCGTCTCCGTTTCGATCAGCGTCGCCCCGCCGCTCACCGTCACCGCCGTCTCTACGCTTCCCACTTCCAAAATCGCGTCCACGCGCCGCAAATCCCGCGCCGTGATCACCACCCGCTCCACCACGAACTCCTTGAAACCCGCCGCCTGCACTCGCACCGAATAGGTGCCCTCCTTCAGCTGCGCCACCGTGTAACTGCCCACCTCGTTCGAACTCGCCGCCGTCCGGATGTTCGTCTCCCAGTGCGTCGCCGTCACCTTGGCGTTCGCAATCACCGCTCCGGAACTGTCCGCCACAGTGCCTGTGATGGTCGCGAATGTCGTTTGTCCGTGGGAAATACTGCTGGCCATCAGCAGCACCCCGCCCAGAATGATTCTCGATAAGTTGCGCATAGAACCCCCTTGTCGCCCGGAGCCTATCACGGCCGATTCCCAAAAGAAAGGGGGTTACAGTTGGTTGCGGGGGCAAACTTTCAGCTTGCGCGAGGCTTCAGCGTCGCCCGCTAAATCGCCATCGTCTGCCCGATCCACCCCTCCACCGCCTCGATCGGCACCATCTCGATCGCGTCCCACGGACACCCGTCCAGGAACGCGCCGTCCGGCCCCTTGCTCGTGCACTTCTTGCATCCGATGCACAGGAACGGATCCACCTCGATGTGCCCGAACGGCGGATGATCCGGATCCTCCACCCAGTACATGCAATCGGCCACCGGACAGTACTCCACACATGCCGGCGAGCCCGCGCACCCCGTGCAGCACTCGGTGATCACCGCCAGCTCTTTCGGCTTCTTCTTCCGCGGCGTCGCGATTCCTTCCGAAATCGGCGCCGACTTTACCACGTCTTCCGTGTTGATGAAGTAGGTGTGAATTGTGCTGGCCATTCTTGCTCCAAATTATGTCACATGCCTCTGTACCAGTGCAGCATTCCCTCGCTTGTTAAACCCACCACTATCGCCGCCGCCCCAAGAAAACTCCCGAACGGCAGCTCATACGTCGCCGCGTCCTTCTTCGTCGCCCAAATATACCCCAGCCCCAGCACCGACCCCGCGATGCAGCCGAACATCACCGCCGCCAGTGTCGCCGGCAATCCCAGAAACGCACCCATCATCGCCACCATCTTCACATCCCCGAATCCCAGCCCCTCTTTCTCCCGCAGCTTGCTGTACACCACTCCCACTCCCCACAACGCCCCGCTCGCCAAACCCGCCGCCACACCCGCCTCCACCAACGACGACACTCTCCGGTCCACACCCGGCAGAAACACCGCCATCACGCTGTCGGGTATCGGCACAAGAAACGACGCCACAAACCCCGCCGCCATCCCGCCCTTGGTAAACTCATCCGGCAATATCCGCGTCTCCAGGTCCGAAACGATCATCCCCACCAGCAGCGCCGCGAACACCGCGAACTTCACCGCGCCCGCCGACGGCCCCCACGTCAGATAGCCCAGCAGGAACAGCGCCGCCGTCACCGCCTCCACCGCCGGATACCGCCACGCAATTCCCGCCCGGCAATGCCGGCACCTCGCCCGCATCAGCAAATAACTCACCACCGGAACATTCTCATACCACGCGATCGCGTGCCCGCACGTCGTGCATCGCGAACCAGGCCACGTCACCGACATGTCGCGCGGCAGCCGGTACACACACACATTCAGAAAGCTCCCGATCAGCAGCCCCGCGACGACACTCAGCACGCCTTCCATCACCCCAGAACCTCCCGGTACACATTCTCCGTCGCCTCCACCATTCTCTCTAGCGTGAACCGCTCCATCACCGAAACTCGGCCCGTCTCCCCCAACGTTCGCGCCATCGCCCGATCCTCCACCAGCCTCGTCAACCTTACCGCGATCATCCCCGGCTCATTCCCCGTCAGCAGTCCCGTCACCCCATCCTCGACGATCTCCGGAATCCCGCCCACCGCGCTCGCCAGCACCGGCACACCCGCCGACATCGCCAACAATATCCCCGAACCCAGCCCCTCTTCCCGCGTCAAATACACAAACGCTGCCGCCCCAGGCAAATCCTCCTCCAGATCATGGGAGAACTTCACCTGAACCCCCGCCATCCGCGCCGCCTCCATCGCCAGGTCCGTTCCCTTCGCCGGATCAGGCGATGCCGGAGCAACAATCACTTTCCCCAACTCCCTCATCTCCAGCAACGGCACACCATCATAGACCACTCGAATCCGCGATTCCTCCACTCCCGCCTCCCGCAACACTCCCGCCACATACTGCGACACCGCCACGAACCTTTTTGCCCTCCCGTATTTCCATCGCGACATCCACCCCTTCCCCACCGCAAACGCCACCCGCCGCGCCACCACCAACTTCTCCGCGCCCGCCACCGCCCCCATCGCGTGCCCCCGCGCATCATGCGCATGCGTCACATCAAACTCCCGCGTTAGCCTCCGCACCGCCATCCACCCGCCTTCATGCACCACATAACCCTCGCCACGCAAGACAGGCCCCAGCTCCGAACCCGCCCGCGTTACCAACTCACACTCATGCCCCCGCCCCTTCAACCCTCTCAACAGATGCAGAACCTGCCACTGCCCCCCGCGCATCTCCCGCCCCATATCCACATGCAGGATGCGCATCTTCACCGGCCCGACTGCATGAACTTCGCCTTCGCGTACTTCACAAAGTTGTACATCGCCGCCATGTAGGCGATGCACAGCCCCTCCACCCCATCCATATACCCCCGCTTCAGCACATAGCTCTGGAAAAAGGTGAACGGCGGATCCAGCAGCAGCTGCGTCCACCCCACACGACCCTTCTGATCGATCAGCTGCGTCGCCGCCAGCGTCGTGTATTTATCCATCGTCCGCAAATGCCCCGAAAGCGAATCGCAGGTGAAGTGCAGCAGGTTCGACTGCAAGTGCCCCACCGTCCCCTCCACCTCCACCGACTCATGCACGTAATCCCCCACCCACTTCGCCTTCCGCCGGTCAAACAGCCTCACCTTCCGGTCCGGATACCAGCCCGAATGCATGATCCATCGCCCCAGATACTGCGCCAGCCGCGGCATCGTGTAGCCGTCATACTTCGGCCCGTTCTTCTTGATCTGCCAGATCTCCGCCTCCAGCGCCTCGCTCAGCGATTCATCCGCGTCAATCGACAGGACCCAGTCATGCGCCGCCTGCGTCGAGGCGAAATTCTTCTGCCCCGCATACCCGCGCCACGGCGACTCCACCACCCGCGCCCCCAAGTTCCGCGCAATCTCCATGGTCCGGTCCGCCGACCCGCTATCCACCACCACAATTTCATCGCAGCAGCGCAAGCTCTCCATCGCACGCGCGATATTCCGTTCCTCGTCCTGCGTGATGATCGTCGCCGATATCTTCACTGGAATCCGCTGATCTCCACAGGTGACACCGTAAAGGAAACAACAAAAATAAGCAAGGCCAGCAATGCCAGCCGTTTCCTCCCACCCCCTAACCGCCCCGGATCATGAATCACCGGGTGCCTCATCCCGAACACCAACAGCAGCAGCGCCCACAGCAGCCAGCTATAGCTGTACGTCAGCCCCAACACCACCAGCACCAAAACAAAAAAACGCGACAGCAGCTTATGATGCTTCCCCAGCAACGCATACAAAATATGTCCCCCATCCAGCTGCCCGATCGGCAACAAATTCAGCGCCGTCGCCAGCAACCCCACCCACGCCGCACGAGCCACCGGATGCAGATACACGTCCGACCCCGCCACTCCCGGAAACACCAGCGCCGTCACCCACCTCTCCATTAACGGCGCACCGAAGATCAAATCCCCCTGCACAGCGATCCCCGGCAGCACCTTCGAATTCGCCAACCCAATTGCCAGCGCCGGCAGTAAAAACAAGAACCCCGCCAGCGGCCCCGCGATCCCGATATCGAACAACACCGCCCGTGAATAAATCGGCGACCGTATCCTGATAAACGCCCCAAACGTCCCGATCAGCGTCGGCGCCGGCAGAAAATACGGCAGCGTCGCATCCACGCGGTAGTACACGCACGCAAAGTAATGCCCCAGCTCGTGCGCCATCAGTATCGTCAGCAGCGTAAGCGAAAACGGCAGCCCCATCAATAGCAACGCCGGATTCCGCACAATCTGCATCAACGCCTGAAAATCGTGATCGCTGAACGCAGGAAGATTCTGCTCGAAGTTGATCGCCAGCCGCGCCCCCATCGCCGTCGTCGTCAGCAATGTCAGCAGCAACAACGCGGCATGCAGCGCGACGGACCGCCGCCTCGGCCGCGAATAGTAGGAGTAGGTCGCGGCGGCCGGATACGGTCCCGCGGGAGACACCGTCGATGCAGGCCGTTAAAGAGCCTGCAACTCCTTGCCTGGCTTGAACCGCACCGCCTTGCCCGGCGGTATCGCCACCTCCGCTCCCGTCCGCGGATTCCGCCCGATCCCCGTCTTCCTCGGCCGCACGTTGAAAATCCCAAACCCTCGCAATTCAATGCGCTCCCCATTCCCCAGCGCGCGCTTCATGCTTTCAAAGACGGTTTCTACCGCCATCTCCGCCTTCGTCTTGGTGATCCCGGTTCGGTTCACCACTTCATTGATAATGTCCAGCTTAATCACGTTGCCTCCTTATCCATTTCCATGCCGTGGAACTTCGTCGTGCAACTTCCCAGTGACCGTCTTTGCAAACCTCATGATATGATTGGCTTTACGCTATTGTCAAGCACGCCTTCACAATGACCGATTCCACCATCGATCCCAAAACCTTCCGCCGCACCTGCGCCAAGTACGCCACCGGCATCTGCATCGCCACCCTGATCGGCACCGACAATCTCCCACACGGCATGACCGTCAACTCCTTCACCTCCGTCTCCGCCGTGCCGCCGCTTGTTCTCGTCTGCGTCGATTACTCCTCGAACCTCCTGCCTCATTTCCGCGCCGCCTCGCACTACGGCATCTCCGTCCTCAATTCTGACCAGCAGGATCTCTCCAACCGCTTCGCCGCGCGCGGACAGGACCGCTTCACCGGCGTCCAGTGGCTCCCCGGCCAGACCGGCGTCCCGCTCATCCCCGGCGCCCTCGCTCACATGGAGTGCAAAGTCTCCCAAGTCGTCGAAGCCGGCGACCATGCCATCTTCATCGGCGAACTCGTCCGCGCCGAAATCTCCGACGGCAAACCGCTTCTCTTCTTTGACTCCGCCTACGGGAGCCTCGCGTGAAATCCCTCCTCGGCAGAATCTACCGCGCCGACCCCGTCCTCGCCGTCACCGGCTGGATTCACGTCTTCTTCCTGTTCGCCGCCTTCATGGCCGCCCCATGGGACTCCCGCGAAATCCTCGGCATCAATCCCTGGATCAAGCCCATCAAGTTCGCCGCCTCCATCACCATCTACCTTTGGACGCTCGCTCTCTTCATGGAACACCTCCCCGGCCCCAAGGCCGTCAAACGTCTCATCCGCTGGGGCGTCTCACTGCTCATGCTCGGCGAAATCGCCTGCATCTGCCTCCAATCGGCCCGCGGCGTCCCCTCTCACTTCAACGTCGACAAGCCCTTCGACGCCTCCATCTTCGGCCTCATGGGCCTCATGATCCTCGCCAACACACTCTTAATCGCCTTGTTCCTGTTCTTCTACGTCTGGGAGTTCATCGACATTGACCGTACGGTCCTCATGGGCATCCGCTTCGGCCTCATCCTCTTCATGTTCGGAAGCCTTGAAGGCATGATCATCGTTCTCAACCAGGCTCACGCCATCGGCGTCCCCGACGGCGGGCCCGGTCTCCCCTTCCTCAACTGGGCCACGAACGCCGGCGACCTCCGCGTCGCCCACGCCGTCGGCCTTCACGCCATGCAGGTGCTCCCGCTCGCCGCCCTCGCCATCAGCCGCCTCTGGAAAAACTCCTCCAAGAGCCTCCAAATGGGCCTGCTCGCCTTGTTCGGCATCCTTTATATTGGCGTCTTCGTCGTCGCCTTCCGCATGGCCGTCGCCGGCCAGCCGATCATCGCCATGTAAGGGCCAATGTAACTACTGGCTCATCCCACGCGCCGCCACCGCCCACACCGCCTCCACCTGATCCCCCCTGCATGCGAATATCCGGTCGTACAGATTCACCGACGGGTCGCAGTGCGGAATGATGAACTCCAGCTTGTCGCCTACCTGGAACGCATACGCGCCTTCGCCCAGCGTCAACTTCCCATGCTCATCCCCGCCGAACGCGTACGTCACCGGCATCTTGTCCTTCGTCTCCGGCGGAAATGCCCGGTCCGTCGAAAATGCCTTCAACCCCGCATCCACGATCGCCGTTGAATCGGCAGGCTTGCTCACCACCGTCGCCATCACCGTCAGCGAATTCCGGAAATCCCCATAATGCGCGTTCCCATCCGCGCCGCCGATCCGGTTGTAGTCGATATCCATGAACATGAAACTGCCCGGCTGTATCTCGGTCACCCCATCAATCTCGGAATCAATGTTGTACGTCCCCGTCGATCCCCCGCTCAGCCAGCTGCACGCGATCCCCTTCTTCTCCAGCATCCGCCGCGTCTCCACCGCCGTCGCCATCACATCGCGCGACACCTGCTTCCTCTTCTCGAACCCCGTCACATGGCTCGCCTGGCCCGCATACGCCTGAATCCCGGCGAACCGCACATTCTTCAGCCCCTGCATCCCCTCCACCAGCGCCACTGCCGGATCACCGGCCTT
>VFZE01000035.1 GCA_016871315.1 Acidimicrobiia bacterium | reverse complement strand
CCCGCGCCCAGTCCGACCTCCTCAAACTCCAAAAACTACGCCGCGATGCAAAAAACGGCGAAACGAACCTACCGGATCAGCAACCCCAACCCGCTCAACCACTTCCCGCTACCCCACAACCCCAGAATCCATGTTCATCCGTGGCCGTTCAAATAGGACCCCTCACGGTGCCCGTCTCCTCCACTTCTGGCTTGCCATAATCAGTCGGCAGTGTAGCATATCAAGTATGAAATGGCCGCTTCTTCTCCTCGCCGCCACGTCCTTGCCCGCACAGGTCAGCATCACCCTCGACCAACCCATGCCGCCCCCCGAATGGGCCCTCCTTGAGCGCGAACTCCTCCGCGCCAACTCCCTCGCCATGGATCAGTTCGCCGCCCGCTACCTCGATGAGCGCGGCTATCTCCTCCACACCCCGCGCTGGGGAACCCTCGACGGCCCCGACGACGCCATCGAAGTCTTCTACAACTGGACTCTCGTCCACGCCATGGGCGCATCCGGCTCCGTGCTCCGCAACTACAAGCGCGCTTACGAAGGCCACCTCCGCCAGTACGGCGAGCTCCGCACCACTCTTACCAAGCTTGCCGAAAACGGAGCCTACTACAAGGAGTTCATCACCCAGTCCGACTTCTTCCACACCGGTGAAGGCATGCGCGCCCTCATGCTCCTCGCCCTCTCCGACCCCAACGACCCGCTCCTCACTGTCCGCATGAAACGATTCGCCGGCCTCTACATGAATGAAGACCCGGAAGCCCCCAACTACGATCCCGTCCACAAGATCATCAAGAGCCTCTGGACCGGCTCTAAAGGTCCCATGCTCCGCCGCGCCACAACTTATGACTGGGTCGGCGATCCCGTCCCCGGCAGTTTTCATCTCCTCCACGGTCCGCACGGCCGCGGCAAGCTCGTCAACCTCAACTCCGTCTACGAAAAAATGCTCGCCCACTGTGCCGATTATCTCGATAGCGTCGGCGACCATCCCCTCAACCTCGCCTCCACCGGACTCGCTTTCAACGCCTACATCCTCACCGGCGAAAAGAAGTATCGCGACTGGATTCTCGAATACGTCGGCGCATGGAAACAGCGCACCGACTCCAACGGCGGCAACATCCCCACCAATATCGGCCTCGACGGCAAGGTCGGCGGTGAATACGGCGGCCGCTGGTACAAAGGCACCTACGGCTGGAACTTCACCATCTACGATGGCGAAATCGAACAGATCGCCCACCGCAACACCTTCTCTGCCGGCTCATGGCCCGGCTTCGCCAACGCCCTCCTCGTCAGCGGCGACCCCGGTTTCCTCTCAACCCTCCGCAAGCAGATGAACAACCTCTACGCCCAAAAGAAAACCGTCAACGGCCATGACATGCTCCCCCAAATGTACGGTGACCCGCGCGGCCACAAGGAGACTGGCCGCGAGGTGTGGTACCACTGGACCACCAATCTCCACACCAACCGCCTCGGGGAAATCTACATGTGGTCCGGCGACGCTGCCGACTTCGCCCGCGTTCCCAAAACCGACTGGTTCGCTTTCCTCGATGGCAAGGACCCCAACTATCCCGTCCGCGCCCTCCGCCAGGATCTAGACTTCGTCCGCCGCAAAGCGAAAGATCTCCGCGAGGATGACACCACGCCCGACACCCGCCTCGCCGACTATCCCATGGGCCTCAACCCCGCCGCTCACAACGCCCTCGCCAATCTCACCTTGGGTGCCTACTTATCCGGCAACATCTGGTCGCTCCACGCCCGCCTTCGCTACTTCGATCCCGTCCGCCGCCGCGCCGGACTGCCGGAAGACGTCGCTGCCCTGATCGAAAGAATCTCCGCCGATTCTGTCACCGTCACCCTCGTCAACATCAACCCCGTCGAGCCGCGCGATGTCATCCTCCAGGCCGGAGCCTACGCTGAGCATCAATTCACCGCTCCTCATAACGCCCGCGCCATCACTGTCCACCTCGCCCCAGGCGCCGGCGGCCGCCTCACTCTTGCAATGAAGCGCTACGCCAACCAGCCCACCGCCGCGTTCCCTTGGGATCTACTCGCCCGATGACCACGCCACGCGGAACTCCGGATACAGCGTCAGCCCGCCGCAGGCGAACAACGTCTGCCCCGTGATGTAGCTCGCCTCATCCGACGCCAGAAACGCGAACACCGAGGCGATCTCATCCGCCTCCGCTGCCCGCGACATCGGAATATGGCTCTCCACCTCTTGGCGCGCCCTCGCATCGTTGATCCACGCCATGTTGATCGGCGTCACCACCGCCCCCGGTCCCACGGCGTTCACCCGGATCCCGCGGTCCGCATATTCCAACGCCAGCGTTTTCGTCAGATTCTCCATCCCGCCCTTGCTGATCGAATACGCCAGATACTTCGGCTTCGGAATGATCTCGTGCACGCTCGAATTATTCAGAATCGCCCCGCCCTTGCCCCGTTGGAGAAAATGCCGGATCGCCTCGCGCGCGCAGAGAAACGGTCCACGCAAGTTCACCCCGATCACCCGGTCAAAATCTTCCACATCGATCTCGTGACTCGCCGCCGGCTTCTGGATCCCTGCGTTGTTGATCAGCACATCCAGCCACCCGAACTCCCCGATCACCCGCCGGAACATCTCCTGCACCGCCCTTTCCTGCGAAACATCTCCCTGCACCACCAACTCTCGCCCCTCTTCATCCCCCCGCGCCGCCCGCGCCATCTTCCGCGTCTCCTCCGCCGCCTCCGCCCCGCTCCGGTAATTGATCGCGACATTCGCGCCTTCCCGCGCAAACCTCACCGCAATCGCCTGCCCAATCCCCGACGACGCCCCCGTGATCAGCACGTTCTTTGCTTGCAGTCGTCCCATATGTCCGTCGTGGGGCGGGCTTCAGCCCGCGCGAGGCTTCCGCCTCGCCTACGCCCGAGCACCCACCGGTACCCGCGCCGTGGGCCCCTCCTGGAACCTCACCGACACCAGCTTCGAAATCCCCGGCTCCTGCATCGTCACCCCGTAGAGCGACTCCGACGCCTCCATTGTCCGCTTGGCGTGCGTGATGATGATGAACTGCGTCTGGCCCGCCATCTCACTCAACAGTCCCATCAGCCGCTGAATATTCGGCTCGTCCAGCGGCGCGTCCACTTCGTCCAGCACGCAGAACGGGCTCGGCGTGAATTGGAAGATCGCCATCAGCAGGCTCAGCGCCGTCAGCGCCTTCTCCCCGCCCGACAGCAGCAGCACGTTCTGCAGCCGCTTGCCCGGCGGCGACGCCACAATGTCGATCCCGCTCTCGTTCACATTCGATTCGTCCGTCAGGCGCATCTCCGCCATCCCGCCCCCGAACAGCTTCGTGAACGTCTGCTTGAAATTCTCGTTGATCGCCGTGAACGCCTCCGTGAACCGCCGCCGCGATTCCACATCAATCTCCTGAATCGCCTTCTCCGTATCCCGGATCGAATCCAGCAGATCCTGCCGCTGCGCGTTCAAGAAGTCGTACCGCTGCTGCGCCTCTTCGTACTCCTCCAGCGCTTGCGGATTCACCGGACCCAGCGACTCGATACGCGCCTTCACCTGGTTGTACTTCTCCTCGGCCTCCGCCAGCTCGATCTCGCCGATCTCGCCTTCCTCCGCCGCCGATAGCTCCTCCAGCCCGGCCTTCAGCTCCTTCTGGCAGGTCTCTTCCATGTACCGCCGCTCCGCGCGCCGCTCCACCATCTGCATCTCGATCTGCGCGCGCTTCTCCTGCGACTCCTGCACCTTCAGCCGCAGCTCCCGCAGCGCCTCTTCCATCGCCGCCAGCTGCTCTCTCTGTCCGGATTCCTCCGCCGCAAGCGCATTCGCCTGCTGCTCGGCCCCCGCGATCTCGCCCGCCAGCGCACCAGCTCGTTCCTCCAGCGTCGTATTGTCCACTGAAAGACGCTCCCGCTCCGCCTTCAACCGCTCCATCTCCGCCGCGATCTCCGCGCCCCGGCGCGCCAGCGCCTCCGCCTGCGCCTCCAGCCGCAACTGCGCCGCACGTTCCGCACGCCGCCGCTCCTCCTGCTCGGCCACCGCGATCCGCAGCGCCGAATGCTCTTCCGACACACGGCTCACCTCGGCCTGCAAGCCTTCTATCTGATGCCGCGCCTCCTCCATCGCCTGTTCCTGCTGCTGCCGGGCCTGGTCCTTCTCCTCCGCCAGCTTCAGGTTCTGCTCGCGCTGCGCCGCCGCACGCTCCTGCTCTTTCTCGATCCGCTGCAACTCCATCCGCGCCACCGACACCTTCGAGTTGCTCCGTGAAAATTCCTCCGCCAGCCTCCGGATCTCATGATCCAGCGCCAGCGCCTCTTTCTCCTGACCCTGCTGCTCCGCGCGCAGCCGCTCCAGTTCTTCGCCCAGCAGTTGCAGCTCCTGCTCCAGCGTCTCCAGCTCCACCGCCGTCTCTTCCTCGGCGCGCTTCTTCGCCGCCACCAGCGTCGTCAGCTCTCTCAGTTCCCTCTTCAATCCCAGCGGTCCGCTGCCTGTCTTCTTCCCGCCGCTCACCGCGTGGCCCTGATAGCAAACGCCGTCCGTCATCAGGAAATAGAAGTCCGGATACTGCTGCGCCAGCCGCTGCGCCGTCCCGCGATCCTCCACCAAGAAGCACCGCGACAGCCGCGGTATCAGCGCCGCAGGCGCCTGCGTCAGCCCGTTCGTCATCCGCAAAACATCGCTCAGCCGCGCCGCGATTCCCGTCTCCGGTCCGATCGCCGGCTCCGGCGCCGGCATCATCGACATTGCGTCGCCAGGTTCCGGATGCACCAGGAACGTCGCACGCCCATCCAAATCCGTCCGCATCAGGTCGATCCCGACCTCCGCCTGCGGCCAGTCCTTCACAATCACCCATTCCAGCTCTTCCTGCAGGAATTCCTCGGCCGCTTTTTCGTACGCCGCTTCCACGTCCACAAAATCGGCCAGCACGCCGGCAGGCTTCAACTCGTGCGCCTGCCCCTGCTCCACGCTCGAAAACAACCGCTTCACCGATTCGGTCGTGTAGGCCCGGTGCGACAGTATCTCCTCGAGCGAATCCTTCCGCGCCTTCAGCCGCGAACCTTCCGCGCGCAGCTGGTCCAGCTGCTTCCGCGCATCCGATGCCGCCTGCTTCCGCTGATTCGTGTCCGCTTCCACACGTCGCCGCTTATCCGCCGTCGTCTCCAACTCCAGCTGACGCTCGCTCAGCAGCTGGCTCACTTCCGCCTTCCGCGCCTCCAGCCTCTCCAGCTCCGCCGCCGCCATCTGCTCCTCGCGGCTCAACCGCGCCCGATCCCGCTCCAGCGATTCCAGATACGTCTCCACCTGCGCCAGTTGATTCTTCAGATGCGCCGCTTCGCCAAGGAGCCGCAGCACCTGCTGCCGCCCCGTCTCGATCGCCTGCTCCCGCTCCCGTAGCGCCGCCTGCGCCCGCTCCCGCTCCTGATTCTTCGCCTCCAGGTTCCCGCGCGCTTCCGCGGCCAGCTTCTCCAACTCCGCCAGCCGCTCCGCGTGCGCCTTCACCTCCGCCGCTACTTCGCCGCGCTGCGCCTCTACCCCCTGAATCTCCACCTCGCCCTGCATCAGCCGCGCCTCGATCGTCGAAATCTCCCGCCCCTGCGACTCCAGCCGCCCGCGCGTCCGCTCCGCCTCCAGCCGCAACTCGGCCAACTCCGCCCGCACTGCCGTCAGCTTCGCTTCCGTCGCATAACAGGCTTCCTGCAGCGCGTGCTGCTCCCGCTCTTTTTCCGACACACCGGCATTCAGCGCCTGAAACTCCTGCGTCGCCTCCGCCAGCTCCGCTGCAATCTGCGTCGCCGCCTTCTCCAGCAGCCGGAACTTGCCCACCAGCGTCTTGCGCAGCTGCACCACCATATCCGCGTGCAGCTCCTGATACCGCTTCGCCTTGCCCGCCTGACGCTTCAGCGAATTCGCCTGACGCCCAACCTCCTCCAAAATATCGAACACCCGCGACAGGTTCTGCTTCGCGCTCTCTAGCTTTGCTTCCGCCAGCCGCCGCTTCGTTTTGAACTTGCTTACCCCCGCCGCCTCCTCGATCACCGCACGCCGGTCCTGCGGACGCGAACTCAGCAACTGCCCAATGCGCCCCTGCTCGATAATTGCGTAGCTCTCCGGCCCCAGCCCCGTCCCCATGAACAGGTCCTGTATGTCCCGCAGCCGCGAGTGCTTCCCGTCGATCAGGTATTCGCTCTCCCCGCTCCGGTACAGCCGCCGTGTGATCGTCACTTCCTGCGCATGCGCCTTCGGATGCCCGTTCCCATTCCCGTTGCCGTGCCCGTTGCCGTTGGTCTCCACACCCAACTCCACTGGCTTCGGCTCCACATGGTTCGGATCCACCAGCACCATCGTCACCTGCGCCATGCTCAGCGGCTTGCGGTCCCGCGTCCCGGCGAAGATCACATCTTCCATCCGGCTCCCGCGCAGTGTCTTCGCGCTCTGCTCGCCCAGCACCCAGCTGATGGCATCGCTCATGTTCGACTTGCCGCACCCGTTCGGGCCCACGACGGCTGCAATTCCCGTACCGTGAAACCTCATCTCGGTACGGTCAAAGAACGATTTGAAACCCTGAATCTCGACGCGCTTGAGTCTTAGCAAAGGGGGCTCGCCCTCCAATAACTATTATTACGGGGCAAAAGGCCCGCGTCTCGGGGGATTGAACCCATCTTAGCCGACTCACGCCCGATTGTAAAGCACCCTACCCCTCAATTCTGTACCGCCATGCCCCTACCATACAACATCTTGTGCCCTACTTCCAAACTTTGCCCTCCTCACCCCTCCAGCGGATGACTCATCCGCAAACCCGGAAATCGCGTAAAGTCCCGGTCCGTGGTTACCAACTCCGAACCCGTCTCCAATGCCAGCGCCGCCAGCCACGCATCACTCACCTGGTTGTGAGCGTGCGGCCGGAAGCGGCCGCCTGCTGCTTGGCCTGGGAAAGCAGGTCATCCGGCAGATAAACCGTCGTCCTCACGCATCAAAGCATATCATCCAGACATTAAAATGTTAGCCCCCTTCCTCCTCCGTCTTCCTCCTCATCTCCTCCAGACTCACCTGAATCGACTGGTGCGACTTCATCAGCTCCGCCAGCAGCTCATCCCGCGACCTTGTACCCGCCGCCGGCGCACCCTCCGCCTTCTCGAGCAACGGCCACAATCGCGACCGGATGTCCGGCTCCAGCACGCTCTCCAGGTACTCCAGGGCCGTCCCCCGCAAATGCCGGTCCTCGGTATGCAGCCCGTGGAACGCGATCCGCAGCGGATCGGCCGGTAGCACAAGCGACAGCAGCGTGAACACGTGCTGCAAGCTCCGGCTCGTCCGCGTCCGCAAAAACTCATCGATGAACGGCGACCCCTCGGCATCCTCGGCCCGGTCCAGTAGCCGGTGGCTCTCCCACACCGCACGGCTCACTGTCACCTCCCGCCGGATCGCCTCGAAAATCCGCTTCTCCGGAATCCGCAGCTTCGGCATCTTTCCCTTCACCACCGCCAGCGCCCGCCCGCACTGAAACCGCACCTCGAACCGCCGGTCACTCAACCCCCCGATCAATCCCTCCGCCGTCCGTGACGTCGCGCATACGCTCAGCACGCGCGGCAGCCGCCGCCGGATCGTGAAGTCCACGTTCTTGTCCAATAGCGCGTCCACAAGCTGTCCCGTATGCTGCTCCGCGCAGCCGCGCAGCACCCGGATCACCTCGCCATAAACCTCGTCCCAGGCCAGCAGCTGCACAAGATGCGGCGCCAGATACGCCGGCACCGGCTCGATATGCTTCAACATCCGCAACACCCGCTCGGCTTCCCCGGATCTTAACTCCGCGATCTCCTGCAGCACCGGATCATTCTGCAGCGGCGCCGAGATCGGCCCGCTGAACACCGGCATCTCTTCCACCGAAATCCCGGCATCCGGCAACGGTACATTCTTCCGCAGCGGATCCAGGATGGCCGACGCCGGCATGACGAACGAATCGTAAACCCCCGACAGCCCGATCGGATCCGGCGGCTCCAGAATATCCAGCGCCTCGCCCCGCTCCCGCAACCCGTGCTCCAGCGCATCAATATAAGCCGATTGCAACCGGCTCGCCATCCAGATCCCTCCCAGTCCGACCAGAATCGCCGCCGTCAGAATCGACGGGTTGGCGAACACCGGCCCCAGCCCCAGCAGCACCGTCACAAATCCGCTCCCTACCGCATCCCCCAACCGGTCGAACCCGACATCCACAATCGGCTTCGCTGCCCGCTTCTCCCGCTTCGGCATCGGCGTGTAGAACAACTCATACCCGGCCCGGAACAGCGACCCACGGAAGATCGCCTCCAGCGCGCGCGCCAGCGTCGCCGTGACCACTCCCGGCAGCACCAGCGCACCCAATCCTCCAGCTGACACCGCAAACGGCAACGTCCCCACCGTCTTCGCCATCCCCAGCTTCGTCAGCGACCGCGCGCTGAACCCCGTCTGCACCACGAAGCTCAGCACTCCCACCAAGCCATAGAACACCGCGAAAAACCGCAGCAGGTTGTCCCCCGCCCCGTAAAACTCCACCGCCTTCGCCTTGAACACGTAATCGATCATCGCCGCGCTTACCGTGCCCAACAGCACCAGCACCGCCAGCGTCCGCAAGTACGGCGCACGCTGCAGAATGTTCCACCCGGAAACCGGCGGCGGCTCCAACTCCTTCACTCTCTCCGCCGCTCCGCGTTCCCCATGCAGCCCACGCAGCAGCGCCGCGCACGCCAAGTGGAACCCCGCCAGCACCGGCAGCATCAGTGGCATCGTGAACATCGCTCCCACCCGCTCCGCCAGCACCGTGCCCAAAATCCCGCCCACCGTTCCCGCGCCGGCGATCCTCCCCACCAGCCTCTTCGCTGTGCGCGGGTCGAACCGCTCATTCACAATCGACCAGAAACCCGACGTCAGCAGCGAGCCCAGGCTCACCACCATCAGATACACCAGCACCGCCGACAGCCGCGGAAACCTCTCGATCTGGCTCCACACCGCCAGCAGCAGCGCCGCGCTTGCCGCAAACGCCGCCGGCACCACCCGCCCCGGCGTCAGCCGCGTCATTGCGCGCGAACTCACCATCATGGACACGATCGATACGCCCGAGGCCGCGATCACCATCCGCGGCAGCATCGTCACATCGAAACTCGACAGAAACAGCGCGTCACGCACCGCCTTGCCCGCCACATGGTGCGCCATCATGAACAGGCAGGCGGCCATTGCCGCCCACACTGCTCCGCGCGACCCATGCTCCTCAGACACCGCGGCTCCTGTCCTCGGCCAGCGCCTCCAGCACCAATTGCCGGAACTGCTCCTTGCTCAGCGTGCTCCCGCCCAACTCCATCTTCCCCGGACGCCGCACCGGAAACTCCATCCCCGCCTCCAGGAACCGCCGCCGCAACCTCTTATTTACCTCCCGCCCCACGTCCCACTGCTTACCCGGATGCGTTTTGATGCGCGCCTTGATCAGCACAAACGTATCGGCCAGCTGATCCACCCCCAGCACCTCCAACGGTTCCATCACCTCCTCCTTATACGGATCCTCCGCCGAAACCTCCGCGCACACCTCCTTCAAGATCCGCACCGCCACTTCCGGATCATCCACGTACGACAGGTTCAGGTTAAACACGAAATAGGAGAACTCCTGCGTACGGTTCGCCAGCTTCGCGATGCTCCCGTTCGGAAACACGTGTACCGTGCCTTCGATATCGCGCAGCACCGTCGTCCGCAGGTTGATCTCCTCTACCTTGCCCGGCGTATCGTTGATCACCGCGATATCGCCCACCCGGATCTGGTTCTCCAAAATAATGAAAAACCCCGCGATCACGTCCCGCACCAGGTTCTGCGCCCCGAATCCCACCGCCAAACCCAGCACGCCCGCGCCCGCGATCAACGGAGCCACATCAAAGCCCAGCTCCTTCAGCATCATCACCAGCGCGAACGCGTACACCACCACCGTCGCCGTCTTCCGGAGGATTCCCGCGATCGTCGTCGCCTGCTTCTCCAGCTCGCGGTCCCGTCGCCCGTCGCGGTCCTGCAGTGCCCGCACGAAGAACAGCCACACTCCACGGATCAGCCGGTTCAGCACCAGCGTTGTTAGAAACGCGATCAGCAGTATCCCGCCGACGCGCCCCGCCTGAATCAGGTACGGGTAATAATCTGCGTTGCGCCAGTCCATTCCTTGGCGCGGCTTAGGCGCCCGCCACCTTGTTCTTCAGGATCCCCACGCCTTCCAGCTCCACCTCCACCACGTCCCCCGGCATCATCTTCTTCGTCGTTCCCGGCGTCCCCGTGTAGATCAAATCGCCGGGCTGCAGCGTCACCGCCTGGCTGATGTAGCTCACGATCGCCGCCGCGTCAAACAACAAATCCGACGTGTATTGTTTCTGCACTTCCTCCCCGTTCAGCCGCCCCGTCAGCAGCAGCTTCCCGTAATCCAGACCGCTCACCAGCACCGGTCCGCAGGGCGCGAACGTGTCGGCCCCCTTCGCCCTCCACCATTGCAAGTCCTTTTTCTCCCCGTTCTGCCAGTCCCGCTCGCTCACGTCGTTGCCGCACGTCACCCCGAATATCGCGCTCTTGGCCAGGGCCGCCGTCGCGTTCTTCGTCTTCTTGCCCATCACCAGCACCAACTCCGCTTCATAGTGCACATTCAGCGCCGTCTTCGGGATCACAATCGGCCCATCCGGATCCTGTAGTGACGTAATCGGCTTATAGAAAATCTCCGGGTTCGCCGGCGCTGGACGGTTCCCCAGATGGCTGCGGTAATTCAAGCCCACCGCGAAGATCTTCGGCGGCTCGGCCGGAGCCAGCAATTTCACATCGCTCAGCTTCACCGCCTTCGTCTCCGCCTTGTGCGCTTCATACGGGGCCGCCGTCAGCCGCCGTATGCTTTCCCCTTCCAGCAATCCCCAGCTCGCATCGCCGGTCTTCGCCTTGTACCGCACATACTTCTTTACGCCCGCGGGCGCCTGCGCTTGCGAGATCCCGTAGGCCGCCAGCACCGATCCAATCACCTGTCTTCTGGTTGTTCCCATGTGTTTCAGTATACTGTTACCCATCATGACGCTTCGCGCCATCTTGCTTGCCTTCCTCCTGTCCTCCTTCCTCCACGCCGAACCCGTCCGCCTCATCTTCGACACCGACATGGGCAACGACATCGACGACGCTCTCGCCCTCGCCGTCATCCACGCCCTCGAGTCCCGCGGTGAAGCCCAACTCCTCGCCGTCACCATCACCAAGGACAACCCCTTCGCCGCCACCTATACCGATCTCGTTAATCACTTCTACCGCCGCCCCAACATCCCCGTTGGCATCGTCAAGAACGGCAAAACCCCCAAGGACAGTGACTACATCCGCCTCCCCTCTGAACGCCGCACCGCATCGGGAGCCTACGTCTATCCGCGCTCCCTCACCGATGGCAAATCCGCCCCCGACGCCGTCGAAATCCTGCAACGCGTCCTCAACGCCCAGCCCGACTCCTCCGTCGTCATCGTCCAGGTCGGCTTCTCCACCAATCTCGCCCGCCTGCTCGCCTCCCCAGGCGGCAAGGAGCTCATCCAGAAAAAAGTCCGCCTCCTCTCCATCATGGCCGGACAATTCCCCACCGGCCGCCCGGAATACAACGTCCGCGTCGATCTCGACGCCTCACGCGCCATCTTCCACACCTGGCCTACCCCGATCGTCGCCAGCGGCTTTGAAATCGGCGAAGCCATCCTCTACCCCGCCTTCAGCATTGAAAACGACTTCTCCTACGTCAAGGACCATCCCATCCCGGAAGCCTACCGCCACTACATGAAGATGCCCTACAACCGCCCTACCTGGGATCTCACCTCCGTCCTCTACGCCGTCCGCGCCAACCACGGCTACTTCTCCCTCTCCTCTCCCGGCCGCATCCAGGTTGACGCCGAAGGCCGCACCACCCACACCCCCGCCCCCGGCGGCCCACACCGCTATCTGATCGCCGACGATCTGCAACGCACGCGCGTCCTGGAAGCCCTCGTACAGCTCGCCAGCCAGCCGCCCGGCCGCTAAGCCCATGCTAAAATCTTAAGGAATGTCCCAGAAAGACAAGGCCACGCCCGCAGTGTGGCTGCCCATCGTCGGCATCGCCTGGCTCATCCCCGGCGGCGGCCATTTCATGCTCCAGCGCCGCACCCGCGGCCTCATCCTTTTCTTCACTGTCCTCACCGCCTTCCTCGCCGGACTCCTCACCCGCGGCTCCATGTTCAGCCCCCAGACCGGCGACCTGTTCACCACGCTCATCTATTGCGGCGGCTTCATCGGCGACCTCGCCTCCGGCATCTTCTACCTGTTCACCGTCTGGATGGGCTACGACCAGCCCGACATGCCGGGCCACGTCCATGACTACGGCACCAAGCTCCTGGTCGCCGCCGGCCTCATGAACATCCTCGCCATCGTCGACGCCTACGAAATCGCCACGGGGAAGAAGCAGTAATGCCGAAAATGAACCTCACCCACCTGGAAGCCAGCATCCTGTTCGCCGTCTGCTGCTCCATCGTTCTGGGCCTCGTCACCAAGCGCACGGACCGCGAGCGCATCCGCTACGCCCTCTACTGCTTCGGCTGTTTCATCGCCACCCTCTTCGGCCTCGGCTGGCTCATGTACTTCGGCCACCGATAGGACCTACCGCCCCACGCAAAAACCTCTACTCTGCCACCACTGGATTCCGCAGCGCACCCAGCCCCGCCACCTCCACCACCACATCATCGCCCGCCCTTAACCACCTCGGCGGCTTCCGCGCGAACCCTACGCCCGCCGGCGTCCCCGTCGAAATAATATCTCCAGCCTCCAGCGTGAACACGCTCGAAAGGTGCGCAATCAAATCCGGTATCCGGAATATCAAATGCTCCGTATTCGAACTCTGCAGCACCTCGCCGTTGATCGTGATCTTGATGTCCAGCTTATGCGGGTCCGCAATCTCATCCGCCGTCACAATCGCCGGCCCCATCGGGCAGAACGTATCAAACGTCTTCCCCATGATCCACTGCGTCGTCGCCATCTGAAAATCCCGCGCGCTAACATCGTTCAGGTTCGTGTACCCGAACACGTGCTCCCGCCACTTCTCCGCCGCGATATGCCGCCCTTCCTTGCCGATCACCACCGCGAACTCCGCCTCATAATCCGGCTTCTCGGAATTCTTCGGCAGCACTATCGCCTCTCCCGGCCCGATCACCGACGTCGGGAACTTGCAGAAAATCGTCGGCACCTTGGGAATCTCCATGTTCGACTCCATGGCGTGATCCCGGTAGTTCAAGCCTACGCAGATGATCTTCGGCGGCCGCGGGATCGGGGCCAGCAGCTTCACGCTGCCGGCCGGATACCGTTCCGCGTTCCCCTCCAGCAGCTTCGCCGCCTTCGCCACGCCCGCTTCTCCGGAAGCGATAAACTCCATCACGCTCCCGTAGCCTTCCGCGCCTAAGGGAAACACCTGGTCATGCGCCAGTATCCCTGCCTCGGCTCCGCCGCCCGGCTTCTCGAACGTCACGATTCTCATAAGATTATTTCCGTCCTCCCAAAAAGAGCCCATTGTACCATCCGTGAACTTTGCTACTATGGTTCAAGCGCCCAGGGTGTGTCCCTGCGGCGTGAGAAGTCCCCCCAACAGGAGTCGGAATGTCGTTTATCTGGATGGCCGTGATCACTGTTGTGATCCTGCAGGCTTCGGTGATGTGCACCACCATTTACCTGCATCGTTGCTTGACCCACCGTGGCATGGAAGTTCATCCCACCATCGCTTTTCTCATGCATCTTCACTTGATGCTGTTCACAAGTATCTCTCCTCGCGAGTGGGTCGCGGTTCACCGCAAGCATCATCAATTCTCAGACAAGGAAGGCGATCCGCATAGCCCTTACCTGTTCGGCATGTGGAACGTCCTGTTCGGCAATTTTATCTATTACCGCAAGGTCGCCAAGGATCCTGTCGCCGTCAGAAAGTACGCTCCCGACTACAAGGGCACTGTCCTCGACCGCCTGCCCCTGCGCGATTACGGCGTCGTCGCCGGCCTTGCCATCTTCTCTCTCATGTTCGGCTGGGCCTGGGGCCTCGCCGCATGGCTCTTCCACATCGTCGCCTACATCCTGCTCAACTCCTCCATCAACTCCATCTGCCACATGATCGGTTACCGCAACTTCGACAACCTCGCCACCAACGTCCGCATCATCGCCTGGATGACCGGCGGCGAGGGGCTTCACAACAACCACCATGAACACCCCACCGCCTCCCACTTCGCCATGAAGCGCGGTGAATTCGACCCCGCCTGGATCATCATCCGGACACTCGAGACCTTCGGCCTCGCCAAGGTCAAGCCGCTGCCCGTCGCCAAAGCCGCCTAGCCGGCTCACGTCATAGCAACGCGGCCATCGGGACCGATACACTCTCCTTATTTTTCGTCCCGACGATTTCATCGGCGCAATGTCGAAAGCCTAGCCTTCACGCAAATTCCTACAAGAACGGCGTCGTCGTCCGTTGCTTTCTCCTGTTGCGCTCATGTTTTCGTCAATGCAAGCTATATTGAAAAGACCCCCGCATGTCCGACAAAACTTACGACCCTGTCTCGATGGAAACCAAGTGGTGTGACCTCTGGCGGGACCCGGATCTATACAAGGCCCGCGGCGACGGCAGCCGCCCGCCCTACTACGTCCTCGAGATGTTCCCCTATCCCAGCGGCAAACTCCACATGGGCCACGTCCGCAACTACTCCATCGGCGACGCCCTCGCACGCTACCTGTGGATGAAGGGTCACGACGTGCTCCACCCCATTGGTTGGGACGCCTTCGGCCTGCCCGCGGAAAACGCCGCCATCAAGAACAAGATGCATCCGCGCGACTGGACCCTTTCCAACGTCGCCTTCATGAAGCAGCAGCTTATCCGGCTCGGCTTCAGCTACGACTGGGCGCGTGAAGTCACTACCTGCCTGCCGGACTACTACAGGTGGAACCAGTGGTTCTTCCTCAAGATGCTTGAGCGCGGCATCGCCTATCGCAAGAACGCCCAGGTCAACTGGTGTCCGGACTGCGCCACTGTGCTCGCCAACGAACAGGTCGAAGAAGGCCGTTGCTGGCGCTGCTCCGCCGCGGTCGAACCGAAGGAACTCGAACAGTGGTTCTTCCGTATCACTGCCTACGCCGACGAGCTGCTCGAGGAAACCTACAAGAGCCTCGAAAACGGCTGGCCCGAGCGCGTCCTCACCATGCAACGCAACTGGATCGGCCGCTCCGAAGGCGCCGAAGTCGATTTCACGCACGAAGCCACCGGCTCCAAGATCCGTGTCTTCACCACACGCATCGACACCATCTACGGCGCCACATGCGTCATTCTTGCTCCCCAGCATCCCCTTACCGCCTCCCTCGTTTCCGGCGGCGCGGCCGTCGAAGTTAACGCCATGATCGCCGAACACCGCCGCAAGGACCCCGGTGACGTCGAAAAGAAAGGCGTCTTCACCGGCCACTACGCCGTCAACCCTTACAACCAGGAAAAGGTCCCCATCTGGGTCGGCAACTTCGTGCTCATGGGCTACGGCACCGGAGCCATTATGGCCGTGCCCGCCCACGATGAGCGCGACTTTGCATTCTGCAAGCAGTACGGCATCGAGATCCGGCCCGTCATCCGCCCCGCTGATGGCGCGCTCGCCGATGCCGCCACCATCAAGGAAGCCTTCGTCGACTACGGCGTTTGCGAGAACACCGGCCAATGGTCCGGGCTGCCCAGCGTCGAAGCGCGCCGCTCCATGGCCGAGTACGCCGAAAACCACAACTTCGGCATAGCCGCCATCACCTTCCGCATCAAGGATTGGGGCGTCTCGCGCCAGCGCTACTGGGGCACCCCGATCCCCGTCATCCACTGCCCCGCCTGCGGCGTCGTGCCCGTTCCTTACGATCAGCTCCCCGTCGAACTCCCCTACGAAGTCGAGTTCAGCGGCAAAGGCCGCTCGCCGCTCGAGCAGGTTTCGAGCTTCGTCAACGTCTCCTGTCCCACTTGCAACGCCCCCGCCCGCCGCGAGACCGACACCATGGACACCTTCGTCGATAGCTCCTGGTACTTCTACCGCTACTGCGACCCCAAGAACGAACACGCTCCCTTAGACCCCGCCAAGGCCGCGCCTTGGTTTCCCATCAACCAATACATCGGCGGCGTCACCCACGCCATTATGCACCTGATCTATTCGCGCTTCTGGACCAAGGTCATGCGTGACATCGGCCTCGTGTCCAACAATGAGCCCGTCACCAACCTCTTCACACAAGGCATGGTGCAGCTCGGCGGCAAAGCCATGTCCAAATCCCGCGGCAACGTCGTTGACCCCGACGAGATGATCGCCAAGTACGGCGCTGACACCTGCCGCATGTTCACCCTCTTCGCCGCCCCTCCGGAAAAAGACATGGAGTGGAACGAATCCGGCGTGCAGGGCCAGCACCGCTTCCTTTCGCGCGTCTACCGCTTCGTCTGCCGCAACACCGAAAAAGCCCGCCACGTCGGTGGCGAGCCCACCGAAGCCGACCGCAAGGCCCTCCGCAAACTTCACCAGACCCTCACCAAGGTCAGCGCCGACTTCGACAGCCGCTGGCACTTCAACACCTCCATCGCCGCGCTCAACGAACTGCAAAACACGCTCGAAGAGCACGAAGCTAATCTCTCCGGCCAAGCCGCAGCCCAAATCCTCGAAACGCTTTGCCTCATGCTCCACCCCTTCGCTCCCTTCCTTAGCCAGGAACTCTGGTCCGTCGAACTCGGCCGCGAAGGCCAGCTCATCCGCCAACAGTGGCCGCAAGCCGATCCCGAACTCGCCCGCGAAGAAGGCGCCGAGATCCCCATTCAAGTCAACGGCAAGCTCCGCTCCCGCATCACAGTCCCGTTTGGCACTCCAAAGGATCAACTCGAACAGCTCGCCCGCGCCGACGAAAAAGTCAAAGCTCACGTCGACGGCAAGCAAGTAATCAAAGTCGTCATCGTTCCCGACAAGCTCATCAACATCGTTGTCAAGGGTTAGCTAGCTTACAATTGCCTTTCCATTGAGGAGAAGGTACACTTCCTTGGTTGCCCAAGGAGGCGCAATCAAGATGCCTTACTGCACTCAGTGCGGTTCTGAGATGGCCGAAGCGGCGATCTGCCCTTCCTGCCAGAGCCCCGAGCCAGTCCCTGCTCCACCCTCGTCCAGCCGCTACGAGCTGAAGTTTGTCGGCTCCGGCGCGCCGATGCTCTGGATCTACCTGGTTACTTTTCTGCTCAGTATTTTGACTCTGGGCATTTATTACTTCTGGGGCCGCACCCGCATCCGCCGTTACATCCTGTCGATGACAGAGCTTGACGGCGAACGCTTCGCCTGGCACGGCACCGGCGGTGAATTGCTCATCGGCTGGCTGAAGGCATTGGTCGTGCTTGCCATTCTGATCGGGCAGTACCTGCTGTTCATGCTCGGGCTGGGAACAGCCACTGGCGAGGTGATGGGTACAATCATCCTCTATGCCGGCTTCATGATGCTGATGCCGGTCGCGCTGGTCGGTGCATGGCGATACCGTTTCAGCCGCACCTCCTATCGCGGCCTGCGCTTTGCCTTCCGCGGCCGTGTCATGCCATTCTTCAAGCTCTATGTTGCCGGCAGCCTGCTTACGATCATCACTTTCGGCATCTACTTCCCGGTCTTCGCCAGCAAGATCCAGCGCTTCTTCTGCCGCCACACCTTTTATGGCACGGCGCGCTTTGACTACGACGGCAAGGACTCGGCGCTCGTGGGGCCGTGGCTGCTGGCCTTGTTGTTGTTCATTCCCACTCTCGGGTTGAGCCTTCTCTGGTTCACCATGCGTCAGGCCAACTATCAATGGAGCTACTCGAGTTTCGCCGGCGCGCGCTTCCGGCCTTCCTACACGTTCAGCAGTTACTTCTTCCTCATCTTCACCAACCTGCTGCTCGTTGTCTTTACCCTCGGCATCGGTTATCCGTGGGCGGAAGTTCGCGGGCTACGCTACATGTGCTCGCGCCTGCCGCTGGAAGGAGTCATCGACTTCGCCTCCATACAACAGCGTGCGGCAGATGCCACCGCCACCGGGGAAGAGATGAGCGACATGTTTGACGCCGACGCCATGGACATCGGGTTGGGCTTTTGAGCGTGACGCGACTTCAGTATCCGGCCGGCTTCTTCGACGGAGTCTCCGCTCAGCGCCAGCAGGTGGAAGTGACCATCGCCGCGGCCGGACTGCTGATCACAAAGCCAGACGCCTCCACCGTCTGGTGGCCGTCCGAAGAGATCGAGGTCACCGACCGCGGCCAACCGGTGCGCCTGTGCCGAAAAGGCCGGCCGCCGCAGGAACTCATCATCAATGAAGCTGGATTCCTCGAAGCCGCGCGCCTCGGGCGCGAGTCCGGGGAAAGCAGCCTCGCAGCCAAGATCGTCGCGCTGCTGGCGATTCTCGTCGCACTCGTCTGGAGCTTGTATCAGTTTGTACTGCCGGCCATCGGCGAGCGGATCGCCGCCTCCGTCCCGGTGGAACTCGAGGAACGCTTCGGCCGGGCCGTGGCCGACCGCTTCGCGCCGCCCGATTCACGCATAGAAGACCCGCGCGCCCAAGAAGCTGTCGAAGAGATCGGCCGTCTGTTGCGCGCCGAGCTGGGCCGGACTCGGTACCAGTTCAGGTTCTACATAGCAGACGACCCGATGGTGAACGCCTTCGCCGCGCCCGGCGGCCACGTGGTCATCTTCCGGGGCTTGATCAAGATGACTCGATCCCCACACGAGCTGGCCGCGGTAATGGCGCACGAGATGCAGCATGTCAGGATGCGCCACGTCACGCGCGCGCTGCTGCGCACGCTCGGCATCCGCGCGCTGATGAGCTTTATCGCCGGCGACACTTCGGGCCTCGTCTTCGATGTCGCCGCGCTCGCCGGTGACATGCATTTCCGCCGCAACGATGAAGAGCACGCCGACAGGGAAGCGATGCGGCTCATTCAGCGCGCCGGCTTCGATGACCGCGCGATGGTCAAAATCTACCGCCGCATGGCCAGGGAAACCGCCGACGCACCTGGGCCGCTTCAGTATCTCTCCACCCACCCGGAGATGGAGTCTCGCGTGGAGACGATCGAGAAGATGGCGCGCGGAGGCGCACCCCGTGCGTTGCTGCCCGGCCGCAAGTGGCCGCCGCTCTAAAGCGTCAGTGTGATCTTGGATAGCCCGCGCGGGCGGTCCGGATCCAGACCCTTCTCGGCGGCCAGCATCGCCGCGAACAGCTGCGCCGGAATGATGTACGGGATCGGCGTAAATACCTCTTCCGGCAGCGGGCCGCTGTAGTTCAACCGGGCCGGAACACCGATCGAGTGCTTCCTCGCCAGCGCCTCGCGGTTGGAGCGGTCCGTGATCACCAGCGTCTCGGCGCCGGCCTGTTTCAGCATTTCGAGCATCGGCAGCATCGAAGGCCAGGTCACGCCGCCCGGCGCGAAGAGGAACACCGGAAAGCTGCGCTCGACGATCGCGATCGGGCCATGCAGGAAGTCGGCCGAGGAGAAACGCTCGGCCACCACGTAGCAGGTCTCCATCAGCTTCAGAGCAAACTCGAAGGCGTTGGCATAGTTGAGCCCGCGGCCCATCACCACCGTGTAGTCCATGAAACGGTAGCGCGGCGCAAGTTCAGCGATGTCGCGCTCCAGGTCCAGTGACTTCGACGCCCAATCGGGAATACGGCGCAGATCGTCCGGGCGTATGGCCGCCCCCAGGGCGTAGGCCAATAGGTACAGCATCATCAACTGCCCGCTGTAGGTCTTGGTGGCCGCGACGCTCTTCTCGCGGCCCGCGCGAACCAGGAACACATGCTCGGCCAGTTTCGCCAGCGAGCTCTTAGCCTCGTTGGTGATGCCGATCGTCAGCGCGCCTTGTTCGCGCGCCCGCTCCAGCACGAGATTGGTGTCGGTGGACTCGCCGGACTGGGAGATGGCAACCACCAGCGCATCGCCGAAGCTCACTGAAGCGCCGTACAGAGTGAAAATGGAAGGCGCGGCAAGGGAAACGGGAATGCCGGTGGTAATCTCCAGCAGGTAGCGGCCGAATTGCGCGGCGTTGTCGGAGGTGCCGCGCGCGGCCAGGATGATGAACCGCGGCTTGCGGTCGGCCAGCAGCTTGCGCAGCCGCTCCACGCCGCGCAGTTCCTGGCGCAGTGTTCGCTCCAGCACATCCGGTTGCTGCCGGATTTCGGCAAGCATGAGTGACATCTTTTGAGAGTAGCAAGCTTCTTGTACACTGGTCCTCTTATGGCTAATGAAATCTTTTCTCTTTCTGGAAAGACGGCGCTCGTGGCTGGAGCCAGCCGCGGCATCGGTCTCGCCATCGCGCATCAAACGGCCGCGGCGGGAGCACACACGATACTGGCGTCACGGTCGGTGGACAAACTGAAATCGGAGGTGGACGCGATCAAGAAGGCCGGCGGCTCAGCGGAGGCCATGGAACTGGATGTCGCCGATCCGGCTTCCATCGACAAAGCGCTCGGCAAGCTCCCCGACATCGACATTCTTCACAACGTCGCCGGCACCAATGTCCGGAAGCGCTTCCCGGACTTTACGCAGGAAGAGTATGAGCGCATCATGCAGACCAACCTGCATGGCATCGTGCAGTTGACCCGCGGCGTGGGCAAGCGCATGGTCGACCGCGGCCAGGGCGGCAAGATCGTCAACATCGGCAGCCTGATGTCGATCCTCGGGCTGCCCTACTTGGCGGTCTACGCAATGACCAAAAGCGCGCTGTGGGGTCTGACGCGCGTGCTTGCCGCCGAATGGGGCCGGCACAACATTCAAGTGAACTGCATCGCGCCCGGTTTCATCATCACCGACCTCAACCGCAAGATGTGGGAGCCGCAGTACATGAAGGACTGGCTGAAAGGCGTGCAGGGCGACCCGCGTCCTGGAACGCCGGAGGACGTAGCTCCGCTGGCCGTGTTTCTGTCCACCGCCGGCGCCGGATACATCAACGGCCAGTGCATCGCCGTCGATGGCGGTTTCTCGACCACCCGTGTCTGGCCGTTTGAGCCATGATAGGTGCATGAGGCTTTGGCTGGCGATCTGGTTCGCTTTGGCGGTGGGGCTGGCTCAGGAGCCACCGCCCCGCGCCGAGGAAGAGATCCCCATCGACTTCACCTGTCCGATGGACAAGGATGTGAAGGCGAAGGGGCCGGGCAAATGTCCGCGCTGCGGCATGAAGCTGGTGGCGAACCTGCCCGATCACGTCGAGTATCCGCTGGAGATCAAGACGCAGCCGCGAGTGGTAGAAGCGGGCAAGCCGGTCGAGTTCACTTTTGAGGTGCGCCATCCCCGGACCGGCGAGCTGGTGAAGGATTTTGAGATCGTTCACGAGAAGATTTATCACTTGTTCCTGGTCAGCCAGGATCTGGACTTCTTTGCTCACGAGCATCCTGCCGCCGGTCCGGACGGCATCTACCGCTTTCGAACGACCCTCCCCAGACCTGGCGCCTATCGCATCGTGAGCGACTTCTACCCGAAGGACGGCACACCGCAGTTTCTGGTGAAGAGCCTGCTGACACGCGGGACAACGCGGGAGCGGCTGGCGGGCGTGCCGAAGCTACAGGCGGACCTCGGGCCGCAGCAGGGCGAGAACCTGAAGGTGGAGCTGGTGATGGAGCCGCCGCAGCCGATCGCGGGCAAGGAGACTCTCCTCTTTTTCCGGCTCTCCACGGCGGAGGGTATCGAGCAGTATCTTGGCGCCTGGGGCCACATGCTGGTGGCAAGCGACGATCTGATCGACGTGATTCACGATCATCCGCTCTACACCACCCTGCCGCAGATACAGTTCAACGTGCTGTTCCCGCGGGAAGCGGTATATCGTGTATGGGTGCAGTTCCAGCGGAACAGCGTGGTCAACACAGTTGCCTTTACCGTCCCGGTAAAGGCGCTTCGTTAGGAGGACTCTCAAACATGAAAACGCTGGTGGCGGTGGCAGCGATTTTGCTGTGCGGCTGTGCGAAGCAGGCCGATCACGGTGACCCGGTGGCGCGTCTGCGCGCCGACATCGGCTTCCTGGCATCGGATGCGCTGGAGGGCCGCGGAACGCCCAGCCGCGGGCTGGACATTGCGGCGCACTATCTGGAGGCGGAGTTGAAGAAGGCCGGCGCGGCGCCGGCGGTGAACGGGAGCTATCTGCAGAAGTATCGCGTCGGCAGTTACACGCCTTCGCAGGCCAAGGTGACCGTGCGCATTAACGGCAAGACGGTGGATCCGCGGCAATACGTCTTCATCAACTTCGGCTACGATCCGGCTAACGGTCCGCTGAAGCTGGCAATCGTGGATGCAGGCAACGGAATCGTGGATGAAGAGAAGAAAGTAGATGATTACGCCAGCCTGGACGTGAAAGGCAAGGCAGTGGTGGCGAAGAAAGGAGCGCCCTGGGAGCTCGACAACAGCGCGGTGTTCGGCGCGGACCGCGCGATGGGCAAGCTCATCGCGGCGACGGTTCGCGGAGCAAAGCTGCTGGTCTATTTGAGCGCGGAGTTGGACGGCGGCGAGGAAGCCGAGGCCGGTTTCTTCTCTCAGATGAAGAACGCCGGAGTCGGATTTGTCAGGCCGAACCTGGCGCATGCCTCGGCATTGAATCCGATGCTGGTGCTGAAACCGGAGGCGTACGCGGCCGGCGGGATCGAGATTGCGATTGATGTCCCGATCACCGAGGCCGAGGCCTCTAATGTTCTTGCGCACATCGAAGGAACTGATGCGCAGTTGAAGGAAGAGCATGTGCTGCTGACGGCGCACTACGACCACATCGGCTCGCATGCGCTGCCGCCGGGGCAGGACGGGATCTGGAACGGCGCCGACGATAATGCCAGCGGCACGGCGGGCGTGATGGAGCTGGCGCGGCGCATCGCGCGAAGCCCAGGCAAGCGCAGCACGCTCGTGTTCTTTACCAGCGGCGAGGATCGCGGCATCTTCGGCTCGGCCTGGTACGCTGCCAACCCACTGGTCCCCGCGGACCGGATGGCAGTGCAGTTCAACCTCGACATGATCGGGCGCTCGGAAGGCAAAGTGCAGGGTGTTCCGTTCGGCAATGAGGCGCTGTATGAGGAGGGGGTGGCGGCAGGAAAGGCGAAGGGGCTGGAGGTGATTCCGGATCAGCAGCCCAGCTGGCGGCTGGTTTATCTCACCGACACCTATCACTTCGCGCGGCAAGGCGTGGCTTCGTTCTTCTTCTTTACTGGTGTGCATCCGGATTATCATCAGCCGTCGGACACGGCGGACAAGATCCGCTACGAGGAGTTGGCGAAGATCGTCGATGTCACCGAGCAGCTGGCAAGGCCCTATCTGGACGGCAAGGCGAAGCCGGAAGTGAAACGGCCGGTCTGGTTCCGGACGCCATAGCCGCTACTGCTTGGTGATCTGGACGAGCGGCTGCCGCTTGGGCGGCTTGAGGAGGCGGCGCGGCAGTTTCGCCAGGTACGTCAGCCGCTCGACAACGGGCAGCAGCTTGCGCACGGTGGAGCCGTGGAAGAGGAGACTGCCGGCCACAAGCAACGGATGCGGAATGGTGGTGCAGCAGCGCGAGCAGATGTCGATTTCCCCGGCGCGGCGCTCCACATGGAGCTTGCGCATGCGCTGCATCTCGGGTGCGTTGAATATCTCCGGAAGCGATTGCTCGCCGACGTTGCCGACAGGCCGGCCCTCCAGCATGTAGCTCTGGCAGCAGGGATAGACGTCGCCGTTCCACTTGACGTACATGGGGCCGCGCCAGAGGTAGTGGCAAGGATGCTGCCAGTCTGCGGCTTCGTGGCCGGCATCGGGGCGCATCAGGTTGGTTTCGTCTTCCTTGACGCGGATCTGATCGACGCCGGGCACGGCGGTCCAGTACCGGGTAAACTCGTCCACTTCATGGGAGTTGCCTTCCATGCGCACCATCTGGACAACAATCTGCGGGCCACGGCCGAGTTCCTTCTTCATGCGCGCGAAGCGGACGAAGTTGTCGCGCACCTTATCAAAGCGCGCGCCCTTGCGGTAGTATTCAAAGGATTCCTTGGAGGCGCCGTCGAAGCTGAGCGTGATATGGGCCAGCGGCCCGTCGAGGATGCGGCGGGAGGTCTCTTCGTCGAGAAAGGTGCCGTTGGTGGACAGCAGCGTGTGGACGTTATGCTCCTGACAATATTCGATGCGGTCAAAGATGAGCGGATCCAGAAACGGCTCGCCGAGCCCGATCAGCATCAAGTGTTCGGCGGAGCGGGAGGACTGCTCGACGAGCCGGCGGAAGATGTCATCCGTCATGTCCTGCTTGGGCTGCTTGAAGGTCTCCCGCGGACACATCGGGCAGTAGAGGTTGCACTTGGCGGTGGTCTCGACGATGTACTCCACGGGCAGCGCCGGCAGCCGGCGATGGCCGCGCAGGTAGCCCCAGAGCAGTTTGGCCCGGTTGAACGCCCGCATGGGTTCTTCCCATATTGTATCGAGCCTGCGCCGGTGGGCATCTAAAGTCTGTGAAGGATCGAACAAGAAAACTGAACGACGCGCCGGAGAACGGGGCGGGGAAGTACGTGCTGTATTGGACGCAGATGAACCGACGCGCCGATTCCAATCACGCGCTGGAGTTCGCGGCGCAGCTGGCCAATCAGCGCGACGTGCCGCTGCTGGTCTATGAGGGGCTGACGTGCGATGATCCGTTCGCGAGCGACCGCTTTCCTTCGTTCCTGCTGACGGGCGTTCCCGAAACCGGGCGAAGGCTGGAGGCGCGGGGAATCGGCTACGTGTTCCACCTGCGGCGGCCAAGCGCGATGCGAACAATATCCTCTACCGGCTGGCGGAGGAGGCGACGTCGATCGTGACCGATGATTATCCGACCTACCCAACAGGGAATCTTCAACCGCCCCGGGACCCGCGCGTTGTGCCGCCGCGCAAGGAAGGTTGGCGTTGCTCGAAAAGAAGGAATACGCTGCCTACACGATCCGGCCAAAGATTCACAGGATGCTGGAAGAGCATCTGCGGCCAGTGGAGAGAGTGGAGTTGAAGAGACGCTATCGGGGGGCGGCGCCGGAGTTTCACACCGAGGTGACAGAGAAAAACGTGGCGGACTTGGTTGCTTCCTGCGAGATTGATCACACGGTGAAGCCGTCGGCAAGCTTCGGCGGAGGCAGGCTGGAAGGCGAGCAGCGGCTGGGCGGAACGATTCACGGTTACTACCGCATGTACTGGGGCAAGAAGATCATCGAGTGGTCGGCAAGCCACGAAGAGGCGCTGGAGACGATGGTCTATCTGCACGATAAGTATCCGCTGGATGGCAGGGACCGGAACACTTACGCGAACATCTTGTGGTGCTTCGGGTTGCATGACCGGCCGTGGCGGGAGCGCGATGTGTTCGGAATGGCGCGCTACCTGTCGCTGGGCGGGATGAAGCGCAGGACGAATGTGGAGGCGTATCTGGAGGAGATCCGGCGGCTCGAACTAACCGGGGAAGACCCGCATCGTCTACAATGAGCGAGACATGCGGATCACGGTGAGCGGCGCGACTGGGTTCATCGGGCGCGAACTCGTAATTCGGTTGCAGGAGGCCGGACACCAGGTTCACATCCTTGGGCGTACGTTGCGCAAGGGGCTGTCGCCCGCGGTGCTGTTTTCCGTATGGGATCCCGAGAGAGGGCTGCCGCCACTGGAGAGTCTGGAAAGCGCCGATGCGGTGATTCACTTGGCCGGGGAGCCGGTGGCACAGCGGTGGACGCCGAAGATCAAGCAAAAGATCAGGGACAGCCGCGTGCTTGGGACGCAGAGACTGGTGGAGGCGCTGGGACAATGCGGGCAGCGTCCGAAGGTGCTGGTGTGCGCCTCGGCGGTGGGCTACTACGGGGACCGCGGAGATGAAGTTTTGGAGGAGAGCGCCAAGCCGGGAACGGGATTCCTGAGCAATGTATGCCAGGAATGGGAGAAGGCTGCGGCGGAGTGCGGCAAGTTGGGGATGCGGGTAGTGCAGGTTCGCACGGGCGTGGTGTTGGGCAAGGATGGAGGCGCGCTGGCACGCATGCTGCCGCCGTTCAAAGTGGGAGTGGGAGGCAGGCTTGGATCCGGGGAGCAGTGGATGCCGTGGATTCATATCGAGGATCTGGCGCGGCTGATGCAGTTCGCGGTGGAGAACTCTTCGCTGAGCGGGCCGGTGAACGGCGCGGCGCCGAATCTTGTGACGAACGCCGATTTCACGGTCGCGCTGGGGCGTGCGCTTTCGCGGCCGGCGATCTTCCCGGTGCCGCTGTGCGCGATCCGGCTGCTGTTCGGGGAGATGTCGGAGATCCTGATCGCGAGCCAGCGCGCAGTGCCGAAAGCGGCGCAGGAAGCAGGCTTCAGCTTCGAGCATCCGGAAGTGTACGCAGCGCTGCGGGAGGCGGTCAAGTAGTGGCCGCAGGCATGGTAATATAAAGGAGTTATGGCAATTCCGAATGCGCGGAAATTCCGCATCTCCGGTCCCGACGGCCAGTTCGCGACGATCGTCGCAGTGCTGCCGAAAGGCGCCGATGTCGATGGCTATCTGAAGGACGCCTCCAGCCGTTTTGACTGGAAGGCATACACCGAATCCCAGCAGCGGCAGTTCAAGATCCGCGTCGGCCAGCAGAAGCAGAAGAAAGCGAAGTAGGTTTCCCTTTAGGGAAGTCTCGCTTTCAAGATCCTCAAGGCCCTGGTACCTTCCAGGGCCACTTCCGTGTCTCCGTCCCGGCTCAGAGCTTCCAGGACGGGCTCACTGTCTTTGTCGCCGCTTCTGGCGAAGATCGTAGCCAATTCCTTTTTCTCATCCTTGGTGCGTTCATGAATGCCGGGGTAGAGTTTCTCGCGCACCGCCTTGTCGCGGGTGAGCTCGATCAGGAAAGGACAGGCGACCCCGCGGTAGCCGCCGGAGTTCAACGTATTCACCAGGTATTGCAGAGGGGTGAATGGCGCCAGTTCGTTCTTGCCGAGCATGACGAGGGCGAAGGCGAGGCTCAGACGCGGATTCATTTTCTTTTCGTCCTCAAAGGCGGCCTCGAGCCGGGAAATGTCCTGCGGGTTGCGGAGGCGAGCGAAGCCTTCCGCGGCGGCGGCGCGCATCTGGTCATCGCGGTCGGAGAGGTAACGCTCGTAAATAGGGCGGCTGGATTCATCGGGGATCATGGCGATGGCGGTGAGGGCGGCGCGCCGGACGTCTTTGTCGCGGGCGCGGTTGAGCGCCTCGGTGAGCTGCGGCAGGGCTTCGGTGTTTTGGAGCAGGCCGGTGGTTTGCAGGGCCGTGATCTGGACCTTCTCGTCCATGTCGCGGAGGAGGAAGAAAATGTGGTGGGCCGAATCGCGGTCGCGTATCTTCTGGAGCGCGATCAGTACCTCATAGATCACCTGGCTGTCCTTGGTGCGCAGCGCCTCCACCATATCGGAGATGGCATCCTTGCCGCGCAGCACGCCTAGGGCGCGGCAGGCATTGGCGCGGACCTCCATGCCGTTACCGCCGCGGGCCAGTTTGCCGAGCGCCTCGATGATGTCGGGGCGGACGCGGATGAACTGGTCGATGACCTGATCATTGGTGTCGGTGAAGCGGCCCCTGATGGAGGAGCCGACGCGGCGCAGGGAAGCGGTGAAGCCGGTCTGCACGTAGCCTGGATAGAAGAAATTGACGAGCCCGTCGGTGGCGCGGGCCTGGATTTCGGCATCGTTGTCGGCGGTGGCCTCCACCAGCGCGTCCAGGCTGTGTTGGGTTCCGATGGAGACGATGGCCTTAACGGCTTCCAGGCGAACCTCGACTTCGGGGTCCTTCCAGTAGCCGCGGAGCTCAGGGATGACGGTGGAGCCGCCTGACTTGGCGAGCTGCTCGACGACTTTCTTGCGGTCCTTGACGCTGGCCTGGGCAAAGGCCGGCCATTGCGAGGCGAGCAGGGAAACCACAAGCAAAAGAGGCGTGAAATGGATTCGCTTCATCACCTCCCATTATCCCGAACTATGACGGCCAGTTGCGCCGTTCGACGATGGTGGCCGGTTCGTAGGTCCATCCGGAGGCGAGGCGTTTCTCCTCGCGGCCGCTGGTGAACCAGAGCAGCGGACCAAGCACGGCGGCCGAAAGGCGGGCGGCGAAACCGAGCTCTTCGGTGAGTTGCCGGCGAAGCTGTGCGATAAGGCGGCCGACATCCTCATTGACGGTGCGGAGGCGTCGCTCCATGGCCCAAAGGGCGGGGCTGTAGACGGTCTTCAGCGCGGCGGCTTCACGCTCGAACCGTTCGCGGATGCGCAGGTCGGGATGGTTGCGGTAACGGCGCCAGCCATCGAACATGGTGCGGCAGATGCGGTAGAGGCTTGGTCCGTTGAGGTGGAAGTCGCGCTCAAAGGCCCAGTCGAGAAAGCGCTTGGAATCGTCGCGGGCAATGGCGGCATGCTCAAAGTTGAACTTGTACTGGCCGTGGATGTCGGCCAGGTCGACGTCGATCAAACGCTGTTCCTGCTGCATCTGACTGTAGAGTGGAGTGCCGGGAACGGGCGTGTAGAGCATGAACTGGTGGAAGTCGGTTTCGTGCGAAACGGCGTAGTCAATCTCGTCGTGGATGTTGGAGGGTGTGTGGTGCTCAAGCCCGATGATGGTGGAGCCGAGTAGTTTGATGCCGTGGCTGCGTAGCGTCCGCGAGAGCTGGCGCGTGTCGATGCCTTGCAGCTTGTCGTAGCGTGAGTTGGGCGATTCCAGCCCGAGCCAGATCCAGGCGACGCCGAGTTCGACCAGCTCCTCGATGCTGTACTTGGAGATGGCGTTGGCCGAGGAGAAGACGTAGAGTTCCCAGCTTTTTCCGGCCTGCTTCATGCAGTCCAGCAGTTCCATGGCGCGGCGGCGGTAGAGCAGGAAGTTCTCATCCATGACGAAGAAGGAATGGACGCCGAGGCTGCGCTCCATGCGGCTCATCAGCGCAAACAGTTCGCGCCCGGTTTCGTAGAAGTTGAGGAACTTGCCCTTGCCGCCGAAGAAGGCGGAGGTGGTGCAAAAGTTGCATCCGAGCGGGCAGCCGACCGAGGGGATGAGGGTTGCGGCGGTGGAGCCGCGCTGCCGTGGGAAGGTGATGCCCATGACACGGTGGCCGAAGCCGGAGGTGATGTCGGGATGGCGTATGGGGGCATCAGGATTCTCCCGGAAGAAGCGGCGCATCCAGGCGATCCCGTCGCCGCGCACGAAGTGGTCGGCATCGACGAAGTGTTCGACGCCGGGGATGGCGGCGACATGGCCGCCGACGACGATGGTGGAGTGCGGAGAGAGAGCGCGGACCATGCGGCACATCTCGCGGACCTTGCCTACGTTGACGATGATGGAGGAGATGCCGACGACGTCGTAGCGGTGGGATTGGAGTTCCTGAGCGAAGCGGTCGCGGGAGGGGAAGTCAAGAAGGGTGGAGGGGGCGTCGAGGTTTTCCTGGATCATCATGATGCCCCAGGAGCGGTGGAACATGCGCAGGGAGAAGGGGCCTTGTGCGCGGGTGACCTGGTTATGGTAGAGCTCCATGGGGTTGATGGAGCGTGAGCCAAACGAGTCGTTTTGGGCGAACGGAGCGAAGACGGAGGAAAGGAGGAGAGAGGGCACTAATAGATATTAGCACCTGAGACTCCGAAATAGCAGCTGCTGCAACTAGCGGATGAACTCCACTTCAATCCGGTGCGGGATCAGGCCCGCCTCATGACCCATGTCGAGGAGCTTTTGCGCGGCGCGGGGAACCTCTTCGCCGCAGTCAATGGTGTGGTGGTTGACGTACATGCCGACGAACTTGTCGGCGAGCTGGGAGTCCATGTCGCGGGCGAACTGCATGGCGTATTCCAGCGCCTCGGCCTTGTTGTCGATCGCGTGCTGGATGCTCTCGCGCATCAGGCGGCAGCATTCGATGCGGATATCGTCCGGCAGGGAGCGCTGGAGAGCGTTGGCGCCGAGTGGCAGGGGGAGACCGTGCTCCTGCTTCCACCATTTGCCGAGGTCGAGCACGTGGTGGAAGCCGCCGCGGGAGTAGGTGAGCTGCGCCTCGTGAATGACCAGGCCGAGGTCGACGCTTTGGCTGCGGACGGCTTCCGGGATCTGGTCAAAGGGAGTCTGGACGGGTTCAAAGTCGGGCTGAAACAAGTTCATCACCAGGAAAGCTGTCGTCATCTTGCCGGGCACGGCGATGCGCTTGCCCTTGACATCCTCGGGTGCCATGGGCCGGTTTGAAATGAGCATCGGGCCGTAGCCATCACCGACACTGGATCCGCTTGCCATGAGCACGTACTTGTTGGCGACGTAGGGGTAGGCGTGATAGGAGATGGCGGTAAGCGGGTAGGCCCCCATCATGGCTTTTTGGTTGAGGGTTTCGATGTCCTCCAGGACATGGCGGATGGAGAGCAGGGAGGAGCGGATCTTGCGGGTGGCGAGAGCGTAGAACATGTAGGCGTCGTCTGAATCGGGGCTGTGGGCACAGACGATCTCAGGGACTGCCGAGGAAGCTTTCATGCGAAGGCTATTACTATAGCACGGAGGTGGCGGGCCGGAGTGCGGAGAGAATCAGGCGTTGAGCGAGGCGAGTTCCTCGTGGAGGGACTGGATGCAGGTGAGGAGCTGCTGGTAGTACTGGGAAGCGCCATCCATCTGCTTGTGACGGCCCTTCATTTCCAACTCGAGGGCGAGCGGGTAGGCGCGTTCGGCGCCGAGGGTGCCGAGGGAGCCTTTCAAGGTGTGGGCGGCGCGCTGGAGCCGGTCGGGGTCGGAGGTGGCAACGGCGACACCGATGTCCTCGATCAGGCCAGGGTATTCGCCGAGAAACAAGACGGCGATCTCGCGGAGGAGTTCCTCATCTCCCCCCACACGCTCCATGGCGAAGCTTCGATTGAAACTCAACAATTGTTCTGAAACGTTCACAGGAGTCAAAACCCTGAACTGCTTATCGGCAACGATCAACCTATCAATAATACCAGAGATGTGCTGATACTCTAAGGAGATGCACACCAGCGCGAGCGTGGAGCGGAGCCTTACTATTCAGTTGGAAACGCACTACTTGTTGCGGGCGCCGAGCCCGGTGCCGGAAAGACCGCTGCTGGTGGTGGCTGCGCATGGCTACGCGATGAACCCGTCTGTGATGTTGGAGTTGTGCCAATCCGTGGTCAGCCCCCATGTGTTGATCGCCTCTTTGGAAGCCCCCAACCAGCACTACCTGACCACGAAGCCGGGCTCGGAGGAGATCGGTTTCAACTGGGGCACACGGGCACGTTGGAGGACGGCGATTGCGGCGCACCATGAGATGGTTCTAGGAGTTCTGGAGCAGTGCCGGGAGGAGTTCGGCATCACGCCGGACAGGAGCCTGTTGCTGGGATTCTCGCAGCCGGTGGGGCTGAACTACCGCTTTGCGGCGACATACCCGGAGGCGATAGGCGGTGTGATCGGGATCTGCGGCGGGGTTCCGCGGGACTGGGAGCAGGACGGCTACCAGGCCGTTACGGCGGCACTGCTGCACATTGCGCGGGATCAGGACGAGTACTATCCGCCGGAAGTGGCTAAGCAATTCGCCGGACGTCTGCGGCATCGCGCGGCGGAAGTAGAGTTTCATCTCCTCTCCGGGCCGCACCGGTTCCCCTCCAGCGCGGGTGCGATCATCCAGCCATGGATGCGTCGGGTGTTTCCTACGGCAGCTCTTTGATGCGGATGTTGCGGAACTCGACGCGGGAGCCGTGGCCGAGAAAGCCGACACGGCCGCCGGCGCGCGCGATGCCGGGGTGCTTCTGCAAAAGGGCGGGGTCCTTGATGGAGTCCAGGTCGGCGTCGACGACCACGATGCCGTTCACTTTAACGTGAACGCGGCGGCCGTCTGCGGTGATCTCCTGCTCGTTCCATTCGCCGGCGGGTTTCAAGGCGCCGGTCTTGGCGGGGAACAGATTGTAGATGGAGCCGTGATACTGGGTGGGCTTGAGGCGGCCGCGGTAGCGTGCATGGTCGTGATCGAGGATCTGTATCTCCATGCCGGAGTAGGCGATGTCGCCGGCGAGCGGAGCGCGGATGCCGATGCCGTTGTTGCCGCCGGGTTCCATGCGGAATTCCAGGCGGAGGATGAAGTTGGAGAATTCGCGATCGGTGAGCAGGTTGCCGCCGCCGTTGGCGGGGCAGACGATCATGCCGTTCTCGACGATGTAGCCGGGCGTGGGATTGCGTTTTTCCATGAGCGTCCAGCCGTTGAGCGATTTGCCGTCGAATAGGGTGAGGAAGCCGGGCTCTGCGGCGGAGAGAGAGAGCGCGGCGAGGGCGAAGAGTATCGGTTTCATAGGGTCTTTCTCCTTACAGTCCCGGCCTGGCCACGGCGCCGGTGGCAGTGGGGGCGGCTTTCTTGCTCAGGTTTTCCTTGTGGACGTTGCGGACGGCTTCCGGCATGCCGGCCATGATATGGTCCATTTTCTGGCGCAGTTCGGCGACGACGGTGGGGTGCTTGTCCGCCACATCGTAGCTTTCGTCGGGGTCTGCTTCCAAGTCGTAGAGTTCGGGCTCGCGCAACGGGAGATTCTGCTTGCCGCCGGGAGGCGCCGGTGAGTAGGCGAGCACATTATGGCGTGCGGTGTGAATCTTCCAGCGGCTCCAGCGGGCGCATTGCAGGTTCATGTCGTCAAACATGAGCAGCGGCTCGCGTTCTAGCGATCGGCGGGCGCCTGAAAGCAAGGGCCAGATGTCGATGCCGTCAAGCGGATTACCGGGCAGTGTTGCGCCGCAGAGCTTGCCGATGGTAGGCAGTAGGTCCATCACGGAAGCGATGCCGTGGTTCACCTTGCCTTTGGGAATGCGTCCGGGGAAACGGGCGAGGAACGGAACGCGCTGGCCGCCTTCCCAGGTGCTGCCCTTGCGTCCGCGCAGGCGGCCGGCGCTGCCCTGGTACCAGGGACCGTTGTCGGAGCTGAACATGAGCAGGGTGTTGGAATCCGCGCCGGCGCGCCGGACGGCGTCAAGCAACTGGCCGATGCTCCAGTCGATCTCCTCCACCACGTCGCCATAGATGCCCTGCGGGGAGCGGCCGCGGAAGCGGTCGCTGGCGGCGAGCGGGATGTGCGGATACGTGTGAGGCATGTAAAGGAAGAAGGGCGAACCCTTGGACTTTTCGATGAACTGGACGGCGCGCTCCGTGTAGCGCGGCGTGAGGGTCTCTAGCGTCGCCTGCTCCTCGATGACCCTGGTATCTTCCATTAGCCAGCGCGGGTTCATGTCGTTGCTGTAAGGAATGCCGAAGTAGGAATCGAAGCCGCGGTTGGTGGGCAGGAACTGGGGGAGGTGGCCAAGGTGCCACTTGCCGACGCAGAGGGTCCGGTAGTTCGCCTTCTTGAGCATCTGGGCGATGGTGACTTCGGAGTCCGGCAGTCCGGTCGTGTCGCGGGGAAACAGTACGCGAGGCACGCCGGCGCGCACCGGATAGCGGCCGGTGAGCAGAGCGGCGCGGGACGGAGAGCAGACGGGATTGCCGGAATAAAAGTGCGTGAATCGCGTGCCTTCGTTGGCGAGCCGGTCAATGTTCGGTGTGCGGAGGGAGGAGCCGTAGCAGCCGACATCGCCATAGCCGAGATCGTCGCAATAGATGACGATGATGTTGGGAGGCGTGGTGGCTGCGGGCGCGGCAGCGGCTCCGGCGGCGGCGGCGAGGAAGGAGCGCCTGTCCAGAGGTTTCACCATGCCGGGGATGATATCACGGCGGCTACATGCGGCATGCGCGATGGTGCGGGTTGGCGCCGGCGGTAGTGCCGAGGAGCAGTAGATTGCCATGGCCGTCGACAACGCGCCAATGGGGAGCGTCGGCTGTCAAAGCGGCGAATCGCGCGGGGACGAGGAAATCTGCGTGCGCGGATTGGCGGACCAAGGTGGCCAGATCGGCAGGAGGATTCGGCAACGCGATCACGGTAGCAAGGGCGTCTTCCGAGTCGAGGCCCCATTGGCGGAGCCGGGCGGCAAAGCTTGGGCGGTGAGTGTCCAACTGGCGGAACTCGAAGGAGCTGACGACGATACCCATGGAGCGGAAGTCGAGCGCGAATCCGGCGGGAGGCTGTCCGGTGCCCTCCAGCGCATAACGCACGCGCGGCAGCGGGAGCACGGTGGAGTAGAAATCCTCGGCGAGTGAGACGATGATCAGTTCGTTGCCGCGGTTCATGGCGCAATAGCGTTCGGCGAGGGCGAAGGCGGGAGGCGGATCGGTGGCTCCTTGGTTGAGGCCCCAGGGCGCTCCCGGCAGCATGAACTTTCCGGACACCAGCGCCAGTGCGGCGAGGCCGTTGAGCCAGGCGCGTGGCCCCCGCGGCAGCGGTGCATGGATGGCGGCGGCGAGCGCCAGTGCCGGGATCAGCGGCAACAGGTAGGTGGCGTTGCGGTACTGAAACACAAGCGGCGAGGCGGCGGCTGTAACGATCCATAGAGCCAGAGGGTAGGAGTCACGATTCGCCTCACGCAGCCGCATGACGAGCGCGGGCGCACCGGCCAGAGAGAGGACGGCAAGCCAGGGATCGGTGAGAAAGAGGCGCTTGAGGTAAAACCAGGCCTGCGATTCCTCTGAAGTCTGCGGCGGCGCGCTGGCGCCCCAGGCGAGCAGCTCGACTTCGACGAATTCGGCCCAGAACCAGCGCGGGTGCGCGGCCATCTGGTAAAGGAACCACGGAAGCGCCAATGCGAGACCCCCGGCCATGGCCAGCGCGATGCGCTTGCGCGCGGGTGTTTCGGCAATGAGCATTAGGATGCCGGCAACGCCGAAGGCCGTGAGACCGGCAACGCCCTTGGTGAGAATGCCTCCGGCGAGCGCGATGGCCAGGATGATTGCGGTGGAACGTTTCCCGGCCGAGGCGTCGCGCCAGAGGAGAAAGACGGCGGCGGAGAAAGTGAGACAGAGCAGGGAGTCAGTGAGATTGCGGCGCATGAGGGAGAGGAAGAGCGGACTGGAGGCGGCCAAGGCCGCGGCAAGTACGGCGCGCCAGAGCCCGGCTTGACGTGCGGTCCATAGATAGAGGAGCAGGCAGACGGCAGTTCCCGCCAGGATGGACGGAAGGCGGAGAGAGAAGGCCGAAGCGCCGAGGAGCTTTACGGAGAGGCCGGAAAGCCAGTAGACCAATGGCGGCTTGTAGAGAAAGTACCGGCCGAGAAAAACGGGCGTGAGCCAACCGCCTTGTTCGGCCATGCGCAGGGCGGCATGAGAATAGACGGCTTCATCCTGGGCGGAGATGCCGCCGACGGGATCCAGATTACCTTGGCCGATTCGGAGATCGGCGGCGCCGAAGGCGATCAGGAACAGGCATGCTACGGCTGCGGCACAAGCGCCGCTTCGCAAACTCATTCTGAGGTTTTACCGCAATGCCTCGACGTACACAATCTCTGAGCTTTGGGCTAGGGGGAGAAAGATCAGCACGCCGTCCTCTGCCAGCTGCTGACCGGTCATGGTGAGAGAGCGCGAGTCATTGGCGAACCAGACGAGGTACGTGATATGCGCGCGCAGATTCGTGAAGCGCACGCGTGGAAGGGAATCGGGGGACTGGTCTCGAGTGACGACGGCGACGCCCAGGCCAAAATCGGGATCGTATACGGCGATGGCGTCGGTGATGCCTTCGGCCGGGGGAGGGCTGAGGCGCGAGATGCGGCCATTGCGGATGAGGGGGCGGATCTGTTTGAAGCGCGCAATCTCTTCGGCGGCGAACTGTATATCTTCGGCGCGCATTTCGGTGAGGCGGTTCATGAAGATCCAGGGGCCGCCGATCATGTAACTGCGCGTGATGTAGCTGTCGAGCCGTTCCTCGGGCATGTAGCGGTCGGCATAGCGCGCGGGAAAAGGATACGTGGCGCCGTAGACGGCCTGGCGGGCGCTGCGTGCTCCGCTGGCATCGTTGAGGATGGAGGTAACATACTGCTGCACCATTTGAAACGTCATCAGGTTGCCGCCGTTCTCGCAGTTCTCCCACAGCACGTCGGGCCGTTGGCGCTGCACTTCGCGAACCACCGCGTTCAACCCGTCTACCGCGTTGGAGTAGTTGCTGTCCAGCGGATGGTGCGTATGCGTGGTCTTCGTGCATTCCTTGACCATGTTTTCGCCGTCCTGGAGAATCCAGTCGACGTCGAACTCGTCGATGATGCGGACAAGCTCCGCGGTAATCCACTCCTTCACCGGCTGGTGTGACAGGCAGAGCGAGTCGGCGCCGTAGTAGCCGTAGGATTTGGAACTGCGCCAGTCGGGGTTCTGTTTGAGCACCGGAGCGTGGGGTGAGCTTTCAGCGAGAGCGACATGGAGGCCGAACTTCATGCCGAGTAAGTGGACATAGTCGGAGAGAGCGCGGAGACCGGAGGGGAATTTGGAAGCGTCGGCATGCCAGTCACCCATATTGCGCGCCCAGCCGAGGTCGACAATGAAGAGCTCGATTCCCATGCGAGCGGCGGCTTCGGCGTTGCGGCGCAGCGTCGTTTCGTGAAGCGCCTGGCCGTAAGCCCAGGAGTCCCAGCCCACGAAGGGGAATTCCTTAACGGTCTCACCGCGGACAACGGGCTGCCGCGCCAAGGCGTTTTCCACGAAACGCTGCGTCACCCAGCCGGCCTCCTCGAAGGAGCCTTGGAAGGCGCCGAGGAAGGCCCGCGGCAGGGTGAACTCCTCGCCGGGTTCCACGGGATGGTGAATCCCTTGAATGGTGGCGGACAGTTTCAGGATGTCGCGCAAGGCGTCGTGGCTGATGGCCGCATTGGCGCGCCCGTCAAACTCCCAGCCGGCGACCAGGCCGCGGCCGGAGCCATCGGCCACTGCCAGCCAGCCGCAATCCCTGCCGTGGGCGCCGCTTTCGATCACTAGCTGTTTTCCGGACGGATCCAGCGGTGAGATGTTGGCTTTGAAATCTGCGGGATTCTCCACGGGCATCCATTGCTCGACGCGGAGAGCCTGGTAGTTCCCTCCGGCGGCGGCGAGATCCACGGCGAGCATGTCGGCGCCGGTGAGGTAGAGGGTTTCCCCAGAAAGATTTCTCAGGCGAACGCCGTAGCGAAGGACGGGATCCTTGGGAAACATCTCAAGATCTACGGTAAGTTCGAGACGGCGGGCATGATCCTGCAACGTGATGCTCAATTGACGGCCGCCACGGCTGGTTGGAGTTTCGCGGTGGGAAAGGAGCTGATAACCGGCGGTGCCATCCCACCAGCGCTCCTGGGCCCCGTCCTTAATACGGAAGCGGATCAAGGAAGGGGCAGGGATTCCCGCTTTGGTCCATGAGGTGGAGAGGTGGCGCAAATCCTGAAACTGGAAATCACCGGATGGGGTCAACTGAAACGCGGCTTCGAGGAGGCCGTTGGAGATCAGCCAGCGGCGAGACTCCTCCTCAAAGGCAATGCGCACAGTGCTTTGCCAAGCCAATGCAGGAACCGTGAGGAGAACCGCGGCCGGCAGAAGCCTCCGAATCTGTCGGTACACAAGAGTATTAACACGTATCGGCCGAATTCGCCTTGGTTGTTTGCGGGATTTTAATGAAATGACTTGCTTTTCTCAGCGGAGGATCCACATCGCGGTCAAGGTCGCGACCGCCAGTGCGGCCAAACCCGAGGCAACCACGGGGCGAAAACGATGGCGCCCGAGCGAGACGGCAACGGCAAGTTTCAGCACGGTATTGGACAGCGTGCCGATCACGGTGGCCTGTGCCGCGCTTGGGAGCAAAATCGAGTCCACGGCGCTACGGGCCATGGAGATGGTGAGCGCATCCAGATCGGTCAGCCCGAGCACGGCGCCGGAGACCAACAGTCCCGCTTCCCCCCACTCGCGTTGCATCCAGTAGACGCCGAACAACACCAATTGGAACAGCGCGGCCATCTGCAGTGCGGAGGTGAATTGCAGAGGGTTGGAGGGCAAGGGCAAGTCCGAGGTGGCCTCGCGCCGGCGCAGGCCGGCGGCGAGAACGACCAGCGCGGCTACTTCGGTGGTGGCGTCCGCGCCCAGGCCGCGGGAGATTACATAAGCAGAGACGATCAGCGCTGCGCCGGCGCCGAGCAGGATGGCGCCGAGGGCTTCATGCCCAGCGCTCCACATCCAGCCGCCAAGGCCCGCGAGTCCGCCGAGCAGGGTGAAGGTTCGAATGCCGGCGAAGCGCTGCTCGGCGTGGCCGGAACGCTGGCGCTCCAGGCCGATGGCGGCGCCGCCCGCGGCGGCGATGGCGATGCCAGCGACCTGGATCAGTTCCGGCGGCAAGGGTGGCTGGGCTCCTATTTCAGGATACGGAACATATTGGAGTAGTCGTCGGTCCAGGCGGCTACTTTTTGGTCGAGCTTGGGGCTGCGTCCAGATTCGGTGAGCGAGGCGCGCTCGAGAGTGTCCATGTCATTGGCGATGAGCACGTAGGTGGTGCCAAAGCAGACGCCCAGGTCGTCCTCATCGGATTCCACGACGAAGGCGGCCTTCTTCATCTCCACCATGGCGCGGCCGATGACGGGTTCCAGATCCAGGTACTTGTTGGAAATGTGGACGACCAGCACGCCATCGGGCTTGAGCAGGCGGAAATAGAGACCGAAGGCTTCGCGCGTGACCAGGTGCACCGGGATGGAGTCACCGGAAAACGCGTCCATCATGAGAATGTCGTAGGTGCCCGGAGGCTCTCTTTCCAGAGAGAGCCTGCCGTCGCCCATCACTACGTCTACTTTTTCGGCGCGGCAATCGGGGAGAAAAGTGAATTCCGTCCTGGCCAGCACCGGAACTAGCGGGTTGATCTCATAAAAGCGGAAGGTGTCTTGTGGGCGGCCAAAGGAGGCCATCGTGCCCGAGCCCAGCCCAAGCACGCCGACGGTGCGGGGACGGGTGACGCGATGCCTGCGCATGACCTTGCCGACGCCGCTTTCCGGGCAGTAATAGGTGATCGCGTCGCGGCGCCGTTCCGGGTGCGTCCACTGTTCGCCGTGATTGATGGATCCGTGGAGCAGGCTGCGGTAGCCGTCCCAATCACCGGGGCCGCCGGATTCCTTGACGCGGAGTGTGCCATAGAAATTGCGGCGCGCTACTTTGTAATCTTTCACCGCGTCGAGCATCGTGCGGCCGAGAAAGAGGCTAAGGCCGAAGACCCCCAACAGCAGGGCGATGGAGCTAAGCGAGATCGAGGCGCGGGCAAAACTTACGCCGGGCTCCTCAATAGCGATCATCCAGCAGAGCACTCCGCAGATGGCGATGCCGACGGGCAGTTCAAAGTTGGAGATAAACAGGTACGGCGCGACAATGCCGACGAAGAAGCCGCCGAGGGCGCCTCCCGCCGAGAGCATCAGATAGAAAATGGTCAGGTGGCGGGGCGCCGGTTTGCGCCGCGCCAGTTCCCCGTGGCAAACCATGCAGGCGACGAACAGCGCCAGGCAGAACAGCCCGATGGAGAGCTTCATGTCGATGGCCTTGGAATCGCTCCACTGCATGTATGCCATGCCACCCAAGGCGGGCGCCATCAAGGCAAGGAAGAGATTGCGGACATACCAGCCGCGGGCGTCGAAGGTGAGGATGAAGCTGAGCAGGTAGATGCTGAGAGGCAGGATCCACAGGAACGGGATGGAGGCGACGTCTTGTGTGAGGTGGTTGGTGACGGCTAGCATCAGGATGGACGGGCAGGCGGCCAGGCACACCCAGAACAGCTTTGTCCATAGCGATGGTGCCGCAGTTTCGGTCTCCTGCGAGGCGGAGGATTGCTCCTGCTGCGCCAGGGAAGGGAAGCGCGAACTGCGCAGCGCGGCGAATCCGCAGAGGCCGGCGAATGCCACAAAAGCGCCGGACCAGATCCAGCCCTGCATGCGAGTGGGCAGATACGGTTCCACTAATGGCGGATAACTCAGCAGCGCCAGCATCGAGCCGAGATTCGATAGCGCGAACAGCCGGTAGGGCATCGCCGATCGCTCGCTGCGCGCGTACCAGGCCTGAAGCAGCGGCGTGGTGGTGGACAACAGCAGATAAGGAAGCCCGATGGTAGCGGACAGGAGCACAAGAATCAGAATGGTCGGATTCTCTTCTCCACCCGGCTTCCAATGCGGACCCGGCAGGACAGGTAGCAGCAGCATGCAGCCGGTGAGCAGCGCGGAATGCAAGACCGCCTGCGCCCTCGGGGTGAGTCTTCTGATGACGAAATGAGCGTAGCCATAGCCGAGCAGCAGATCCACCTGGAAGAACAGCATGCAGGTGGTCCAGACAGCCGCCGAGCCGCCGAACCACGGCAGGATTGCCTTGGCGATCATCGGCTGCACTTGAAAGAGAAGAAATGCGCTTAGGAAAATGGTCAGCGCATAGAGCAGCATCCCGCCCAAATTAGCACAAGGAAGGCGAGGGAGAAGTAAAAGGCCATTCCACCCGCCGGAGGCACGGCGGCAGCGGGGGGAGCGAGGGAACCTGCACGGTCCTCCTACTATGTCATAATGGCTCACTCATTGACGGGACAAGATAATCCCGGGAGGAGGCTAGGTGAGGCTCTCGTGCACCGGGTTGGGAGCAGGGTTCGAATCCAATGGCGGACGTGTGCTGGCTCTCCGTCAACTCAACCTGCGAACACGCGAGCGCGAGTTTCTCAGTATCGTCGGGCCTAGCGGGTGCGGCAAGACGACGCTGCTGCGGATCCTGGCCGGACTGCTGAAGCCGTCCGACGGAGAGGTGGAGCGGATCGGGGGCGATGGCGAATGCGTGCGCATGGTGCGCCAGGAAAACAGCTTGTTCCCATGGATGACGGTGCTGGAAAATGCTGCATTCGGACTGGAGATGGAGGGTTTCGGCAAAGCCGAACGCGAAGCGCGGGCGCTGGCCCTTCTGGCCAAGTTCGGAGTGACGGGCCGGGAACGAGCCTACCCACATGAGCTTTCGCTGGGCATGAAGCAGCGGGTGGCGCTGTGCCGGTGCTTCCTCAGCAATCCCGAACTGATGCTGATGGACGAGCCGTTCGCCGCGCTGGACGCGCAAAGCCGCGCCAGCCTGCAACAGGAACTGCTGGCGTTGTGGCAGGAGGCGCCGAAGTCGGTCGTGTTTGTCACTCATGACGTGGAGGAGGCGATTCTGATGAGCGACCGCGTCCTGGTGCTGAGTGCGCAGCCCGGCACGGTGATCGGGGAGTTTGGGGTGGGCTTTTCCAGGCCACGCACGCAGGAAACAACGGTCGATCCCGAGTTCATCCAGATCAAGCGCGACATCTGGAGGCTGCTGGGAATGGAAACCAGGGACGTGGCGCATGCTGTTTGAAGCCGGCTACTATGGGCGCATGGCGTTGGGCGCGATGCAGATCGCGCGCAGCAAGCCGCTTGACGATCCCCCGGGCCGGCTGCGCCGCCAGTGGGAGAACCGCGAGAGCACTTTTCTGGACACGCTGCGGAGGACCGTATTCGCCTCGCCTGGGCATCCTTATCAGGAAATGTTCCGGCTGGCGGGCTGCACGTTGGAGGATTTCGCCGGCATGGTCCGCAAGGAGGGTCTGGAGGGGGCGCTGGCGGCGGTCAATCGCGCCGGCGTCTATCTCACCCATGACGAGATGAAGGGCACGACGGGGATCGTGCGATCGGGACGGCATATCCCGGCCAGCCCGGCGAGTTTCCTGAATCCGCTGGAGAAGGGACTGTGGGAGGGCCGCAGCGGCGGGAGCAGGAGCGCGGGGACAAGGACGCGGACCAGCGTGGCCGTTCAACTGCACCGCGAAATGTATGAAGTGCTCGTTACACGGGAACTCTCGCTGCAGGACCATGTCCGGGTTCACTTGGCTTCCATTCTTCCGTCGTCGATCGGAATCTCGGCGGGGCTGCGTGCGCGCCGGCTGGGACAAAGGCTCGAACGGTGGTTCACGGTGAGCGGCGGGATGAAGGACTCGGGCCACTATCGGGCGGCGACGCATCTGATGGTGGCTTTGGCCAATCTGGCGGGCGCCGGAGCGAGGTTTCCGGAGTATCTCCCCAAGAACGACTTTTCACCGGTGGCGCGGTTTTTGGCGCAACTCCGCGCGGAGGGCAACCGGTGCCTGCTTACCACCTTTGTCAGCCCCGCGGTGCGTGTCGCGGCGGCGGCGAAGGAGAAGGCATGGGACATCCGCGGCGCGGTGTTCCGCGTCGGTGGAGAAGCGCTGACGGAGGCCAAGCGCGCGGAGATCGAAAGCAGCGGCGCCTCGGTTTTCCCCAACTACTGGATTCACGAGGTTGGCCCCATCGGCCATGCCTGCGGGCAGATGAGGGTGGGCAACCGCGTGCATCTGTTCCAGGATTCGGTCGCCGTGATCGCCGACAGCCGTCCCGCGCCGCTTTCCGGCTCCAAGGTCAACGCCCTGTTGTTCACCACGCTGCTGCCGTGCAACCCGCGCATCCTCATCAACGCCTGCATGGACGATCACGGCGTGCTTGGCCGGGCACGCTGCAATTGCCAGTTCTCCCGCATCGGATTCACGACAACCATCGATGGCATCTACAGCTACGGCAAACTTACCGGCCAGGGGATGACGCTGGCCGGAACCGGGATTGTCGCACTGCTGGAGCAAAGGCTCCCCGCGCGGTTCGGAGGATGTGCCGGCGACTATCAACTGGTGGAGCATGAAGCCGGAGGACAGACGCAGCTTACGCTGCGGATCAGTCCGCGGGCCGGGCCTGTATCGGCCGATGCGGTGAGGGAGTTCTTTCTGACCGAGCTGCGGTCCCACTACGGCGGCAGCCTTGCATCGCGCGTGTGGCGGCACTCGGGAGCCATTCAGGTGGAGATCGGAGAGCCGTTCATGACCTCCAACGGCAAGGTTCTTTCCCTGCATCTGGTGGGCATGGAGGCTTCTTTCCAGCATGCTTCGTAGAAAAGCTCTTACGGTCCTGGCCGTAACGGCGGCCGGCTGCTCACGCTGGAAGGAAGAGGATGAGCAGTTGATCCGCGTTGGGGTGGCGCCATATCTCAGCATGAGCAGCCTGCATCTTGGCTGGGAGCGCGGCTATTTCCGCGAGGCGGGATTGGGCGTGGATCTGGTAGCGAGCCCCAACTCCACGGAAGCCATACCGCTGCTAGCCGGCGGGAAACTTGACGTGGCCTTCTTTTCGCCGGGTCCCGCTCTCTTCAACGCCGTCTTGCGTGGCGCGCGTGTCGCCGTTGTGGCTGGACGAGAGAGGCTCACTCCTGATTGCGGAACGGTGGGCGACATCTACACCAGAAGGGAGGCTTTTCCCAACGGGCTCGCCGGCTTCGAACAACTGCGAGGCAAGAAACTCGCGATCACCCATAAGACAACAGTTTCGGCATTCTTCCTCGACGAGATCCTTCGCCACGCCGGTCTCAGAACAACGGACGTGGAAGTTGTCCTGTTGAGAAGAGCGGAGGCGCTGGCCGCCCTGCTTGGGGGCCGTATCGACGCCACGCTGAGCGACGGCCACTTCGACAAGGATCCGGCCCGCGGCGACCCGCGTGTCATTGCCGTCAAAGGAGCAATCCGGGTGCTGCCAGGATTTCAGTATTCCCACATCATGTTCGGCAGCGCGCTCCTGGACGGTGACCCACGCCGCGGGACCGCGTTTCTTACCGCCTACCACCGGGCTGCCGAAGCTTTTCAGAATGGGGCAACGCCGAAATTCATGGACGATTTCGCCCTGTCCAACAATTTGGATCCAAAACACACGCGCGAAGCATGCAGAACCACATTCTCCCCGGATGGCGCCATCGATGAAACCAGTTTGCAGAGATTCATCAACTGGAGCGTGGAGAAGGGATTCTGCCCGCAGGCGGTGGATCTGAAGCGGCTCATCGACCGGCGCTTTCTACCTGCTGGCGCGTGGGCCGGCGCTGCGCCCCGGGGAACGCTATGAAAATGAGCAAGCAAGTTGCCCTGGGTCTCTGGCTGCCTTTGCTAACTGTAACGGGATGGGAGGTCTGCTCCGGTTTCGGGATTCTCGATCCACTGTTCTTTCCTGCTCCCAGCAGGCTGGCCGCTTCGGCATGGAGGCTGACTGGCACCGGGGAACTGGGAAGGCAGGCCGGCGCCACCGTTACCCGCATGGGGATTGGATTTTTTTGCGGCGCGGTGGCCGGATTGCTCCTTGGCGCGCTGATGGGCGCGTCGCGGCGCGTAGGGCGCTCGCTGGAACCGTCATTGTCGGCCTTGTACTCCGCGCCGAAGCTCAGCCTGCTGCCGATGGTGATGCTGCTTGCCGGGGTCGGCGAGAGTTCGCGGCTTCTGCTGGTGGCGGCGGCGGCGTTCGTTCTTGTCGCCTTTCATGCGCTGGATGGTATCCGTGGAGTCGATCGCTCCTGGGTGGAGCTGGCATCGCATCACGGTGCGGGACGATGGATGATTTTACGGAAAGTGTTTCTGCCGGCATGCATGCCGCAACTGTTCACCGGGCTACGGCTGGCCGCGGGCCGGGCGCTGGTGGTAACGATCTCGATTGAGCTGATCAACGCCCCGGACGGACTGGGCAGCATGATCCTGATGTCCTGGCAGACCTTCGCCACGGAGAAGCTCTATATCGGGGTGATTCTCACCGCGGCGCTGGGCGCGATTCTGCATGCCGTCATGCGGCGGATCGAGCTTAAGCTCGTTCCCTGGAGGAATTAGGTTGAGGAGGAGTTTCGCCGCGTTGCTGCCGGTTCTGTTCGCGGGCCCGTTGTGTGCGCAGACGGCTGGAGCCGTGGAAGGGATCATCGCCGATCCGTCCGGACAACCTGTGCCGGCCGCCGAAGTCCGCATCCGGGACGTGAGCACGCGGGCGGAGCGGAAGCTGGCGGCTGACTCACTGGGCCGGTATCTGGCTCTGCGGCTCCCTCCTTCGGTTTATGAGATTGAGGTGCGGCATCCAGGGCTAAAAACGGAAGTGCGCCAGGATGTCGAAATCCGTGCCGGCAGAGTGGTGCGAGTGGACTTCCGTATGGCCATGGGTCCGACCTCCGAGCGGATCGTGGTGAGTTCCGATCCTCCACTCGTCAATGCAAGTGCGGCGGATTGGGGCGGCTCGATTTCCCGCCGTGGCTTGGAGGAACTTCCGCTCAACGGGCGCGATCTTTTCGATCTCGCCGTGCAGCAGCCCGGGGCCACAATGCCTGCCACCGCAACGCGGTCGATCACCACGGGCAGCGGAAGCGCGTTGTCGGTGAACGGCGCAAGGCCAAACCAGAACGGATTCCGCATCGACGGCATTTACATCAATGACGCCGCCGGCGGAGCGCCCGCCAGCGCCGCCGGGCGCTTGCTGGGTCTGGAGAGCATCAGCGAGCTTAGGCTTGTCACCAGCCCGTTCAGCGCCGAGTACGGCCGCGCGGCGGGCGCGGTGATGACAGCCGTGTCCCGATCGGGCGGCAACCAACACCATGGCAGCGCCTATGAATTCGCCCGCAACAGTTCCCTGGACGCAAAAAACTTCTTTGACCCGCACTCCCAGCCGATTCCTCCACTGCGCCGGAATCAATTCGGCGGACTGCTAAGCGGGCCTCTGCGCCGCGACAAACTCTTCTTCCTCGCCAACTATGAAGGCATCCGGGAATCGGCCGGCCGCACCGAACGGCCCTCCACGCTGAGCGACGACGCCAGAGCGGGGCGTCTGCCGGGCTCCGGGGGGGTGCGGACCGTTCCGGTCGCCCGCTCCGTGCTTCCCTATCTGGAGCTTTACCCCCGGCCCAACGGACGAGACTTCGGCGACGGAACCGGAGAATTCATCACCGAGCTGACCAGTCAAACGCGGGAAGACTATGCTACCGGAAGGCTGGACTGGATCGCCGCTCCGTTTCTGCGCATCGGCGCGCGCTACACCATTGATGACGGCTTCAACACTGCGCCGGAAGCCTTCCGCATCTGGGATTTCATTCACGACTCGCGCTACCAGTTCCTGCACACGGAAGCGCAATGGACGGCTTCGCCCAATCAGCTGCATACTTTCCGGGCCGGATTCAGCCGGGTCCGCAACACCGAGACGGGGCGCCTGGTGAATGCCATTCCGGCATCGCTGTCCTTCATTCCAGGCCAACTTCTTGGCGTGATCCAGGTCACCGGGCTCGACGATATCGGAGGGCTGCGGGCGCGTCTGCGGCCACGGCACAATACTGTCGACGACTTCCAATTCCAGCACGACGCCGCCTGGATCCACGGCCCTCATGCGCTGCGTTTCGGAACCGGGTACGATCGCATCCGCTTCAACCAGCGGGCCGACCTCAACGCCATCGGCCTGTATCGCTTTGACTCGGTGGCCGACCTTCTCACGGCCCAGCCGCGCGCAGGGGATCTGATGAAACCCGGTTCCGACAGCGTCCGGGGCTGGCGGCAGCACCAGTTCTTCGCGTTCCTGCAGGAGGACTGGAAAGTGTCCCGGCAATTCAGTCTGTCGCTCGGAATGCGCTACGAGAGCTATTCGCCGCCCTCGGAGGTCAATGGCAAAGTCGCGACACTGCCCAGGCCGGATCGCGACACGCGGGTCACCACCGGCGGGCCGCTGTTCCTGAATCCTTCGCGCAAGAACTTCGCGCCCCGCGCCGCCCTTGCGTGGGACCCTTTTTCTTCCGGCAAGACGGTGTTCCGGGCTGGCGCGGGTGTTTTCTTCGACCTCATCAGCACGCGCGAGCTGATGGTCGCCGGCGTGCGCGTCCCGCCTTTCTTTGAGCGCCTGTTCCCGGCTCGTCCGCAGTTTCCGAATCTACTGGCGGCCGCCAGCACGACGGCGCCGGTCCCCGCGGTGGACGGGCTCGATTACGCTCCCAACCAGCCGCGCTTATTCCAGTTTCAAGCATCACTGGAACGGCAGTTCGGTTCCGACCTTGTTGTGCACTTGGGCTATGCGGGCTCGCGTGGCCTCCATCTGGCCGGCCAACTTGGCAACGTCAATCCAAGCGCTCCGCAACGGCTCCCCGATGGCCGATGGTTCTTCCCTGCCAACATGCCGCGCCTGAACCCCGCGTTTGACCAGATAGGCATCCGCCGCATGGAGTTCAATTCCTTCTACCATTCGCTTCTGCTGGGCGTGGAGCGGAAATGGCGCCGGGGTTTTCGCATGCAGGGCCGCTACGCCTGGGCGAAATCCATCGATGAAACCTCCGTCGCCGTTTTTTCGGAATTCCTCAACACCGACAGAGTGCCGACGATCTTCGATTTCCGGCTCAACCGCGGTCTTTCCAGTTTCGACTTGCGGCATTCCTTTGCCCTCAACTACTCCTACGCCCTGCCTGCCTGGCGCGGCAGAGGCGGCCGCTTCCTTGCCGGATGGGAGATCCATTCCCTGCTGACCCTGCAAACCGGGCATCCCTTCAATCCGCGGGTCGGCTTTGACCAGGCGCGGATCAGTCACAGCTCCGACGATTTCGGCCAGCGTCCGGATTGGGCCGGCTCATCTGGGCAGCGGGTGATCCTTGGCGATCCGGCGCGGTATTTCGATCCCCGGGCTTTCGCTCTTCCGGCCGCAGGATTTCACGGGACTCTCGGCAGACATACACTGACAGGCCCGGACCTGGCGGGGCTGGATCTGGCCGTGCACAAACAACTGTGGGGCAACGACAGACAAGCCCTCCGTTTACGGCTGGAAGCCTTTAATCTAACCAATCACCCGAATCTTCAGATCCCTTCCGGAACCGCGCTGTTTAACAACCGCGGTGATGTGTTGGGAACCGCCGGCCGGATCACACAGAGCACCACCCCGGCGCGGCAGGTCCAGCTCGCGCTGAAGTATAGATTCTGAGCGAATGCAGCGCTGGCTCCTTACTTCATCATCAACGTGGAGGTGGACGACCATGGCATCTACCATTTTGGCAAGCTGCTGCCGCTGCATGAACCGGGTTCTGAATTGGCGGCCAGACAATGCGGCCGATTTTCTGAGCATATATCCCGCCGACACGCGGAACGGGCGCAGGGTGACGCCGAAACGTGTGGTCACCGGCTGCAGTCCACCGGTGGACATGTCCGGCCAAGCGGTCCCAGATCAGCGACAGCCAGCGGAAGACAAACCAGGGAACAGCGCTCACTGACGGCGAACGGCAGGCGCAGGACAAGTTCGCTGTTGCCGAACATACTCCCGGCGGCGTTCATGACCACCACGGTGACCAGGCCTGAAGCGGCCGGCGTGGTGGTGGAAGGAGATACGGAAGCCCGATGGTAGCGGACAGAAGCACCAGACTAAGAATGCTAAAAGGCTTTTCATCCGCGCGTGGAAAGGCTCGGCGAGAAGTAGACACTAGATCGGCGTGTGAACTAGGCTGAGGTTATCTGGGGAAAGGGGATGGGGAGGAGAATTCTGTTTTCCGAGGCTGCAAGGTAAACGAAAATGCGATGGGCCTGGCCTGTTTGGCCCGCATGCCGTGCGCCGCCGATCCTGTCAGTCGTCTGCGAGAAAATCTTCCCCGGCGCGAGGCGCGGTTTCTAGACTTCGCGCGGCGCATCGTGTTCCGCAATACCCGCCATCCCTACCACGCGATGTTCCAGCTTGCCGGTTGCAGCTATGAAGACCTGGCGGAATCGGTGCATCGCGACGGATTGGAAGCCGCACTTGCCGGTCTTCATTGCGCCGGAGTCTATCTCGCCCATGATGAGTTCAAGGGCAAGCAGCCAATTGTGCGCTCCGGCCTCCGGATCGAGGCGCAGCCGGAAGATTTTCTCAATCCGCTCGTGGAAGGTGTCATGGATCACTCGAGCAGCGGCAGCCGCAGCAAGGGAACACGGACGCCTTTGAACATGGCGTTCGAGACGCACAGAGAGGCTTACGAGGATCTGACAGCGGCCGAGTTCGGACTGGAGGGTCAATGCCGGCTGGACCTGAAACCGATTCTGCCGTCCGCCTCCGGCCTTTTGCCGGCGCTGCGCACACTCCGCCAGGGGAGGCGTTTGGAAGCCTGGTATGCGATGGGCGGCGGGCAGGATTCCCTGCACTACCGGATGGCGACGGGGTTCATGGTGGCGGCTGTCAGGCTGGCGGGCCTGCCCATGCCTTTCCCCGTCTATCTTCCGCCCAACGATTTCTTGCCGGTGGCAACGCATTTGGCCCGCCTCAAGCGTGAGGGCCGGCGATGCCTGTTCTCCGCGTTCCTGAGTCCGGCGGTGCGTGTTGCGGCGGCGGCCATGGAGAACAAGCTGGACATCGGCGGCACTCTGTTTCGAGTCGTCGGCGAGGCGCTGACCGACAGCAAGCGGGCGGTGATTGAAGCGGCGGGCGCGGAGGTGTTTGCGCATTACGGCATCGCCGAGGTTGGACCCATCGGCCCCGGTTTCTTCGTTTTTTTTCACCACGCTGCTTCCCGTGGCGCCGTACTTTTTGATCAACGTGGAAATGGATGACCACGGCGTCATCGGGGAGGCCGGCTGCGATTGCACTTATTCGAAGATCGGCCTCCAGCAGACGATTCACGGCATCCACAGCTACGGCAAACTGACCGGGCAGGGCATGACACTGACGGGCACCGATGTCGTGCGTTTGCTGGAGGAAAAGATGCCGGCGTTGTTTGGCGGGAGCCCGGGAGATTACCAACCGGTGGAATATGAAGGAGCCGGGCAAACGCAGCTGATGCTGCGGGTGAGCGCGCGCAGCCTCCACCTCGAGGGAAGCGTTGCGGGAAGCCTTCCTTCGTGAAATCCGATCCTACTATGGCGGCAGCTTGGCCTCCAGCGTCTGGCGCCACGCAGAAGCGGTCGAAGTGATCATCGCCGAGCCATTCCGTACCTCGACCGGCAAGGTGTTGTCGCTCCATCTGGTGGGTGGGAACGCCCAGCCGAAGTAGGCTGTCCCGCGGAATGGCTGGAAGCTGATTCTTTAGAATAAAGGTTGGTCCATCGTTATCTAGACGCCGGCGCCGCGTATGCCCTCACGGCATTGAGCTTTCTCTGGCGGCGGCTGATCTTCAGGACGCGTGTGATCGCCATCACGGGCAGCTTTGGCAAGACAACCTGCACGCAAAGCCTGATTGCGATACTGGATCGTCACTTCGCGGTGAACGCAATGCGAAATGCCGATAATACGCGCCGCGGCATTGCCTTGACACTGCTTCGGACGCGTCCGCAACATCGTTATACGGTGATTGAAGTTGGCACGCGAAGGCGAGGCGCATTGTGGCGAGCGAGCTGGCAGCTCAATCCCGACATCGCGGTGATCCTGAAAGTCGACAAGGCGCACAGCAATCACCATCCGACGCTGGCCGATGTCGCCCATGAAAAAGCGCAGTTGCTGCGTCGCTTGACGAGTAACGGTCTGGCCGTTCTCAACGGCGATGACCCATGGGTGCGGGCGATGGCGGAGCGGTGCAACTGCCGCGTGGTTACTTTCGGGCTGGAGGCCGGGAACGACTTCCGTGCGGATGAGATTTCCGCGCGCTGGCCCTCGCGGCTGCAATTCAGCGTACATGCGGCGGGGGAATCGGCGTGGGTGAATACGAACTTCGTGGGGGTGCAGTGGGTGGCAACGGTGCTCGGCGCTATCGCCACGGCGGTCAATTGCGGAGTGCCGCTGGCGGCGGCCGCCGAAGCAATGGAGTCTGTTCAGCCGTTCCGCGCGCGCATGGAGCCTGTTGTGCTTCCCTCCGGGGCCGTGCTGTTGCGCGATGAAACGCATGGATCGGTGAGCACGATCCCGGCGGCGATGAAGCTGTTGCGGGACGCGGATGTTCGCCGGCGTGTCGTTGTGGCCGGCGACACCTGGGACACCGGTCTGGCCGATCCTGTTCCGAGACAGGAGGACCTGGGAAGGCGCGTGGCGGAAGGGGCCGATTTCGCGGTGTTCGTTTCGGTCTACGGAGCACACGCCGTGCGCGCCGCCATCCGGCACGGAATGGCGCCCGATTGCGTGCGTCACTTCGCCGAGCTTCCGGAAGCCTCCGAGTTTCTGAAATCAGAACTCGGTCCCGGAGACCTGGTTTTGCTGAAGGGGCAAGCCGGGGAACACCTGACGCGTATCTTTTATGCGCAATTCGGCGAAGTCGCCTGCAGGAAGCAGGTATGCCGCAGACCATCGTGCGACTCCTGCGAGGAACTGGGGTTTGTTCCTGCCGCGGGAATCTCATTCCCGGCCGGCCGGTCTTCTGGCGGCGGCGGCGACAAAGCAGGCGGTGAAGGAGCGCGTAGGCAGTCTGCCCAGCAAAGCAAACAGCGCTAACAGCAGGCGGACCGGAGCGTCGGCGTACCGGCCCAGCAGTTTTCGAAGCGCAAGGAACAGCACGGTCGAGACCAGACGCGGGTTGTGGATCAGCTCTGCAGTGGCTTCGACGCGCAGACCGGCGCGCTCCAGTGACTGGCGGAGTTGAGGCGCGGAAGTGGTGTAGCCGAGGGCGAAGGGCCAACGGCGGAGGCGGCAGCTCCAGCGCAGCAAATGGTACAGGGGATTCCACGGATTATCCATCGTGATGATCAGCAGCCCGCCGGGGCGGAGGACGCCGGCGATCTGCGCCACTGCCGCTTCGAACTCCGCGCGCGTTTCGAAATGGTCGAGCGTGGAATTGGAGACGATAAGATCCACGCTGGCGGACTGAATCGCGAACTGCCTCAGATCCGTGGTGAGGAACCGCGCCGACGGCAACGGACAATTGACCATTGCCTTCTGAACGGTGGAGAATTCAATGTCGATGCCGGTGACGCGGCTGGCGCTGGCAAACAGATCAAACAGGATTCTGTCGGAGCCGTAGGCCTCTTCAAACAGATCGGTCTTGAGAACATGACCGGAGAAGGACTCGCCAGCCCAATCGCGGATCAGCTTCTGATGCTCGGATCGTTTTTGCGCGGCAACCAGCGGATCAAGATACCAGGACAGGCTTGAGCCGGACTCCGACACTCGCCTCAGCGCCGTCCGGTTTCGATATGGACCAGCTCTCCGCCCACCGGCATCGCCTGAGGATCGGTCACCAGCGTTTGTGGATCACGCCAGAAATCGATCATCGACACCTGGTGCACGCAGCTGACGGTGCAGTTGGGCGCGCAGCGCTTGGCGGTGGAATACTCGCGGCGGATGTCGGCGAGACCATATTCGCCGAGCGGCTTTGCCGGATAGCCGCGCTGCTGGGAGCAGTAGTGCACGAGACCGTCTTCGCAGATGTAGAGGTAGCGGGCGCCGGCGCGGCAGCGCCAGTTGTTCGGCCTGCCGTCGGCGATCGCTTCCTGGAAATGATTGATCTGCGCGTAGCTGGATTTTTCCAGGCTCTTGATGGCCTTGTAGACTTCGCGTTCCTTCGGGCCGAGAGGCCGGAGCTGTCCGGTGCCGTCGTGAATGATGCCGACGGTGGAGGTGAAGCCAAGCTCCAGCGCGCGATGGCTGATCTTCAGCGCGTCTTCCGGATAGTGCGTGCCGCCCCCGACCACGGAATTGATGTTGACGTGGAAGGTGGCGTATTCGGCCAGCAGTTGCAGTTTCTTGTCGAGCACCTTCAGGCTCTTCTTCGAGACATCGTCCGGGTTGACGTTGTCGATGGAGATTTGGAGGTGATCGAGCCCGGCCTCGTTCAGCCGCTCGATGCGCTCCTTGGTGAGCAGATACCCGTTGGTGATGAGCCCGGCGATGATGCCGTTGCGGCGCATGCGGCGGATGATCAGGTCCAGGTCCGGATGCATCAGTGGTTCACCGCCGCTGATGGTGATGACGGTGGTGCCCAGGCGCCCCAGTTGATCGACGCGCTCAAGCATGGTTTCCAGCGGCACGGGCTTGGAGAAATCGTCGAATTCGTTGCAGTAGGTGCAGCTGAGATTGCAGCGGCGGATGGGGATGATGTGAGCCAGGACGGGGTGGTCCTTGTGGAGGAGTCCCTTGGCGATCATGCGCAGTTCGCGCACCCGCCTTGTCGTGGCGGCCCAACGCCGGCGCAGTCTGACCCTGGTGGTCGCCATAGGAGAGCTAACAGACTATTAAAGCACAAGGTTAGGCCGATGGCGCAGGAAAAAAGTCTAGCGGGTCCAATGGCGGGTTTAACGGGGAAAACTAGGGCTTTTTGGGCTCCTTCGGTTTTTCTTCGCCGCTGGCTCCTTCGCTGACCGGGTCGCCGAAAGTGATCCGGATGTCGCTCTTGAACTGTTTATAGTCCTCGTAGCGGACGGTCAAGCGGATGCGCTGGGAGAGGTTCTCGAAGTGCAGCGTGTCGTTGGCGATCGTGTAGGTGGGGAACCAGTACTTGCCGTCGATCTGTTCGCGGTAGGTCTCAAACTTGGGGAACTGGTTGTCGTAGCCCTTCTTGATGATGCCGACGCCCCGGCCGTAGCTCTTCACGATTTGCAGGTCGCGGTCGTCCACCCATACGATGCCTTGGAAGTAGCGCTGGCCGGGCTCCATCTTCTTCGGTTTGACGGCGAAGGAGTAGCAGGGAATCTCGTCGAGCACTTCGTGGCCCAGGTAGCGCACGTGGTACTTGTCGACGTCCTTTGTGGTAAGCACGAACGGCTGAACGCTGCGCAAGTCCTGCTCGTCTTCCGGGGTCAGGCCGATGTTCTTCAGCGTCGTGACCGGGGCGTGAACGATCCGCTCGGTGCGCTTGCCATCGTTGGAAAAGATGATGTCGGAGACGATTTCGTAGCGGCCGCGTACCGAGCCGCTTTCGTCGAGTTCGTGGACCTTTGCGGTCTGCCGGTAGGTGTAGTTTTCCCGCGCCACGGCGAACTCGGCCTCCTTGGCGGCGAACTTGCGGATAATCTCATCCACCTGTTCCTGAGTCAGGTCCTTATTGGTAGCGGCAACGGCCGACAGTGCTGCCAGAATCGCAATCAGCAAAACACGCATGAATCGCCTCCTTTGCTATTGGATGCCGGAACCCGGCATCTGGTTACCCAAGCAGCTGCTTGGCGATCGTGAGACGCTGCATGTTCGACGTCCCCTCATAGATTCTCCCGATCTTTGCGTCGCGATACAACTTCTCCACCGGGTATTCTTTGGTGAAGCCGGCGCCGCCGAAGATTTCCACCGCCCGGCTGGCGATGGTTTCCGCGACCTGCGAGCTGAACAGCTTGGCCATCGCCGCTTCTTTCAAGAAGGGCAGGCCGGCTTCCTTGAGGCGCGCGGCGTTGTAGACAAGCAGCCGCGCCGCTTCCAACTCCGTCGCCATTTCGGCGAGTTCAATCTGCACCGCCTGGAACTCGGCGATCGGCTTGCCGAACTGCTTTCGCTGCTTGGCGTAGGCGAGGGCATGATCCAGCGCGCCGCGCGCCAGCCCGATCATCTGCCCGCCGATGGCGATCCGGCCTTCGTTCAGCGTCTCGATGGCGATCTTGTAGCCCTTGCCCACTTCGCCAAGGACGTTCGATTTCGGTACTCGGCAGTTATCCAGAATCAGCTCGCAGGTGGAGGAAGCGCGGATGCCGAGCTTGTCCTCCTTACGCCCCACCTGGAAGCCGGGAAACTCCCGCTCAACCAGAAAGCAGGTGATGCCCTTGTAGCCGGCCTCGGGATTCGCGTTAGCGAAGACGAGAAACAACCCCGCCTCTTTCGCGTTGGTGATCCAGAGTTTGCGGCCGTTGAGAAGGTAGTTATCGCCGGTCTCCTCGGCTCGCGTCTGCAACGCGAAGGCATCGGAACCGGAGCCGGCCTCCGAGAGAGCGTAGCAGGAGACCATCTCCGTGGCCAGCTTCGGCAGGTAGCGGCTCTTCTGATCTTCGTTGCCCCAGCGCAACATGGCATTGTTAACCAGCGTGTTCTGCACATCGATGATCACCGCCGCCGTGGGATCCACTGCCGCCAGTTCCTCAATCGCCAGCACCGCCTGAAAGAATGTGCCGCCCTGACCATCGTATTCTTCCGGAATCTCGATGCCCATCAGCCCCAGTTCGAACAGCTGTTTCAGAATGCCGGGACGGAACTGCGCCTGCTCGTCCATCTCGCGTACATGCGGGGCAATCTGCTCACGCGCGAACTGGCGCACTGCATTAGCAAACATGCGCTCTTCTTCATTCAGGTGCGTAAGCGGGCCGGTGGTTCCCGTTGCCGCGGTGACGGTGGCCATAAGATCCATCCATAGTCTACCTCCAGAACCTATCCGCCGGGCGTGTACAATGCCATTACTATGCAGAAGGACTTTAAAGCATTGGCCGCCGTGCTGGCCCCCGATATTCCGCCGGAGAAACTCGACGGAGTGGTGAAACCAATGGAGGGGCTGGAGGCGCAGTTCCGGCCGCTGGTGGCGCGCATTCCTCTGGAGACCGAGCCCTCCTATGTGCAGGCTGTCCATCCGGAGCCGTCGAAATGACGATTCTTGAAGCAGCTGCGCAGATGGCGGCGGGCAAGCTCTCGTCGGCCGAACTGACACGGGCCGCGCTGGCTTCGGCCGCCGCACTGCAAGGGAAACTGAATTCGTTTATCACCGTGATGGAGGACGCGGCGCGTGACCGCGCGCGGCGCATGGATGAGGAACGTGCCGCCGGACGCAATCGCGGTCCACTGCACGGCATTCCCGTGGCCGTGAAGGATGTCTTTTGCACCAACGGCGTGCGCACGACGTGCGGATCAAAGATCCTCGCCCATCACGTTCCCGAATATGACGCGGCAGTAGTGGAGCGGCTCGATGCCGCGGGCGCGGTGCTGATCGGCAAGACCTCGATGCACGAGTTCGCCTACGGCATCACGTCCAATAACGTTCACTATGGCGCGGTGCGCAATCCGTGGAATACAGACTGCGTGCCGGGCGGATCGAGCGGCGGTTCTGGCACGTCGGTCTCGGCGGAGATCGTGTTCATGGCGATGGGCAGCGACACCGGCGGTTCCATTCGCATTCCGGCGGCATTTTGCGGAACCGTGGGGATCAAGCCGACAACGGGCCGGGTCAGCCGTTACGGCGTGCTGCCGCTGGATTTCACGCTGGACCACATGGGCCCGCTGACGCGTTCGGTGCGCGACGCGGCCCTCTGCCTGCAGGCGATAGCCGGCCATGACGCACGCGATGACTCCTCCAGCCGCCAGCCGGTGAGCGATTACCTGCCCGGCGCCGAGGTTTCGATCAAGGACCTGCGGATCGGCATTCCCGCGAACTTCTTTTATGAGCGGCTGGATGCGGGAGTGGAGCGTGGCGTCCGCTCCATGGCGGCGCTTGCGGAAAAGCTCGGCGCGAGGCTGGTGAGTGTGCGCGTGCCCGACATGGCCTCCATCAACGCCGTGGGCCGCGTCATACTCCTGTCGGAGGCGAGCGCTGCGATGGCGAATTTCATGGACCGGCGGGCGGAAATCGGCGACGCGGTGATCACGCTGCTGGATCAAGGGCGCCTGATACCCGCTGTCGATTACGTCAACGCGCAGCGGCTGCGGCGTCTTTACCAGCGTGAGTTTGCCGCCGTGTGGAACCACGCCGACTGTCTGCTGGTGCCGGCTACGCCCAACACCGCGCCGCGCATTGATCAGAACGAAGTGGAATTGGGAGGCGTGCGGGAGGATGTGCGTCTGGCCTCCACGCGCCTGGTGCGAGGCATCAATGTGCTCGGACTGCCGGCGCTTTCCATGCCCTGCGGCTTGGCCGATAACGGGCTTCCGGTGAGTACGCAGATCATCGGCAAACCGTTTGATGAGGCGACTCTGTTCCGCGTGGGCGCGGCGCTGGAGGACGCTTCCGGGCACAAGAACCTTCGCCCCCCTGTTCTATAATCGGGGCAAAACCGAAATCCAAGGAGCACAAACATGCCACAAACCCGCCGCACTTTTCTGCAAAGCGCCGCCGCGCTGGCGGCAGCCGCGCCTGCCTATGCCGCGAACGACAAAGTCCAGGTCGGAGTGATTGGCTGCGGTGCGCGATCGCACGAGTTGATGGCGCACCTGATGCGCGCCGGCGGCGCCGAGATCACCGCCGTCATTGACGCTTATCAGGGCCGCATGGAGCGTGCCGTCGACCGCGTCGGTAAACAGGCGCGCAGGATGGGCGACTACAAGGAAATCCTCGCCGACAAATCGATCGACGCGGTGATGATTGTTTCGCCGGACCACTGGCACCGGCGCATGGTGTTGGACGCGATCGCCGCCGGCAAGGACGTCTATTGCGAAAAGCCGCTGACGTTCGCCTCCACGGAGGGCGTCGAGATCGTGAACGCCGCCAAGGCCGCCGGGCGCATCTTGCAGGTGGGCAGCCAGGGGATGAGTTCGCCGGCGCAGCAGCAGGCCAGGGAAATGATCCGCGGCGGGAAACTGGGCAAGGTGACGCTGATCCGTGCGGCGTATAACCGCAACACGGCATCCGGCGCCTGGATCTACCCGATCCCGCCCGACGCCTCACCAAAGACCGTGAATTGGGACATGTTCCAGGGGCCCGCGACAAAACGCCCATTCAGCCTCGAGCGTTTCTTCCGCTGGCGCTGCTACCAGGATTATTCCGGCGGCATCGCGACGGACCTGTTCGTGCACCTGTGCACGACGATTCACTTCGTCATGAATGCGGTGATGCCGTCGAAAGCGGTGGCGATGGGGCAGCTCTACCGGTGGAAGGAATCGCGCGATGTGCCCGACACGCTCAACGCCGTGCTGGAATATCCGGAAGGCTTCGCGGTGAATTTGAGTTCCACATTCAACAATCAAACGTCGGCGGAAGGCAGCTTCCAGATTCTGGGGACCGAAGGTGCGCTGACGCTGGGTGGCGAGCTTGCGTTCTATCCGGAGGCGGCCTACGAAGACAACCGCTGGATTGTGGAAAGCTGGCCGCGGCGCCTGGAAGAGGCCTACTGGAAAGATCCGAAGGTCCGCGAGACGGAGCTGATCTACACACACAAGCCGCACTTGAAGGAGTCCATTCAGCAGATGCGCCAGGTTGGCTACGACAGCACGGTGACGCACCTGGCGGGGTGGCTGGAATCGATCCGCACGCGCAAGCCGCACTGGCAGGACGCCGCCGCCGGCCACCACGCCGCCGCCTGCGCCCACATGGTGAACCAGTCGGTGAAGAGCGGACGCACGGTGGAGTGGGATTTCCGCAAGGATGATATTAAGGCTGGTTGAGCCCTAATCCTCCGGCACCAATGCAAAACCGAAGCCGAATTGACGGAAGTGTGTATCTCCTGTCAGTACGTGACGAACGCCGCATTCCTTCATTACCACGGCGCTAGTGAAGTCCGTGAAAGAGATCGTGGGTTTATCGCGAAACCGTAAGCGCAATTCATACGCTTGCTCAAACCGCCGCTCGTCGATGCGTTCGATGCGAAGGGAAGTGTCCTTGCCCGCTCCGAGGATTCCCGCGCAAAAGACGCGGGCTTTGGGAAACGGTGTTCGCTGGAAAAGCCGCGTGATCATTTCATCCAGGATGAAGTCGCTGGTCATCCACTGAACGCCGCGGTCTGAGTCCCTCTTCCGTATCTCGATGACTTTTCGGTGCAATGGATGAGCCCGGTCAGCAAGCACGAGCCATCCCCAGGTATCCACAAACAAGAAGCGTTGCTCAGTCAGCCCCATAGAGAGCTTCGTCGATGCCCGACGCAAGGCTACCATTCTCGATCATGCCCGCCACCTCCAGGATGGGATCTTTGCGGCGGCGGCGTGGAGCAGGAGATGACCCGCCCTCGAGTTTGAAGCGAATGAGGCGGGAGAGGCTGGCGCGCTTTTGAAACGCTTCGAAGCGAAGCCGCTCGTACAAGTCGTCGGGGAGGACGATGGTTGTGCGTTTCATAAGATCATAATATCATACCGGGAGGCTGCCCCAGCCATCAGGTGAGCTGCCCCAGGCTCCACTAGAATGGAGAAGACCATGTGCCGCATGCTGGTGCTCGTTGCGCTCGCCGCTGTGTCGCCGGCACTGGATCTGAAGCCATGCCGGGTGGAGAATCTCCCCGCGCGCTGCGGCGTCGCCGAGGTGCCGGAAAACCGCTCGCTTGCCGGCGGGCGCAGGATCCCGCTCAACCTCATCGTCGTGCCGGCAAGAGAAACACGCGGCGGGGCGATCTTCGTGCTGCATGGCGGTCCAGCATTTTCTAATCCAAGAATGATCCTGAAAGCGGCAGCCGTTTCCAACACAAGATGATCCTGAAAAATGAAGATGAGGAGGCCGCATCGCGGCCGACTTCCTTTCTTCGGTTTTTGGGTTTGGGAC
>VFZE01000034.1 GCA_016871315.1 Acidimicrobiia bacterium | reverse complement strand
GGCCGGTCTCGGCGGCGGGTTTGGCGCCGGTGACGGTGACGGCGGCGGATTTGGGGACCGGTTCGGTGGCGGCGGCCGGCCGCAGATCGGCCAGTCCCAGATCCAGCAGTTTGGCGCCCTCCTTGGTGAGCATAATGTTGGAGGGTTGGAGCGCGCGATGCACGAGGCCAGCGCGGTGAGCCTTGTCCAGCGCATCGCCGATGGCGAGCGCGACGTTCATCGCCTGGTCCAGGCGCAGCGGTCCTTTTTGCAGGCGGGCTTCCAGGGTGACACCCTCGAGGTACTCGGTGACGAGGAAGTCGACTTCGTCCTGGCGCCCGATCTCGTAGAGCAGGCCGATATGCGGATGCGCGAGCGAGGCGACGGCCTTGGCCTGGTTGTCGAAGCGCTCCGCGAGAAAGGAGAACTCGGCCGAACCGGCCCACTCCTGCGGCAAGATGCGAATCGCTACCGTGCGGGCGTCTTCAGCGTGAGTCGCCTTATATACCTCGGCGCCGTCAGCGGAGGGCAACGCCGAAACGATCTCATAGGGCCCCAGCTTCGTGCCAGGAGCAAAGGACATGAATGTCGCCGCCTCCGAGGTCCAATGCTACTGAAGCCGGGAACGAAATGCAATGCCGGAAGATTTTGATGGTTGAGGAGGGAGATCGCGAGATACGATCGCGGGCCGGCGACGGGCTATTCCGAAGTTGTTTCTTAAATTAGCTGCGGAGGCGAGTTCGAGACGTGTCCAAGCTGGGCGCCTGTCATGGACGCGGAACCGCAGTTTCCACCGATCGGTCTCAGAACAAAGGGCGATCATTGGGTTCGATCAGACGGTCAACCCGGTGGCAAAAGTTCGAAACGTGTCCACGGTGGGGAGGCGAATTTGACATCACTGCATCACCCAGGTTATGCTTTGATGTATGAGAACTACTCTCAGCCTCGATGACGACGTGGCCGTATTGCTTGAGCAGATGAGGAAGGCGAGAGATACGACTTTCAAACAGATCGTGAACGACGCTCTGCGGGAGGGACTGGCGCGATTGAATTCGCCATCTGAAACGGCGGCATTTCGCACCCAGCCGGTTGATTTGGGGAACTGCTATTTTCCGAATCTGGACAATGTCTGGGAAGTTCTGGATGAGGTGGAACGGAGCAGGTCGGGCAGATGATTCTGGTGGACGTCAACCTGCTGGTGTATGCCTTTGACCGTGGGGCTCCTATGCACGAGCCGGCGGTCCGGTGGCTGGATGGGAAGCTGAGCGAATCGGCCCGCGTGGGGCTTCCATGGGAGTGCCTGCTCGGTTTCATGCGGGTGGTCGCCAATCCACGGATCTACCAGAGACCTGCGCCGATGAACGTGGCGTGGGGGCAGGTGGAGCATTGGCTGAGCGCCCGCAATGCATGGGTACCGCTGCCGGGCCATCGCCACCAGGAAATACTGGGACGCCTGTTGATCCGGCTCGGCGGAGGGGCGAAGTTGATTCCCGACGCCCATCTGGCAGCCCTTGCGATGGAGCACGGACTAGACCTCTGCTCGACCGACGGCGATTTTGCGCGGTTCGACGGTTTGCGCTGGGTGAATCCGCTGAGCCCATAGTTCGACTCATTCGTGGTGACCGGTGCGCTCAGTTGCCTCGCAGATGCTGCCGGGCGCTTCGGCGCACATCCAGCCGCGGGGGAGCACATCCGGGCAGGACGGGAGAAACAGCCACGAACGTCCCTTCCATCTCATGGAACAAGGCTCTCAGCCCGGCAGGCATACAGGCCGCCGAAGTTCGAAACGCGTCCACGACGGGGAGGCAGTTGTAGTTGCTTTTGATCTCCGCTATCGTGTTGATTTCATTACGCGCGCTTGAGATGTTCTTTCGAGAGCCACCCAGCGGAGCGGCGATCCCATCCAGGACTCGAACCACTTCGGAATCGTAGTCGAAATCAGTTCGGAACCGGCTGACTCATCCCCACCGGAGGCTGGCATAACACCTTCGCTCATTCTCCCCAACCAGCCACTGGGCCGGGTTCTGGGGAAAATGGCGTGCCCTGTACCTGAGCAGCGTAGTGGTAGCATTTTGTGATGACAGTGATGTGGAGGCGGCTCACGCTGGGGTGCGCTCTCTGCCTGGCGGCTGGCAGCCTGGCGTCCCAAGCGGAGGTCCATTTCCGGATTCGTTCTGACGACAGCCAGGCGCTGAACGCGGACGGAGGCTGGGAAGCCGCGCTGGATGCCAATGCCGCGATGACGGCTCAGAAGAAGTTTCGCCTCCGCTTTGAAATCGAAGACGTGGCACCGCGCAGTGACGGTTTCAAGCTGCAGTACAGCAAGAATGGAACGGGTTGGAAGGACGCGGAGGCTTACCCCGACGACGATCCAGACAACGCCCCTTCCACGCCCGAAGTGTGGGTGGTGACATCGGCGCAGTATGACGACGGCAGCCAAACGACAGATCTGTTGAGAGGGTCATCCGCGCCGTTTGTCCGGGGCTGGGGCAAGGAGACTCCCGTGACGGGACGTATCGGTTTGCGGGGGAAGCATACGGAGGTGGAGTTCACTCTCGTCGTCCCGACGTTCCACGACGGTCCGCGGCAGAACAAGACCGGCGATACGTTCGATTTCAGGCTGGTGCGACGAGACAATACGGCTGTCAGCGGCGCCGCCGCAAACCCGAGGATTACTCTCACGGTTCCGCCGGGGCTCATCGGCGGCACTTACGTCGAAAGCCCCAACAGGATCGGCCCCTTCAAGGACGGCAACGGCAACCTCTACGCGATCATCGAACCGGCGGAGACGGACAACGTCTTCATGGTCATCCAGAGTGCGGACGGGGGGCGCACATGGACGGAACAGGACGGAGCCAACCGGCCCGATACCGACGACCTGGAGTCGGTCGACGCCGTTCTGGCCGGGGATGAGCTGCACATCGTCCACCACGGGGGAAAGCAGGTGGTGTATCACGCCTTTCGTGTTTCGACGCACCCGGCCAACCCCGACACCTATCGCCTTACCGATGAACTGATTGCCGGGCCGATCACGTATGACGAGCAGGCGGTCGCGCTGGAAGTTCTTTCCGGAGGCAGGGTCCGCTGTTTCTACGCGCGCACTGCCGGCGGAAGGGGGAGGATCTTCTACAAGACTCGGGACAACGGTTGGGGCTCGGAGCAGAGTCTGGACAGCCAGCCACGCGTCGATTTCTACGGGGTGGCGGCCGTGCGCGGCGCCGCCGACAAAGTGCATGTCGTCTATTACGCCGATGACGGCAACATCTACCATCGCTCCCTGTCTTCCGCCGGCGTCTTGTCCGATCGCGAATCGCTGACGGCCGATGGAGGTGTCAGGGGATCGGAGCGGTTCCCCTTGATGCCGCCGGTATACTGGGACGAAGCCGGCGAGGAAAAGATCATGATCGGCTACAGGAAGGCGAGCGACGGCAGGATCTACACCAGGATCATCACCAATGATGGGCCACCGGGCAAGGAGAGCAGAGCGTCCGATCACGCCGTCAGCAATGACCAGGCGCAGAGCTGTCAGCCAACGGCGAACCTGGCAAACGACGGCTCCACCGTTTATCTGCACTACGCGGACGCCGCGACCGAGGACATCTTCCGCGACGTGTATACCCCGGCAACCGGCTGGGGCAGCGACGTCGAAGAGCAGGACGGGGTGGAAGCGGACCTGATTCGCGGAATCGTTTTTGCGCACTCGGCGGGCAACGGCGGGGCCAAAGTGATCGGGTATCTTGTCGACATGGGCAGCGACGGATACACGGGCACTGTCCGCTATGAGGAGTACCTGATTCCGGCGCGCCCCGCCCCGGCGATTGCGGCCGGCGAGAAACCAGACTGAACTTCGGATCTGGAACTGCCAACACCGCGTCCACGTCCTGCTCCAGGTAGACGCGATACGGAATCATTCAGCCACCCGGCCGGGGCGGCAGCGAACCGATCCCCAAACGGCTTGCGCCCCCGCGGCGAACAGAGGGGAGAGGTCTCGCAGCCCTTCGAACAACGGCCTCTGCTCTGACGCCGGTGCGAGCGCCAGAGTTCGAAACGCGTCCACTCTGGGGACGCCTGAGAGGGCTTGCTCCATCCTCATGCAACCGGCGGGAGCGGCGCGCAGAAAAGTTGTAAGAAACCTTGAGGGTGCAGGACTATCCCATTGAGAGAAGGATGATCGCTCCGAGGCAGGGAAGCCGCGACAACCAGGAACAACGCTACCGCGAAGCGGCCGAGCAGTACGGCGCGAGGTGGTCCCGCCTGGCGCGCGGCTACGAATTCGACGCCGAGAAACGCCGTGATCTGGAGCAGGAAATTCATGCTCACCATCACCCGCGAAGGAGCACGGCTATTCGCCCAGCTTACCGGACAGCCGCGTTTTGAGGTATTCGCCGAAAGCGAGCGCAAGTTCTTCCTAAAAGTAGTGGAAGCGCAACTCGTCTTCGGCGGCGAAGGCAATGAGCAAGCCCCGCAGGTGACGCTGTTTCAGAACGGCCGCGAGCAGGTTGCCAAGCGCACCACGGAATGATAAGCCCGGCAATGGGGAGTGCTTCCGTTGCGCGGTGGCATTCGCTCGCCAGGGGTCACTTCCGCCGCCTCGCCGCCTATAGCCACAAGCTTCTTCTCTTGCTCCGCAACAACCAGATAAAAAACGGTCCCCCCAACAGCGCCGTGATCACACCCACCGGAACCTCCGCCGGAGCCAGCACGGTCCGCGCCACCGCGTCGCAGACCGCCAGAAACGCCGCCCCCCACAGAAACGAGCACGGCAGCAGCACACGGTGGTCCGCCCCCAGCCGCAGCCGCAGCGCGTGCGGCACAATCAGTCCCACAAAGCCAATCGGACCCGTCAGCGCCGTCACCGCCCCGGTAAGCAAAGATCCCGCCAGATAGCCCATCCGCAGCATCCGGTCAGCCGGCACCCCGCGCGCCTGTGCCCACTCCTCTCCCACCGCCAGCAGGTTCCAATGCCGCGCTGTGATTAGCACGAACACAATCCCCGGCGCCACCAGCGCGCACAGCCACGCCAGCGTCGAATACTCCACCGGATCGATGCCGCCCATCAGCCACCGGGTGATCGCGAACGACTGCACGAACCCGGCCGTGGAGTGCAGAAACAAAATCAGCGCCAGGCAAATCGAGTTGATCGTCACCCCCGCTAGCAGCAGAGTGAACGACGACATGCGTCCGCCTGAGGAGGCGATCCGCATCACCAAGCCGAGCACTACCGCTGCTCCCACCAGCGCCGCCACCCACACCGCCGGCAGCGTCGCCGCCACCTTCCAGCCAACCGTCATCGCCAGCACCGCCCCCAACGCCGCTCCGCTCGAGACCCCCAACGTATAAGGTGTCGCCAGCGCGTCCCGCAGCAATGCCTGAAACAACGCACCCGCCAGCCCAAGGCACCCTCCGGCCAGCATCGCCAAAAGCACCCGCGTCACCCGCAAATCGAACAACACCTCGCGCTCCGGACTCATCCCCGACAGCGCCCGCCCCAAATCGATCCGCGTCGAGCCGATCAGCGGCGTCAGCACCGCAACCACAGCCGCAACCAGGGCCGCCACCAGGATCGCCGACGCCAGCCGCTTCGGCGTAACCGTCTCAGCCGCCATAGCTGATCCACGGCCTCCCTGCCTCCGTTCGCCGCACCTCTGCCTCCACTCCGTAGACCGCCGCAATCGACTCCCGCCGCAGCGCGCGCTCCGGCACATCGTCGTAAGCCAGCCGTCCCTGGCTCAGCAGAATCGCCCGGTCGCAATAAGCCGCCGCCAGGTTCAAATCGTGCGTCACCGTCACCACCAGCAGCCCTTCCCCGCACAAACGCCGCAACAGACGGTACAGCTCGATCTGATGCCGCAGATCCAGGAACGCCGTCGGCTCATCCAATAACAGCACCTCCGGCGACTGCGCCAGCGCCGACGCCAACAGCACGCGCTGCTTCTCTCCGCCGCTCAGCGTCCGGAAGTCACGCCGCCGGAAATCGGCCACGTCCGTCATCCGGATCGCCTCCTCCACCGCCTTCCAGTCCTCGCCCGTTTCAAACATCCCCGCGCAGTGCGGCGTGCGCCCCATCAGCACAACCTGCTCGCTCGTGAATGGAAACTCGATCCGCACCGCCTGCGGCACAAACGACACCCGCCGCGTGAACTCCCTGCGCCCCCACTCGCGCACCTCCTTGCCCTGGAACCGGCAGCTCCCCTCATACCCTCCCCGCACACCCGCGAGTATGCTCATCAGTGTCGATTTGCCCGCCCCGTTCGGTCCCAGCAGCGCAACATGCTGCGGACTCCTCAGCGCAAACGAAATCGGCTCCAGAATCCGCGCTCCGCCCAATTGGAGCCCAACCTCGCTCACCTCCAACGTTGCGCTCACCACCGGACCTCGGGATGGATCATCCGCGCGAACGCCTCCGCCGCCTCCACCACCCGCGGCCCAGGCACCACAAAGATGTCCGACGCCACCGCGTGCACACGCGCCGCCTTCACCGCCTCGATCATCGGATACTTGCTCCACAGCCCAACCACCGACGCCTTTTTCTCCTCCGTCACCCTCACCGTATCGGCCATGTCACCCATATCGATAATCACTCCAGGATTTCCCCCCAGCACCTGCTCCAGCGAAATCTTCCAATACTGCATCGATGCTTCCGCGAACAGGTTCCTCCCTCCCGCCACCGCCAGCAGATCATTCAAGTAGCTGCCCTTGCCCACAACCACCATCCCCGCCAGTTGCCCCGGCATCCTCCCCACCACGAACACCACGCTCCGCCGAGGCTTCCCTTCCGTCGCCTTCTTCACTCGCTCAAACCGCCCCCGGATCTCACGCACCAGCTCATGAGCCTTCTGCTCCGCCCCCGCTGCCTTCCCAATCTCCACGATCGACGCCAGCGTATGCTCCAAATCCCCGTGCCCGATCTCCACAACGTTCAACCCCAGCCGCCGCAGCCTCTCTGAAGTCTCGCCCGGCACCCGCTGCATTAGCACAAGGTCCGGCTTCAAAGACAGGATTGTCTCCGCGTTCGGATGCATGAACGTCCCCACCTTCGTCCGCTTGGCTGCCTCTGCCGGGTAGTGACAGAACGTGGAAACACCAATCACCCGATCCCCCGCACCAAGCACGAACAGCGTTTCGGTGATGCTCGGCGCCGTAGAGATGATCCGCTTCGGCTGCGCTGCCGCTGCCGTCTGAAACAGGGCGGCGATAACGGCGGCGATTTGCAGAACTTTCATGATGACTCTCTTCCCGCGAAGGAGGTCTCGTCGGTGGACTGGCAGGTCTTCGGGCTTGCAGGCATCTCCTAGTTGCCGCCGCTTCCCAGCCGCCGGGGAGGCGGCCAGTGCTTCATTGACGGCGTTCGTTCCTGCTTACCGCTGCGGGGCAGCTCCGGATTCTCACCGGATTCCCTTTTCACGCCATAGGCGGCCAAGTCGCAGTTTCAAGACTACTATCCCAGTTCTCCCACCGTCAATCCGGGGGTGGACCGAATCGTGAGCGCCGCTTGAGGCTCTTCGGGCGCATCCGATGGTCAATATATCTAAAGACATAGAGGCCGACGCCTCCATTTATGGCTCCCATTCAAGATTTTGATTTCACTTCCCGGTGGTGCCCTGGTACTCTTGATTTCAGAAGGGCACGTTAGCAGCCGGACCTCGTAGGTCCACTTCCCTCCTTCTTCCACGCCACGACGGCGTTCTCGGAGACAGTCCCTCCCCGTACAGGCCACGCGCGCCGAAACTCTTCTTGGGGATTTCATGACCGCAACCAATAAAGGAAAGGTGTATCTGGTGGGCGCCGGGCCCGGCGATCCTGACCTGCTGACTCGCAAGGCCGCCCGCGTGCTTGCCGAAGCCGACGTCGTGCTCTACGACCGGCTCGTCAGCGAGACCGTCCTTTCCCTCGCCTCCCCGAGCGCCGAGCTCATCTACGTAGGCAAGCGCGAAGGCGAACAGCACAAAGTGCAGGAGAAGATCTTCGACATGTTGGCCCTCCAGTCTCTGTCCGGCAAGAATGTTGTCCGCCTCAAGGGCGGAGACCCGCTTGTTTTTGGGCGAGGCGCCGAAGAATGGTCGCATTTGAGCCAGCTGGGGATTGAAGTGGAACTGGTCCCCGGCGTCTCCTCGGCGACCGCCGTACCCGCCCTCGCAGGCATCCCGGTCACCTACCGCGGCATCTCGCACGGATTTGCCGTCGTCACCGCCGCCTGCCTGGAGGGTCTCATCCAGGATTGGACGCGCTATGCGAAAGTCGACACACTCGTCGTCCTGATGGGCTCACGCACTCGCGTGCACATCGCCGAATCGCTCATCGCCGCCGGGCGCGATCCCGAAGAGCCCGCTGCTTTCATCGAGAACGGTGCAACCCCCTCGCAGCGCGTCATCGAAACCACGCTTGCGCAAATCGCCGCCGGGCTTGTCGAAGTCTCCAGCCCCGCCGTGCTCGTCATCGGACAAACCGTCACATTGCGAAACCATCTGATTCCCGCCGTCCAGGAGGCCCTTCCTTGGTCCTCCCTCTGATCCAGCGCGCCGCCGAAGACGGCGTTACGTTTGTGTTGACCCCGCGGGCCAAGGCGGCCGGACTGCATCAGATCTCCCCGGCCGCCCACGCCCCGCGCATACCATCGGCTCCGCCATCGCCCGGCCAGCAGTACCGCTTCCACTTCGACATGACCAAGTGCATCGGCTGCAAGTGCTGCGTGGTGGCATGCAATGAGCAAAACGGCAACCCGGCCGCCATTCAGTGGCGGCGCGTCGGTGAGATCGAAGGCGGCTGGTATCCCTTCACTCACCGGCTCTATCTTTCCATGGGCTGCAATCATTGTTTGGAGCCAAGTTGCCTGCTCGGCTGCCCGACGGAGGCATACACGAAAGATCCGGCGACAGGGATCGTCCTGCACAGCGCCCAAGCATGCATCGGCTGCCAGTACTGCACCTGGAACTGCTCCTACGGCGTGCCGCAGTACAACCCGGAGCGCGGCGTCGTCGGCAAATGCGACATGTGCCACGGGCGCCTCGCTGAGGGCCGGGCTCCGGCATGCGTCAACGCCTGCCCGGAGGGAGCCATCACCATCGAGACCGTCGACATCGCCACCTGGAAGCTCGAATACGACCTCTCCGCCAACGCGCCCGGCCTGCCATCGGCCGACGACAGCATCTCCACCACACGCCTCACGTTGCCAACCAAGCTCCCGCCGGACACCGCTAAGGTGGACTCCTGGCGCGCCCGCCCGGAACATCCGCACTGGCCGCTCGTCTTCATGCTGGTCCTCACCCAGCTCTCCGTCGGCGCCATCGCCGCCATCTGGATGCTGCAGACCTTCGCCGCCAGTGCCGCCTCCAGCCTCGGTGCGATCGCTTCTCTGATGGTGGGCGGGTTGGCGCTCACCGCCTCCACTCTGCACCTGGGCCGGCCCGCCTTCGCCTGGCGCGCGCTCAAGATGTGGCGCCGCAGCTGGCTCTCCCGCGAAGTGCTCATCTTCGCCCTTTTCTCCGGCGTCGCCACGCTTTATGCCGCCACCGCCGGCGGCCTCTTCGGCCTGCTCACCACCGTTCTCGGCCTCGCCGGGATCACCTGCTCCGCGAAAATCTACCTCGTTCCCGCGCGCCCGGCCTGGAACACGCACCGCACCATCGTCGACTTTCATCTCACCGCCGCCATCCTCGGCCCACTGTTCGCCGCCGCGGTTGGCGTCAGCGGAACCACCTGGCTCGCCCGTGCCGCCGCCGTCGCCGCCGCCTGCCAACTCGTCAACCAGGCCTTCAAGTTCTTCAAGATGATCCGCTCTTCCCGGCAGGAGATGAACGCCTCCGCGCGGCTGCTCTCGTCCACGTTCAAGAACCACGTGCTGGTTCGTGCCGTTCTTCTCATGGCCGGAGTGATCATCCCGTTGCTGACGCCCGTGCCGCCGGCCGCGACGGCGGGGCTCCTGCTCGCGCTCGCCGCGGAGGTCCTCAGCCGCTATCTCTTCTTCGTCAGCGTCGTGCCCAAAAACATGGCCGCCACCTATCATGTCGCGGAGGCCGCATGAGCATCGCCCGCTTCCTCGGCCTCGACATCCTCGCCGAACAGTACGCCTACACTTCCGACTCGATCACCGGCTACACCTCGGCCGCCAAGATTCCCGACAAGTGGGTCTCCACCACCTGCGGCTATTGCTCGGTCGGCTGCGGCATGTTCATCGGCGTCAAGGACGGCCGCGCGGTCAGCGTCCGCGGCCACGACGATCACAAGACGAACTTCGGGAAGCTCTGCCCCAAGGGCCTGGCCGAACACTACACGCTGGAGGCGGAAAACCGCGCCCGCTACCCGCTGCTCCGCCGCAAGCACGGCTTCGAGCGCATCGGCTGGGACGACGCTCTCGAAATCATGGTCCGCAAGTTCCGCCAGGTGCAGGACCAGTACGGTCCGGAATCGCTCGGCGTGATCAGCACCGGCCAGCTGGTCACCGAGGAATTCTACACACTCGGCAAGCTGGTGCAGCTCGGCTTCGGGACCCGCAACTACTGCGGCAACACGACGCTCTGCATGGCCACCGCCGTTGCCGGATACAAGCGCTCCTTCGGAAGCGACGGCCCTCCCGGCTCCTATGAAGATCTCGAAACGGCCGACGTCATTTTCCTGATCGGCGCCAACATTGCCGAAAACCACCCCATTCTGTTCCAGCGCCTGGAAACCAATCCCGACAAGATGCTGATCGTCGCCGACCCGCGCGTCACCAAGACCGCGATGCGCGCCGATCTCTTCCTGCCCTTGAAGCCACGCTCCGATCTCGCCCTCGTCAACGGCATCGCCCACATCCTCGTCAAGATAGGCCTCATCGACCGCGACTACATCGGCCACCACACCACCGGCTTCGCGGAGTTTGAGACCTTCATCGAAAAATACACACCCGAGTATGCCAGCCAGATCACCGGCCTCGATCTCGAGCAGATCTACAAGACCGCGCTCGCCATCGGCCACGCCAAGGCCGCCTTCCTGGGGTGGACCATGGGCGTCAACCACAGTTCCAAGGGCACAGAGACCGTCAACGCCATCATCAACCTGAGCCTGCTCACTGGCAACATCGGCCGCGCGGGAGCAGCGCCGTTCTCCATCACCGGCCAGTGCAACGCGATGGGGACGCGCGAATCCGGCTTCACCTCCAGCCTGCCCGGCTACCGCAAGTTCGAAAGTGAAGCCGATCGCAACGAGCTGGCCGCACTGTGGAACATCGACGCCGCCCGCATCCCCGCCACGCGCGGCCTCGCTTATCCCGACATCATTGAAGCGGCGGTGGCGCACAAGATCCGCGCGCTGTGGGTGCTCGGCACCAACCCCATCGTCAGCTATCCCAACATCGATGTGCTGCGCCAAGCCCTCTACGACCTCGAATTCTTTGTCGTCCAGGACGGCTTCCATCCCACTCCCACTTCCGAGCTCGCCGACCTTGTTCTGCCCGCCGCCATCTGGGGCGAAAAGGAAGGGACCTACACTAACTCCGAGCGCCGAGTCAACAAGGCCAACAAGGCAGTAGAGCCACCCTGCGAAGCCCGGTCCGACATGCACGTCTTCCTCGGCCTCGCCGAAAAGCTCGGTTGCCGCGATGAGCTTTTCCCCGGTTGGACAGGCCCCCGAGACGCCTTCGAGGAATGGAAACGCGTCTCTGCCGGACGCCTCTGCGACTACTCCGGCATGAGCTATGAGCTGATCGAAGAGTTCGGCGGCGTGCAGTGGCCCTATCCGGCAGGCTCGCCGGCTCCCTCGACCACGCGCCTCTACAGCGATGGCAATTTCCAGACCCCCGACGGCAAGGCCAAAATCTGGTGCGTTGACTGGGAGCCGTTCCCCGAACAGCCCGACGCCGGCTTTCCGCTCATCCTCAACACAGGCCGCACAGTCGAACACTGGCACACGCGCACCAAGACCGCCAATGTGCCCATTCTCGAACAAATGTCGCCCCGCGCCTGGGTGGAAATGAACCCGCGCGACGCCCGCCGGCTCGGCCTCCGCCCTCAGGACAAGGTCGACGTCACCAGTCGGCGCGGCGCTGTCCATCGAGTCGAGCTGCGCATCACCGAAACCGTTGCCCCTGGCCAAGGTCTTCATGCCTTTCACTTTGTCGAATGGAACGTCAATCAGGTCACCCAAAGCGCCTTCGATCCTATCTCGCGCGAACCCAACTATAAGCAGTGCGCCGTGCGGGTGGCCAAGTCAGGAGTCTAGCCAATATGGAAAAACTCATCGTCATCGGGAATGGAATGGCCGGCGTCGCCTGCGTCGAACAAATTCTCAAGCACTCGCCCCGCTTCGACATCACCATCTTCGGCGAGGAGACCCACGTCAACTACAACCGCATCCTGCTCTCCTCGGTTCTGGCTGGCGAAAAGGAGATGGACGACATCACCATCAACGGCCTTGACTGGTATCAGTCGAACAACATCAGCCTCCGCCTTGGCGTCCGCATCACCGGCATCGACCCGGTGGCGAAGACCGTCACGGGGGACGACGGCAGCACGATCCACTACGACAAGCTGCTCATTGCCGCCGGCAGCACCCCCTTGATCCCGCCCATGGAGGGCACAACCAAGCAAGGCGTCTACTGCTTCCGCAACCTGGACGACACCCGCGCACTTCTTGAGCGCGCGCGTCCCGGCGTCAAGGCCGTGGTTATCGGAGGAGGACTTCTTGGTCTGGAGGCCGCCCGCGGCCTCCAAGTCCAGGGAGCCGATGTCACCGTCGTCCATCTCATGGACCGCCTCATGGAGCGCCAGCTCGACTACACCGGCGGGCTCTTCCTCAAACGCAAAATCGAGGAGCTGGGCGTCAAGGTCCTGCTTGAGAAGTCCACCTCAGAGATCCTCGGCAACGGCCACGTCGAAGGCCTCCGCTTCGAGGATGGGGAAACCATCGAGGCCGGCCTGGTCGTCATCGCCGCGGGCATCCGCCCCAATGTCGAACTTGGCCGTAAAGCCTCGCTCACCGTCAACCGCGGCATCGTCGTCAACAACTACATGGAAACCTCCGACCCGGACATCTTCGCCGTCGGCGAATGCGTCGAGCACAACTGCGTCTGTTACGGCTTGGTCGCACCGCTCTACGAGCAGGGCAAGGTGCTGGCCGCCACCATCACCGGCAACCGCGGCCCCGTCTACAAGGGCTCGATCTCCGCCGCCAAGCTCAAGATCATGGGCGTCGATGTCTTCTCCGCCGGCTTTACCGACGACACCGTCGCCGGTGTCGAGGCCGTTCGTTACGAAGATCCCTCGCTAGGCGTCTACAAGAAGCTCACTCTAAAGGACGGCTGCCTGGCCGGCGTCATCCTGGTCGGCGATGTGGCCGACAGCCACCGCTACACCGAATGGCTCAAGGACGGCACGGACCTTAGCGCCCAGCGCCGTAACCTGCTGTTCCCCGGCTCGGCGCCCGACACCGGCTGCGACGTCGCCTCCATCCCCGACAGCGAAACCGTCTGCGGCTGCATGGGCGTTACCAAGGGCGACATCATCTCCGCCATCCACGAGAAAGGTCTGCAAACACTCGCCCAAGTAAAGGAGGCCACGCGCGCCTCCAGCGGCTGCGGCTCCTGCACCGAACTTTGCAAGGGGCTGCTCAAGGCCGTCGTTCCCGAATTCGAAGAGGACCAAAAGAAGGTTCTCTGCGCCTGCGTTCCCTTCACGCAAGAGAACCTCCGGGAAATGGTCCGCACGCAGCATCTCAAGAGCGTCCAGGAGGTCCTCGACATCTACGGCAACGGACACGGCTGCGAAATCTGCAAGCCCGCGCTGAGCTACATGGTCGACATGACCTGGTGCGGTGATCACGAAGAGGACCGCTCCGCGCGCTTCATCAATGACCGCGTCCACGCCAACATCCAGCGCGACGGAACCTTCTCCGTGGTCCCGCGGATGCGCGGCGGCGTCACCTCGCCCGCCGAGCTGCGCCGCATTGCCGACGTGTCCGAAAAATACAACGTGCCGATGGTCAAGGTCACCGGCAGCCAGCGGCTGGACCTTCTCGGCGTCAGAAAGGAAGACCTGCCCGCCATCTGGGCCGAGCTCGGCATGCCCTCGGGCCAGGCTTACACCAAGGGCGTGCGCATGGTGAAGACCTGCGTCGGCACCACCTTCTGCCGCTTCGGCACGCAGGACTCCATCTCCGCCGGTATCGAGCTCGAGCGGCGCCTGGAAAACCTCTTCACCCCGCACAAGACCAAGATGGGCGTCGTCGGATGCCCACGCAATTGCGCCGAAGCCACTGTCAAGGACATCGGCATGGTGGGCCAGGAAGGCAGCTGGCAGGTGGTTGTCGGCGGCGCCGCAGGCAAAAGCGTCCGCAAAGCCGACCTGCTGATTACGGTTGAAAGCACGGAGGAGGCTCTGACCGCCGCACAGCTCTTCTTTCAGTACTACCGCGAGCATGCCAACTACCTTGAGCGCACCTACGATTTCGTCGAGCGGCTCGGCATGGAAAAGGTCCGCAAGGAGACCGTCTACGCGCCGCCCGCCGTGCGCGAGGCGCTGCTCGACCGTCTCGCCAAGGCCAAGGCGCTCAGCAGAGACGCCTGGCTAGAGCGCGAAGCGCCCGTCAACCCGACGCAGTTCGTGCAAATCCAGCCCATGGAGACCATCGCCCTATGAAGTGGATCAAGATCACGGAAACATCGAATATCCCCAAGCGCGAAGGCCGCAGCGTCAAGGTGGGCTCCCATGAAATCGCCATCTTCAATCTCGGCGACCGTTTCCTGGCTATTCAAAACAGCTGCCCTCACGGCGGTGGCCCGCTTGCCGATGGCATCGTCAGCGGCAACTCGGTCGTCTGCCCCTTGCATGGCTGGAAAACGTGCCTGGAATCAGGAGAGGTGCAGCGTCCCAAAGACCTTCAGTCCTGCGTACGCCGTTATCCCGTGAAAGTCGAGGAAGGCGTCGTGCTTGTGCAAATCGAAGCCACCGCGAAAGGTAGAGAAACCCAGGAAAGGATGTGTACCGCTTGAGCCAGCCCCCTTGTTCGAAAGCCACCAGAATCCAGTTGTTCAACTTCTCGACGCCGCCGATGCGCGCCTTCCACATGACCTGGTGGGCCTTCTTTCTCTGCTTCATCGCCTGGTTCGGCATCGCGCCGCTGATGGCTATCGTCCGCGAGGACCTGCAACTCACCAAGGCCCAGATCGCCAACACGGTCATCGCCTCGGTTGCCATCACGGTCATCGCGCGCTTGTTCACCGGCTGGCTCTGCGACCGCGTGGGACCGCGCCGCACCTACTCCGCGCTGCTCATTCTCGGAGCGCTGCCTGTCATGGGCATCGGCCTCGCTAACAGCTACGAATCTTTCCTTCTGTTCCGCCTCGCGATCGGAGCCGTCGGCGCCTCGTTCGTCATCACTCAGTACCATACCTCGACGATGTTCGCCGCCAACGTCGTCGGCACCGCCAACGCGATGACCGCCGGATGGGGCAATCTGGGCGGGGGCGTCGCGCAGCTCATCATGCCGCTGATCCTGGGCGCCTTCATCGGCTTCGGCGCCGACAACTTCCTCGCCTGGCGCCTTGCCATGGTGGTCCCCGGGGCCGCGATGATCCTGACCGGAATTGCTTACTACGTGCTCACCGTGGATACGCCCGACGGCCGCCCGCGCGAAGCCTCCACGAAGGCCTCCGGCGCGTTTCTTGAAGCCGCCGCCGACTACCGCGTCTGGATCCTCTTCCTGCTCTATGGAGCCTGCTTCGGGGTGGAGATCACTGTCGACAATATCGCCGCTCTCTACTTCATCGACCACTACCACTTGAGCCTGAAGATGGCCGGTCTGCTGGCCGGCTCCATCGGGATGATGAACATCTTCGCCCGCGCCCTCGGCGGGTACCTGGGCGACCGCGCCGGCGCCCGCTGGGGCTTCCGCGGCCGCGCCTGGCTGCTGGGTACGCTGGTGCTGACTGAAGGCGTCGCGCTGGCCGCCTTTGCCCTCTTCAAGAACATCCTGCCCGCGGTGGCCAGCTTCCTCCTGTTCGGGCTACTGGTCTGCATGGCCTGCGGCGCGACTTACGCCATCACGCCCTTCATCAACCGCCGCGCCGTCGGCGCGGTGGCGGGAATCGTTGGGGCAGGCGGAAACGCAGGAGCAGTCGCCGCCGGGCTGCTGTTCAAGGTCGAAACGCTGACCGGCCCGCAAGCCTTTCTCATTCTCGGGTTGATTGTCGCCTTCACGGCTCCGATGGTGCTGGCCCTCAAACCCGGCAAGGCCGAGGAACTCGTTCTCGCCACTCCGGAAGCCGAACCCGGCCTCGCCATGTCGGCTTGACCGGCTGGACTTCGTCAATCCTACGGTGCCGTGCCTGCTTCCCATGAGCCTGTTAGCGGGCCGGCTAACTCCAGACTCTTCCCGTAGCTGGTGGGGGCCGCCCGGCCCCTTGACCGGCGCACTCCTCGAACCACCCAGTAGTATGGATTGCCTCTTACCAGATAATGCCTTGTCTCCAGGATCACGCGTTGCGCCAGCCGGAACGGCAAACCCCTCCTGAAATCCTCCGCCGGCGGCGCCATCTGTTGCTCCTCCCCCGTGCACGGCAACAAGCGGACTATCGCCAGCCGTCCATCGGTCTCGATCCCTGTCCCGTCCCGGTTCTTTGCCTCAGGACGTTCGACATAGGCCGCCGTCGCGGCGCATCCGGCGAATTGTAGCTCTGAAATGACCACCTCCCGCTCCCAATCCACCCGCGGATCAATCCGGTGGGTAATGCTCATCCGCCGCCGGTCGAACGCCACGCTCACATCGTGTGTTCCCGCCCCAAGCCACAACGTGTTGTCCGCGCTGTCCCGGGCCGGCCAGATGCGGACATGATGCCGCTTTGCCAGCGTGTTCAGCGATTTCTGGAAAACCATGGACGGCGGCATGCCGCCGTAGAGCAGCAGCGAAACCGGCGCCGCCGGGTAGCCCCGCATCGACGTGTACGCCTGATACGCTCGCGCGAATGACCGCGGCGTCAAGGGATCAGCCGCCACCCAGCCCGCACGTTGAAATGCCTTCTCCACTTGTTCCCGGGTTCCCAGAAACGCCAGATGAACGATGTCGTCGGCAAGTTTGCCTCCCGGCTTGGCCACACGGAAGTCGAGTCCCCTCAATGCTTCCCCCATGCCGGCCGCTTCCGGATCGGCCTCCTCCGCCGACGCCAGCGGCACATCCTCCGGCAGACCCTTCACCGCAATCCGCAGTTCAGTTCCCGCCGGGAGCACGATTTCGGACTCGGGAAATCGTAGCAGCACCAGCCGAACTACACCCAGCGACGCTGCCCCCAGTGGTCCAAGCGCATAACGTGAGGTGATCCTGCCGGTCGCCCCGGTGAGTCCGCCCGCCGACCGGGCCACAAGTCCGGCCCGCGGTTGATACCACATCCCCTGCAAAAAGCTGTAGGCGTGAGTGGCCGCCGCGATTCCCCGCACCCGGCCTTCCGCGGTCACCTCTTCCCTGGCGTTCTCCACCTCCAGCAACTGCGCTTCCAGCGGCACGATCCGCCCGTCGCCCAACTCATACCCGTCTATCTTCAGCCTCATCCACGCCCGGTCCCGCCGCAGCCCTATTCCTACCGGCTTGAGATTCTCCACCACCCCATGTATGAGCGCGCCGGGCGCGATCCTCATCCCGGTCTTCGGCGCCAGCGCCGTAACCACCGCCGCCCGAAACCGGCGTCCCGGCGCCGCCTGATCGCTACGCAGCGGCTCCGTCAACCGGATCCGCAACTCCATCTGACTGCCCGACAGGCTCGCGCAGGCAATCAGCCCGGCAAGCAACCAGCGTCCGCCCGGGCTAAGCATCGTGCCCAGTCCCCTTCCCCCGCTTCGCCGAACTTTGCAGCTTGCGCACTGTTCCACAGAATAAGAGCAATAGGGCCTGTACACAAGTGTTAAATCCAGGGAATCAGTGTGTGGAGACCTGTGTCTCTGGCGCCAATGGCAGTGTGAAATAGATTGTCGTACCCTTGCCCTCCTCTGACTCCACCCAGATCCTGCCTCCGTGCCGCTCCACCACTTGCCGGCAAATCGCCAGCCCGATGCCCGTTCCCGGATACCGGCTCCGCACGTGCAACCGCTGGAACATCTTGAACACCCGCTCGAACTCCTTTCCCGGAATCCCGATCCCGTTATCCGATACCGACCAGACCCACTCATCCCCCACCCGCTTCACCCCCACATGCACCTCCGGGTTCCGCTCGCCCCGGAACTTCACCGCGTTGGCGATCAGGTTCTGCAGCAGTTGCGTCAGTTGATTTGCGTCGCCTGTCACCGTCGGCAGCGCGTCGTGCGTCACCTGCGCGCCGCTCTCGGTGATCGCCACGTGCAGATTGGTGATCGACTGCCGGAACACCTTTTCCGTATCCACCGGGACGAGTTCGGCGGGACTGTTCCGGATCCGGCAATAGTGTAGCAGTCCGTCGATGAGCAGCTGCATCCGGTTCACCCCGCCCAGTACGTGATCGAGGAACTCCCGCCCCGTCTCGTCCAGCTTGCCTTCCAGATGCCTCTCCAGAAGACCGGCGAAGCTGGCAATCATCCGCAACGGCTCCTTCAGGTCGTGAGAGGCAACATAAGCGAACTGTTGGAGGTCCTCATTGGAGCGCTCCAGATCCTCCGCCGTCCGCCGCAGCTTGTCTTCGGCTTCCTTCAGATCCGTCACGTCGCGAATAAAGGCCCGGCTGTGGACGAACCGCCCGTGCTGAAAGTGCCCGTTCGCGTTTATTAAAACGTGGCGCACCTTGCCGCTGTTGGTGCGCACCGCCGTCTGCCCGTTGAACAGGGTTTCGCCCTTCTGCAATCGTGCCAGGAACTCATCGCAGCCGGTCACGAACTCGCCGATGTTGCGCCCCGGCAGCAACTCCATCTCGTAGCCCAGCATCTCGGCCAGCCCCCGGTTCGTGCGCAGGATCTCTCCTTTCGAGGAGATCCAACAGATGCCCGTCGGCGCGTTATCAAAGGAGTTGCTCAGGTCATGCTCGCGAGTCTGCAGCGCCTGGACCGACTCGACTCGCCGCACATACTGGCCGATCTGTGCGGCGGCGTCGGCTAGCGTGCCGGTCGTATTCTCGTTGGTCAGATCCAGCCACCGGCCATAGCCCGCGATCACGTCCGCCTGCCCGTCCCCGGAAGGCACCGCGCATGCCACCGCCTGGCACTTGCCATCGGCGGTGTCGACGCTCACCCACACCGGGCGGCCGCGCTGCAACGCGCCGCCGAGCATGCCTTCTCCGGTGCGCGGTCTTGTTCTAGCAAGCAAATCTCCGTACCGGCGCCAAGTGTCCGTATGCGCCTGCATCGCCGCGCATTCGAACTCCCCTTCCCCGTTCGACCGCCACCAACACGCTAGGTCCCACCGGAATGTCTCGCACATCGCGGCAAGGATTTGCGGCATCGCCTTGCAGAGCAGCTGCTCGCTGGCCATCACCTTCATCAGCTTGGAGTGAAGCCGGTATCCAGCTTCCTGCTTGATGGTTTCCGCGCGCAGCAAACCCGCCAGCACGGAGGCCTCCAACTCCTCCTTGTTTACCCGGTCCTTGGTCAGGTAATCCAGCGCACCCAGCTTCATCGCGTCGACGGCCACCCCGACGTCTTCGTAACCTGTCATCATGATCACCGGAATGGGCTCTTCCAGCCGCCGCAGGAATTCCAGCCCCAGCATGTCGGGCAGCCGGTAGTCCAACAGAATTACGTCCGGCGCCCACAAACTGGCCATCTCCAGCCCGCTCACCCCCATGCTGGCCACGAGAAAGCTCCACTTCACATGGTCAGATGACTGCAGCAGGAACTGGTACAACGCGCGATCCTCCGCCGAATCGTCAACGATCAGCAGGTGCGGGCGTAGACAAGTATCCTTGGGAAGCAGGATTACTCCTTTACCAACAAGTAGCCTATGGACCGCCGCAGTCTCTACTTTTTTGTTTTCTTTTGTTGAGAAACCTACACGTGGGATTTCTGCTTCGGGGGGATTACGATACTCCGCCTGCCCGCTGCTTCCGGCGCAACTGGTTTTGACGCGGGCGCTGGAACGGACTCTGGCGCGGGCGCGGCAGGCTTTGCCTGGGGTACTGGGGCAACCATCGCCGCTCTTGGCGCGGGCTCACTGACGCCCACTACCTTCATCAGCTTCATCATCGATTCGGCCTCCGGCATCTGGTCCTCCAGATAATCCATCCCCCGAACTGTAATCGTTAGATTACTCTTATCGTCGCTCGCCACCATTCCGGTCTGCTTCAGATACCAGATCGCGAACTCCAACTCCGCAAAGCTCATCGTCGTCAGGCTTTCCAACTGCCTTGCCGAGAAGCCGGGCGTCCGCGGCTTCACCCTCCGGCGGTCATACAACAGACAAAGGATGAACTGCCGCCGCTCCCGCTCCCGTGCCAGTTGTTCAAAAAAACTGGTCCCGCTGAATACTGGTGGCGCCTCTTTCTCCGGTCCCGAGCGCACCGAATCGAACACCTTCCGCGTCCCCGGGTCCGACAGCACCTCATGAGCCAGCACCACCGCCTCGAACTTCGTCTTATCCGCCGTCGCCGGGTTCCGGGGGTGATACATCGCTGACAGCGTTTCATAAGCCTGCCCAATCGCCTCTGCGTCCGCATCCGGCTCAATCCCAAGCACCTGGTAATGATCCTGAAACTTCCCGGCCAGAGGCGCACTCATACCCCTTCCCCATCGGCAGTTTTCCCCGCGGCCTGTATAGTATCCTCTTAAATACCATGATGCGAATCCGCCTTGCCCTTCTCTCACTCGCTGCTCTTGCGGTTCTCCTCACCTCCTGCGCCTCCGACAAGCCCAAGCCCGTCGAAGAGAAAAAGGAAGCTGAAACGAAAGCCCCCGCCGAACCCGTCGACAAAGGCATACCCGTCCGCTTTGAAACCTCCAAGGGCAACTTCACGATTGAGGTCCACGAAAAATGGGCCCCCATCGGCGCCCGCCGCTTCCTCGACCTGGTCGCCGACAAGTTCTTCGACAACGCCTGTTTCTTCCGCGTCGTCCCCAACTTTGTCGTTCAGTTCGGTCTCGCCGCCGACGCCGCCAAATCCAAAAAGTGGAACGTCATGCTCGACGACGACCCCGTCAACAAGAGCAACACTACCGGGATGGTCACCTTTGCCACCGCAGGACCCAACACGCGCACCTCGCAGGTCTTCATCAACCTCCGCTCCAACTGGAACCTCGACGATCAGGGCTTCGCCCCGTTCGGAAAAGTCACCGAAGGCATGGAAGTGGTCGAGAAGCTCTACTCCGGCTACGGCGAACGCCCCGAACAACACTTGATCGAAGCCCGCGGCAACGCCTATCTGACCGCCCAATTCCCCAACCTCGACTACATCAAGAAGGCCACCGTCACCGAACCCTAGTATCCGCGGCCACAACTGTCACGGCTCGGTTACAGGCTAGCTAATGGATGCCAGCCGGCTAGCGGACCAGTGCCTTGTCGACAGCCTGATTATCGTATTCGTCTGTAACGCGGACGGCGATGGTGTGCTCTCCGGGGGCGAGGCCGTCGAGCTTCAGGACGTAGTCATGGGCGCGGCTGTCGGAGAGGCGCGTGGTGGGAAGCACGACCATCCAGTCGCCGCCGTCGAGGGAATACTCGGCCTTGCTGATGCGGTTGAGGGAATCGGCGGCGCGCCAGCGGGCTTCGACCGATGCTGAGTTACGGGATGCGGTCAGCGCGGTGATCTGCGGCGGCGTGTTGTCGATAACGAAAACGTCGCTTTCGAGGCTGGACTCGAGGCTGGAGCCGGCAGGATTGTCTGGCGAATCGTTCACGGTGATCCGCAGGCGGTACTCACCGTCGGGAAAGGCGGTGGAATCCCAGCTGATGTATTTCTCCCGCAGCTTGTCCTTGAGAAGTTTCCACTCGGTCTCCTTGACACCACGGATTTCCACTTTCGAGAGGAGGAAATCGTTGTTTTCGTCCTTGGCCAGCCAGCGGGCGCCGATGTGGCCCTTGGCCGAGATCATGGTGTTGGTGGAAACATCGGTGGAAATGGAAGGCGAGGGCTGCTTGGGAGCGCGTGCCAAGGGTGGGAGGGTGAGGTTCGTGTTGGGGGTCAAAGTAAGCGGCTGCGGGGGGAACCTGAAGTTGGGAGGGGTAACGGAAACCAACTCCAAAACGGGAGCGACATTCTTAGGCAGGTAGGCCGCCTCGATGAGGGAGACTTCCGGCGATTGGCCGGCGGAGGAGGCGGTGAGCGTCACCTTGTACTGGAGGAATCGCGCCGCCGGGGAGGCGATGCGGCCGTCGGCGGCATCGGTCCAAGGACTCCAATTCTGTTGCGGGAGATCGAGGTTGCCGCTGCGGGCAGCCAGTGTCACCTTGCCGCTGCTGTCTGAGCCCATCCAACGGAGGCGGCCCCAATGGGAGAAGAAGCCGGCGTCGAGAACATCGCCTTCATACTCTCCTGTTTTTTCCAGTTCCGGTCCAAGCTGATAGAGCTTGCCGATGTTGCCGGTGACGGCGTGGATCCTTCCGCCGGAACCAGCGGCAAGGCCGGTTACTTGTGTCGGCGCGGCGCTGACCAGGACCGAATGAAGCAGGTCGGAATCGAGGCGATAGATTGTGCCGCGGTTGCCGGTTCCGATCACCGGCCTGCCATGGGAATCGAGCACAATGGCGTAGGCGATTTCAGAGGCGTGCGTCCAAAGCCTCCGCGCGTAGCCGTCGGCTTCGATCCGCACGACCTCAGAGCCTCCGGTGATGGCCGCGCCGACGCTCGACGGGGGCGCGGGCGGACGCTGCGCCTGAGCAGGCTGCGCCGCTTGCGCCGAGGCGGCGCCAGGCGTGGGAGAAGGTTGAGGCACGGGAATCACCGGGGCGGGCGGAGGGGCCGCCGGCGCGGTCTTGTTGCCCACCGCCACGGCATAGACTTGGCCCTTGCTGTCCACGGTGAGAGAAGTCACTTCCCGCTTGGAAGATTGATGGAGGACGAAACCATCCCCGCCGGCGCCGATGCGCAGGATCAGCCCGCCCGGCTCCGTGCCGGCAAAGAGGTTGCCGGCCGGGCCAGCGGCCAGTGTGCGCACATGGCTTTCTTCCGTTTTGAAAAAGACCGATCCCGCGCCGGCCGGAGTCACTTTGTGAATTTCGCCTTTCTCCCCCGTACCGACGAAGAGGTTGCCGGCAGAGTCCACCGCGAGCGACCAGATGTACTTGACCTTCGGGTCGTAGAAGGTCTCGGGCTTGCCATCGGCGGCGAGGCGGTAGACTTTGCCGTCCGGTGAGGTGGCTGCATAGACACGGTCGCGGTTGTCGATGGCGATGGCGTGGATGCCGAGGCCCGGCAACTCACCGAGGAGCCTGCCGTTGCCGTTTTGGACGACGAACAGCTTGGAAGTGGAGGCATCCATGCCGCCACCGCCGAGATAGATGCGGCCCTTGCTGTCCTCGGCCACGGCCCAAAGGTAGGAGGTGGAAGCATCGAAGAGCTCGCGGAAAACGGGGGCCAGGGAGAGGCGTCCGTCACTACGCAGGGAGAGCCTGGTCCGCTTGCCTTTTTCAAAGTCGGCTTGTGTTGAGTGTTCCCAGTTGCGCGTTGCCGCGGCAAAGGAGCCGAGCGCCACCGCGGCGGCGCAAAGAATCAGTTTCCACTTTTGCATGTTTGATCCGATCTCAGTCTCGCAAATCCAGCGCCAGTGGCGCGCCGCCCGACGTTTCAGTTCACCTTGATCCGGAGCGAATAGCTACCGCTCACTTGCCGGTCGAAAGGTACGGCCATCTGCTCCACGGCGGTTTCCGGCGCGATGAGGAAGGGCCGGTTGCCGGTCCGGCCGTTCTGCATCACGTTGGCCACGGAGCCGGGCAGGCTCGGCAGGGTCTTGTCTTCGTGATAGACGGTGGGGCGGGCCTGCACGAGCGAAACGTAGAGCTTGTTATTGGTGCGCTCCTGGTTGATGAGAGACACGGTTTCCGGCAGATCCATGAAGCGGCTGACTTGACCGGCAACGTTTTGCATGCGGTTCAGCGTCTCGGCGTCGCTAACCAGGATGCGGTGATCGCCTTTCGGGAAGCCGGCGGGAATCTTGATGCGGACATCCTCTTCCACGCGACCGCCGCGGTAGGGGCGGAGGAAGACCTTCACCGTCACCTCTTCGCCTGGTTCCATTTCATTGGATGCCACCCAGGCGTTCTGAATGGTCGCGATGCGCCGCTGGGGAAGCAGGTCGAGGCTCACATCGACGCTTTTCAAGCGTGGTTGCTGGACCGGGTTGTGGAAGAGGCGGTTGAACTTTTCGCCCCACCATCCGGCCATTTGAATGGGAACCGGAATCGGCGTCTCGGCCGGAGCAAACATGGTGGCGAGGGAGATCGTCTGGTTGCCTTCCATCTCGACCTGGCCGCTGATGCGATAGGTGGATTCTTCGGCGAAATCGTTAAGACCGGAGATGGCGTTGAACAGGGTGGCCATCATCAGAAAAGGGGTCCACTTTTGCTGGACGAAGACCTGGAAGCGGAGTTCCTTTTCCTTCTGAATGGAATCGCCGTCGCCGAAGGTGCGCACGCGCAGGCGGCAGGGGATCATCCCGGCCTGCTCACCGAGGACTCCCATGACTCCGCTGTGACGGTCCTGCTTGAGAGCGCCGACGATTTCGGCGGCGTTGCCGATCTTGTTGGGCTGGAAACTGGAGGCGAGCGTCATCAGCACTTCGCTGCGGGCCATCGGCATCGCCACCGGACCGAGGTTCAAGAAGGGATGGCCAAAGGCCAGCACGCGCTTACCGTCGTTGTGCGTGACCGTACCCATTACGGTCATGCTCATGTCGCCGGAAACGAGAATCCCGCTGACGGCTTCGCCCGGACGAAGCGCCTTTTCCCATCCGGGGACGGGTTTGGAGGACAGATGGGTGGCGGCGGCGCCGCCCTGCACGGGCATCATTCCGGCCTGCTGCAGCATCGGGGCGAGCGTTTCGAAGGCGGCAGGGTGGAAGCCGGAAAACACGACCGGCGATTCAATGGGCGTCAGCGTGACGCCGCTGTTGAGGGCAGGGGACAATCCTTCCTGCGCGGGGATGCTTGCTTTCCTGGCAGGCTCGCCGGGTGAGCGCGCCTCGGCAGGGCGGGAGGTGTCGAAGTCATTGATCTCGAGCATCAACTCGATCGGCGTGATGCCGCAGATTGCATCGGGGCTGAAGATGCTGAGCCGCACGGCGATGGCGCCGATCAGTTTGCCGTCGATGTAGACGGGGCTTCCGCTCATGCCTCCGGCAACGTTGGTGCGCTGCGCCTTGCCGCCCATCTTTGCCAGGATAATGTCCTGCTTGGGGCCCCAGGCATTCTTCATCAGCCCGATGATTTCTATCGGGACGGGCTCCGGTTCCGAGCCCGCAAAGACGGTCCATGCGGTGCCCTGCATGCCCGCTTTCACCTCGGAAGCTCTCAGGATCGGCGGGGTTCCGGCCGGCGGCGGCGCCTGCTGCGCAAATGCAGTGGCGGTCAGGAGGATAACGCCCAGTGTAGGGAAGGTAACATTGCTCATTCTGCGAGCCTACTATCCTTAGTATCCTTCATTTCGGCTGTCCGCTCAAAACCGCGAATCCCTCTGCCCACGCGACGGTTCGTATTCCAGGGGCGGTCCGGTGATGGCCGTCGGGGCGCGAACCCGTCTCGATCAGGGTCTACCAGCTGACCGCTCTGCCAGGCTCCAAGGTCCAGACCTGGGTGCCCGGCAGGTCTTTGATCCGCTCGCCAAGTTCCTCTGGCGTTCCGGTGAGGAGCGGGAAGGTTCCCCAATGCATGGGAATGACTTTCTTTGCGCCGATCATCCTGCAAGCCAGCGCTGCCTGACGGGGTCCCATGGTAAAGAGGTCGCCGATGGGCAGGATTGCCAGCTCCGGCTTGTAGAGCTCGCCGATCAGTTTCATGTCGCCAAAGACGTCTGTGTCGCCGGCAAAATAGGCGCAACGTCCGCCGGCAAACTCGAGGATCCAGCCGGCGGCTTCGCCGCCATAGATCATGCTGTTGCCGTCCTGGATGCCGGAGCTGTGCATGGCGTGGGTCATCGTGGCCTTGAGGGGACCCAACTGTTGCGCGCCTCCCTTGTTCATGGGCAGGATCGCTTCGACTCCCTTCGACTGAAGCCACATGCAAATCTCATAATTCGAGACGACCTTGGACCCGTGCTTTTTCGCGAGATCGACGGTGCTGGCGATGTGGTCAAAATGGCCGTGCGAAACGAGGATGTAGTCGGCGCGCGAAATGACGTGCCCGGCCGGGTACTTCGGGTTGCCCTCCGTCCAAGGGTCGAGCATGTACACCTCGCCCGAAGCGAGTTTGAACTGAAACGACGAGTGGCCAAGCCAGGTGATTTCGATCATGAGAGAAGCTCCTCCTTTCTTCCCCCATGATACCGCCCGGGCTTTTCGCTATGCGTGCTTCTTTTTCGCCTTCGCCGCGCTGCCTTGGGACCCCGCCGGCTTCTTCTTGACCGAAGCCTTCCGCAGCAGGCTTTTCACGCCCCGCACCATGTGCGAAACCTCATGCGAGCTTTTCTGAATGACGATATCTGCGCCTGTGGTGGCCTCGTCCAGCCCTAACGCATCGACGAATCCGGAAATAAGAATCACCGGGGCCGCGCACTCGGTTTTGCGCATCTTCCGGATCAGTTCCGCACCATTCATACCTGGCATTTTATAGTCGGTGATGACCAGATCGTAGCGTTCTTCGGCGAGACGCTCCAGGGCTTCGGCCGGTGTAGCAACCGTCGTGACCCGATATCCCAGCTCCTCCATCACTGCCTTGCGGGCATTTAATCCCATCTTGTTGTCGTCCACCATCAACAGATGATCAGGAGCCTTTTTTTCCGATGAGAACTTCATGAAACAGGGTGAAGGTAACAAAGCGCTCGCCTACGTGTCAACACTTTTCTATCGAACTGTAAACAGGTCAGATCGAGTGCTTGACTTCTTTGGCAGCTGTTGTTCCAGGTTCGCGATCGTGGCGCTGCAAAGGAGGCCACTCGATTGTGGTGCTGCTTGCGCCCTCTATTCGACCGGGCGCGGCGCCGTGTAGCCGGCCTTCGCCTGGATCGTGTACTTGATTGACTTGCCCTTCTCGTCCACGATTCTCAGTGGTTCGCCCGTCGCCGGATTCACCAGTTCCACCTTAAGCTTTCTGAACTTGCCATCCTTCTCCTGATTGGAAGGCTGGTAGGCGATGGAGTACTGATTGCGCAAGGCCTGGGAGATCGCGCCGAAGATGGCCGGGAATTCCCCGTAGAACCTGGGCAGAAACGCCTGGCCACCAGTCTCCTTGGTGAAAGTGCGGAGCTGATTGTCGGCCTGGAGGAAATCCAGCCGCTGGATGGGCCCCATCATACCGCGGGCGTCGTACCATTCGCGCAGGGCTTGCATGAGGCCGATGGCATAGATCGGCACGCCGGCCGTTTGCAGCGCACGGCGGGTCTTGTCGAAGGTGAGCTTGGAGAAGGTGTCGATGCCGCTAGCGATAAGCACGATGGCCTTGCGCCCTTCGATTTCCGACATGCGGTCCGCCGTATCGACCAGCGCGTCGAACATGTTGGACTCGGAATAGGCGGCGATGCGCAGACGCTGCATGGCCTCATAGGCGGCGCGTTTATCGGTGGAAAAGTCGGAGAGGATCTCCGGGCGCAGATCGTAGGCGACTACGGCGACGTAATCCTCAGGCTTGAGGGTTTCCAGGAAGCCGTAGGCGGCGGTGAGCGTTTGATACCAGGTCTCGCCCCAATAGTGCTGGTACAAGTTGCTGAACTCGATCACCATGGCCACGGTCATTGGCGCCTCGCCCATGGAGAAGCTGGTGATCTGCTGGGGGACGCCCTCTTCGAGCACGCGGAAGTTGCCGCGGGGGATGTTGGGGATGAAGCGGCCCTTGTTGTCCAGCACGGCGACGTCCACGGTAACGGTGGTTACGTCGCTGCGGAAGGTAGGTAATCCGACAGGGATTTCCGAGCCTTCCTTCTTGCCGAACTTCGACGGGATCTGCTGCTGTTCGGGTTCCTTCGGAGCCTCCGCGCCTGGCCGTCGCGGCTTCGCGATGGTCTCCACTTCCCTCGTCGGCCCTTGTTGAGCCGGCAGGGGCAGTAGCACTGCCAGCAGTATCGCTAATCCGGTCCAGAGTTTCATGGCCCTTCCTCGTCCCACACTATACCTGATTTACCCACCACTAGGGATAGATGCTTCAAAAATGAGAAAGGTTGCCCGGTGCCCGGGCTATTCCACCAGTGCCTGGTAGGTCAGCACTTTGAACGTCTCGCCGTAATTCAGGCCCGTGTGCGGGGAAATCTGGATCATGTAAATCCCGATCAGCTTCTCGGCGGGATCGATCCAGAAGCGCGTCCCGGCCATTCCACCCCAGCTGTACTCGCCCTTGGAGCTTGCCACGCCGGTGAGCGATGGCTCTTCAATGACGGCAAAGCCCAGGCCAAAGCCGCGGCCGCCGGGCAGCTGAGCTTGAGAAGTGCCGGCGAGATGATTGGACGCCATGTAGTCCACGGTCTTGCGCCCCAGCAGACGGACGCCGTCGAGCTGGCCGCCGTTGAGCAGCATCTGGCAGAAGCGGGCGTAATCGCCGGCGGTGGACATGAGTCCGCCGCCCCCTGAGAAGAAGGTGGCCTTGGGGTCGAGAAAGCGAGCCGATTGCGCGGGATCAGCCGGCTTGATCTTGCCGCCTGTTTCCGGCGCGTAAAGCTGAGCGAACCGGGCGCGCTTCGAGTCGGGAACGAAGAAGCCGGTATCGGTCATTTTTAACGGATCGAAAATGCGCTTTTGAAAGAACTCATCCAGCCGCATGCCGCCGGCCACCTCCACGATGCGGCCCAAAACGTCTGTGCTGACGCTGTACTCCCAGCGCGTGCCCGGTTGATGCTTCAACGGAATCTTGGCCAACTTGGTGGTCATCTCCGCAAGATCCTTGTCCAGCCGCAGGATTCCGACCTTGAGATACTGCTCATCGACTTTGGAGCGAGCAAAGAAGCCGTAGGTCAGGCCCGAAGTGTGCCGCAGCAGATCCTGGACGGTCATCGCCCGCCGCGGTTTTTCCAGCTTCCCGGTTCCATCGCCGTTTTCCACCAGCACCTGGGCGTCGGCGAATTCGGGAATGAATTTCGAAACAGGATCCTGGAGCCGCAGCTTGCCTTCTTCGTACAGCATCATCACGGCTACGCTGGTGATGGGCTTCGACATCGAATAGATCCGGAAAATAGTGTCCAGCTTCATGGGCTGGGACTTTTCGCGGTCGGCGAAGCCACGGGCCTCAACGTAAGCCACCTTGCCGTTGCGGATCACCATTGCCAGCGCGCCGGGGATGCGGGCCGCGGCCACATCCGCCTCCATGGTTCGTGTGATGCGGGCCAAGCGCTCCTTCGACAACCCCAGTGATTCGGCCGGCGCCGTTGGCAAGCCATTGCCCAGTGCGACGAGGGAAACTGCAAGGCAAAAACCCAGTACCCGTGTGAAGAGTTTCATGGGACCTATTCTACTCCTAGCGGATGCGGCCGCCGAATTCGCGCATCAGTTTGCCCCAAAGGGCCTGGCCGAGTTCGGCGGCGTCCTCGTTGCGCCCGGGGATCACTTGCAGGTGGAGGCCGGCCATCTCGTCGGTGGAACCGGGACCCCACGCGACGCGTTGCGGCGGACTGCTCGGGTTGCGCGGATTGGCGGCGGAGTTGTCATAGCTGAATTCCATCTCGAGTTCGGTGCCGGCGGGCAGCAGGAAGGGATCGCGATAACGGTAGTTATGCTGCCAGTTGAAGTCCCATTCGCGGATGTCGATGAGAGTGATCTTGCGGCCGCCGGGCAAGATGGCTTGTCCGTGCATGCGGCGGGCGAGGAAGTGAGCGTGCGGGATGATGCCGATGACGGTGACATCCACAGGCAGAGTGAAGTAGTCGCGCACGCGGTAGTCCGCCTCGCCCGGCGGAATGTCGATGCGGCGTGAACCGAGTGCGACATCCATGAGGCGGCGTGTAGGAGGCTGATCGGTGAAGTGGAAAGCGACGCTGGACTGGTCGGTTTCCGGCTTGCCGGTGGAGTGATAGTGGATTTGTACGACGACGTTGGCGCCGCGGTGAAGGCGGAAAGTCACGCCTTCGGGATAAGCGCGTGGCTGCATGCCGGGGCTCCAGCCACCGAAGCTGGCCGAGGGGATGAAGCCGGGAACGCCAAAGCAGCGATAGCCTTCGCCGTCCTGCTCGGCATCGTGGCGCCGCGCGGCCGAGCCGGCATCGGAGAAGATGAGCGCGTGATGTACGACGGCGGGGTTACCGGGACGGAAGTCGATGGCGCGGACCCAACGGTCATCAGCGAGGTTTGTGGGAATGACAAAGCAGCGGTATTCATCGGCTGAGCCGGCGGCGATGGAATAAGGACGCGGCATGGCGGCGATGAAGTCGGGCTTGCCCAGCGGAGGGCCGGCGGGGAATGAGGGCGGCACAGGTTCTGTGTCCCCTGGCGGCGCTCCCGCGGCAGCCCACCGGGAGAGCGTTTCGATTTCATGGTGGGCAAGGCGTCGCTCATCCAAGAAATGTGGCGGGCCTGGTTCGGGAAGCCACGGCGGCATGATGCGCGATCGCGCGGCTTGCGCGATGGTGGAGGCACGAGAGGCGGCGTCCCTGTAAGTAAGAAGCGGGAAGGGGCCGCTTTGGCCCGGGCGGTGGCAAGGTGCGCAATGGCGGTGAAGTATGGGTGCGATATCGCGCGCGAAGGTGACGGGACCACGCTGTTTCGGCGGTTCGGGAATGGCGCAGCCGGCGGCGCGTGTTTCCGGAATCTTCACGGCGCGATTGGCGAGAACGGCATCGAGGGCGAGCCGCAGGTCATGCCGCGTGGCTTGGGGACGTTTCCTGCCGAGCGATTCAGAGCGGTTGTCGATGCGGCCGCGGTAGCGGACGGTTCCCGAGGCATCGAGCAAGATTGCTTCCGGGGTGACTCGCGCGCCTGCTTGCCGCGTCAGCGACTGGGCGGGATCGAGCAGGGAAGGGAAGGGAATCAGGTAAGCGCGAGTGTGAGCGGCGGCCTCGCTTTCGGAAAGCAACGGATCGGAGTAGACGGCGAAGAAGACGGCTCGATCGCCATAGGCGGCGTGAAGATCGGCGAGCGCAGGCGCGGACTGATTGGAGAGCGGGCAATCGGTGTTCAGGAAGAGGAGCAAGGTGAAGCGGCCGGACATTTCCGCCTGCGAGCGGAGGCGGCCTTCGGTGTCGCGAAGCTGCCAGTGCCAGTTGGGCGCGGCCAGCAGCATGGAGCAGAATGCCGCAACGGCGAGCCGTCTCATTTCAGTTTCAGAGTACACTGGAAACGAGAAAAAGCAGGAGGTGAGTCATGATTCCTGCATCGCAGTTGCGCGCCGGCATGGCGGTTCGCTACGAGAACCAGAGTTTCCGCGTCCTTGCCGCCGATTACCATCCGGGTCAGGGCAAGATGGGCGGAGTAACGCATGCGCGGCTGAAGAACCTCGACACCGGCACGCAATGGGAGCACAGTTTCCGCGCGGAGTTGAAGCTGGAAGAGCTGCCGGTGGAAAAACGGGCGATGGATTTTCTGTACGGCGACGAGGACAACTGCTTTTTCATGGACCCCGAAACATTTGAGCAGGTGGGGATCGCGGTGGAGACAGTAGGCGATCTGCGGAAGTTTCTGGAGCCGCAGATGCGGCTGCCGGTGGATTTTGTCGATGGAGCGCCGGTGGGCGTTCAGTTTCCCGACAGCATGGAGGTGAGGGTTGCCGACACCGCGCCGCCGGTGCACGCCCATCAGGACAGCACATGGAAGACCGCGACGCTGGCCAACGGCGTGGAGGTGATGGTGCCGCAGTTCATCAAGACGGACGACGTGATCCGCCTGCACATGGACACGCTGAAGTACGCCGAGCGGGCCAAGTCATCTACTGGAGCCGGTCATTGAGCGCCTTGATGGCGGCGGGGTCGAACTTGTACTTGCGGTCGTAGGTGAGCAGGCCGTTAACCTCCTGCTCGACGTCGGTAATCTGCGTGTAGCAGAGACCGATGAAGGCGGGGATGCGGGCGATGGCGTCGTAGAGGCCGGTGAGCCGGGCGAGCGCGGCTTCCGGAGTTTTCTCAACCCCTGAGTAGCCCCAGCTTTCCGGCGGGACGTTGGTTCCGGGTGGAATGTAGGCGATGCCACCGAACTCGGAGAGGAAGAACGGCGAGCCGTTGTAGGTGAAGCCGGGCGCGAAGATGGCGCGGCCGTTGTCGGGGATGCGTGCTCCGGGCTTGCCGAGGTCCTTGTATTTTTCATAGAGGCGCGCGCCAGTGGCGGCATAATCGTGAATGGTGAACAGGTCCATCACGTCGACGTGCTCCCAGCCGTCGTTTTCAATGACGGGGCGGGTGGGGTCGAGCGATTTGGTGAGCCAGTAGTTGGCGCGGAGGTGGTTCTGCTGCTGCGGGTCGCGCAGGTTGGGCGTGCCCCAGCTTTCATTGATAGGGACCCACATGACGATGGACGGGTGGTTGTAGTCGCGCTCGACGGCTTCGATCCATTCGCGTGTGAAGCGGTCGACGTAGGGTGCGTCGAACTCGTAAGCGTTGGCCATTTCGCCGGAAACGAGGAAGCCGAGCTTGTCGGCCCAGTAGAGGAAGCGCGGATCTTCGATCTTCTGGTGCTTGCGGGCGCCGTTGAAGCCCATCTTCTTGGAGGCTTCGATATCGAACTTCATCGCCTCATCCGATGGAGGGGTGAGCAGCGATTCAGGCCAGTAGCCCTGGTCGAGCACCATCTTGACGTAGGTGGGGCGTCCGTTTAAAAGGAAGCGGCCGTTTTCGACGGCGACGGTGCGGAAGCCGAAGTAGCTTTCCACGGTGTCGACAGTCTGGTTCTGGCGGCGGAGTTGGAAAGTGATGTCGTAGAGGGTAGGAGCGGTAAGAGTCCACTGAACGGGGTTAGGAACGCGAAGCTCCATGTGCGCGGCGCCGTGGAGAATACGCGCGCTTCCGGCGGCAACTTCCACGCCGTTGTGGCTGATGGTGGCGTGGAGATCAAGGGCAGGCTCCTCGCGGCCGAGGCGAGCCTCGAAACGCACCTGGCCCGTGAGGGAGGGCGTAATGCGGACGCGGTCCAGATAGCTGCTGCCTGTTGCTTCCAACCAGACAGGCTGCCAGATGCCGCTGGTGCGGGTGTAGAAAATGCCGCGGGATTTCGGCTGCCAGTACTGCTTGCCGCGCGGGATGGTGCGGTCGGTGGGCGGATCTTCGGCGCGTAGAGTGACGTTGTTGGGCCCAGTGGAGAGTAGATCGGTGATGTCGAATTTGAACGGCGTTCCACCGCCTTCATGCGAGCCGGCCAGTTTGCCGTTGATCCAAACGGTGGCGCGGTAGTCGACAGCGCCGAAGTGGAGCAGGATGCGCTGACCCTTCCAGTCGGCGGGAATGTTTAGCGAACGGCGATACCAAACCCAGGGATGGAAGGAGGTGTCGTGGATGCCGGAGTTAGGGCTTTCAAAACAGAAGGGGACGGTAATGGTTTTGGAGAATTTACGGATGGATGCGGCCCAGTTTTGTGAGAGGCCATGGTTGTTGTCGTCGAATTCGAATTCCCAGGGACCGTTGAGACTCAGCCAGCGGGAGCGCTGGAACTGGGGCTGAGGGTATTCGGGCCTAGGAAGTGGCTGGGCGAAGGAAGAGGAGTGAAGAATGAGCAGTATGGCGTAAGCGATTGCACGCATGCCGACATTCTACTCTTCTCCGTATACCGTGACGACCACCTCCCGTTGCCGAGGCCGGTCGTCAAAGTCGCAGAGAATGATCTGCTGCCAGGTGCCCACGTGGACGGAACCGTCGCGGACAGGGAAAGTTTTCGAGGTGCCCATTAGAGCGCTGCGAAGATGGGCGTAGCCGTTGTGATCGCCCCACCGGGCGTTGTGCGCGTAGTTGTCGTTGGCAGGGGCGATCTGCTCCAGTGCGCGCTTGAGGTCGGACACGGCGCCGGGCTCGAATTCGATGGTGGTGATGGCGAGCGTGGAGCCGACGCCGCTGATGTTGACCATTCCCTGCCGGATCTCGCTGGCGGTGACGATTTGTTCCACTTGCGCGGTGAGGTCGACGACATCGGTGCCGCCGCGCGTGGAAAGGCGGATACTCTTCTGAAAAACAGGCATGATCAGGAAGTTGGTCTCTTCAATTCCTTCATGACGCCGAGAATCAGATCCTTGGCATCGGTGATCTGGCGGCTGATGATTTGCACGTCCATGGCGGGCTTGCCGGGCTGACGCGCGGACTGGCAATATACGCCGTGCTGACCGACCAGAACGAGAGCGTCAGTAAGCAGGTCAAGCGTGAGAGCGAGGCGGCCGCGTTCCATACCCATCTGGAACTGGTAGCGCTCCAACTCGTCCTTGTACTGAGTGTAGACGGGTTCGTTGTTGGGGCTCATTCAGTTTTTCAGGATGCCGCGCTTGGCGAGGAACGCGAAGATGTCCTGGTAAATCTCGTTCATTTTCGCCTGAGGGAAGCCATGGCCGGCGCCAGGAACGGGCAACAGTTCGGCGTCGGCTCCGGCGTCACGCAGGGCCTTGGTGAGGTTGACGCCGTGCTCATAGGGGACGGTCTTGTCCGCATCGCCGTGAATGGTCTTGACCGGAGGCACGTCCTGGCGAACGTAGGTGATGGGACTGAGGCGGCGGGCGAGTTCGAAGCGGCCCTGTTGCTCCGGGACCCAGGTGACGGCGTACTGGCGCATATTCGGTCCGGCGAGCTGATCGCCGACATCGGTGATGCCGTAAAAATTGACCACCGCGGCGATCTTCGTCGTGGGGCCGAGCCTGGCCGATTTGGGCGTCATCCCAACCATCAAGGAGAGGTGGCCGCCGGCGCTGTTGCCGGTGACGATGATGCGGTTCTTGTCGACGTTGTACTTGTCGGCGTTCTTGTGGAACCATTGCGCGGCCAACAGCACGTCCTGCACCGCGGCGGGCGCCGGCGCGGCCTTGGCGAGGCGGTATTCGACGTTGGCGACGACGAAGCCCTTTTCCAAATAAGGCAGGCAGTAGCCGGAGGCCACCTGTTCCTTTGTGCCGCCCACCCAGCCGCCGCCATGAATGACGATGACGCCGGGACGCTTGACGGAGGCCGGCGCTTTCGGAGCCATGATGTCGAGTTTGGTCTCCGGAAACTGGGCGTAGGAGATGTTGGCTTCCATCTGGTACGCGTCGGGCAGTTGGAACGGCGGAGCCTGGCCGAACAAAGGCGCCAACGCCAGAAGCAGGGCGAGCGAGCATCCCACTTTTTTCATGTCTCCATTAGAGCGTATATTGAGAAGGAATGAAACCGATCACAGCAGTGCTTGCGGGTGTTTTTCTTGCGTACGCGGCCGATCCGGCAGTGGTGGAATGTCCTCGCGCGCAGGCGGATTTTGAATTGACGGCCAATGCCGATGCTCCTCATTGGCGGAAGGCGCCGGGCGTGAAGGCGGACGTGGACCCGTTCGGCAAGCCCTCGCCGGGCAAGTTCGAGGTGCGGATGCAGTGGACGCCGCGGTACCTCTACATGCTGTTCATCTCGCCCTACGACGACCTGAACCTGAAGGCGGATCCGAAAACGGCCGAGGAGACCTACCAATTATGGAGCTGGGACGTGACGGAGCTGTTCATCGGCGCGGATCTGGAGCAGATCCACCGCTACCGCGAATACCAGGTTTCTCCGCAAGGCGAGTGGGTGGATTTGGACATTGACCGCAAGAGCATGAACGCGGAGAAGGCGTGGCAGTGGAACTCCGGGTTTCAGGTGAAGGCGCGGATCGATAAAACGCGAAAGATCTGGTACGGGGAGATGAAGATCCCGATGGCGAGCATGGACACGCGTCCAGCCGAGGTTGGCAAACAATACCGGATGAACCTGTACCGGCTGACGGGCAAGGCGCCGAACCGGCAGTCGACCATGTGGACGCCCGTGATGGACCGCAGCCATCACACGCCGGAGAAATTCGGGCGGCTGGTGCTGGCCAAGTGAGCATGGTTCGGCGCCCCCTCCGGATCTCGTATGCGGGGCTACGGGGAGTTGTAGGCGGCGGGTTGACAGCGGCGCATGTTCTGGATTTCGCCTCGGCGTTTGCGACGTTTTTAAGCGCACCGGGCCCAGTGATCGTGGGGCGCGACCCGCGCGCCAGCGGCGTGATGTTGCGGGAGGGCGTTGTCTCGGCGCTGATGGCCTGCGGCCGGGATGCGCTCGACCTGGGGATGGTGTCAACGCCGGTGATTCAGCACGCGATCCGGCGGCTGAATGCTGCGGGTGGGATTTCGATCGGAGCCAGCCACAACGATGCGGAGTGGAATGCGTTGAAGTTCTTCGGTGCGCATGGCCGGTATCTGAACACAGCGGAAGCGGGCGAGTTGCTGGACATTTATCACCTCAAGCGGTTCCGCTATGAGCCATCGGACAAGCTGGGCGGATTGCGGGAGGAAGTGGGGGCCATCGGAGAGTACCTGAAGGAGCTGGCGGCGGCTTATGATTTCGAGCGGCTCAGGCGTTACCGTGTGGTGGTGGATTGCTGCAACGGCACGTCTGCGTTGCTGCTGCGGCGGCTGAATCAGGATTACGGATTCTCCATGACGCTAATTAATGGGCGGATAGAAGGATCGCGATTCGCGCACGAGCCGGCGACGACGGCGCGCACGGTGGGTTTGCAACTAGCGCCACTGATGAAGCCGCTGGAGGCCGACGCGGGGTTCCTGTTCGACGTGGATTCAGACCGCGTGGCGGTGGCAACCGGAGCGGGCGAGGCACTATCGGAGGAGATGGTTCTGCCGATGATGGCCGATCATCACCTGCCAACGAGCCCGGGCAAGCTTGTGATCACGAACTTGTCGACCACGGCGCTGGTGCAGGAGGTGGCGGCAAAGCATGGAGGGCGGGTGGTTCGCGTCCCGGTGGGACGGCAGGCGGCAATGGACGCGCTGGCAACCTATCCGGAGAGAGAAATCGCGTTGGCGGGGGAGGGAACCGGCGCGGTGATGCTGGCGCGCTTCCGGTTCATCTACGACGGGATCGCGTCGATGCTGAGCATTCTCTCGATGATGGCCGAACGCGGGAAGCCGTTGAGCGAAATCGCGGGTTCCTATCCGCGTTACCGGATGTGCAAGGGCGAGGTAGCGCTTTCCAGTCCCAAAGTCCCTGCCTTGCTGCGGGAGTTGCGGAGCGAGTACTCCGGCGGGGAGGCGAACACGGTGGATGGCTTGCGTGTGGACTGGCCTGGCAAGTGGTTTCATGTGCGTGTGAGCCAGACCGAGCCGGTGGTGCGCGTCATTTGCGAGCAGCGCGATGAGGCGCCGCGGGAGCTTTTCGAAACGTTAATGGAGCGCGTGCGGAGGCTGAGCTAGTGGGAGCTAGTGGGATTCCTGCTTGGCCGCGGGTTCCTCGGGCAGCTTGAAATCGATCTCGCCGCGGCGAAGCTTGTTAAGGCGATTCCGAATCTCCAACTCGAGAACCTGCGGGTTGCGCAACTCCGCATTCCGCGCCCGGATCTTGGCATTCTCGATGGCGAGGAGGCGGTTTTTTTCCTCCATAGCCTGGATGGCCCGGCGTTTCTCCCAAAGCGCCGGAATTCCCTGGGGGCCTCGCAAGTGGACATAGGCAAACACCGCGAGGCCGGCGAGCGCAAGCCCACTAACGACCTTCTTCAAGGACGAAGTCATCGATGTTGATTGGCAGAAAGCTGAAGCCGAGAGCCGAGGTCGCGCAGAACCTCTATATTTCTTATAATCCTCTTTCCGCGAAATATCCAGTGCCATGACAGACAAAATCGTTGTTTTATCCACTTGCGAGTCCGAAGAAGAGGCGCGAAAGCTCGCTCGTCACTTGGTGGAGAAGCGGCTGGCCGCATGCGTCAACGTGGTGCCCGGCGCGCGAAGCGTGTATTGGTGGAAGGACCAGGTCGAGGAGGCGGCAGAGTTCCTTCTGGTGATCAAGTCCAGGCGGGACCTGCTGCAGCGGCTGAGCGCGGAACTGGCGAAAGTGCACTCCTATCAAGTGCCGGAAGTAATTGCGTTGACGGTTGTAGACGGTTCGCGCCGGTACCTGGAGTGGCTGGACCGCGAGCTGGAGCAGCAGGAAAAGGACTGAGGCGGGTTGGGGCTGGCGCGGTTCTGGAGCGGACGTTCGCAGAGCGCGGAACCGGTTCAAGTGCTTTTCACCCAAATCGCGGTTGCCGGTCTGGAAGTCTTTGTGGCCGCGGGCCTGGATGAGCTGCACCTGATCGCGCCGCTCGATTTTCCATTGAAGCCACCGCCCGGCGGCGAGCGAGTGGCACTGACGGATGTTTACGAGGCGGTTCGCAGCTGGCTGGAAAGTTGACCTCGGCGGGCCGGACGTGATCTGATAGCCAGTTCACCTTCCCACATGCAAACTACTGGAACCCCGCCAAAACCCACCGCACTAGCGCCTAGCCGAGCGCGCTACTGGGTGATCGTACTCGCAGTCACGTTGGCCATTCTGGCCTATATCGACCGTGTCTGCATCTCGATGGCGGCGCCTCACATGTCCGAGGACCTGGGGCTCGACAAGAAGCAGATGGGCTCGATCTTCTCTGCGTTCGCGCTGGCCTACGCGCTGTTTGAGATTCCGGGCGGGTGGCTTGGGGACTGGATGGGGCCGCGGCGCGTGTTGATGCGGATTGTTTTGTGGTGGAGCGCGTTCACCGCATTCACCGGCGCCGTATGGAACCTCTCGTCGCTATGGATCACGCGGTTCCTGTTCGGCGCGGGGGAGGCAGGCTGCTTTCCGAATCTGACGAAATCGTTCACCACATGGTTGCCGCAGCAGGAGCGGGTGCGGGCGCAAGGGATCATGTGGACCTTTGCGCGATGGGGCGGAGCTTTCACGCCGCCGCTGGTTTTCTGGGTGTTCAAGATCATGAACTGGCGGTGGGCGTTTGTGCTGTTCGGCGCCATCGGGCTGGTTTGGGCATTCTTCTTCTACCGCTGGTACCGCGACAATCCGCGGGATCACAAGAGTGTGAACGAGGCGGAGCTGGCGCTTTTGGCCGGTTCCGAGGAGACAGCCAGCGGCCACGGGAATGTTCCGTGGGGCAAGCTGATCGCCTCGCGCTCCGTGTGGTTGCTGTGGTTGCAGTATTTTCTGCTGGCCTTTCCCTGGTACTTCTACATCACGTGGCTTCCCACGTATCTGAAGGAGGTTCGAGGGCTGCAAGAAGCGGATGTGGCCACCTACGCGATTCTTCCCCTGTTACTGGGCGGACTGGGTTCTCTTTTTTGCGGATTGATTTCCGCGCCGCTGGCCCGCGTGACGGGAAGCGTGAAGCTGGCGCGGCGGCTGCTGGGAAGCGCGGGGTTTTTCGGCGCCGGCAGCCTGCTGATTGTTTCCGTGAACACCGAGAATGCGCTGATGGCGATGATCTTCATGGGCATGGCGAGCTTCTGCAACGACCTGGTGATGCCGGGCTCCTGGGGCGCGTGCATGGACGTCGGCGGCAAGTATGCCGGTACGCTGTCGGGATCGATGAACATGATGGGGAACATGGCGGGCTTTGTGGCCCCTTGGCTGGGCGGCTACATACTAGAGGATCCTGTGGGAACGGTGAACGCCGCTTTCGGTTGGATGGGCGTCCAGTGGGGCGAGCAGGCGCTGAGCGCGGCGGGCAGCAACTGGAATGTTTTTCTCTATTTGATGGCGGGCGTCTACCTTCTGGGAACTCTGTGCTGGCCTTTGATCGATCCGGTGAAACCGCTGGAAGAGCGTTGATCGTATCGTCATCATGGTGAAATCGAACAAGGAAGTTCTGCTAAACGCCGTCGAGAGCTTGAATGACACGGCTCGCCGGGGGGCAGTTGCAGGGCTGATCGATCACTTGGCAAGGGCCATGACGGCCCACGCGGTGGCGGAGGCCGAGATCCACTGGTCGTGCCCGTGCGGGAAGCCGCTTTCAAAGTAGGGTTGGAACTTGGGTGCGCGGCTGCGGACAAGCCAGGAGCCATCTTCATTCTGCGTCCGCAACAGGAATGCCGTGGCTCTGGCGGCTGGAGGATCGGCGGGTTTTAATGAGCCGATTGCCTTCAGCGCGTAGAGCGCCTGTGCGGTGGAGTACGCGTCGCTCGGCAGGTGCGGATTGCCGCCGAATCCGCCGTCGGAGCGCTGGGAGTTGAGCAGGTTCGTGGCGAAGGAACGGATACTGGCAGCCGGCTCGCCCGCCCAGAGAAGGCCCAGCAACCGCATGGCATGGTCGTCTGTGGTGCTGGCCTTCGCGGTCAGCAGATACTTCTTCGCCCGTGCGACTCGCTTCTCCATCTCCTGCTTCCTGCCGGCCGGAGCATAGGCGAGCAGTGCACGGATGCCGAGCGCGGCGCGATGTATGTCGCCTTCCTCCAGTGGAGAGCGCGCTATCCCTTTGGCCGACCATGCGCCTTCTTCGGTCTGTTTACCGGCGGAGTAGTGGAGCAAAGCGTCAGTGACCGGATCGGCGGGATAGCCGGCGGCTTCAAACTGGAGCAGCGCGTAGACGGCCATATCGTAGGCGCCCGGAGGATCCATCATTTGCTGGAGACCGGTTTGGAAGAACGTCCACATTCCCTTGTTCTGTCCGAGTTGCTCCCCAGCGAGCTTCTCATCGACGGGCATCCTGGCCTTTCGAGCCTCGGCGGCCGCTAGTCCGGCGAGATTCTGATGGTGGCAAGCGACGCAGCCGCTCTGGCGGAAAAACTCGGAACTCGATTTGAGGACCAGGTCGAGTGCGCGGGCGGCAGAGGCCCGGTCCGACCCGGAGGCCACCTTGCCGAGGTTCGGGGCGGATTTGGCGGGCAACGCGCCGAGTAGTTTCAGAATGGACGGTGTGTTGAATTTGCGGGCCCAGTCGAGGGCGGTTTCACCCGCCTTGCTCTTGATGGATGGGTCGGCGCCGCGATCGAGTAGCAGCTTCACCACGGCGGGATCCTGGCGTTCGCTGGAGACCGCGAACATGAGCGCCGTCATGCCACGCCCATCCACGGCGTTCACCTTCGCGCCGGCGTCGAGCAACAGCCGGATGATGTCAACGCCTTGGTGCGGAGCGGCGAACATGAGCGCATTCAAACCGGTCAGAGCGATCTTGCCGAACTTCACTTCGCTACTGGAGCTGTTGGCAACGTGGACGTCGGCCCCGCGGGAGAGCATGTCCTTAACGATGTCGGCGGGGCAGGCGCCAGCCGCGGCGATGAGTGGAGAAAAACCGCCTTTGTCGAGTGCCTTCACATCGGCGCCCTTGGAGAGCAATAGCCTCACGGTGGAGGGAGCACACGGCCAGGCGGTGGCGGCATGAAGCGGAGTCATGCCCGTGGAGTCCGCATCGGTGAGCTTAGTGCCTCGATCCAGCAGCATGCGGACGCTCGCGGTGGCCTGCGGCGAGGAGGCGGCGGCAAGCAGCGCGGTGCGTCCCTGACGGCTGACAGGATCCACTTTCGCGCCGGCATCCAGCAGCAGCCTGACGCGCTCGGGATCCGTGGCGCCCCCAATGAGAGCGGTGACTCCCATGTTGTTTACGGCGTTGACGTCGGCTCCCGACTTGATGAGCGTCCGCATCGCCTCGACGCTACCGATCAGCGAGGCGTGCATCAGCGGCGTGGAGCCGCGTGCGTCCTTGGCATTGACGTCGCCGGATGTGGCAAGCCGCGAAAGCGTTGCCAGGTCATTGGCGCGGATGGCTTTGTAGAACTCCTCGGGCGTTGCGGCCTGCATGGCGGACAATGCCAAGAACCCAACGAAAATTCCCAATCCCCTCATGTGGAACATCCTCTTTTCTAGGCGAGTATTCTCTTGAAGACATTTCCGTGCACGTCGGTGAGGCGGAACCAGCGCCCCTGGAACTTGTAGGTGAGCCGCGTGTGGTCAATACCTAGGCAGTGCAGGATGGTGGCCTGCAAGTCGTGAACATGCACGGGTTCGGAAACAATGTTGTAGCTGAAGTCGTCGGTTTCGCCGATCGAGAGGCCGGGTTTGATGCCTCCTCCTGCCATCCAGATGGCGAAGTTGCGCGGATGGTGGTCGCGTCCGTAGTTGGTCTCCGTCAGCCGCCCCTGGCAGTACACCGTACGGCCGAATTCGCCGGCCCAGATGACCAGCGTATCGTCGAGCAGGCCGCGCTGCTTAAGGTCGGTGACGAGCGCCGCGGAAGGCTGATCCGTTCCTTGACACTGCATACGGATGTGGCTGGGCAGGTCGTTATGCTGATCCCAGCCGCGATGGTAGAGCTGGATGAAGCGCACGTTGCGCTCGGCAAGCCTGCGGGCGAGCAGGCAGTTGGCGGCGTAGGAACCGGGCTTGCGCGCGTCGGGCCCGTAGAGTTCGAAGGTAGACTCGGGTTCTTTCGACAGATCCATCAGATCGGGAACCGAGGCTTGCATGCGGTAGGCCATCTCGAATTGCGCGATGCGCGTTTCGATTTCCGGATCCCCGTATGCCTGGTGGCGCATGCGGTTCAGTTTCTCGAGTGCGTCCAGCATCTGGCGCCGCGTCTTCGCGTCGATGCCGTCGGGGTTCTTGAGATGCAGCACCGGATCGGCGCCGGAACGGAACCGTACCCCCTGATAGCTGGACGGCAGAAAACCGCTGCCCCACAGGCGCGAGAAAAGCGGCTGGTCGTTGATGGGCGTGTTGGAGAGCGAGAGAAGGACGACGAAGGCGGGCAGGTTTTGATTCTCCGAGCCGAGCCCGTAACTGACCCAGGAGCCGAGGCTCGGGCGGCCGGGCTGCTGGCTGCCGGAGTGTATAAAGGTGATGGCCGGGTCGTGGTTGATGGCGTCGGTATGGATGGTCTTGATGATGGCGATGTCGTCGGCGATCTTGGCGGTGTGAGGGAGAAGCTCGCTGAGCAGGGCGCCGGACTTGCCGTGCTTGGCGAACTTAAATATCGACGGGGTGACCGGGAGCGAGCTTTGCCCCGACGTCATACCTGTGATGCGCTGGCCCTTGCGGATCGAGTCGGGCAGTTCCGTTCCGAACAGCTTTTGCAAAGCGGGTTTGTAGTCGAACAGGTCAAGCTGTGAGGGTGCGCCGGACTGATGGAGGAAGATGACGCGCTTGGCTTTTGGGGCAAAGTGCGGCAACCCTTCGAGCCCGGCCCCGGAAAGCAGACTGGGATGCAGCAGTGAGCCGAGCGCGGCCGAGCCGATGCCCGTACTGGAGAGAGAAAAGAAGTGCCGGCGGGTTAGAGTGAGCCCAGTCATGCCTACTGCCAGACTATCGGAGCGGCGAGTTACAGGCAAGCCCGGCTTCAGTTGTTCAAGACTCTGTCCAGGGATCTTCCACCCGCACACCGCAACCCTCGAAATCGGCTGTGTTGCGCGTGGCAACAACGGCTGCATGTAATCTCGCGATGGCGGCGATCGGTCGCCCTAAAGCCCGCCGGCCAACTGCAATCTTTGCGAACGCGGCAGCAGAATTGCTGTCGAAGGACAGAATCCGCCCCCGGAAGCCCTCGGAAAAAATCTGCTTGAGCGCCTCCTTTAGATCCATGGCAGCCGGCTGCGGCCACATTCGGGCAAGTGGTTCATACGCTTGTGCTGGGAAAGACCCTTAGGAGCTGCCAGTTTCTGGCGGCTATTCCTTGGTGATCGCCTCGTCCAGACTCAGCACGACCGCGGCGATGTTAGTCCAGGCAGCCAATTCCGATGGGAGCAAAGATTTGTCGGCGGCGGATTCGCCATTGGCCAGCAGTGCTCGGGAATTTTCGGTGTTGGCGGTGTGGGCGGCGAGTTGAAGGCGTTCCAGGTCACGCAGGATCGCGACCTCGCGCGTCGTTGGTTTGCGCAGGGTCACCTGGCGGAAGATGTGCTCGATGCGCCTGGAAGCATCACGGCCGGCTTCGCGAAGCGCACGTTGTGCCAGGTGGCGGGCCGCTTCCACATAAGTCGGGTCGTTCATCAAGATAAGGGCTTGCAGCGGGGTGTTGGTGATGGCGCGTCGTGCGGTGCATTTCTCGCGGTCGGGGGCGTCGAAGGTGGCGAGCGACGCGGGCGGGACGGTGCGCTTCCAGAAGGTGTACATGCCGCGGCGGTAGAGGTCTTCGCCTTTGCCAGGCGTGTAGGTCTGCGCCGAGTAGATACCGTGGAAGGCCATTTCTTCCCACAGTCCGGGCGGCTGGTAGGGGAAGACGCTCGGTCCGCCGATTGCCGGCTTCAGCAGGCCGCTTGCGGCAAGCGCGTTGTCGCGGATGAATTCGGCGGAAAGGCGGAAACGCGACATGCGGGCCAGCAGGCGGTTCTCTGGGTCGCGTTCCAGCAGCGCTGGCGTCACCTTGGACGATTGGCGGTAGGTCGCTGAGGTCACGATCAGGCGCTGCATCGCTTTCACGTCCCACTTAAGGCGCACGAACTCGGTGGCGAGCCAGTCAAGCAATTCGGGGTGCGAGGGGGCCTCGCCTTGCGAGCCAAGGTCTTCGGAGGTTTTCACCAAGCCATGGCCGAAGTACATCTGCCAGTAGCGGTTCACGGTGACGCGAGCGGTGAGCGGGTTGGCGGGGTCGAGCAGCCACTGCGCCAGGCCGAGGCGGTTCGAGGGCGCGCCGGGCGGCAGCGGCGGCAGCGTGGAAGGCACGCCGGCAGTGACCTTTTCACCCTTGTTGCGATAGTCACCACGGCCCAGCATGTGCGTCTCGCGCGGTTTGCCCATTTCCTGCATCACCATGACGGTGGGGACGGCGCGCTCCATCTGCTCCTTGCGCTTTTCCAGCGCCTTCAGCTCGGCGTGCTGCGTGCGGAGCGGCTCTGGCGCGGCGTGGGTCAGGAAGTATTCGCGCAGGCGTGGCTTCTGATCCTTGTCGCGCTTGGCGGCGGGGATTTCGAGCAACGCAGCGGCGGGGTGGTGGAGCGCAATCGTGCGCGCTTCCGCGGCGGTAATGGCGCGCGAGTAGATGCGCACGTCATCGAGGGAGCCGCGGTAGCCTTTGATTTCGAGCGCGGTTTCTACCGATGGCTCAATCGGTTTTTCGAATAGTTCGAGTTTAGCCGGTTCGCCGTGGAGGAAGAGGCCGTAGGCGCCGCTCTCACGGGTGAACGCAACGTGGGTCCACTGGCCGATGACGATGGGCTCCTGCGTCTGAAAGCCCTGGAATCGCAGCCGCGCGACGCGCTTCAGCTCTGGCATGTAATAGGAGGGTTCGGTGGAGAGTTCCAGCGCTCCTTGGAAGATTTCGATCACCTCGGCCTTATCCGAGCTGGGCCTGATCCACAGTGCGACGGTGAAGGGCTTCGATGTGTCAACCGGAAGGCGCGGTGCAAGGCGGACATGATCGTCGGCGGTGAGCGAGAGAGCCTTGTCGATGATGCCGCCGGGGAAGCCGGGTTCACCGTCTATCGGGCGGCCGTGCAGATAGCTTCCCGAGACGTCGTGCAAGTTGCCGTCGAAGGGGAAGTGGGCGGCAATACCATCGGTGACAGGAGCGGCAAACGGCCGGCGCAGGGTTTTCTCCCAGGCGGCCAGCGCGGCGTCGATTTGTTTTTCATCCATCGCGTCGCGTTTCTCCCGAATGGCGCACTCCAGCGCGTCGAGCTCCATGATCTGGCCCTGCGGCGCGACGGGAATCAGCGGCTCCGCATTGCCGCGTCGGCCATCGAGGCCCTTTTCGGCGACCGTGTTGAAGAAAGCGAACAGGCGGTAGAAGTCGCGCTGGGAGATCGGATCGTACTTGTGATCGTGGCAGCGTGCGCAGCCCATGGTCATCCCCATCCATATGGTGGAGGTGGCTTCGACACGATCGACGACATACTCGGCCAGGTACTCTTCCGGAATGGCGCCGCCCTCGAAATTGATCATGTGGTTGCGGTTGAAGCCGGTGGCGACGCGCTGCTCGCGAGTGGGCGCCGGCAGCAGGTCACCGGCCAACTGCTCCAGCGTGAACTGGTCAAACGGCTTGTTGTCGTTGTAGGCGCGGATGACCCAGTCGCGCCAGGGCCACATGTCGCGGTGGGAATCGATGTGATAGCCATGCGTGTCGGCGTAGCGCGCCAGATCGAGCCACTGCATGGCCATGCGCTCACCGTAGTGAGGCGAATTGAGAAGTCGATCGACCACTCTCTCGTAAGCGTTGGGAGAGCGGTCGGTGAGGAAGGCGGCCAGATCGGCGGGCGCCGGCGGCAATCCTGTGAGATCCAGCGTGACACGGCGCAGAAGGGTCGTCTTGTCGGTTTCCGGAGAAGGCTTCAGGCCCTCTTTTTCCAGGCGCGCGAGCACAAAGTGATCGATCGGGTTGCGGGGCCATGCGCGGTTAGACACCGCCGGTAGCGCGGGGCGCGACGGCGGCAGGTAGGACCAGTGCGTCTCCCAAGCGGCGCCTTCGTTGATCCAGCGCCGGATGAGGGAGACTTGCTGCTCGGTCAACGTCCGGCCGGTAGATGCGGGCGGCATGCGCAGCACGGGCTTGGCGTGACTGACGCGCTGGTAGAGAAGACTGGCGGCGGCATTGCCGGGAACGATGTAGCGTGCCTCGCCTTTGGCGGCGAAGGCACCTTCGCGGATATCCAGCCGCAGATTCACCATGCGCGCCTTCTCATCCGGTCCGTGGCAGGCAAAGCAGTGGTCGGAGAGGATGGGGCGGATGTCCCGGTTGAAGTCGATGGGTTTCGCGGTTTGCGCAGGAGCGGCGGAGACGAGAAACGCGCCGGTCAACAGGGCCCGGATGAAGAGGTTGGGAGACATTTCCTGTACCTTATAGTATGAAATCTACAAGCTCAATGTGATAAGGTGACCAATAAGCTGGAGACAAATATGAACTGCCCCCAAATGAACCGCCGCCGTTTCTTGAGCGCATCCGCCGGTGTTACCGGGATGGCCGCTTTCCCTCATCATCTGTTTGCCGGCACGAAGAAGCTGGCATCGGACCGGATCAAGCTGGGCCCGATGAAGGTCGAGCTGAGCCGGCTGGCGATGGGCACGGGCACCAACGGCAGCGGTGGCAGCTCGAACCAGACCAAGCAGCTCGGCCTCGGTGGAATGGCGGATCTCTTCAAAGCAGCGTATGACCAGGGCGTGAATTTCTGGGATTCAGCGGATCAGTATGGTTCGCACCCGCATTTGAAGGCAGCGTTGAATGCGGGGATACCGCGCGAGAAAGTGGTGATCCTTTCAAAAACGCATGCCAACACGGAGAAAGAGATGCGGGCGGACTTGGACCGCTTCCGGCGCGAGTTGGGAACCGACTACATCGACATCATGCTGCTGCACACCATGGTGGACGCCGATTGGCCGGATCGCAAGAAGGGCGCGATGGCGGTGATCTCCGAGGCGCGCGAGAAAGGCATTATCCGGACACACGGGGTCAGTTGCCACACGCTGGAGGCGCTGAAGACCGCTGCGCGGACACCGTGGGTTCAAGTGGACCTGGCGCGGATCAACCCGGCCAAGATCGCCATGGACGCCGATGTGGAGACCGTGATCAGCGTGCTGAACCAGATGAAGGCGGCGGGCAAGGGGATTATCGGGATGAAGATTCTCGGCGCGGGCAAACTGCGCAACCGGGCGGACGAATGCCTGCAGTTTGCCTTGTCGCTGGATTGCGTGGATTGTTTCACGATCGGCAGCGAGAACCGGGCGGAGATGGAGGATCTGGTGCGCAAGATCCCCGCCGCCAGCGTTCGCGGCTGAAAAACAGTGGCTATTGTGCGAGGAGGGCAAGTGAAAATGAGCAAGCAGTTGCTGGTGGTTGGCCTGTCGGCGTTTCTCGTTGCACCGCTTCTGGCGCAGTTTCCCTCGATTCCCAATTACGAGGACATGAAGATCCCGGCTGACAACGCGATGACCAAGGAGAAGGTGGAGCTGGGCAAACAGCTTTACTATGACAAGCGGCTGAGCGGGGACGGCTCGCGCTCCTGCTATTACTGCCACGTGAAGGAAAAGGGTCTCACCGACGGCCTGCCAACGGCGATGGGAGCATATGAGGCCAAGCTGACACGCAGTTCACCGACGATGTGGAATGTCGGCTACTACGCGGCGCTGTATTGGGACGGCCGCGCGCCGTCGCTGGAGCGGCAGGTGCTGGGAGCATGGAGCGGCGGCAACATGGGCGCGACAGGCCAGAACGGGCGTCCGAGCGTCGATGACGTCGTGGCGAAGCTGAACCAGATTCCCGGTTACCAGTCGCAATTCGATAAAGTGTTCGGCGCGGGGCCGATCACCAAGGAGAATGTGGCCAAGGCGGTGGCGGCGTTCATGCGCACCATCGTCAGCAACGATTCGGCCTGGATCAAGTTCCGCAATGGCGACAACAAGGCGTTCTCGCCGGCGGCACAGCGCGGCTGGAAGATCTTCGATGAGAAGGCCAAGTGCACCAACTGCCACGACGGCCGTCTGCTGACGGATCAGCAGTTCCACAACGTGGGTATCGGGATGGACGCCGAGAAGCCTGACGCAGGCCGTGGCGCGATCAGCAAGGAAGAAAAGGACACGGGTGCGTTCAAAACACCAACGCTACTCGATATCGCCAAGTCGGCTCCCTACTTTCACAACGGCAGCGCCAAGACGCTGGAGGAGGCCGTGGACACGATGCTCGGCGGCGGCAAGCCGAACAAGTATCTGGACACGACGAACTTGAAGGAGGTAAAGCTGACTGCGGCTGAAAAGGCTGACCTGCTTGCCTTCCTCCGTTCGCTGAACGTGAACTACAGCATCACCGAGCCGAAACTGCCCTGACGGACTCGCGGAGGTCGAATGACACCATTGACGCGCAGAGCCGCGGCCGCGGCTTTGCTGGGACTCGCCATGCCCGGCTGCAACCGGGAGAAGAAGATCACCATCGCGGTGATACCCAAGGGCCGCGCGCATCTGTTCTGGCAGTCCGTGCAAGCGGGCGCGGTGGCGGCTTCGCGCGAAAGCGGAGTCGAAATCATTTGGAACGGACCGACCTCGGAGACCGACTACGCAGGCCAGATTCAGATTGTGGAAGCGATGATCAACCGCCGCGTGGATGCGATCGCGCTGGCGCCGATTGATAAGAAGGCGATGGTCGGCGTGGTGGAGAGGGCGGCTCGCGAGAAGATCCCGGTCGTGATTTTCGATTCCGGCATCGACACCGAACAGTTCGTTTCCCAAGTGGCGACGGACAACTACGAGGCAGGACGCATCGCGGCCCAGCGCATGGGAGAGGTGTTGGGCGGCAAGGGCCGTGTGGTGATCGTCGCGGTGCAGCCGGGCGCTGCCTCCACCATGGCGCGGGAGCAGGGCTTCGAGGATGCGCTAAAGGAAAAGTTCCCGCAAATCGCGATAGCCGACAAGCGGTTTGGCATGGCCGACTATGCCAAGTCACTCGCGGTGGCAGAGAACATGCTGACGGCTTTTCCCAATCTGGACGGCATGTTTGCTTCCAACGAATCCTCCACGGTCGGCGCCGCGCAGGCAGTGAAGGCGCGTCAGGCGAAGCTGAAACTGGTTGGGTTTGATTGGAGCCCGACCCTGCTGGAAGACCTGAAGGGCGGGGTAATCGATTCCTTGGTGGTGCAGCATCCTTTCAAAATGGGCCAGGAGAGCGTAGTGGCCGCTGTCACTCATTTGAAAGGCGGGAAGGTGGAGAAGATCAACAATCTGGCGCCGAGGCTGATTTTGCGCGAGCTGCTGGAGGAGCCCGATGTGAAGGCACAACTCCACCCGGACTTGAAGAAGTATCTCGAGTAGACGCGTTTGCGGACTTCAGGAACCGGTGCCTGGCGCAGAATTCAACATGCTGGACACCCTTGACAGGATCTGACTGATATTCGGCGCGATACTGGTCGGGAAAAAGGCGGCGACGGCCACGGCAATAAACCCCCCCAGCAAGGCGTATTCCAGGAGATCCTGACCTCTCCTGTCCCTCAACAGGAGAGCGGGTCGGATGACGAAATGGAACCACGCTCGTTGTAGCATACAGTTCTCCTCCCGTAGCTTCCTCATCATTATGTGGCCCTGGAAACAGCTTGAAAACCCGGTAATAACTCTAGGAGATGCGGATTTTCCACCTAAAGGAAGGCTGGCGCCATGGTAAACCGACGCCGCTGTTTCCAGGACTGTGAGGACGGCCGTACTAGGGAGCGGCGAAACGCGTGACGGTGAAGTTACGCAGTGTCACGGTCTCGCTGGTCGAACTGGACATGTTGCCATTCAGGCTGACGGTGATGCCCGCCGTGCCCCCCTCCGAAGTCGAGTTGGCATCCTGGGCAAGAGTCAGGTTATTGCCCCAGCTTTGCGCGCTCCAAATGCCGCCAGTGGGGATCACGCTCAGGCTGGCGCGGCCCGTGGCTACGGCGACATTGGCCGCCGCAGTGCGGGATGCCAGCGTAGTGGAGCCCCAAAGAACAGTCAGTTGGAATCCGGTTGCGGTTCCTTCGTGCGAATAATCAAAAGAGATTTCGACGCGGTCGCCGGGCTTCAGCACGTTGTTCGCGATGACGCAGGTTCCCAAGGCAGTGGAAGATGTCTGGTTGGTGGCCGAGCCGGAATTGGTGCAAAGAACCTGAGGAAGAGTGGTGCCGGAGCCAAGCGTGCGGTAGGAAGCCAGCAGCACGTCGCCCGACTGTGGCACCGCCGCCGAAACGAAGTTAATCGAGGCCCCCGACATGGTGTAGTCGAGATTCAGTTTCTGGAGCATTCCATTGCGGTAGAGGAGCAGGCTCGAAGCCGGATTCGGCGTGTTGGCCAGCGTGTAGCTGAGGTTGGAGCCGTTCACTGCCCCGTTGGGGGTTTCTCCATCGACGAACGTTGCCGCCGCGATGCCGAGGGCTCCGCTGCCGCAAGGCCCGGCGCTGCCATCCACGCGCACGCATTCGCCAGGATCCCCGACAGCGCCCTCCAAAGCCCCATCGATGTTAATAATCGCCGCGCGCGACGGAACAAAGTTCAGGCCCACCAGCGGACGCAGGTTCAACTCCTCCTGGAGTCCGTTCACGTTGGATATCTCGATCTGCGTGCTTTGACCTATGGTGGAACCGGCCCCGGCAATCCGCACATCGCGGACGCGGACCGGTGACACGCTGGGCGGCACGGCCCAGCTTTCGGTGAACTGCACTTTTCCGTTGTAGACGTACCGCACCGAGTAGTGTGCGCCGGAACTGCCAGTGGTGGTGGGTACCAGCCGAACGCGGAGCAGGCCGTTCACGATGCGCAGCTGCAGATTGCTGGTTGCGATGTTGGACGTGTCCTCGGCGTCGAAGCTTCGCCAATTGATCATCACCGTTCCGGAGAACCGACTCCCGTCGGCCCGGTAAAGAATATCTTGCACAGTGGTTAGCGGGGGCGCCGCGCTCAAGCTCTCCAAGCCGGCCAGGCTGATCCCCAACAGGCAGGCCAGCGCCGCCTTCGGTTTCCATCGACTCATATGAAAAATCCTCTCTTGCATTGGCCAATGTCCCGCCTGGAAGGCGCGCTCGGCTCAACCGGCCCCAGTGTAGAGGTGCGCAAGTCGCTGCTGGCGGGAAACTGCGCGAGTTCCGGGAGGTCTAAGTGTATGGACCTGCTAAGGTTAGAGAAAAAGCGAAGTTTTTTTCAACTTCTGTGACTCGCATTGCGTCGCCGACCCTTGGGTCGGGAACGGCGGCCCGAATCGGGGCTCAGCGCGCCAGCGCAATCGCCGCCAGCAGGGCGCGCTGAGTTCCTTTGTAGGAATCGGTGGTGTCGAACATCTCACCCAGCGAGTGCGCGCCCCGGCCGGCGCCCCCGCTATTCATGGTGATCGAAGGGACGCCCAGGTTCATGCCGACGTTGGAATCGGTGGAGCCTTCCCGCAAAGTGACCTGCAGACCTAGCGCCGAGGAAACCGCAACTGCCGTCCGCACGATAGCGCTATCCTCGCTGGTCTTGCCCGCGGGGCGCACGCCGACGGTCTCGATCTGCACCGCGATCCTGCCGTTCTGATTCCAGCGCGCGTTTTCTTCGTCCAGCGCCTGCTGCACAGCGGCCTTGAACTTCTCATCCACCTCGCGCAGCGAGGCCGGATCGGCCGAGCGCATATCCACTTCCATCCACGCCTCAAAGGCGATCGAGTTCACTGAAGTTCCTCCGCCGATGCGGCCCACGTTGAACGTGGTCTTCGGCATGGACGGCACCTGGAAGTCGCTGATTTTCTCAATGGCGCGGCCCAGCGCATGAATCGGATTCGCCATGCCGAACGCTCCGTAGCTGTGGCCGCCGGGACCCTTGAACGTCACTTTGTAACGAAAACTGCCTACGCCCACATTGGCGACCCCGAAACCGATGCCGTCGAGCGAAATGAACTTGTCGATCTGCCCCTTCAGACTGGATCCGAAAAGATGCTTCACGCCGCGAAGATCGCCCAAGCCTTCTTCGCCCACGGTGCCCACGAAGGTGATCGTGCCCGGCGTCTCCACTTTGGCGGCGTTCATGGCGCGAATCACTCCGAGCACCACCGCCAAGCCGCGGCAGTCGTCGCCGATGCCGGGGCCTTTCAGCCACGAGCCGTCCCGCGTGACCTTCACGTTCGTACCGGGCGGGAAAACGGTGTCCAGATGGGCGCTGAATACCAGATTCGGACGCGCGTTCCTACCGGGCCGCCCGCCGATCACGTTGCCTTCTGCGTCGATCCTCACGTTGCGCAGGCCAAGCTCCTCAAACTTGCGCTTGTAGAGTTCCCCGCGCTGCTTTTCGTGGAACGGCGGCGCCGGCACCTCACAGATTTCTATCTGCTCGGCAATGACTTTGTCCTCGTTTTGGGCGGCAAATTCTATCGCCGCCCTGACGCTAGCCTCACGCAGCAGGGATGCCGCATCCTGGGCAAACACCGTCGCCAAGGCGGGGAGTAATAAAGTAAGTTTTTTCATAAACGAATTCACTACGAATCAGGCCTCTTCGTGTTGAAATAGGTACAGTAGCATAAAGCCAAAGGGGAGCCCGTATGCGTTTTGCCATAGTCGCCGTGTTAAGCGCCTTCCTCGCCCCGGCCCAGGAGGCCGAGATCCGGCTGGTTCAGATCGCCACCGGTATCGGCAGCATCACCGACATTCAACATCCAGGTGACGGCTCTGGACGGCTCTTTTTCGCCCGGCAGAATGGCCTGTTGCTCGTGTATGAGAACGGTCGTGTACTGCCCGCGCCGCTCCTCGATATTCAGTCCAAGACGCGCAGCAACGGCGAGTGTGGCCTGCTGGGTGTGGCATTCCCGCCGGGCTTCACCGCCAAGCGCTACTTCTACGTCAACTACACCGACACCGCGTGCCGCAACACATTCGTGAGCCGCTACCATCTCAGCGCGGATGCGAACCTGGCTGACCCGCTGAGCGAACAGGTGATCTTCACGCAGACACAGCCGTTCACCAACCACAACGCCGGGCAGCTGGTCTTTGGGCCGGATGGGTATCTGTATCTCGGCTTGGGTGACGGCGGCAGCGCTCGCGATCCGCTTAATGCCGGGCAGGACCGCCGGACTTTCCTGGGAAAGATGCTGCGCATCGACACGGAATCTGGCGCCGCTACCTATCGTGTCCCCTCTGACAACCCTTTCGTGAATGATCCGAGATATCTGCCGGAGATCTGGGCCACCGGCCTGCGCAACCCCTGGCGCTACAGTTTCGACCGCGAGACCGGGGACTTGTGGATCGGTGATGTGGGACAGAACCGGGCGGAAGAGATCGATTTCCAGCCCGCCTCCAGCCGCGGTGGGGAAAACTACGGCTGGCGCTTGATGGAGGGATTGCAATGCCTGCTGGCCGGATGCGACATGACCGGCCTGATGCTGCCGGTGCTGGAGTATGACAGCCGCGCGCAGAACGACGTCTCCGTCACCGGCGGCTTCGTTTACCGCGGCCGCCGGTTCCCGGCGCTGCTTGGCACCTACATCTATGGCGACTACCAGAGCGGGCGAATCTGGGGGCTTAGACGGGAAGGGAATCAGTTCCGCAACCGTTTCCTGCTGCAGCCTAATATCCGCATCTCGACTTTCGGCGAGGATGAGGCCGGAGAGATTTATGTGGGCGATCATCGCGGCGGCGTGGTCTACCGCATCGAAGGCACCCAGGCGCCGGCGCAACGCCCGGCGGCCACCGCCGCTGTGAACGGCGCCAGTTTTGAACCGGGCGTGGTTGCCGGTTCCCCCGTCACGGTCTTCGGCACGGCCATCACCACGGGCGCCGGGATCTCCGCGGCTACTTCGATCCCCCTGCCGCGCTCGCTTGCGGCTGTGCGCGCGGCGGTGAATGGCTCGGAAGCGCCGATTTACGCCGTAGCCAATGCCAACGGCCAAGAGCAGGTCAACATCCAGATCCCCTGGGAGGCAACCGGGCCGACAGCCTCGATAATCTTGAGCTTCGGCGAACAGACGAGCCCCGCGCTTCAGGTCCCGCTCCTGGCTGCTCACCCCGGCATCTTCGCCTTCAATGGCGGCGAAGCGATTGTGGTTCGAGCGGGGGATAACACGCTAGTCACCGCGCAGCGGCCGCTGGAGGCGGGCGAGAACGTCTACTTCTATGCGGCGGGACTTGGGGCTGTTTCCAACCGTCCCGCGACTGGAGCGGCTGGTCCATCCAACCCTCTCGCCGAAACACTCACACGGCCCACGGTTACCATGGACGGCGTGAACTGCGAGGTGCAGTTCGCGGGCCTTGCGCCGGGCTTCGTCGGCCTCTACCAGGTGAACATCCGCGTACCCGCCGGCCTGGCGCCGGGATCGCGTGAGTTGGTGTTGCGGCTCGGCGGCGCGGCAAGCAAAGCCGCACGCGTGACGCTGAGGTAGCCCTAAGCCGTGCGCGGCAAAGCTGTGATATTTTTGGCGGGATGAAATCGGGCTTCCTGCTGGCGGTGGCGATGACGCTGGCCGCGCAAACGCGCGACCAGAATACTTTCACCTCGGCCACCGCCATCGCCGAAGGCAAGCGCATGTACAGTTTCTATTGCGTCAACTGCCACGGGATGGACGGGGCATCGGGACGCGGGGCACGGCTGGCGTCAAAGTTCCGTCGGTTCGGCTCGAGCGACCGCGAGATGTACCAGACGATTTCGAACGGCGTGCCCGGCAGTGAGATGCCAGGGGCATGGCTGGATGAGGACTCCATCTGGAAGATCCTGTCGTTCGTGCGCACGCTGGAGGTGCAGGAGGTGGCGGCGTGCAGATCCGATCCGGCAGCGGCTGAGCGCGGGAAGCAGATCTACGCGGCCAAGGGCGGATGCGCGGCCTGCCACACGATCGGGATGGGCGGCGGGAGACTGGGTCCGGATCTGACAACCATCGGCGCCACTCGTACCCGGGAGCATCTGCGCGAGTCGCTGGTGGAGCCGGGTGCCGCAGTGGCCGGCCGGTATCGGTCAGTCGTAGTGGAGGTGAAAGGAAAGAAGGTGGAAGGGGTCGTGCTGAATGAAGACGACTATTCTGTGCACCTCATGGATCGTGCAGAGACGCTGCGTTCGTTTCTGAAGTCCGAGATCGGTGGCATCGCCTATCCCAGGCAATCGCTGATGCCTGCTTACGGCGTGTCTCTCAGCGGGGCGGAGTTGGAGGATCTGCTGGACTACATATGCTCGCTGAAAGGGGGCCGGAATTGAGAGCGGCGCTGATACTGGCAGCCTTCGTGGCGCTGGCCCAGGATGCGGGGAACTGGCTGACCTATTCCGGCACCGACGATGGACACAGGTACAGCAAGCTCGATCAAGTCCACCGCGGCAATGTGGCCGATCTGCGGCTGAAGTGGGTCTTCCAGATCAAGGGCAGGGAAAAGTTTGAGGCGACGCCGCTGGTGGTGGATGGCGTCATGTACGTGACGCTGCCGCCCAACGACGCCGTTGCGCTGGAGGCGGAGACAGGCATGAAGCTGTGGGAGTACCGCAGGAACCTCCCGCCGAAGATCAACAACTGCTGCGGGCAGGTCAATCGCGGATTCGGGCTCACCGGGGACCGGCTGTTCATGACCACGCTCGATGCCCACGTTATCGCGCTGGATCGCAAGACGGGCCGCCTGCTCTGGGATCGGGAGATGATCGACTACAAGCTGGGCTACGCAGGAACCGTGGCGCCGCTGGTGGTGAAGGACAAGGTGATCACCGGAGTTGCCGGAGGCGAGTATGGCATCCGCGGATTCCTCGACGCCTATAGCGTCGAGGACGGAAGCCGGAAGTGGAGATTCTACACCGTGCCCGGTCCGGGCGAGTTCGGGCGCGAGACGTGGGCGGGAGATTCCTGGAAGACGGGCGGAGCGTCGATTTGGCTCACCGGAAGCTATGATCCGGCGTTGAACATTACCTACTGGGGCACCGGGAACCCAGGTCCGGATTGGAACGGGAAGGTGCGCGAGGGAGACAACCTGTTTTCCGATGCGGTTGTCGCGCTGGATGCCGATACCGGGCAACGCAAGTGGCATTTTCAGTTCACCCCGCACGACACGCATGACTGGGACGCGACGCAGATCATGGTGCTTGTGGACCGCGTCTTCAAGGGAAGGATGCGGAAGCTTCTCATCACCGCCAACCGCAACGGGTTTTATTATGTGCTGGACCGGGCGACCGGTGAGTTCTTGCTCGGCGAACCCTTCGTGAAACAGACCTGGGCGAACGGGCTGGACGCCAGCGGACGTCCGATCGTGCTGCCGGGCACCGACCCGACGCCCGAGGGCCGGCGCATCTATCCGCAAGTTGCAGGAGGCACCAACTGGATGTCGCCGTCCTATTCGCCCGAGACGGGATGGTTCTATGTTCCGGTCCGGGAAGGGAGCAGCGTGTATTTTGAGGGCGAAGCCGATTACCGCCCGGGGACGAGGTTCCAGGGCGGCTGGTTCCGCAATGAAGGCGTGATGGAGGATTGGTACGGAGCGGTGCGCGCGCTGGATCCGCTCACGGGGAAGATGATGTGGGAGCACCGGCTCATGAGGCCGCTTTGGGCAGGGTTGATGTCGACGGCCGGCGGTGTTGTGTTCACCGGAACCGAAGAGGGCTATTTCAAGGCGCTGGATTCGAGGACGGGGAAGGAGCTTTGGAAAGCCACGCTGGGCGGACAGGTTGTGGCCTCGCCTGTCTCGTTTCTGTCGCGGGGCCGGCAGCGCGTGGCGATTGCCGCAGGGAACGCCCTGTTTGTGTTCGGACTGTGATGGATGCAAATGCGACCATGTTGAGCTAAAGTAGCCTCCATGCATCGCAGACAGTTTCTCTCCGCGCTTGGCGCGGCGCCGCTCGCACACGCGCAATCCTCCAGGCCGAACCTGCTGTTCATCGCCATCGACGATCTGAACGACTGGGTGTCCTGCCTCGGCGGCCACTCCCAGGCACGCACGCCCAACCTGGACCGGCTCGTCAACCGCGGCGTGCTCTTCACCAACGCACATTGCGCCGCGCCGCTGTGCAACCCCTCGCGCGCCGCGCTGATGACCGGCATCCGCCCCTCCACCTCCGGCATCTACGACAATAGCCAGCCGATGCGCAAATCGCCCGTCCTGGCTAAGGCAGTCTCGCTTTCCCAGCACTTCATGGCGCATGGCTACCGTGTCGTGGGTGGCGGCAAGATCTATCACGGCGGATTCCCCGACGCCGCCAGTTGGCACGATTACTTCCCGGATCAAGTGCGGAACAAACCTCCCGACCCGATGCCGGAGAACCGGCCACTCAACGGCATTCCCAAGACAGCCCATTTTGATTGGGGCCCGGTGCGCGTTCCTGCCTCGGAGATGGGCGACTACAAAGTGGTGGATTGGGCCGTCAAGGAGTTGCATAAGCCGCAATCGAAACCGCTGTTTCTCGCCTGCGGACTCTTCCGCCCGCACCTTCCCTGGTACGTTCCCCCGAAGTACTTCGACATGTTTCCGCTGGAAAAGATCACGCTGCCGCGCGTCAAGGATGACGATCTCGATGACGTGCCTCCGATCGGCAAGAAGTTTGCCCGGCCCGACGGCGATCACAAAAAAGTGATCGAGAATAAACAATGGCGGCAGGCCGTGCAGGGCTATCTGGCCTCGATCGCCTTCATGGATGAAACGCTGGGCCGGCTCATCGATGGCTTCGATGCCAGCCCGCTCGCAAAAAACACAAATATCGTGCTTTGGAGCGATCACGGCTGGCATCTCGGCGAAAAACTACACTGGCGCAAATTCAGCCTGTGGGAGGAAGCCACCCGCAACGTCTTCGCCGTCATCGCGCCCGGCGTCACCAAGCCGGCGCAGCGCTGCTCCCGCCCGGTGACGATGATGGAGGTTTACCCCACGCTCAACGAACTCTGCTCGCTTTCCCCGCGCAAGGAACTGGAAGGCGCCTCGCTGATGCCGCTTCTCAAGAACCCGCAAGCCTCATGGGACCGCCCAGCGCTCACCACCTATTTCCGCAACAACCACTCCCTGCGCAGCGAGCGGTGGCGCTACACACGCTACGCCGATGGCGGCGAGGAACTCTACGATCACCAGAACGATCCGCAGGAGTGGACCAACCTGGCATCGAAGCCCGAGTTTGCGACCGTGAAAGGCAACCTCGCGCGATGGTTGCCTCGGGTGAACGCCGAAGATTCCGTGCGCGAGCGCGGCGTCGAAGAGTAACCGGCGCCGAAATCTTGCAAGCCGTTGAATCTTCCAGGAATAAAGTGCTTGACAAAAAGACAAGTATACTTTACTTTATGTAAAGCAAGACTTGCTCAAAATCAGCGCTGAGAGGTTCAACAGCTATGACAATCACGCAACCGGATCGGTTTTCCCGATCCGTAATTCTCACCGCCGCCGCCGTCATCGCCGCATGGTCCGGCCACGTCGCGCTTCGCCAGTTCTACGAGCCGGGACACGCGTTGAGGCTGGCAGCCACAGCGGCCTTGATCGCCACATTCGGCGGAATGATCGCCGCGCTGGTCCGGCTCATACGTGGCCTGGACGAGTTCCAGCGGCAGGTGCAGCTGATGGCGCTGGCCATCGCCTTTCCGGCTTCGATGGTGGCTTGTTTCGCGCTCGGCTTCTTGCGTGCCGAAGGGATGTTCGTCAACGCCGATCCGCGCGACCTGCCCGCGGTGATGCTGCTTTGCTACGCCGTTGGTCTTGGCCTAGCGCACCGGAGATACCAGTGAGTTGGTCCATGAGGAACCGTCTTAAAGTACTGCGCGCCGAACGCGACTGGACGCAGGAAGATCTGGCGAAACAGATTGGCGTGTCGCGGCAGGCGATCAACGCCATCGAAACCGGCAAGTACGACCCGAGTCTTCCATTGGCATTCAAGGTCGGCCGCCTTTTCCGGATTCCCGTGGAGCAGATTTTCCTGCTCGATGAGGACTCCGGTGTGTAGCGGAAGAACAGTGATCCGATTCAGGGCAGGGCAATGCCGCGCTCTTCGCTCAGCACGTTGGCGCGGCATTGGCAATCCCTGCACAGCGAACCGTTTTTCGTGTCCACCTGTTCCACCGCATGAGAGGAACTCATGACACAGAGAGGATCGCGGCAATGCGCCAAGCCCAGTAAATGGCCCGTTTCATGCCATAGCTCCCGCATGGCGCGTTCTATAAGCAGAGCGGGGTTCGGTGGGAGCCCGTAGAACTCCTCCCTCAACCGGCAGACGGAGAAGATCGCCGCCCGGCCTCCCATCTCAGCCTCTCCGAACACGTAACGCAACACCGGAATGAACAGATCCAGTTGCGTGACTCCCATTACGGCGCCAGGCTGGAACTGTTTCAACCTGCACAGCAACTGCGTGGAATCATATTGATTCCGCCTCGCGTGATAGGCGGACTGCGGGGCATCGATTCCCGGGCCGGAGGCCAGCCCGGACCGGCGGCTCAACTCCGCGAGAAGCTGCGCGGGGAACTCGCCGACGGGTACCAGGATCACCCCCTGGTGCCCTTCACGGCCGCCTCGGGAGAGGACAGTGCCTTGGCGGATTGCTTCAGTTCGTACCGTTTGATTTTGTGGTAAAGCGTCACACGGTCGATGCCCAGAGCCTTCGCCGCCTGTGTTTGGTTCCATGAGAACTCTTCCAGAACGCGCAGTATATGGTTCTTCTCGACGCACTCCAGCGAATAGCCGGACAGGGGGGCAAGGGCGCGCCCTTCGCCCAGCACAAGATCTTCGGCCCTGATAACCGGTTCGGAGCTGACCACCAGCGCCCGCTCGATGCAGTTCTCCAGTTCACGGACGTTGCCCGGCCATGCATGGCTGGACAGTTTGTCTAAAGCCGCCCGCTGAAATCCATGGAAGTGGCGCCCCATTTTGCGCGAATACTTTTCCAGGAAATGAGTGGCCAGCACCGGCACGTCGCTGGGGCGCTCCCGCAGCGCCGGAAGATAGATCCGGAATACGTGCAAGCGGTAATAGAGATCGGCGCGAAACAGACCCTCCTTCACCATCTGCTCCAGATTCCGATTGGTGGCCGCGATCACGCGGAAGTCAACGGGAATGGCCTGCGTACCACCCACTCGAACCACTTCCCGCTCCTGCAGCACGCGCAGCAGGTCTGTCTGCGTCTTGAGCGAAATATCGGCGATCTCATCCAGGAATACCGTGCCCCCCATCGCCGCCTCGAACTTTCCCTTGCGGCGGTGTTGCGCGCCGGTGAAGGCACCTTTCTCGTGTCCGAACAGTTCGCTTTCGATCAGCGTTTCCGTCAGCGCGCCGCAATGGACCACGACCAGCGGATGAAACCGCCGCGGGCTCAGCCGGTGAATCGCGCGAGCCACGAGCTCCTTTCCCGTGCCGCTCCGCCCTTCCACCAGTACCGTGGAATCGACGGCGGCCACCATTTCGATCTGCTCCTTCACCTTCCTCATCGCTTCACTGACACCGATAATCTCGCTCAACACTCCGCCGGAGGCCAGTTGATCCCGCAGTTGCCTGTTTTCGCGCCGCAGCAGCTGCCGTTCCAGCGCGTTGCGCACCACAGCGGAAAGATCGTCGGGATCGAACGGCTTGGTCAAATAGTCGAAAGCGCCAAGTTTCAACGCGCGCACGGCGGATTCCACGGAGGCGTAGCCGGTGATCAGAATCACGGCCGCTTCCAGTTTCTCCGCCTGAATTTTCTCCAGCAGCTCCACGCCGTCCATGCCAGGCATGCGGATGTCGGCGATCACCAGGTCAAACTCACTCTTCGCGAGCGCTGTGAGTGCTTCCGGGGCGCTGGCCGCTGCTTCCACCTGATAGCCTTCCTGCGAGAACCACTCCTGGAGCGAGTCGCGCACCACCGCCTCGTCGTCCACCACCAGGATCGAAAATCTGTCCAGCGGGCCCGATGGTTCGCTCATGATTTCACCTCCATGCTGAGTTCGGCCGCGCATTCCTCCTGGCTGAGTGGCAGCTGCACGGTAAAGGTGGTCTCGGCGCCTGTTGAGACATGGATCTCCCCGTGATGACGCTGCACCACGCCATAAGCCACTGAAAGTCCGAGGCCGACGCCCGACATGGCGCCCTTGGTGCTGAAGAACGGCTCAAAAAGCCTCGGCATGGCCTCATCGGGAATCGATGGGCCGTTGTTGGAAATCGCCACCTCGACAAGCCCGGGCGCCGGTTGGCTCACCCGGATCCGCGCATAGCCTCCTCCGCTGCGCAGCGTAGGATCCTGCGCAATGGCCTCCAGCGCGTTGACCAGAATTGCAAGGAAAACCTGCTGGAGTTGCCCCGCGTCGGCAACCAGCCGTACCGGACCGGAATCCTCCAATTCGATCCTCGCATTTTGCATTTCGAACTTGTGCCGGACCACGGCCACGGTGCGATTGAGCACATCCTGC
>VFZE01000033.1 GCA_016871315.1 Acidimicrobiia bacterium | reverse complement strand
CAGCAACGTCGCTGCCGCCAGCAGCCGCCGGAATGCGGGCATCGCTTCGCCCTCGCTCAGCGCACGGTCCGTCGCCCAGCCCCATACGAAGTAGCCTATCTCCCAGCCGAGCGGCGGCAGCCAGAGTAGCTTTCCGATGTCCACCTGCGAGATCTCGAGCGCCCGGTTCAGGTAGATGGAGGAGTTGTAGAGCACCAAGGCCAGCGGCTGGCAGCCGAACGAATAAGCGCACAGGAAGCTCCAGATGCGGCGGTCGCGCCAGCTCATCGCGGGCCCATCGGCGGAAACAGCCCGGCTTGGATTCACACGCACATCCTCGCGCCGGCTCACCGCGGCCCACAGCAGCAGCCAGGCCAGACCGATCGCGCCGGTGAACAGGAACGCCCCGCGCCATCCCCACCAAATCGCCACCGGCGTCACCACGATCGGCGTGATGATCGCCCCCAGCGACCCCCCGCTATAGCTCAGCGCCAGCCCACGCCCCCGCAGATGCACCGGCAGCGTCTGCATCACCGCGCGCAGCCCGCCGGGGAACGTCGCTCCTTCAAAGAACCCGAGCCCCGCCCGCGCCACCGCGAAGCCCAGGAACCCCGCCGCCAGCGCATGCGAAGTCGAAGCTACCGTCCAGCATGCCACCGCTACCGCCATCCCCAGCGGTAGCCCGAACCGGTCCAGCAGCCTCCCCCAGATCGGGTTGCCGATCGTGTACGCCACCGAAAACGACGAAATGATGAATCCGTACTGCTCCGCCGACAGCCTCGTCTCGGCCAGAATCGTCGGCGCCAGCAGCGCCAGCGTGTGCCGGTCCACGTAGCTGATGAGCGACACCAGCATCATCGTCAGCGATGGAATCCACAACCGGACGCCCTGCATGCGGGATCATACAGTCTATCCGGTTCATCCCGGCCCAGGCTCAGTGCTCAATTCTGGTAGCCAACTCACGCAGCAGCGCTGCTCCGTCGCCGCGGTACGCGCTGCCGTGCTGGCACGCCAGCATGGATGGCGCCAGCGCCGCCAGAGCATCGAGAATCTTGGACGTATTCGTGCCGTGCGCGTAATAGTCCATCATTCCCCGCATGCCTTCACTCGCCGTCAGGATCTCCGATTCAGTCACCGCCGGAGGATTCCCGCCTGGCTGCGTGAACAGATCGCCACAAAGCAGCGTTTTGGTGGATAAATCGAACAGCACGCCGCAATCCCAGCCATGCGGTACGTGCGGTGTGTAAATCCACTTCATCCGCCGGCGACGGCACCATGATCGCGCGGCTGATCTCCTGGGATGAACAGGGCCGAGAACGGCTGGTCGGCGAGTACACCTTCCACCACACGCGCAGCCTGCCAGGCCCCGGCAGCTGGTAAACCGCCTCCCGATTCATCCCCGTTGCGCCACCGTTCATCCGTTTCCCCCGCTGCTGATCCGAAAACCGCTGCCCTCGCCGCCAGCCCCGCTTATCCTGACTATGCAAGGAGGGTTGCTCGAATGAGAACCAAGAAAATCGTATACTTCGCCATCGCCGCCGCCCTGGGATTGGGCGCGGGCATGCTAACCACCGCCGGAAAAGCCCAGCAGCGCTTTGACCACGTCGTCCGGAACGACTTTTTCGCCGGCTTCGCCGGCGACAACCAAGCTCTGGCGCGCGGAATGGCAACCTGCGAGAAGATCCTGGCGGAAAACCCCAAGCACGCCGAAGCCATGGTCTGGCATGGCACCGGCCTGTTCCTCCAGGCCGGCCAGCTCTTCATGTCCGGCAACAGCGAGAAGGGCATGGAGATCTATACCAAGGCCATCGCCCAGATGGACGAGGCCGTGAAGCTGGAGCCGGATAACATCGGCGTGCGTATTCCCAGAGGCGCTGCACTGCTGGGCGCCGCCCGATCCATGGGAAAGAACAACCCCGTGGTGCCGGGGCTGTTCCAGCGCGCGCTCGACGATCACATGCGCGCATTCGAGCTGCAGAAGGACGACCTTGGCACAATGGGCACGCATCCCAAGGGAGAGCTGCTGTTCGCCCTCGGCGACGTCAATTCCCGCCTCGGCAAGCCTGAGGAGGCCGCCAAGTTCTTCCAACTCATCCTCGACACGCTGCCCAACACCCCCTATGCCAAGCGCGCCAACACCTGGATGGAGACCAAGCAGCCGCTGCCCGTCAACCAGACCGGCTGCATCGGCTGCCATGCGAGCAACTGACCCCGCTGTGCTACCATCCTCGACAATGCCCAAGCGAGGCTGGGTTAAAGTGATCGGGGAGCTGGCGCTGTTCAATCTCGCGGTCGCCGTAGCCCTTACGTTGCTGGTCATCTGGCTCAACGAGAGGCTGCCGTGGTCCAACATCAAGTGGATCTTCATCTACGGCTTCATCCACTCCAACGCGATTGGCACCGTCTGCTCCCTCGTCATGCCCTGGTCAGTTCCCCGCATCTGGGATCGCCACCCCGTGCCCCGCTGGGCCTTGATCGTCGCGCTCATGATGGCCTGCACCTTCGTGGGATGCCTGGTCTCAGTGGGCCTCATCCACGCATTGGAGATCCATCGCGGCATGAGCTTCTGGGTCCACTTCTTTCAGGTCTTCCGTGGTGCCAGCGTCATCACCCTGATCATCGGCATCTCCGTCACCGTCTATGAGGTACATCGCCACGAGATTGAGGAAGCGAATCTCGAAATCAAGAACCGGCAAATTGAGCAGGAACGAGCCTTGAAGCTGGCCAGCGAAGCGCAGCTCGCCTCCATTGAATCTCGCATCCAGCCACACTTCCTGTTCAACACCCTGAACTCCATCTCCTCGCTCATCCGTGAGGACCCGGCCCGCGCCGAGCAGCTCATCGGGCGCCTCTCGACTCTCCTCCGCACCTCGCTCGACACCCAGGCCGCCGGGCTCGTACCCCTGGAACTCGAACTCAAGCTGGTCTCCGATTATCTCGAGATCCAAAGCGCCCGCTTTGGGGACCGTCTTCGCCACGCCGTCGAAGTGCCCGATTCCCTGCGCCATCTCCTGGTGCCGCCCTTCGCCATTCAGACGCTCGTCGAAAACAGCGTCAAGTACGCCATCGCGCCGCGCCGCGAAGGCGGCTTTATCCGCGTCACGGCCCGTTCCTCCGGCTCGCGGCTTTCGCTTGAAGTAGCCGATGACGGCCCCGGATTCGAAGCCTCCAGCCTCCAGCCCGCCCATGGTCTCGACAGCCTCAACGCGCGGCTCATCGCTCTATTCGGCGATGAGGCCGCCCTCGACATCACGCGCATCCAGCCCGGCGCCGCCGTCACCATCTCCATCCCGCAACGCACAACGGAGCACGTTCTGCCCGCATGAACGTCTTCCTGGTGGATGATGAGCCACTCGCGCTGAAGCGCCTCACCCGCCTTCTCCAAGCCACTGGCCGCGTCCAAGTCTCGGGCTCGGAATCGGATCCTGAGCGCGCAGTCGAACGCATCCGCTCCCAGCCGCCGGACGCCCTCTTCCTCGACATCGAAATGCCCGGTATGACGGGCTTCGATCTGCTCTCCCGGCTCCCCTCCGATCCTCTCGTAGTTTTCACCACTGCCTACGACCGCTACGCCCTCCGCGCCTTCGAGGTGAATTCCGTCGACTACCTGCTCAAACCCGTCGAACCCGACCAGCTCGACCGCGCACTCACCAAACTCGAACGCATGCTCGGCGGCTCCGAACCGCGTGTCGATATCAAGACCCTCGCCGCCCAGCTTGCCCAGGCGCTCGAAAAGCGTGAGCCGGAGCACCTCACCCGCATCGCCTCCAAGCTCGGCGACCGCGTCGAATTCATCGAAACCGCCCAGATCACGCACTTCTACGCCAAGGACAAGCTCACCTACGCCGCCACCGCCGCCAAGCACCACGTCGTCGATCTCACCATTGCCGACCTCGAAGAAAAACTCGACCCCCAGCGTTTCATCCGCATCCACCGCTCCACCATCGTCAGCTTCGACGCCATCCGTGAGCTCTACACCTGGTTCGGCGGACGCCTGCTCGTGCGCCTGAAAGACGGCAAGACCGAGCTGAACGTAGCGCGCGACCGCGTCACACAACTCAAGTCCAAGCTCGGCGTCTAAGTCGACGCACGCAGAAGCTGGCTCACCGTCTCCAGTTTCCAGCCCTCCTCAACCAGCTTCGGAACCAGCCGCTTCACCGCTTCCACCGTATTGCGCACATCCGGGCGCGCCTCCATCATGCGCCCGTCATGCAGGCAAAAGATCGCGCCATTCCGGCAGCTGCCCAGCAATCTGCCGGCAACCGACTCGCCCGGCAGCTTCCAGTCCCGGCCAAGCGCCGTCCACATCACCCCGGTCAGCCCCAGCCTTCGCTGCACCTCCCGCAGTCCGAACCAGCGCACACCGTACGGTGCCCGAAACAGCCGCGGAGCCCTCCCGTGCACTCTCTCCAGCGCCACCTGTCCGCGTTCCACTTCCGCCCGCACATACGCGGCGCTCCGCAGCCACAGCCGCGCATGCGTGTACGTATGATTCCCAATCTCGTGTCCGGCGGCGGAAACCGCCCGCGCCTCCTCCGGCAGCCGCTCGGCATGCGCCCCGCACTGGAAAAAGGTCGCCTTGGCGCCATAAGATTCCAGCACCCGCAGAATCTCCGCCGTGGATTCGCTGGGCCCGTCGTCAAACGTCAGCGCGATGGCGCGCCTCGCCCTGTCACCCCGCCACACCGATGGCCCGAACACGGCCGAGGATCGCCCGCGCACGGCCCACGCCGCGCCGCCTATCGCTCCCGCCGCGGCCCACTCTATCACGCCGGCATCTCTCCCGCCCATGGAACGCTGTGATCGGAGGTCACCGCGAAGGTCTGCTTCGGTGAATCCAAGCGGAAGAAGGACCATGGCCCCGGTATCCACGGGTATTTCTCCACAACCGACTCATCCACTTCCACGCCCAGCCCCGGCTTCTCCGAGACAAACAGCTCGCCATGCTCAATTTCGAGCGGTTGCTTCAGAATCTCCAGCGCCAGTGGGAACGGGTACATCGTCTTCAGCTTCGGCGTCGTGTAGACCGCGTACTCCAGCCACTCCACCACCGTCTCCGGCCAGCAGATCCCCAGCTGCGCCGCCGCCATCACCTCCAGATCCGTTCCCCAGCAGTGGAACGCGAACCGCTGCCCCTGCCGCGCCACTTCGCTCAGGATCCGCCGGCAGGTCAGATAGCCGCCCTGGCACACCACATCCATCTGCACATAATCCACGCAGCGGTCGAGAATCAGGTCGCGGAAACCCTCTTCGTTTGGTTCATGCTCGCCGCTGGCCACCGCCACGTAGCCCGTGTCGCACAGCTTCTTGTAGGCGGCATGATCGGCCGGCGGCAGCGGCTCCTCCAGCCACGCAATGTCGTGGCTGCCCATCTCGCGCGCCAGCTGCTCCACCATCTCGTAACTATAGCTGCGGTCGCCCATGCGCCACCAGCTGTGCGCGTCCACCATCAGGTCAAAGCCGTGGCCCACAGCCTGCCGCATCAGCTCCACCGTGCGCAGATCCTCGTCCGGACCCAGCGCCGGCCTCATCTTGTAAGCCCGGAACCCCTGCTCCATCATCCCCACCGCCTCCGCCGCATAACCTTCCGGCGGCTGATACATCCCTGCGCTACCGTATAGCTGTATCCGATTTCTGACGCGTCCCCCTACCAGCTCCGAAACAGGAACTCCCAACTGCTTGCCGACAAGGTCGTACAGCGCCACCTCCACCGCGCAGTAGGCCTTCATCGTCTCCTGGTCCTTGCCCGCACCCTGCACGAACTGCGCCCGCAGCGCGTCAGGATCGCTCAGCGTCCGGCCTTGCAGAAAGGGCGCGACGGTCTTCTCGATTCGCTCGTGAAAACCCTCGCTGCCTTGACCCGGCGCATAGCCGATCAGCCCGTTATCGGCCTGGACCCGGATCAGCAGCGCGTCCCGCTTCACGATGGTGCGCAGCCCGCCGTAGTAGTCGAGCTTCACCACCTCCGGCATCGGGTAGGAGAGCAGGAACGATTGCACACGCTCGATTTTCATCTCCTACAGCATCGAATATCCGCGCCGGGCTGCGCAATCACCAGCTACGCCGAGGCGATAAGAAAATCGGCGACGGTCTTCGCCTGTTGTGGATTCATCGATTGCCTCCTTCTTGAAGCCCGTGAAAACGGGGTGGTTTTCATTGTAGCGAAATGACAGAATCACCCTGTTTGGCTGATCCAATCTGATATACGCTGTAACGACCGGCTGAGAATCCGGCAGCCTCAATCCATCTCCAGCGTCGAAGCGTACTCCTGCTTCAACTCCATGTTCTGCTCCCGCTTCCGCAGCACACAATTGCCCACCGCAAGCACATCAAGCTCCGTCCCCATGAAGCAGCGGAACGCATCCTCCGGTGTGCCCACAATCGGTTCGCCCCGCACGTTGAAGCTGGTATTCACGATCACCGGGCAGCCCGTCAGCCGCTTGAACTCCGAGATCAGCTCGTAATAGCGCGGATTGGTCTCCCGGTGCACCGTCTGAATCCTGGCCGAGTAATCCACGTGCGTCACGGCCGGGATCTCCGACCGCGGCACATTGAGTTTTTCGATCCCGAACAGCGCCTGCTCCTGCATGCTCATCGCGCGCCGCCGCTCCGGCGCGACGCCCGCCACAAGCAGCATATACGGACTCTCGCAATCCATCTCGAACCAGCCGCTCACATCCTCGCGTAGAACCGACGGAGCAAACGGCCGGAACGATTCCCGGTACTTGACCTTCAGATTCAGCATCGACTGCATCTTCGGCGACCGCGCATCCCCAAGGATTGACCGTCCCCCCAGGGCCCGCGGACCAAACTCCATCCGTCCCTGAAACCACCCCACCGCATCTCCCTCGGCCAGCGCGCACGCGCAATCGCGAATCATCTGCTCCTGACTCACCACCTGGAATCGCGCCCCGCACGCCGAAAGCCTGTCCTCGATATCCTGCTGCGAAAACGACGGCCCCAGGTAAGCCCCCTTCATCGCGTCGAAACCACCATCGGCCTGCCGCGGATTCTTCTCCAGCATGTAGTAAGCCGCCAGAGCCGCGCCCAGCGCTCCGCCCGCGTCTCCGGCAGCCGGCTGTATCCACAGCCTTTCGAACTTCCCCTCCCGCAGCACTTTCCCGTTGGCCACGCAGTTCAGCGCCACGCCGCCGGCCAGGCAGAGATTCCTCATCCCGGTCTCCGCGGCAATCGAACGCGTCAACCGCAGCACTGCCTCATCCAGCACCGCTTGAATCGATGCCGCCACGTCCATGTGAAACTGCGTCAGCAGCTCCTCGGGCTTCCTCGGCGCTGCCCCAAACAATGCGTCAAAGCGGCCGTTGGTCATCGTAAGACCCGTGCAGTAATTGAAGTAATCCAGGTTCAGCCGGAACGACCCATCCGGTTTCAGGTGCACCAGGTTGTCGAGGATCGCCTTCGTGTACTTCGGTTCGCCATACGGCGCCAGCCCCATCAGCTTGTATTCCCCCGAATTCACCTTGAACCCGGTGTAATAGGTGAACGCCGAATACAGCAGCCCAAGCGAGTGCGGAAAATGGATCTCCTTGGTGATCTGCAGCTGATTGCCCCGGCCCTCAGACAACGACGTCGTCGCCCACTCCCCCACGCCATCCATCGTCAACACCGCCGCTTCCTGAAACGGCGAAGGGAAGAACGCGCTGGCTGCGTGGCTCAAATGGTGCTCGGTGAATAGAAGCCGCTTCTGCCAGTCGAAATCGGGACTGAACTTCTTCAGGTGTTTCGCCAGCAGGTCCTTTTGAAACAGCTTCTCCCGTATCCACAACGGCACCGCCATGCGGAACGACTGGAAGCCGCGCGGCGCAAACGCCAGGTACGTCTCCAGCAACCGCTCAAACTTTAGAAAAGGCTTGTCGTAGAAGACTACGTAATCCACCTGGTCCAGCTTCACTCCTGCCTGCTCCAGGCAGCTGGAGATCCCGCTTGTCGGAAACCGCGAGTCGTGCTTTTTCCGTGTGAACCGCTCCTCCTGCGCGGCGGCGATGATCTCGCCGTCTTCCACTAGAGCCGCGGCGCTGTCGTGGTAAAAAGCCGAAACTCCGAGTATTCTCATCCGTGGTCCCTAGAACAGCGTGTAGATGAAGGGTGCGATCGCCGATCCTTGTGCCAGCACCAGCAACAGGCCGAACACCGCCATCACCAGTAGCAGCGGCAGCAGCCAGAACTTCTTGCGCACCCGCAAAAACGCCCATATCTCCATCAGGAATGACATAAGAACTCTCCTCCGAGCTTCAAAATTGGTTCCGCATCGTTTCCGGCGCCGGGCCCGGCTCCCTCGTGATCCAGTAGCTCTGTTGTTCCTTATCGGCGCGCAGCCCCAGCAGGTTCTTCCCGAGCACACGGCACAGCCAGCCCATCGGAGTAAAAAGCAAATAGAACATCACCGCCAGAACGATCGGATTGGTGATCCGGCTCAGCAACAGTCCGAAGCGGAACCATAGCTTGTTCAGCGGCCGCAATACCGCCGGGTACACCAAAGCGGCCAGCAGAAAGGCTCCCGCCGCGGCCATGGACCACCAGCGCAGCTCCCCGCCGTAGCGCAGCGGCCACAGCCCGATCACCGTCATCACAACGGTGAAGACAAAGCCGAATGACCGCTCTGAGGAGCTTTGAACCTCCTCTTTATGAACATAACTCTCGTGTGTCGTTCCTTGCATGCACTCTTTCAGCGGCTGGCGATGGATGCCCCTGTGGCCGCCTCCCTGCTCTGTTCCCCTGCCCCTGCTTTGGCTACAAGCTGCGGAATCAACTTCCCTCGCATCGCCTCATAGATGCGCCCCGCAAGCAGTTCATTGCCATGGGAGCTCAGGTGGCAATAATCCGTAAAGGCCTTCTTCGCCGTCGTATCCAGCGCATCCTGCAAGTCCACGAAAGTGTAGGCGTTAGCTTGAGCTGACGCCGTCATTCGGCGGGAAATCTCCGGACGCATATTCTCGTACAGGTAATCGACATATCGGCCATTTGTGGCCCGCGTGTGGTCAAGTAGCGCTACTTCCACCCTGGTCAGCGGTTTCCGGCTAAACATCAGCTCCGGCTGCAGCGTGTGAATCGTTTCAATCCCCTCAAACCGCAGCGCATGGTGAACCCGCTCCGCCATCGTTGTGTACTGCCCCACTCTGCCTAAGGCGCGTTTGGCCTGCTCCTGCCGGGGCGGCGACAGATCGCTCAAAGTTACTCGCTCCTTGCTATTGCCAGGATCTCCTTTAAATATATCCTCCTCATGCTCCCCAAAGACCCGGTGCTGGGCCCTCCGCATGATGCCGGCAAACAGCATGCTGTTATGCCGCAGCCACGTCGCGTTGATGTACAGCAGCGAGCGCAGCGACTTTGGCGAGACAAGCTCCCGGAACTCGGCTTCGTGCGGCGTGCCTTCAAACGCCTGGTAGTCCGCCTGCGGCGTCATCATCCCCGACATATCGTTGTGCCCGTCCATCAAGATGATCGCGTCGGGGGAGTAAGCAGCCAGCTTCGAGTGGATCAGCATCAGGTGCTGGTGCAGCCGGAATTCATTTGTGGCCGCATTGATCACCTCCCATTTCCGCTCCGGGTGCCGGCTTGCCAGCAGCTTTTCCAGGTAGTTGTCGATCAGTTCCGTGTTGTCGATCCGCTTCCACTCCGGGTCCAGTTCCGGAAACAATCCTTCACACCCATACGCGGCGGAGCCTCCCAGAAAGAAGATCCGCACTGTGTTGGGCGGCTTTTCCCTGCTAACCTCAGAGTCTCTTCGGAAACCCTGGCCGTTGTGGCGGATGTCCACGCGGCCGTAGTTGGGCGTATTCTGCCAGCCGGTCCAGCGGTCCATGCGCGAGCTGGGTAACGGTTTATCGGTGCCAATCCGCTTGATTTGCACCCGCCTGACCACCCACTCCAGCGCCCCGAAGAACAACGCGACCAGCGCAATGTTAAACGCGCAAATCGCAATGATTCGCAGAGCTTTTCTCATGGGAGACCTAGGACCACCCTCTTTTCCAATCAGGCTGGAACCCGGCGTGCACTGGGACACCGCTTAATCCAGTATACACCCGCCCTTTCCGCCCCTACTGGCCTCAAAACAAAGTCTCAAGCCCGCGGGTGCGCCTTGTCGTAGGCATGCAGCAGGTCTTCCAGTGAAACCTGGGTGTAACGCTGCGTCGTCGACAGCCGCGCGTGCCCCAGCAACTCCTGAATGCTCCGCAAATCGGCGCCATCGCTCAGCAAATGCGTCGCAAAGGCGTGCCGCAGCGCGTGCGGATGCAAGGACGGGTCGCCCGTCAAATAGGTCGCATAGAACTTCACGATGCTGCGCACGCTGCGGTCGCTCAGCCGCTTTCCCCGGTGATTCACCAACAGCGCCTTCTCGTTCGGCGCCGCTTTGCGCTCCTCCAGATACGCGTCCAGCGCCGCCGCCGCCTTTTCGCCGTACGGCACCTGGCGTTCCTTCTTCCCCTTGCCGCGGACACGCAGCCAGCGCTCCCCGAACTCGATATCGTCCAGGTTCATCCCCACCAGTTCCCCCGCCCGCAGCCCGCAACCGTAAAGGAACTCGAAGATCACCAGGTCCCGCTTGGCCTGTGGCCGTTCCAGTTTGTTTTGCGCCACCGCATCCACAAGCTGATTGGTCTGCTCGGCCGTCTGCACTTCCGGCAGTTTTTTTGGAGCCTTCGGCGTATGCAGAAGCTCCGCCGTGTTCACCGCGAGGATCCCCTCCCGCACCAGGTATCGGAAGAAGCTCCGCACCGCCGCCAGCTTGCGCCTGATCGAAGTTGCCTCCAGCCGCTTCTCATACAGCGACCCCAGCCACTCCCGCATCGCCACCGCATCGATGTTGCCAACCTCCGGCGGCTCGCCGCCCGGCGGCGAGAAGTATTCGGCGAACTGCTGGAGGTCGGACCGGTAGTTGCGCAGCGTGTGTGCCGAAACGTTCTCCCGCCGCCGTTCTTCCAGATACCGTTCCGCCAGTTGTGCCAGCTCAGACATGCGCACCCAGGTACTCGTCCAGCTTCTCCATCGCACGTCGGCAAACTTCGGCCCGCCGCGCCGGCTTGTCGCGCCGGAGCCGCGTTTGCGTGGCTTCATCGAGCGCCGGCAGAAGATCGAACGTGATATTGGCCGGCTGGTAATCCCTCGGATCCGCGCCTGATATGTAGGCGCACAGCGAACCCAGCGCCGTCTCTCCCGGCGGCGTCTTCGGCTCCTCCCCGCACGCCATAGCCGCCGCGTGACAGCCCGCCAGCAGCCCCGTGGCGATCGACTCCACGTATCCCTCAATCCCGGCAATCTGTCCAGCGAACAGAATGCGCGGCTCGGCCCTCAGCCGCAACGTCGCATCCAGCAGCGCCGGTGCATTGATGTACGTGTTGCGGTGGATCTGCCCGTACCGCACGAACTCCGCCTGCTCCAGCCCGGGAATCATCCGCAGCACCCGCGCCTGCTCGCCATACTTCAGGTAATTTTGAAATCCCACCAGGTTGTAGCTGGAAGAACGCAGATTCTCCTGCCTCAACTGCACCACCGCGTAAGGCCGCCGCCCGGTGCGCGGATCGGTCAGCCCCATCGGCTTCATCGGCCCGAAACGCAACGTATCGCGCCCGCGCCGCGCCAGCTCCTCAATCGGCAGGCACGCCTCAAAATACGGAATATCGTCGGCAATGTGTGGTGTGTGGCTTTGCGCCTCCAGCAACGCGTCCAGGAACCGCTCGTACTGCTCTCTATCCAACGGACAGTTCACGTAATCATCGCTCCCGTCCAGCGATTTCCCGTAGCGCGACGCGCGGAACGCGATGCTCATGTCCACCGATTCCGCTTCCACAATCGGGCTGATGCTGTCGTAGAAATATAGCCGCTCGGACCCCGTCCGCCTCGCAATGTCGCTTGCCAGCGCGCCGGATGTCAGCGGCCCCGTCGCCACAATCACGATTCCATCTTCCGGAATCGCCTCTACTTCTTCCCGCCGCACCTCCATCCCCTCCAACTGCTCCACCGCGCGCGTCACTTCCGCCGAGAAAACCTCCCTGTCGACCGTCAGCGCATGCCCTCCCGGCACACGTGCCTTCTCCGCCGCTTTCAGCAGCAGCGAATCCAGCCTTCTCAGCTCCTGCTTCAGTAGCCACGGCGCCGTATACTCCGATTCGCTTTTCAGCGAATTGCTGCACACCAGTTCCGCCAGCCGGTCCGTTTGGTGTGCCGGCGTCTGCCGCACAGGCCTCATCTCATACAACACCGCCCGCAAGCCTGCCCGTGAGACTTGCCACGCCGCTTCCGTGCCGGCCAGTCCTCCGCCCAAGATGTGGATCTGCTCCGCCAATTCACCTTCATTATCCACCGCTCCATGCTATTCTTGGGGGTTCGCTTTCTCCCCCTATGAGTCATTGGAACGGCGAGTACGGCTTCGCCATGCGAAGCTTGGTGCTCAAGGATTTCAAGGTCCGCTACCGCAACATGTCCCTCGGCGTGTTCTGGAGCCTGCTCAATCCTCTGATCATGATGGGTGTGCTGACCTTCGTCTTTACACAGATTTTCCCCACCGAAATCAAGAATTTTCCTGTTTTCGTCCTTTGTGGCCTGATCCCCTTTAACTTTTTCTCGCTTGCCTGGTCTACCGGCACCAGCAGCCTCCTGGAAAACGCCAATCTCATCAAGCGAATCCCGGTGCCGCGCGAAATCATCCCCGTCGCCAGCGTCTTCTCCAATTGCCTGCACCTGCTCATTCAAATCGGGCTCCTGTTCAGTTTCGTGCTCGTCGCCGGCTATAGCATTAACCGTCACTGGATCTGGCTGCCTGTCATCTGGGTCTTGGAGGTTCTGTTCGTGCTCGGCATGGTCCTGGCCTGCTCCGCTCTGAACGTCTACGTCCGCGACATGCGCTATGTCGTCGAATCCTGCATCACCATCCTGTTCTGGCTTGTTCCCATCTTTTACTCGCCCGCCATCATTCCCCGCGAATACGTCAATATCTACGAAATCAACCCCATCGCCGCCATGGTCTTTGCGATGCGCTACATCCTGCTGGATGGCGTCGCCCCGCCCACCACTCTGCTGTTCAAGCTGGCCATCAGCTCCATGCTGGTCTTCCTGCTCGGCTGGAGCATTTTCACCAGACTCAAGAGGCGCTTCTACGACTACCTATGACCGCCCTTGAGTTCCGCAACGTTTCGAAAGTTTTCGCCCACGGCCTCACGAGTAAGCTGCTGCGCACCCACATTCGCGAATGGCTCGGCCAGCTTCCCAAGGAGGCTTTCCATGCCCTGCGCGACATTTCCTTCACTGCCGAAAAGGGCGACGGGCTTGGCATCATTGGCTCCAACGGAGCCGGCAAGAGCACGCTCCTCGGCCTCGCCACAGGTATCTGCCTTCCTGATAAAGGCGAAGTCATCGTCAACGGCCGCATTGCCGCCGTGCTTGAGCTGGGCTCGGGCTTTCACCCTGACCTGACCGGCGCCGAGAATCTGCGCCTTAACGCCAGCCTGCTGGGATTTTCCCGCCGCCGCACCGACGAGCTTGCCGGCGAAATTATCGAGTTCACCGGCCTCAACGATTTCATCCATGAGCCGGTGCGCACCTATTCCTCCGGAATGACCATGCGTCTGGCATTCTCCGTCGCCTTGCACATGGACCCTGACATTCTCATCCTCGATGAGGTGATCGCGGTCGGCGATCAAAACTTCCAGCAAAAATGCCAGGAAAAGCTTTACAGCCTGCGCCACGCCGGCAAGACCATCATCTGCGTCTCCCATTCCCCGGACACCGTCCAGCAGCTCTGCAACCGCGCCCTGTGGCTCGATCGCGGCCGGATTATGATGCAGGGTGAGGCGAAGAAGGTCCTCGACGCCTATCGCGCCTCCCGCTAACCAATGAAAAAGCTGCACCGCAGGCCGGACCGCTCTCCCCAGCCGATTTTCAGCTTCGGCAACTTCCTTGCCGCAGGCCATCCCGTTGCCGCATTCCACCGCGCCGATACATGGCGCGATCGTCTGCTGGCGGCGCTCTGCTTTCTCCCTTTGGTGATTCTCATGTGGGCCCCATCCATCGCCACCTCCGGCATGCCCTATGAAACCGAGTTCGTCTATTCCAGCGATTCCGACGGCCCGCTCGCCGGGTTCTTCTACTGGCCATTCCTGCTTCGGCTCCACATCCGCTTTTTCTTCCATCTGTCCTGGCTGATCGGCGAAGCGCTTGGCATTTCCGGCAGCTACGTTCCTTACACCGCCATGTACGCCGCTCTGTGGTGGTTTCGCGGTCTGGTCGTATTCATGCTCCTGGAGCGCTTTCTTCCCGCCTGGCCCGCCTTCCGCTTCCTCGCCGGCGCCCTGGTCATTTTTCATGCCGCCGACCGTTCCCTGCTCTGGATCGGGCAGATGAACCAGCAGGGCTTTCTCCTATGGATCCTGCTCTCCTTCTCTTGCCTGGTGGCGGCCTACCAGTCCCCGGACCCTCTCCGCCGCGCCGCATGCATGCTGGGCGGCATGTTCTTCCAGCACTTGACGCTTTGGACCTATGAGAGCCCCATCTTTGTCATTTGCGCCGCGCCGCTGTTGCTTCTTCCCCTTCGCCCAAAACGGAACCAGTGGATTCGCTTCACCGCTGCCTGGGCTATCGTGCCCGCTACCTATGCCGCCCTCACCTTGCGCCTCTACATGGTGGCCACCAACATCGACTACCAGTCCTCTATGCTGCGCAAGGATCTTACCGCCGCTAATCTCACCGTCGATTTCTTCTACAATCTCTGGCACACCCTCAACTTCTGGCGATGGCAGGATGTCTCCGCAAACCAGTTCGCTCCCCAAGGCCTCTTTTACTTGGTCACGCTGTCCGCCGTCTTCTTCTTTGCTGGCTTGGCCCTATTCGCTGTCCGGCAATTCCGCGCTCAGGGCGCCGTTCTGCCCGCTCCGCGCTCTCTGCTTGCCGTGGCCGCCGCAGGCCTCCTTTATTGCGCCTTTAGTTTCCCGCCTTATCTCATCCTGGAAGACGCCCGAACAGCCTGGCGCACGCTTCTGTTATCCGGCCCAGGAGCCATGGTTGCCCTCGCGGCCGGCATTGCCTTGCTGGCTGGCCGCCTCCCCGGACGCAGGCTGCCCTTGGCCGCCGCCATCTTACTCGCGCTCCCTGCTGGCCTCTTCGGGGCCAAAGCTGCTCTGCACTTTGGCGCCGCGCACCGCCACCGTTGGGAGATTCAGCGTGTCGTGGTCGCCGGGATCATCAACGCCGCGCCCCGGCTTCAGCCTTACACCCTCGTCTTCCTGCTGAACATGCCCAAGCAAGGCGACCCGTTCGGAGAAAACCTCTGGTTCGACAAGGTGTTCCGGCTCTACAATCCCGGCGTGCCCGTGGCAGGAGCCTATTTCCACGAAGACGGCACGCCTTCGGTGGACAACCACTGGGCCATCGAGAACGGCGAATGGGTCTGGAAGCGGCCCCGCCAGCCGCAAATGTTTGAACGAACCTGCCTCCAGAACACCCTGCTCATCGACTACAGCGGCGGCCATCCCCGCGTTCTAAACCGATGGACCCCGGCGCCCTTCGCCGGCCCCGAACTCACCAACGTTCACTACAACCCCGCCCTCCGCATCATCCCCGAGCCGCCCGTCCCGCAGGCCGTCCGCCGCTACGGTCCGCTGTAAGCCCCAGCACAAACTCCTCCATCACCGTCCGGTCATCGGGCCGGATGTCGCGCAATGCCACGTCCGTTTCACTGATCCGCCTCAGCGCGGAGCGCAGATCATCCTTGCGGAATGCCGTGACCGTCTGCGCAATCTGCTCGGCGCGCGAAGGCCACATCGCCACACCCATCCGTTGAAAATACCCCATGATCTGGCGCCCTCCCGACAGCCCCGCCTCGCCCGCCACCAGCGCCTGCCGGAACTGCGCCGCTAGAAATTGCAGCGCCAGCGGCAGGTATTCACCTTCACGAACCAGCGTGTCCAGAATCTCCAGCGCCTGCGTGCGGTCCTTGCGCCCCAGCGCCGCCACCAACGCGAAGATCGTCGTCGCCCGCGCCTGCGGCACCATTTGCGCGATATCTTCCGCCGTCACCCGCCCCCCGGCCCCCGCATAAAGCGCCAGCTTCTCTATTTCCGTGGCAATCGCCGCCGCCGAACTCCCCGTCGCCTCCACGAGCAGATCCAGCTCCGCCGAGCCAATCTCCAGCTTCCGCGCCCGCGCCAACTCCCGCGCCAGACGCGCTGCGTCCGCCTCCCTGAACCGCGGAAACTCCACCACCGCGCGTATCCCTGAGTAGAACTTCTTTACGCGATCCTGCTTGCTCTTATCCTCCCCGTCGAACTCGTACCGGGAAGAGTCAAGCACCACCACGACGTCCGGCGTGGGATCGCCCAGGTACGTCTCCAGCGCGCCGCTGTCTCCGCCGCCCTTGTCATCCTCCTCGCCCTCAGAGCTGCCTCTGCGCCCCCGCGGCAGCGCTGCTTCCGCGCGCGATGCCCAGATCACCCGCTTCGGTGCGAATAGCGACAGCGACCGCGCGTCATCCACCACCGCCGCCAGCGGCACCTCCTCCATGTCGTGCCGGATGAAGCTCTCCTCCCGCTCCCCGTCTCCCAGCACGCGCTTCAGCAGCGCGCTCCGGCAGGCCTCCCGCGCATAACTCTCCGGTCCCAGAAAAAGGTATACCGGTGATACCGGTCCCTTCTCCAGGCTGCGCACAAACTGGTCCGCCGTCATCATCTTTAGAAATTCTCCAGCAGCGAACTCACCACCGTGCGCGACACCTCCAACGCCATCCGGTCCAGCGCCGCCGACCCTTCGTCGAAAAACGCAACCTGGTCCACGCTGATCTCATACCGTGCTCGCGCTTCGAACGTGTCCCGCTGATAAAGCACCCGGTTGGTCGCCCTTTCCACCATCTTCAATTGCAGGATCACGATCACCTGCACGCCCGCCGCGCGGCCCGTCGCCGGATCAAATACCGTCGGATACGCGTTGTAGCTCACAACCGTGCCTTGCAGCAACGCATCGGCGTCGTTGGGATCGGCCACCACCTGGTAGCGCGTCCGGCTGATGAACTCCCGCGTCAACGCCGCCGGCAATCGTTCCGCCAGCTTGTAACGCGTCGTCAGGTTGCCGAAGCTCGGGATCGCGATCGTCTTCAGCGTCTTCGGCATCGGGTCGCCTCGGCCGGAAACGTGATACCCGCAGCTGGCAAGCATCGTCGTGACGGCCACAACCGCCGGCAGCTTCATGCGCTCAGCAACTCCTGGCCAACTTTCAGCGCGTTCTCCGCCATCACCCGGTAATTATCGGCCACCATCCAGAACCAGACCGCTTTCCGGTCGTTGCGGTCCGCCTCCCCCACCCCCATCGCCACGCCGCTCTGCCCCGCCATCCCCACGATATCCGGCGCATCCAGATCCGGTCCGCGAACGTCGTACTCCGGAGCCGTGAAGCTCTCCATCATCTGTTCTATGTCCGGCGCCGATTCCATCTCCACCCACACCGAAAAGCTATGCCCGTGCATCACCGGAGCCTGCACCAGCCGCAACGACGGCATGGGAATGTTCCCGGCTGGCCCCAGCAACGTCGCCAGGTGCCGCTCGATCCGCTGCTCGGCCTGCTGCAACTTGTGCGGCGACTCTTCCCCATAGCGCGCCAGCAGGTTGAACGCTGATTGCGCGTCGAATACCTTCTTCACCGGCTTCTTGAAGGAAAGCAGCTGGATCGTCTGCTGATGCAGCTCATCCACTCCCGCGCGTCCGAGTTCACTCGCCGGTTCCAGCACATGCGCAATCGCACGCACGATCGTGTGCTTCTCCCGCAGCCGGTAAAAAAAGCCTGCCAGAACCGACGCAGCAGGATGCGCGATCACGTGAATCCTGCCTCCCCCGGCTTGGCTATCAGGAGCCGCCAGCGGAGCCCGAAGCCGCGCCTCCGGCAACTCCTCCAGCGCATAACTCAGGTCCACCACCGGCGCCTGATTCCCGGACTCCTTCAGCAGCGTCATCGCACGCCGGCTCCCCTCCTGCGAACCGGCGAGAAATACCAAGTCCGCCGCCGCAAGGCTCTCGGCGTCCATCCCCGTCATCACCACCGCCTCGCCGGCCTGCTCGGTCAGAATCAACGACTCATCCTCGCTGCCCACCAGCTTCGCCTTCACCCCAGGCAGACGATCTCCGAGAAGATCCCGGAGTTCCTTACCCAGCAGTGATTCTCCTCCCGCGATGGCCGCCGAGCGTAGCGCGCCCTTAGCCATTGCTAATGGCCGCCTCTTCCGGTGGACTCGCCGGCGGGCGCAGTTTCCGCTTCACGATTCCCCCAATGCGGATCACGACACCGCTGCCCACATAACAGACCGCCATCGACAGCAGCACGGCGTGGGAATAATTCAGCGTCAGGTAGATCAGGCTCCCCAGCATCACCACGCTCACCGGCGACTGCGGCCGCAGCAGGTTGAAATCCTTGAAGCTCCGGTACCGCCATGTGCTCACCATCAGAAACGCCAGCCCGCCCATAAAAACCAGCCACGCCACGCTTAGCGGCCACCAGCGCAGCGGCTCGCTCCCGCTTGCATATACTACCGCCGCCACCATCCCCGCCGCCGCTGGAATCGGCAACCCCACGAAATACTTCCGCCCAGGCCGCCCGGGGTTCTTTGGCACCGGGTCCACCTGTATGTTAAACCGCGCCAGCCGCGACGCCCCGCACATCAGGTACAGAAACAGGAAAAAATAGGCCGCGCGGTTGAAGTGCTCCCGAAGCTCTCCTTCCAGCCCCCCATCGGCAAACTGGAATCCCCACACCCATGCCAGCACCGCCGGAGCCACACCAAAAGTAATCACATCGGCAAGCGAATCCAGCTCCCGCCCGAAATCGCTCACTGTATTGGTCAACCGCGCAATCCGCCCGTCCAACCCATCCAGGAACACGGCCACCCCGATCGAGATCGCAGACACCTCCAAATGCGGGTTCACGCCGGTAGCGCCAGTGGCGGCCAGCATCGCCCCCTGAAACGCCTTCATGATGGCGAGGTACCCCAACAACAGGTTCCCTGCGGTAAACAGCGTCGGCAACGCATAGGCCGCCTTCCGCGGACGCCGGTCCGGCGAATTCGGATCCACCAGCCTATCCTTCAGCCGTAAGCCCTTCACCAAGGCCTTATCCTTTCCGCCGCGCCAGTATGCTGGCTCCGGCCTCCACCCTTTCCCCCTCTTTCACTCCAACCTGCCATTCCGGCCCCAGCAACACGTCCATCCGCGACCCGAACTTGATCAGTCCCACGCGCTCACCCATTTTCACCTGATCGCCGACCGATTTCCAAAACACGATGCGCCGCGCCACCAGCCCCGCGATCTGCTTGAACACGATCGTCGTCCCGTCCTCTGCTACCAGCGTCACCGTGTTCTGCTCGTTGTCGGTGGAGGCCTCCTCCTTGCTTGCCACTAGAAACTTCCCCTCCTTGTAGTCCACCTTCGTGATCTTCCCCGCGATCGGAGAACGATTCACATGCACATCAAATACGTTTAGAAAGATCGAAACCCGCGTCCGCGTCTCGGTTTCCTTCACCACCGCCACAACCTTGCCGTCGGCAGGGGAGATCGCGTATGGTCCCTGCGGCGTCACACGTTCCGGATCGCGGAAAAAGTACAGGCAGAATGCCGCCAGAATATAAAATGGAACACCCAGCCACGGCCTCGTAAAATAAGAGACCACAAGCCCGCCTGCCACCAGTCCGATGGCGTAGTAGATACCCGTGATTACCATTGCGCTTTGTTTGCCTTCTCCCTATTCTCGCAAAGCGCCCGCGGTTTCTGCGGTGACCCTCTCAGGAACTGACGCGCGAGACAAAGGAGGAAAACAGCGAGCCGAACGAAGAATTGCTCTTCTTCTTTTCCGCTTCACGGGCCTGTTTCTTGTTGGCCCCCGACAACTGGTCAGCCAGCGCCATCAGGCTCTTTCCATAACTGGTCGAGGTCGCAATTGGCTTGCCCTCCACCAATGCCTTTTGCACGGCTTCATAGTCGCTTGGAACGACGTGGAAGACTTCCGTGTGTAGTGCCGTCTCAATCGTGTCCTGGTTCAGCCCGACATCCGTGCTGTACCGGTTCACTACTAAACGCACCTTGGTGCGGGCAATCCCCATTCTCTCCAGGTTCGCCATCACCCTTTGCGTTGCACGCAGCGCCGGCAGCTCATTGGTGGTCACCAGCAACACTTCGTCGGAAGCTTCGGCCACGCTCGCAGTCCAATTCCCATACGGCCCGCCAAGATCAATCGTGATCTGCTCATAGGCCTGCCGGCAGAAGTCAATTACCGGCGTTGGATCAGGCAACTCGTGGTTGCCGCTTGCGTTATCCGGACTTAACAGCACGTCCACTCCTTGCGTGCTGGCTACCAAGCCCTTCCATAAGTCCGAGTCCAATGTTCCGGCCCGGCTCAGCGCATCCAGGAAACTATAGTTGGACTTGATTTTCAACAGAAATGACTGCGTCCCCGACGATGGATCCAGATCAGCCAGCAGGATCTTCTTGTACCCGCAACGCTTCCATTGCATCGCCAGATTCCCGGCTAGCGTACTGGCTCCGCAGGCGCCTTTCACTGGGATCACGCTGATCACTGTGCCCCCGCCCTTTGCCCCGCCCCCCGCACTCGGTCCGTTTTGCGAGAGCCGCTCCAGAACCGCCACCAGTTGATCCGCCCCCAGCGGCCTCAACAAAAACTCCGCCGCCCCCTGCCTCAGGCATTGCAGAATCAGGTCCGGTTCGTTTCCCCCTAGCACCGCCACGATCTGCGTCTGAGGCGACAGCCCTATCAGGTCCGACAGCACTCCCACCCCGTAGTCCCGGTTCGACGCCATGTCCAGGAAACACAGCGTCGGCGGAGTCGACCCCACCACGTTCGCAAGCGCTCCACGGTCCGGGTAATGTGTAATCTCGGTCACCGGCGTCAGCGGTAAGTGCTGGCTGATCAGTGGACTCAGCTCGCCCAGTACCTTCTTGTCGGCGCAGATGACCAGTATGTTCCGTGAATTCAAATACTTACCCTGTCTACGAGCTTGCCTCGCGGCGCCACGTCATCTGTTTGGAGTAGTGCTTCCCTGTCTTCATCGGCCAAATCCGCCTCAAACGTGAGAGTAGTCTATAAAGATTACACCTCTTCTGCATTGCCTCCGTATCACATTTGTCATTGCTATCCTCCCCCGTTCGGGGTGAGGCTTTTCCCGTAGTCGCCCTGAGCAATCCATCTGAGATATTCCATCCCACTCCCTAACTACTCTGTTGAAGTCCGGTGCATTCTATGGTTGGTATTGAGATTGCCTTGCCTCCTTAGGCGGCCACGCATCCATTTGCTTGCTGCCCCCCGGACGCCTCTTTCAAAGGACTCAAATGACTGAAACTTCCGCACTCAGGAAAAAGGTGGCTGTCTGCGAGACTCAGCCCATCACCGCCGAAGGCATCCGCTCCATTCTCAACTCCTCCGCCGACCTGGAGTTCCTTCGCGCCGTCGATTCGCTTGTCCCCGCCGCCGAGCTGGTCCGTAAGCTTCAGCCCGACCTGTTGATCCTCGACAAGTCCTTCGGCTCCCAAGCCGTTCTCCAGTGGCTCTCGGAATTGCGCGCCTTTCAGTCCACCACCTCCCTCATCATTTGGGGAAACTCTATTACCGAGCCCGAGGCTCTCCGCCTGCTCCAAAGCGGCGTCAAAGGCATCCTCCGCAAAACCGCCGATCCCAACACCTTGCTCGCCTGCCTCCGCGCCGTCGCCGGCGGCGCCAACTGGATGGAGGATACCCTGTTCCGCGAATCCCCCCGCGCGGAACGCTACCCGCGCTCCGAACTCACACCTCGCGAACAGCAGGTCCTCGAACTCGTCGAACAGGGCCTCAAGAATAAAGAGATCGCACGCGAACTCGGCATCCGCCCCGGCACTGTCAAGATCCACCTCAAACACATCTTCGAGAAAACCGGCGTCCGCGGACGCTACGGCCTCGCCCTCTCCGGCCTCAAGGAAAAGGGCGTCCTCGAGATGTCTCACTCCTGAGGACAGCTCGGCTACTGGCCGGAAGCCGACTGGTTGGGCGCCCATAACACTTCACTTGTGTTCAGTTTGGCGCTTACCCACCGGCTCCACACAAACAGCGCATCACTGAGCCGGTTCAAATACCGCACCGCCTCGGCAGGAACCTCCTCCCGCCGCGCCAGCCCCACTACCAGCCGCTCCGCCCGGCGGCAGACCGTCCGTCCCAAATGCAACTCCGCATTCAACCGGCACCCGCCAGGCAACACAAACGACTTTAACGCGCCCAATCCTTTGTTCATCGCATCCATCTCGCGCTCCAGCTGCGACACCTCTGCTTCTGTCACTCTCGGCTGCTTCGGATGCACGTCTTCCGGCATCGTCGCCAGGTTCGATCCCAAATTGAACAGCTCATGCTGAACCCGCAGCAGGATCTTGCCCAACTCTTCCAGCTCCTCCCGCTCCCCCGCCGACACCGCCGCCAGCCCCATCACCGAATTCAGCTCATCCACCGTCCCATAGCACTCAATCCGCAGCGCATCCTTGGACACTCTCTGCCCGCCCACCAGACTCGTCTCGCCCGCATCGCCCCGCTTCGTGTAGATCCTGTTCAGGGAAACATGCGGATCATGGAAAGGTTTCTCATCGCTCATTACCCAATTGTAAGGCTCCGCTGGAGATACAATAAGACCGCATGGTCAAATCGGCGCAGGATCGCTTCACACTCAGCGGACTGCCCGTGAAGCCCTTCTACGGCCCCGACGACCCTCCCGCTCCCCTGGAACCGCCCGGCCAGTTTCCCTACACCCGCGGCATCCATCCAGAAATGTACCGCCGCCGCCTCTGGACCATGCGCCAGTTCTCCGGCTTCGCCACCCCGGAACAGACCAACCAGCGCTACCGCTACCTGCTCGAACAAGGCCAGACCGGCCTCTCCGTCGCCTTCGACCTGCCCACTCTCATGGGCTTCGACGCCGATCACGCCTCCTCGCTCGGCGAAGTCGGCAAGTGCGGCGTCTCCATCTGCTCGCTCGAAGATATGGAGACGCTGTTTGACGGCATCCCGCTCGACAAGGTCAGCGTCTCGATGACCATCAACTCGCCCGCCTCCATCCTCTGGGCCATGTATCTGGTGGTCGCCGAGCGCCAGGGCGTCTCCTGGCAAACCCTCAACGGCACCCTCCAAAACGACATCCTCAAGGAATACATCGCGCAAAAGGAATTCATCTTCCCGCCCCGTCCTTCCATGCGCCTCGTCACTGACTCCATCGTCTTCGCTGCAGAGCAAGTCCCCCGCTTCAACCCCGTCTCCATCAGCGGCTATCACATTCGCGAGGCCGGCTCCACCGCCGTCCAGGAACTCGCCTTCACCCTCCGCGACGGCATCGAATATGTCGACTGCGTTCTCCAGCGCGGTCTCCCTGTCGACAGCTTCGCACCCCGCCTCAGCTTCTTCTTGAACTCCCACAACGATTTCTTTGAAGAGATCGCCAAGTTCCGCGCCGCACGCCGCCTCTGGGCCCGCATCATGCGCGACCGCTACGGCGCTAAAGAAGAACGCAGCTGGAAACTCCGCTTCCATGCCCAGACGGCCGGCTGCTCTCTCACCTGGCAGCAGCCCTACAACAACGTCATGCGCACCACGCTCCAGGCCCTCGCCGCGGTGCTCGGCGGTTGCCAGTCGCTTCACACCAATTCGCTCGATGAAGCCTACGCCCTGCCCAGCGAACATGCCGTCACCATCGCGCTCCGCACCCAGCAGATCATCGCCCACGAAAGCGGCGTCGCCGCCGTTCCCGACCCCCTCGGCGGCAGTTACTATCTCGAATCCCTCACTCATCAGATGGAAGAAGCCGCCTTGGACTACATCCGCCAGATCGACGAGATGGGCGGCATGATCCCCGCCATTGAGCGCGGCTTCCCGCAGCAGGAAATCGCCGATGCCAGCTACCGCTTCCAGCGCGCTTTGGAAGATGGCCAGGCCACGATCGTCGGCGTCACCTCTTTTCAAGCTGCCGAGAGCCAGCCGATCGAGTTGCTGCAAATCGACGAAGCCGCCGGCCACGCCCAGTTTGAAAAACTCGCAGCCCTGCGCGCCCGCCGCGACAACGCGCGCCTTCAGCGCAGCCTGGAAGCGCTCCGCCAAGCCGCCTCCGGCACGCAAAACACCATGCCCTTCATCTGCGACGCCGTCCGTTCCTATGCCACCGTCGGCGAGATCTCCGACACCTTGCGCGGTGTCTTCGGCCTATGGCAGGAGAAATCCGTTCTATAATATGTATGTACGAGTGAGCTGCCTCCGATACGACTCCCGGGAGGACGGATCGATTGAATAAACCGATTCGCGTCCTGGTAGCCAAGCCGGGGTTGGACGGACACGATCGTGGCGCCAAAGTCATCGCCCGTGCTTTGCGGGATGCCGGCATGGAAGTTATCTATACCGGCCTGCGCCAGACTCCCGAGATGATCGTCGACGCCGCTTTGCAGGAGGATGTCCGTGTGATCGGACTCTCCATCCTGTCCGGCGCGCACAACGCGATTGTCCCCCGAGTCCTGGACCTGCTCGCGGAAAACGGCATGATCGGCGTCAAGGTTGTCGTCGGCGGTATCATTCCCGACGAAGATGCGGAGCAGCTCAAAAAGAAGGGAGTGGCGGCTGTTTTTCAGCCGGGGGCCTCGCTTGAAGAAATCGTGGAGTTCGTCCGGAACTCGGCCGCGCAAGCCGCTTAGCTCCGGTCCCTCTCCCAAGTTATTCCATATCGAAAAGAAGAAACAGAAATGCAAGACAAGTTAAACATCGCCGTTTTTGTCGACTACGACAATATCGAAATCGGCGTCAAATCCACGCTCCGCCGCGACTTTCGCGTCTCCGCGGTGCTGGATGCTCTCAAGGAACGCGGCGTCATCGTCGCCAAAGTCGCCTATGCCAACTGGAGCCGCATGGAAGCCGCCACCAGGCACATGGCCGAAAACGCTGTCCAGATGGTCCAGCGCATTCCTTCCCCGCGCGGGGACAAGAATGGCGCCGACATCAACCTCGCTCTCGACGCTCTCGAGATGGCTTTCACACACAATCACGTGCAAGCCTTCGCCATCGTCAGCGGCGATAGCGACTTCATCCCCCTCGTCAACAAGCTCAAGGAATACGGCAAGACCGTCTTCATCGTTGGCGGCAAGGCCTTCACCTCCACCATCCTCCAGCAGAACTGCCACGAGTTCATCAGCTATGAATCACTGGTCGACGATCTGCCGCTGCGCGAACCGCGCCAGTCCGAACGCCAGCAATCCAAGCCCGACGGCAAGGAGCCCAAGCCGCCGCGCCAGAAGCCGGCGCCCCTCGATCTCGCCCAAGCCGTTCCCCTCGTCGAGCGCGCTCTCGAAGTCCTCGAGCGCCGCGCCGTCCAGCCGCAGCTCGGCCTGCTCAAGTCCACCATGCTCCAGCTGATGCCCTCCTTCAATGAGAAGGCATACGGCGCAAACAGCTTCTCCGCCTTCGTCGAGAATCTCAAAAAGAACGACTACATCAACGTCAGCGGCTCCGGCGGCCGCTACATCATTGAGCGCAAGGGAACTTCCATCCGCTCCGACAAGCCGCAGCTCCGGCCCGAAGATGCCCTCGCCCCGCTTCGCGACGTCCTCGAAACCCACCGCCTCGACATGGAAGAAGGCGCCACCGCCGAAGACCTGCAAACCTGGGTCACCGAAGAAGCGCCGCACCTCGAGTGGAAAAACTACGGCTTCCAGCAATTCGCCGAACTCCTCAACTTCGCCCAGGACCGCACCGTCGTTCGCGTCGAACCCGATGAAGAGCGCGGCCTCGTTGTCCACCTCGGCGCCGAATTCTATCCGCCCGCCGCTCCCATCAAGGAAGAGGTCGAGCAAGTTCACCCTTACGACGAAAAACAACCTATCGTCGCCGGTCAGCCCAGCTTCCTTGAGCCAGACCCCAAGCCCGTCCCCCCACCGGCACGAGGCGGAGCTGGCGGCCGTAAGCGCCGCCCCAAGGGCGACGCCGACGGCAACAAGGCCCCTTCCCCACGCAAATCGAGAAAGAGGAAAAACTAGCCCATGATCGAGCGCATCACGCCCACAGGGATCCCCACTCCGCGGGGTCCCTACTCACCCGCCGTCCGCGCCGGCGGCTTCCTGTTCGTCGCCGGCCAGGGTCCCATTGACCCTGTCTCCAACCAGTTCTCCTTCGGCGACATCAAGCACGAGACCCGCATCGTGCTTGAAAACATCAGGCGGATTCTCCAAGGCTGCGGAGCCTCCATGGCCGACGTCGTCAAGTGCAGCGTCTTCCTCTCAGACGGCGGCGACTTCGCCGCCATGAACGAGGTCTACTCGGAATTCTTCGGCGCTCACAAACCCGCCCGCACCACCGTCGAAGCCAAATTCGCCGTCAAGGAAATGAAAGTCGAAATCGACTGCATCGCCTACAAACCCTGAACCGCTGAAGTGTGGGGCGGGCCTTCAGCCCGCGCGAGGCTTCAGCCTCGCCCTCCCCCAGCTGTATCCTGAAACTCCGCCCATGAAACACCTCCTCCTCCTTCTCCCCCTCCTCCTCTCCGCCCAAAACCGCAACCCGCCCGATGCCGTCGAACTCTTCCGCGACCGCGGCCTCGGCCTCTTCATCCACTGGTCCGTAGACGCCCCCCTCGGCGGCGTCATCTCCCACTCCCTGGTCGGCGCTTCCCCCGACTACACCGACCGCTTCTTCCGCCTCCTCCCCTCGCACTTTAACCCTGACCGTTTCCAGCCCGACAAGTGGGCCAAACTCGCCAAGCTCTCAGGCTTCGAGTACGTCATGTTCACCGCCAAGCACCACGCCGGCTTCTGCATGTGGAAGACCTCGACCACCACCTTCAGCGTCGGCCACACCCCTTACGGTAAGGACCTCATGCGCGAGCTCATCGACGCCTTCCGCAACGAAGGCCTCGCCATCGGAATCTACTTCTCCCCCGATGACTTCTGGTGGCTCCATCAGAACAAGATCCCCATCAACCGCCACGTCAAGGGTGTCTACCCGCAAGAGATTCCCTCCTTCATGGAATACACCAAGCGGCAGCTCCATGAACTCCTCACCGCCTACGGCAAGATCGATTACTTTTTCTTCGACGGTCCCGCCGAGCAACTTACCGATTACGCCTGGCAGCTTCAGCCCAATCTCGTCATCACCCGCGGCGTCATGGAAACTCCCGAGCAGTACCTCCCCGGCGTCCCCCTCCCCGGCGCCTGGGAAGCCAACCTCACTATGGGAACCGAATGGCCCTGGAAGCCCACCAACGAAACCTACAAAAGCGGGACCCAGCTGATCGAGATCATCATCGAGTCCCGCGCCAAGGGCGGCACGCTGCTGCTCAACATCGGCCCCAAGCCCGATGGCGAAATCCCCATCGAGCAGGAAAGCCGCCTCCGCGAAATCGCTCTCTGGAACTTCGTCAACGTCGAAGCCATCAAGAACGTCCGCCCCTGGATTATCACCAATGAAAACCACATCTGGTTCACCCGCCACAAGAGCGATAAGACCGTCTACGCCTTCCTTACCAAGATCGATCCCTGGAAACTCGGCGAGCCCAAGACCATCACCCTCAAATCCGTCCGCGCCACCGGGCGCACCCAAATCTCCGTCCTCGGCCAAAGCGACACCGTCGTCGAATACCGCCCCGAAGTAAACCCCCGCACCACCTGGAAGCAGGACGCGAGCGGCCTCCACATCACCGCCTACCGCGCCCAGCGCCTCTACACCAACCGCCTCTGGCCCAACCCCCTGGTCCTCAAAATCACCAACACCGAACCCGGCCTCGCACCGCCCGCTGTCGCAACCAGCAGAGCCGTTTGGGACGGCCGCACGGCCATCCTCCGCGGCCAGCTCGCCAACATGGGCAACGTCCCCCAAGTCGAAGTCGGCTTCCAATACCGCGAAAAGAAGGGCGGCACCGACCTGTCGGAAAAAACCGAACCCTGGCTCGACCTCCCCGGCGCCCCCCAAAAAGCTACCGGCGATTTCTCCTACCGCCTCACCGGCCTCACCCCCAACCGCCCCTACCAATTCCGCGCCCGCGTCCGCCACCCACTCATCACCACCTACGGCCGCGAACTGGAGTTCCGTACCACGCCATGACCATCCACACGCAGATCTTCCCCTTCGTCATCCTCGCCTCCGTGGTCCTTGCTCAGGAGCTGCCCGGCAGAAGAGTCTACGATATCCGCTGTGCCGCATGCCACGGAGCCGGCGGCGAAGGCGGCGAGCGCGGAGCCGGCAATCCCTGCCCCGACTACAACGGCGACCAGCGCCTCGGCGACAACCTCTATTCCGATTCCGTCGTCGCCGTCGAACCGCAAACCGGCAAGCTCCGCTGGTATTTCCAGTTCACCCCTCACGACCTTCATGATTGGGACGCGCAGCAAACCCCGATGCTCGTGGACGCGAACTTCCAAGGCCGCCCCCGTAAGCTGCTCGTGCAAGCCAATCGCAACGGCTTCTTCTACGTGCTCGACCGCATCACCGGAGAATTCCTGCTGGGCAAGCCGTTCGTCGAGAAGCTCACCTGGGCCTCCGGGCTCGACTCCAAGGGCCGTCCCCTGGTGAAGCCCGAATCGATTCCAACGCCTGAAGGCGTCACCGCCTGCCCCGCTGTCGAAGGCGCCACCAACTGGATGTCCACCGCCTTCCATCCCGCAACCGGCCTCTTTTACGTCATGGCCCTGGAAAAATGCAACATCTTCAGAAAGGTGCCCGCCCAGTGGGAGCCCGGCAAATCCTTCTACGGCGGAACCACTCGACCAACCGGCGAGCCCGGCAGAAAGTTCCTCCGCGCCATTGATCCAGATGAAATCGGATTCTCAAATCCCGCTATGGAGACCCCACGTTCTCCTGGCGCAGTTTGGACTCCACCCGCGAGGGGTTCTTACGCCGAAACTCCTCCACGATCGCACGCTCCGTCCGCAATTCCTCGCGGATTTCATCCATGTGATCAAAGTAATAGGCCAGTGCTGCGTGGACATCAGCTAATGTAAGGGAGGGCACTTCCGTTACGATTTCATCCGGGGTCATTCCTTGGTGCTCGTGCCACACGACGATATCGAGTACCCGGACACGGTGGCCGGCAATTCGGGCTTTGCCGCCGCATGTGCCGGCGGTCTTGACCACCCGTTTGGATTGTTCCACCTCTTAAGTATACGCTGGCGTGCCACCGCCAGGCCTGCGGCGACGGTCACGGAGCGGTCAACGCCCCCATTCGTTCTCAAAGTCCCCGCCGGGCAGTTCTGCGCCGTGAGAATTCTAAACTACAACTTTAGAATTCTCAACAGTAGATTCCCCCCAGTAGATTCCCCCACTCACCCCCCAATCTCCTCCACCACACGCCCCTTCCCATCCCGCGTCACATAAAACGGCCGCATCTCGATCAGCTGCCCATAATCGGCCGGAATCCCCATCAGCCTATAAATCGTCGCGTGCAGCTCCTCGATCCGCACCGGCTTCTCCACCACCTTGCACGGCCGTTCATCCGCCGTCGTTCCGTACAGCATCCCCTTCGGTGCACCCCCGCCGATCAGCAGCACCGATCCCGCCTCGGTAAAATGCCGGTGCATCCCGTAATGCTTCAGCTCCGTGATCCGGTCCGGAATCTTCACCTGGTCCTTCACCGGCTTCTCGGGCTTTCCCTCCTGCACCATATCCCGTCCGAACTCGCTCGCCATCACGATCAGCGTCCGGTTCAATAACCCGCGCTCTTCCAGATCCAGCACCAGCTGCGACACCGGCCCGTCAATCAGCGCTTTCATATCCCGCGCCCGCGTGTGCCCGTTCTCATGCGTGTCCCAGAACCGGAACGGAATATACTCCGTCGTCACCTCGATAAACCGCGCCCCCGCCTCCGTCAACCGACGCGCCAGCAGACACCCCCGCCCGAACCGCGTGTCCCCATACCGCTCCACCACCTCGCGCTTCTCGAGCGATAGATCCAGCGCCTTCGCCGCCGGCGACTTCAGCAGCCGGTACGCATTGTCCACCGACCGCCGCAGTGACTCCTGCGGATACCCGCTTGCCTCCATCAGCATCCTGTACTGCTCTTGCCGCTTCAGAAACCGCTCTCTACTCAAATGCGCCGGAGGCCTCACCACCGATGCCGCATCACTCGGATCGGTAATAAAGAACGGCCCATGCTCGCTCCCCAGGAACCCCGCCGTGTGGAAGGCCTTCAGCGAATCGCTCTCCGCCCCAATCTCCAGCCCTTGCCCGATATCAATAAACGCCGGAACATCCGGATGCCGCGGCCCCAGCGCCTTCGAAATCCACGAGCCCATATGCGGAGCCGCCACCGAAATCGGCGGTGCATAGCCTGTGTGCCAGTGATACTGATGCCGGCTGTGCAGGATGTGCCCCAGGTCACCCGCCTGGTACGTCCGGATCAGCGTCGCGCGATCCATGATCCGCGCCATCCTCTGGAGCCCCGCCGAGATCTTGATGTTGTCCACCACCGTATCAATCGCCGGAAACGTGCTCAGCACCCGCTGCGGATCAAGATTCGCCTCAAACGGCGTGTACGCCTTCGGGTCGAACGTTTCCGTCTGCGCCATCCCGCCCGCCATCCACAGCAGGATCAGCGTGTCCGCCTTCGCTTCCATCTTCTTCGTCGTCGAAGGCAGCGCCAGTGGATGCGCGGCCAGTGCACTCAGAAATTGACGCCGGTTCATCATCGTATGTATTGAAACTCCTCCGACACCACCAGCGCCCACAGCAGATCCTCCGGCAACATCCCCGCCGCAATCCGCTTCTCCTTCGCCTTCGGCGCGCGCCCCAGCGCATGCCGGTAAACCCGCTCCACGGAAAACCCAGCCGGCGCCGGCACCGGCGGCTCACCCTTCACCGGCATCATCCGCTGCCGGTCCGGCTCTTCCGTAAACACAAAGAACCGCAGCCGCGGACTGATGTCGCTTTCGAGCGACTTGGGATCCACGCCCGCCGTCGCCTGAAATCGCGTGTAGCTTTTCCCCGCGACGTCAATCACCAGCGTCGATGGCGCCTTCACGTTCACCGCCTCCGCCAGCTCCCGCTCCCCTTCCGGCCCCACCAGCCGAGCCCCCGCCCATCCCGCAACCACCCTTGCCGGATCGTAAGAGTCCACATCCTCCAGAACCAGGTACAGCTTCTTCGCCCCCGTGATATCCACATCCACCGGCGCCTTCGCCGAACTCACCACCCCGGAATCAAACAGGTTCGCCGGCGCCGCCGGCAGCTTCCCCTGCATCCGCAGCGCACCTCGATACAGCAGATCCGACAGCGTCTCCCCATTCACCAGCTCCAGCGCCGCCAGCGTTGTCGGCTGATTGATCCGCTCCGTCACCACCTGGTCCCGAATCGGCCGCCCCATCGAACGCCCCAGTGCCGTCGATTTCAACTGCCAGTCCCGCGCATACGCCGCCGCCCCCGCCTGCCGCGGCTTCAACAGCCGCCACTCCCCAGTAATCGAGCTCACTGCGTCAAGAAACTGCTCCGCCGTAAGCCGCCTCGCCTGCGGTCCACGGAACACATACGCCTTCTCCGCCTCCCCGCTCACCGCCGGCAACTGATACGCCCGCGACGTCATGATCCGCTTCAGCAGGTGATTCGTGTCCTGCCCGTGCGCCACGAAATCCTCGGCCAGCCAGTCCAGTATCTCCGCCGACCACGCCTTGCCTTCCATGGTGTCCGGCGGCTCCACCAGCCCCCGCCCGAACACCACCTTCCACACACGGTTCACATAGGTCCGCGGCGTGCGCCCGTTCTCCGGCTTCGTAAACAGCGACGCCACCCGCGCCCGCTTCTCCTCGAGCGTCACCGCCCCGCCCGCGTCGCCCAGCTCCGGATACAGAAACTTCGGAGCCGCCTTCTGCCCCAACGCCACATCGCACCGGTGCATCTCCAGCGGCTCCTCGCTGAAGAACGCCGCCAGCGCATAAGCATCCGCCAGCTTCCACTTGCTGATGAAACTGTCATGGCAGGAATTGCACTTCAGGTTCACTCCCAAAAACACCTGCGCGCTATTCTGCGCCGCCTGCATCACCGGCGTCTGCGACGCGCTGATATCCCCCCGCCAGTTCACCCCGGTCAGAAACCCGTCCGGATCATCTTTCGCCACCGGATTCAGCAACGCCTGCACAAACCGGTCATAAGGCAGATTCTCCTCAAGCGCCTTTCGCAGCCACGGCGTAATCGACTTCCGATCCCCGTGATACACCACCCCTTCATCGTTCCGCAGATGATCATTCCAGAACGTGATCCAGTGATGCGCAAAGTTCACCCGGTTGGCGAGCAGCTTCTCCACCAACGCCTCGCGCTTATCCGCCCGCTTGTCCTGTTCAAACGCGGCAACCTGCTCCGGCGTCGGCAGCAACCCCCACAAATCCAGATGCACCCGCCGCGCAAACGCCGCATCGCTCACCGCCCCCGCCACCACAACCCCCTGCCCGCGCGCATACTTCTCCAGCAACCCATCCAGCGGATGCGCCACCACCGTAGCAGCCAGCAAAAGAAGCGCGATCATGTCCCTTACGAGGTATCATACGCGATATAAACCATGCTGCGAATGCTCCTCTTCTTCTGCCTCCTATCAACCACCAACGCACAGACCGAACTCCCTCTGTGGCCCAACGGAGCCCCCGGCTCGGATGGCAAAACCGCGCCGGAAGCCGTCCGCCTGACCCCAACCGGCGAACGCGTTGTCTCCAGCGTCCATAGCCCATCCCTCACTCCCTACCTTCCCGCCAACCCAGGCGGCGCAGCCGTCATCATCGCCCCCGGCGGCGGCCACCGCGAGCTCTGGACCGATCACGAAGGCCACAACGCCGCGAAATGGCTCAGCTCCCGCGGCATCGCCGGCGCCTCCGCCGAGCTCCACGTCTACAGCTCCACCGGCCACGGCTTCGGCGTCCGCGATTCCAACCGCACTCCCGCCGGCGCCTGGCTCTCCCGCTTCCACGATTGGCTCTGCGTCCTAAACCTCGCCGGCACGTGCGATTGAAACTTCGCCGCCCTAACGGCGGTCACCGAATTTCAAAAAAAACTTATCTGCCACCATCCGCAGCCCGCTCTATCACTTACTGGTATCCCTGCCCCGCACGTTCCTCCCCTGATCTCCGCCGCTCCATGTACCCTGGTCATGGGTCCAGGGCCCATTCTCTGGACTCCGTTCGACACTTTTCGACACTTTTTGTCGAATGCGCCGTTTTGCAGAACGAACCGAATTTCGCAGCCGATACGCCTCGGCAATTGGAAACACGCGAGTTAGCTCGCTTGAGCCGCTCAAGAATCCACGGCCGCCACGCCACGGGTTTCGACACAATTCGACACTTCAGAAAGGATCACGCTTTGTCGAACCGGCGCCCATAATATAGGACCGAGCCTGCCCACAGCAGCACGCTCAGCCCGATCCACCTCCAGTCCTGGCGGTGGATCGTAACGCCCATGGAAAAGATGCCGAACGCCTGAACCAGCCCGTCCGGCACCAGCGATCCGTGCGCAAAGCTCCACCGCGGCTGTTGCGCCGCCGGTTCGATCGCGTGCCGGTGGCCCACCGCCAGCGCGGCCAGCATCGCGCCAACCGCCGGTAGCGGAGTAAGTGGAAGCGTAAGCACCAGCGTCACCAGCAGCAGCGCCGCGTCCTTGGTCAGCAGCACCTGCCATCCGCGCACGGGAAGCATCCGGTAGCGCGTCACACCCGCCGGGCCGTCCGGCGCGAACAGCGTTTGCGCGGCCGTGCTCAGCGCCAGCACAACCAGCAGTGACATGACGAACCAGGCCTCCGGTTCAGGCTTGGAGGCTACGAAGCGATAAGTCGCCGTCGCGATCGACAGCGCAATCGCCAGGTACGTGTCCAGCAGATGGAATGTGTTGCGCAGGTCCTTCCGCAGCAGCTCTTGAAAACGGCCCGCCGGCGCGGGCATGTAGCGAAATGGGTTCCATTGCCCAAACGAAGGGAGCGAGAACAGATTGACGGTCAGCGCCAACGCAAGAAAGAGCAGGCCCAGACTCCAGCTAGTCATCAGAACCAGGGAAACGGTAATCCACGACATCGGATTCAGCCACACCGCAACAAATCGGAGGCCATTCACCTGGCGGCGGCCCAGCGGCCAAAGCGCCAGCCGATGCTGGGGAATCCTTCGCAGCGGATCCGTGCACACAGGCAAGATGAGCAGCAGCACGAATAAAAGAAGGACAAACCCCGCGCTCTGGCCCATCTGTAGAACGATGGCCAGCACCGGAAAGCTGTTACCGATCAGCGTTCCCGCGCGCGCGATGTGGCGCCACTCCAGCCGCGCCAGCGCGGCCAGGACCGCGATCAGCCCAGCCATGGAAGCTCGACCGGCTTCGGTTGTTCCACCAAATGGAAGTACGTCTCCTCCAGCGATTCCGGACGCGCCTGGTTCTCCGAATCCCAGGCCAGCCGCCCCTGCCGCAGCATCAGTACGCGTGTCGCCAGCCGCTCGACGATCGCAAGAATATGCGACGTCAGAAAGATCGTCACCCCGCGGGCGGCAAGCGTGCGGCACAGATCCTGAAAAGCGCGCGAGGCCAGCGGGTCTAGCCCTTCAAAAGGCTCGTCCAGAAACAGGTACGCAGGATTGTGCAGCAGCGCCATCGCCAGCGCCGTCTTCTTCCGCATCCCGTGTGAGCACTCTCCGGCAAAGCTACCGCGCCGCTCCGTCAGATCGAACAACGACAACAAATCTTCTACGCGGTCCATTGTCTCTGCCCGGCTCAGCCCATAAATAGAACCCGACAAGAGAAAATGCTCTTCCACCGTCAGCCCGTCAAACAGCCCCAGCGTCTCCGGCACCACGCCGATACGCTGCCGCAGCTCGATGGGATTAGTAGATACGTCGATGCCGCCGACCATCGCGATCCCCGCCGTTGGCTTCAGCAGCCCCGTCAGCAGGCCGAGCGTCGTCGACTTACCCGCTCCGTTGGGGCCGAGCAGCGCGCCGATCGAACCCGCCGGCAGCTCGAAGGAGAGATCCCGCACCGCGAACAGCCGCCCGAATTGTCTGGAGAGGTTCCGGCAGGCGATCATGAGCCGTTGACGCGCTCCACCTTCACCTGCACGATGCGGTTGCGCTCCATCTCCTCGACCGTGAACTTCAACTCCTGGTGGACCACGGCGTCGCCCTTCTTCGGGATCACACCGAGCCGGAACAGTAGGAACCCGGCCAGTGTCTCGAAGCCCGCGTTGGGCGGCACTTCAATGCCGTACTGCGTCTCCAGGTCGCGGATGTTGGTGGCGCCGTCCAGCAACAGCTCCTCCCACACCACCGGCAGCGGCGGCAGGCGTACGTCGTGCTCATCCTCGATCTCGCCGAAGATCTGCTCCAGCACATCCTCCAGCGTCAACAATCCGGTGACCGAGCCGAACTCATCCACCACAATCGCCATATGCGCATGACTGCGGCGAAAGCTGTCGATCAGCTGGCTCAGCGGCTTGGTCTCCGGAACCACAATTGGCTGCCGCAGCAGCCGCCGTATGTCGAATGCCGGAGCCGGTCTGCGCTTCTCGTTCGCCGCCCGGCGCTGGTGCCACACCTCCAGCAGATCCTTGGCGAACACGAAGCCAAGCACATTCTCCGGCACAGTCTCATAAACGAGAATGCGCGAGTATTTGTTCTCGGAAAACACCTGCAGCAGGTCGTCCATCGAGACCCCGACAGGAACGGCGGCAAAGCTGCCGCGCGGCACCATGATCTGACGCGCGCTGTATTCGGGCAGGTCCAGCAGCCGCTGCATCGATTCCTCGACGAAGGGATCCAGGTGGCCGTACTTGCGGCTCGTCGCGGCGATGAAACGGATCTCCTCCGCCGTATGGCTGCCCACGCCGGATTCGCCTTTGAGTCCAATCGCGCGGCTCACGGTGGATGCCGATCTTTCAATGACCACTACGAATGGTCCGACAACGCGATAGAAGAACAACAAGGGCGGCGCCACGAGAGCTGCGATGCGGTCGGCATGCTCGATCGACAGGTTCTTCGGCACCACTTCACCCAGCACCACGTGCGCATAGCTGATCAGTAGAAATGCGAGGGCGAAGCTGGCCCCGTGCACGTACGGCTCGGTCACCGGCGTGATCAGCGGAGATAGGAAGAAGTTCAGCGCGTAGAAGACCGTGTCTTCACCGGCCCAGCCCAGTCCGAGACTGGCGAGCGTCACGCCCACCTGAACCACGCTAAGCAGCTTCTCCGGATTCGCCAGCAGGTTCAAAGCCGCAACCGCGCCCGCATGGCCTTCCTCGGCCATCTGCTTCAGCCTCGATTGCCGCACCGACAACAGCGCCACTTCGGCCCCGGAGAAAAACGCGTTCAGCGCAAGAATCAGGATGACCAGCAGAAATCGGTATCCTAAGTTGAGGTCCATGTCAGAAGGGCCCGGAGTACACTCAGCGGGCAAGATGGAAGGTGAGATCGCTCACGGTGAATATCAACCGGTTTCTCAAATATATCAACTATTGCATCGCGCTGGCGGTTCTTGCCGCGCTCGGTGTTGCTTACTGGTTTGGGTGGCGCGTGCTGCCGAGGACCTCTGGCACCGTCGAGGCGCCCATCGCCGCGCGCGGCAAAGTCACGCGCGACTCCATGGGCGTCCCCCACATCGAAGCTGCTTCGGCCGAGGACGCTTGGTTCCTCCAAGGCTATGTCACCGCGCAGGACCGTTTGTTCCAGATGGAGGTGACGCGGCGTCAGGCGGCGGGCGAGCTCGCGGCGATCTTCGGCCCCGCCGCGCTGGAGAACGACATCGAAATGCGCCGGCTGCGCATGCGGCGGCTCGCGATCCAGCATGAGCGCCTGCTGCCCTCCACCGACAGAGCCGTCATGGCCGCCTACGCGCGCGGCGTGAATTACTATCTCAAGACGCATCAGGACCGGTTGCCGGTCGAGTTCACTCTCATCGGCTTTGACCCGGCGCCATGGACCATCGCCGACACCATCCTGGTCGGGCTGCAGATGTTCCGCAGCTTGTCCACCACATGGAAGGACGAAGCGCAAAAGAGCAGCTTCATGGCCCAAGGCGAACCGGACAAGGTCCACTTCCTGTTCCCGGCCAGAACCGGCTCCGAGCCTCAGATGGGATCCAACGCCTGGGTCCTTTCCGGCAAACGCACCGCCACCGGCAAGCCGATCCTCGCCAACGATCCGCACCTGGCCTTCTCACTCCCCGGCATCTGGTATCAGGTTCACATCAAGTCGCCGGAGATGAACGTCACCGGAGCCAGCATTCCCGGCGCACCGGCAGTCATCATCGGCCACAATGAACGCATCGGCTGGGGTGTCACCAATCTCCACTTCGACGTGCAGGACCTGTACCGCGAGCAGGTGAATCTGAACGCCGGCCTTTATCTCTACCGAGGCCAGCCGCAGCGCCTTCTTCAGGAACGCGAAGTGGTGCGCCTGCGTGACGGCAGGCGGCAGGAAGTGGCGGTGGTTTCCACTCGCCACGGCCCTCTGCTGGGAAGCGAAGGCGCGCAGCCGCTCGCGCTCCGTTGGGTGGCGGCCGAGCTGGGCATCTTCGAGTTCCCCTTCGGGGAACTGAACCGGGCTCACGACTGGGCCGAGTTCCGCACTGCGCTGCGACGCTATCCGGGTCCAGGACAGAACTTCCTTTACGCCGATGTCGACGGCAACATCGGCTACCAGGCCGCGGGCAAGCTTCCGATCCGCAAGGATTGGGATGGCGATCTGCCGGTGGACGGCTCATCGGGCAACCAGGAATGGAGCGGCTTCATTCCCTTCGATCAGCTCCCGTCAACTTACAATCCCGATTCCGGACTGATCATCACCGCCAATCAGAATCCGTTTCCGCCTGACTTTCCCCACCGGCTGAACGGCAATTTCGCGCCCCCTTACCGCGCCGCGCAGATCCGCGCGTTGCTTGAGGCAAAGCCCAACGGCTGGCGCCCCGCCGACATGCTTGTCGTCCAGAAAGACGTCTATTCGGCTTTTCTGCATTTTCTGGCGCGCGGGATTGCCGCCGCATACAAGCGCCGAGGCATGAAGAATCCGTGGCTGAGCGAGGCGGTGGAGACGCTGGAGAAATGGAACGGGCAGATGGAGAAAGGAACCGCCGCTCCGATGGTGGCCACGCTGGCCTTCCAGGAGCTGCGCAAGGCGGCGGCCGACCGCGCCTCTCCGGGCAAAGGCAGTGTGTACGAGCTGCAGATGGCGCCGGCCGTCCTCGAGCAACTGCTTTGCCAGCGGCCAAAGGACTGGTTCACCGACTATGATCAGCTGCTTCTGAGCAGCTTGATGGATGGGGTCAGGGAAGGAGCCAAGCTCCAGGGGGAGAATGTTTCCAAGTGGGACTACGGCAGCTACAACGAACTTCTGTTGAAGAACCCCGTGCTTGGCGATGTTCCCTTTGTTGGACGCTACTTCCGCATCGGTCCGGCACCCATGAGCGGCGCATCCACTACGGTGAAGCAGACAACAAGGCGGCTTGGACCGTCGATGCGCATGGTGCTGGATGCGGGCGACTGGGACCGCTCGCTGATGAACGTCGTCACCGGGCAATCCGGCCAGCCGTTGTCGGGCCACTATCGCGACCAGTGGGAATCCTACTACCGCGGCGACAGCTTCCCCATGCGCTTCAAAAACGTCGAAGGCGACACGCTTGAGTTCGTGCCCATGGGGGCTGGCCGTTGAGCGATGCCGTCGCCATTCCGGAGGGCTGGTTCCGGATGGGATGTGAGACGGGCCGCGACGAGGAGAAACCCGTTCACCGTGTTTGGGTGAACGCATTCGAAATGGGTGCGGCGCAGGTGACCAACCGCGAGTACGCGTTGTTTCTGAGTGCTACCGGCCGCCGTCCCCCGAAGCATTGGTCAGATCCGGAGTTTCAGCATCCGGAGCAACCGGTGGTTGCGGTGAGCTGGCATGACGCTGACGCCTACTGCCGCTGGTTGTCGGAATCGACGGGCGGCAACTACCGCCTGCCGGCCGAGGCTGAATGGGAGCGCGCGGCGCGTGGCGGAGAAGAGGATGCTCTCTACGTCCGGGGCGCCACGCCGCCCGCCGAACACGAGCCGTATCGCCGCCGCTGGGTGCGGGAGGTGAGAGGACCGTTGCCGGTGGCGCTTGACCCGCCCAATGCCTACGGCCTGTTCGATATCGGCGAGAACGTCCACGAATGGTGCCTGGACTGGTACGGCAAGGATTTCTACTCGATCTCTCCGGAGCGCAATCCAAGCGGACCGGAATCGGGCAGCCGCCGTGCCTCGCGCGGCGGCTCCTGGAGGCACCACATCAAAGTCAGCCGCTGCGCGGCGCGCTCCTCCATTCCGCCGGAGTTTGAGTACGCCGACTACGGCTTCCGCTGGGTGCGGCTGCTTACTTAATCTTGTACTCGGTGTCGGAGATCTTCTCGCGGTGCACGTCGTGGCAAGCCTTGCAACCAGCGCCGACCAGCTTCATGCCAGCCGTGACTCCGGCGGCGTCGCCGGCCTTGGCTGCTGCGGCGGCCTGCTTGGCGCCGTTCTCGCTATCCGTGCACGACTTGGCGGCTACGTCGGAAGTGCGCTTGGCCCAGAAAGCAGTCACTTCCGGCATGATGGCGGCCATCTGCGCGGCGTTCTTTTCCACTTCCACGCCCTTGCGGATCTGGCCCATTGCGGAGCCGAGGTCCTTCATCCACTTCTTGTGCTCCGGCGGCGCGTCCTCGGAGGCAAAGCTGAGACTAATTGCGGCCACCAGGGATGCGGCCAGTAAGAATCGGGTGAACTTCACGGGTATGTTCCTCGCAAACTTGATCTGTGTTCCCCCTGAGCAGGAGGTTTTCATATTCTACGTCAAAAAAAAGCCGCCCCGCGTGGGGGCGGCTCGTTTGGTAGTAAAAACCCGAGGCGGAAGGACTAGTAGTCCATGCCGGGGCCGTGCTCGCCGCCGGGAGCGGGAGCGGCCTTCTTCTCGGGGATCTCGCAGACCATCGCTTCGGTGGTCAGCATGAGCGCGGCGATGGAGGAGGCGTTCTGGAGGGCGGTGCGGGCGACCTTGGTGGGGTCGATGACGCCGGCCTTGACCAGATCCTCGAAGTCGCCGGAGGCGGCGTTGAAACCGTAGGGGGCTTCCTTGGCGGAGCGGACCTTCTCGGTGACAATGGCGCCTTCAAAACCGGCGTTGCCGGCGATCTGGCGCAGCGGCTCTTCGCAGGCGCGGCGGATAATGTCCACCCCGATCTGCTCGTCGCCTTCCACCTTCAGCTTGCTCAGCGCCGTGGAACCGCGCAGCAGCGCGACGCCGCCGCCCGGCACGATGCCTTCTTCCACCGCGGCGCGCGTGGCGTGGAGCGCGTCCTCGACACGGGCCTTCTTCTCCTTCATCTCAGTCTCGGTGGCCGCGCCAACCTTGATCACCGCGACGCCGCCGGCGAGCTTGGCCAGCCGCTCCTGCAGCTTCTCGCGGTCGTAGTCGGAGGTGGTCTCATCGATCTGAGTGCGGAGCTGCTTGATGCGGCCCTCGATGCCCTTCTGCGCGCCGGAGCCGTCGACGATGGTCGTGTTGTCCTTGTCCACCGTGACACGCTTGGCCTTGCCGAGATCTTCCAGCCTCACGCCTTCCAGCTTGATGCCGGTCTCTTCCATAATCGCCTTGCCGCCGGTCAGGATGCCGATGTCCTCGAGCATCGCCTTGCGGCGGTCGCCGAAGCCCGGCGCCTTCACGGCGACGCAGTTCAGCGTGCCGCGCAGCTTGTTGACAACGAGAGTGGCCAGCGCTTCGCCTTCCACTTCCTCGGCGATGATGACCAGCGGACGGCCGGAGCGGGCAATCTGCTCCAGCAGCGGCAGCAGGTCCTTCATGTTGGAGATCTTCTTCTCGTGGATGAGAATGTAGGGCTCCTCGAGAACTGCTTCCATGCGGTCCGGATCGGTGATGAAGTAGGGAGAGAGATAGCCGCGGTCAAACTGCATGCCGTCGACGGTCTGCAGCTCGGTGCTCATCGTCTTGGACTCTTCCACCGTGATGACGCCGTCCTTGCCGACCTTCTTCATCGCCTCGGCGATGATGCCGCCGATGGCTTCGTCGCCGTTGGCTGAGATGGTGCCCACCTGGGCGATCTTCTCGTCGTTGGCAACCTTGGTGGAGAGCTTCTTGATCTCATCCACAACCACTTCCACGGCCTTCTCGACGCCGCGCTTCAGGGCCATCGGGTTGGCTCCGGCGGCAACGCTCTTCACGCCTTCGCGGAAGATCGATTGGGCCAGGATGGTGGCGGTTGTGGTTCCGTCGCCGGCCACGTCGGAGGTCTTGGAGGCGACCTCGCGAACCATCTGAGCGCCCATGTTCTCAAGCGGGTCCTTCAGCTCGATTTCCTTGGCGACCGTGACGCCGTCCTTGGTGATGGTGGGGCCGCCGAACTTCTTTTCCAGAACGACGTTGCGGCCCTTGGGCCCGAGCGTTACCTTCACGGCGTCAGCCAGTTGGTTGACGCCGCGCAGGATCGCCTGCCGGGAGTTTTCGCTATAAACGATCATTTTTGCTGGCATTATTCTTCTCCTGTTTCAAAACTCTTTCGACCGCCGACTCAGGCTTTCGCCTTCTTCGACCCGCCTTCCAGCACGCCGAGAATCTCATCCTCGCGGATGATGAGGAACTCATCGCCCTCGATCTTGATCTCGTTGCCGGAGTACTTGCCGAACAGAATGCGGTCGCCGACTTTCACGTCCAGCGGAACCAGTTTTCCGTCTTCCAGGCGCTTGCCGTTGCCGACAGCAACCACTTCGCCTTCCTGCGGCTTTTCTTTCGCCGAATCGGGGATGATGATGCCCCCTTTGACGGTTTCCGTTTCTTCGATCCGCTTGACCACAATGCGGTCGTAGAGCGGGCGAATCTTCATTGCCATTGGTTAACCTCCATGGGTGGAACTTCTGTGCAGTTTAGTCTCGGCCGCGGTAGCACCGTGGCCCGTATATCAGTATTAGCACAAACTTTCGTGGAGTGCCAGAAAGTTGTATGTATCATGTTGAAACAAAAGAAAATATTTTTTATAAAAAAAGGCGCCCCGAAGGGCGCCTTTGGGAAAGACCGACAGCAGAAATCGAGGGAATCACATCTCTGTTAAGGCTGCGACAAGAGCGCCATTTGCGGTTGCGGTCATGGGATCGCGAGCCAGCCGGATCTCAGAAATCTCGATCGGGAAATCGCTGGCCCGGAGTAGCTTCTCGAACCGGTCGCGGAATCCCTGGGGGCTGGCCGTGCCGCCGCTCAGCACCATCGGAATCGGCTTGGCGAGTTTGGGCATACGCTTGGCGTTGCTGAAGGCGTCCTTCATGGCTGCGATCAAGGCGTGGATCATGTCCTCGTAGTAAACCGTAAGCACCTGCTGCAGCTTGTCGGTGAAGTGTCCATTGAAGTGGAATGTGGCTTCCTTGGCGATGCGCACGCGGGTTGCCAGTTCACCGGTGACGCTGGCGGCGCTGGAATCAATGAAGTCGCCGGCCTTGGGGATGCTGAAACTCAGTGCCGGCATGGACAAATAGGCCAGGGCCACGTTGCAGAGGCCACCGCCGCAACTGATGCCGATGCCGGTATAGTTGGTGTCTTCCAGCTCGGAATAAATCACCGCCAGTCCTTCGTTGATACTGCGGACTTCGTAGTCGAGCTCGTCGAACGTCTGGCGCAGTGTCGCCTCATGGTAGGTCAACGATTCGGTGGCATTCAGCGGCGCGGCGGGAACGCTGAAGCAGACCCTCGGGCGCGAGCCGTTTCTTTTGCCGACCATTGTTTCGATGATTTTCTTGACCATCGGCACGCTTTCCGCCTCCGATGGATCCAAAAAGCCCTGCGTCATCGGGCGGTTGGTTTCCAGGTGGAACAGGTCGGCGAAACGTTGTGCCTCGTTGCCTTGGATGACGATGGTATCGCGCTGCACTTGGAAAGGCACGTTTTCCTTGTGCAGCATGCTTTCGGCCATCTTGGCGTGGGGAATGCGGACAAAGGCGTTCAACTGGCTTTCAAAACCTCGCTCGGCGCCGTCGCAGCACGCGGTGACGATGCGGCTGGTTCCTACGTCCAGTCCCACCGTGCGGATCGATTCCTCTTGTTGTTTCATCTTGCTTTCCTTTCCCGTTCCTTTAACGAGTTCTTCTGCCCGTCCGTAGTTTTCCGGTACCGGGTGACTCCGGCAGCTCGGCCATCTGCTGCCGGAAATGCTGTTGCAGTTTGGTGCGGTATTGGGGCACCGATATCGCCTGCCCGGCGGCGGATTGCCGCATGTGCTCCTCCGATTTCGCCAGACCGTTCCACATCCGCGACCCAGTGGCGTCGACAAACTCCTGGCCGTACCCGAACCCGTAGAAGACCATGCTCGCCAGCGGCAATTGGTAGTTGTCCGGCAAGCCGACTCTTTGGTAGGGGAAATTCGCCGCCCAATCGGTGTGGTTGCCGATGCGATAGCTGCGCGCATTCACCGATACCTGCGCATGCGTCACGCAGTTGCCCGAGGGGATGCCGTACTTGGAGCGCAGCATTTCCGTCAGCACCTTGGTGGCGTGCAACTGAGCATCGGTGATCCCTTCCGCCATGTCGGCTCCGGGCGTGGTCTGCGATTCCAGCGCGACACCTAGAAAACTGTGGTTGAGTCCGAGATAGATGCGATCCTGATCGGCCCACATGGAGCCGCCGGCATGATCGGCCGCATATTCCTCCTCCACCACCCGATGCACCCGTCCGAACCGGTCCACCACATAGTGATAACTTCTCTGACGTTTCACGTACTCCACCAGCCACTGCCCTACGCGCTGAAGCCGGGCATTGTTGCCTTCCTCGAATGTCGTGATATGGCTTTCCGTCGTGTGGTAGACAATCCCTGCGGGCTGAACTCCGTCCGTGCGTAATCTTCCGCTGGAGCGTGATACCGAAGCGTAGCTGCGTTTGTCGTGCGGAATGCTGTTGCCAGTTTCGATCCGCAGCCCGTTGCTGTAGACCTCGTATGCCGCCTTCCTCTCTACCAGCCAGACCTCGGCCACCTGGTCGGGCGGCTGATGGAATTGTGGCGGAGGAACTTCGCGCCCCATGAGTGGCTGGGTCTGCCGCCGGGAATCGGTCGCGTGATAAACAGGCGCGATCAGGAGCACTAGGAACATGGTCAAAGCGGCCGTTTTCCATCGCTTGGGCCGGCTTTTGATCGCAGTAGCCTTGCGAAGATAGCGCAATCGCTTGACCGGATCGGTATGCCGGCCGGCCAGCCATTGGATTTTCGACTCCTGGCGCTGGATCTCTTCCCATAGGTCGAACTCACCCGCCATCAGGTATTCACTCTCTAACAGTCGGTTGCGGCATCGAAACTTCTCGCTGGAAAGGTATCGTCCGGATAGGGGAAACACTTTAGGAAAAGGCTAAGGCTTTTACTTTAATTCACTTACCGGATGTTGCGTCCCACCGCGCCATTGCTTGCAACTCTATAGCAATTCATGGGTTTATTGAGATCAGGGCAAAAATAGCCGCGCTACTTGTTATCGAAATGAAAACAGAATTGGACGTTCTGCCGTTGCTGAAGCGCTCGGTGCGCTGGATGGGTTTTGCGATTGTCCTATTTGCACTGTTCCATCTGGCTGGGATGACGGCGAGGGAGTTCACAGGCGAACAACGCTACTTCCACAAGTACGCAAATCTGGACGAAGAGAACAATCCTGCTACATGGTTTTCGACGATGGGCCTCGGCTTATGCTCCCTGCTGGCGGGTGTGGTCTGGGGGGGCCGCAAGGCGCAAGGGGACCTGGGTCACCGGTACTGGGGCGGCTTGGCAGTCATCTTCCTGCTGATGTCTCTGGATGAAGCGGCGTCCTTGCATGAGTTTCTGGTTCCGAGGTTGCAGACGTTTTTGCCGTCCGAGGGGCACTTCCGCTTCACGTGGGTAATTCCGGGTCTCATCTTTATAGGCGCATTCGTGGCCGTCTACACGCGTTGGTGGTATCGTCTGCCAATGCCGGCTAGAAACGGGTTCGGTCTGGCGGGCTTCGCTTATTGCGCCGGCGCGCTCGGATTGGAGATGGTGGGAGGACGATTGCTGGATGATGTTTCACGGCAATCCTGGGCCTACGGGTTAAGCACGGGGATGGAGGAGACGCTCGAGATGATCGGGATTTTTCTTGTGTATCGAACGCTGGTGCAGTTGCTGGGGGCGGTGGAGATCCACACGGCGTTGGCACCGGCCAGTAGTGCCGTGGCCGCCGAAATTTCCTTCACGGCGGCGCGCCGGATGACCTCGGTGTGACCTAGCGCTGCTTCAGCCAGATATTGCGGAATTCCACCTTCATCGGCGGACCGACGTGGAGCTGGAACCCGATCAGCCCTGAAAGGGACCGGTTCGGCGTGTCGTCATCGACGGTGAAGCTGGTGAGGTGGCCATTCAGAATGTGCGCCAGGGTGTTGCCGCGGGCGATGATGTGCAACTGGTTCCAATCTTCGGGCTTGATCTGAGCCTTCAGCTCGTCGGATGCGCGGAGGTTGCCGATGATGCGCGCCTTTTTTCCCTCCTCAATATGGGTGGCCTGGCCGCGCATGGCGAGGAATCCGCGGCCGCGCTCTTCATAGAGCTGGCCGGTATAGGTGTTGTTGAAGTCGATATCGGCCTGGTAGCCCTTCATGACGTAGGGCCCGGCCTCGGCCAGTTCGACGCTTCTGTACTGCACGCCGCTGTTGGTGGAGTTGATGCGGTACTCGAGTTTGAGTTCGAAGTCGGCCGGCTTGCCGCCTCGCCAGATGATGAAGGTGTTGCGCGTGAGGGGTTTTGCCTGTGTCGATTCCCCGATCAGCAGGCCGTTTTCGGCTCTCCAGAAATCCTTGTCGCCGTCCCAATTCTTCCTGGTGCCATCAAAGATGGATTCAAAACCCTCGTGATGGTCGAGGACCAAGGGGTCCGGGCCGCGGAAGCCGCCGCCCTTGGCGCCCTTGCGCGCAGGGTCTTGGCCGCTCACGGGTGGGGCTAGCCAGAGAAGGGCGGAGGCAAGCACGGCGCCGGCCAGTGTGAGGGGAAGGGCAGATTGCGTCACGGCGGAAAACTCCTTTGTCATAGCTTCCAGCACAGTATATAATCCTTGTTACTCCCCGTTCCGGGGAGAATGCGCAACGGGGTAAGGAATCTATCATGCGAATCCAATCACGTCTGTTGATCACGGCAATGTGTCTCGTGCTGTTCTGCCACGCGATGTGGGGGCAAGGTCTGACGGGCCAGATCACAGGTTCCATCGCCGATCCCTCCGGCAACCTGATTGCGGGCGCGCGGATCGCATTGCTGAACACGGGTACTGGGCAGAGCCGTGAGAGCAACAGTGACACCATGGGCGATTTCGTCTTCGCGCAGTTGTTGCCCGGTACATATAAGATCACCGTCACGCACGCCGGATTTCAGAAATATGAAAAGACCGACATCGTGTTGACGGCGACCGAGAGAGTTGTGGTCCGCCAGATCCAGCTTCAGATCGGCGAGCTGACGCAGACGATATCGGTGGAGGCGGAAGCAGCGCGGCTGCAAACGCAGAGCGCCGAGCGCAGCGGGCTGATCAACACGCAGCAGTATGAACGGCTCTCGCTGAAAGGGCGCGATTACCTGGGACTGTTGCGGCTGCTGCCGGGGGTGATCGATACGCGGAACCGCGAGGCGCCGGGCTGGAACAACCTGGGCGGGATCACGATCAACGGGAACCGGTCCGGGACGACGAACCTGACGCTGGACGGAATCAGCTCGCTTGACACGGGTTCGATGGGCGGACCGTATCTGGCGCCGAGCGTGGACGCGGTGGGCGAAGTGAAGGTGCTGCTGACCAACTATCAGGCCGAATATGGGCGAAGCTCAGGCGGCACGGTGAACGCGGTGATCAAGAGCGGCACCAAGGATTTTCACGGCGTCGCCTACTACTTCAAGCGCAACGAAGCCTTCAACGCGAACGAGTTTTTCCGCAACCGTGACGGGCTGGGCAAGCCGCGTTACCGGTTCGATTATCCCGGCTACAACATCGGTGGCCCGCTTCTGATTCCGGGCCTCAACAAGAACCGGGACAAGCTGTTCTTTTTTTGGTCGCAGGAGTTCTTGCCGCGCAAATACCCGACGCGTGTGGGGCGGCTGACCTATCCCACCGCCGAGGAGCGCCGCGGCGACTTCTCGCAAACGCTGGATCAGAACTCGCGGCTGATTCCGATCTGGGACCCGCTGAACAACCGGACTCCGTTTGCGGGCAATATCGTGCCGGCATCGCGGATCGATTCGGCGGGGCAGAAGCTGCTCGGCATCTTCCCGCTGCCGAATACAGTGGATCCTGCGCGGTCGTTCAACAACGTGTTCCAAAGCGTGACGGACCAGCCACGCGATGAGGATATTCTGCGCATCGATTGGAACGTGGGGCCGAAGACGATCTTCTATGCACGCGGCATCCGGAACTACGAGGCGTTCAAAGGCGACTTCAACTTTGTCCTGGCTTCCAATGTGTGGCCGCAATTCCCGATCGATTATTCGATTCAGAGCGCCGGTCTGGTGAGCACGCTCATCCACACCTTCCGGCCGAACCTGGTGAACGAGTTCACCTTCGGCGTGAATCGCGCGCTGCAGCTGGTTTCCCCGCTAAACCAGGCGGGACTGGACAGCAATGACCGCAACAAGCTGAATCTGAACCTGCCGCAGTTTTTCCCGCAGAGCAATCCGCTGAGCCTGATCCCGAACGCGACCTTCGGCGGAGTGCCCAATGCGCCGCAGTTCAATATCGAGCAGCGGTTCCCGTTTTTCGGAACGAACAATATCTGGAACTGGTCGAACAACCTCAGCTGGATCCGCGGGCCGCACAATCTGAAGTTCGGCTTCTACATTGAGCGCACCTCGCGCAACGCGGCGCGCGCCACGGCCTTCAACGGCACCTTCGACTTCGGGCGCAACGTCAACAACCCGCTGGATAGCAACTACGCCTTTTCCAATGCGCTGATGGGGATCTTCAACAGCTACACGGAAAGCGACTCGCATCCACACGGGCACGCACGCTACAAGAACTACGAGTTCTTTGTTCAGGACAACTGGAAAGTGAATCGGCGGCTCACGCTTGATGTGGGCCTGCGGTTCTACTTCATCGAACCGACATTCTCCTCGGGCGATACGCTGTCGGTATTCGATCAGGCGACTTACGATCCGGCGCGGGCGCCGCGGTTGATCGAGCCGTACCGGGCAACACCGACAGCGGCGCGCATGGGACGGAATCCGGCGACGGGAGCGGTTGTGCCGGAGGTGCTGATTGGCACCTTTGCGCCGGGCAGCGGACAGTTCTTCCAGGGGATGCGGCAATTCCAGGAGCGTGTTCTGGAGACGCCACCCATGAAGGTGAGCCCACGCTTCGGTTTCGCCTATGACGTGTTCGGCAACGGCAAGATGGCCATCCGTGGAGGATTTGGGATCTTCTTTGACCGCTTCAACGACGACCAGGTGATCATCTTCGTGGAGCAGCCGCCCAACGTGATCACCTCCTCGGTGAATCACTCGACGATCCGGAACCTGTTGAGCTCGCCGTTGAACCAAAGCCCGACCGGGGTGAACGCGATTCAGAGGAGCTACGATCCGCCGACGGTCTACAACTGGAGCCTGGGAATCCAGCGCGATATCGGCTTCGGGGCCGTGCTGGACGTGGCCTATGTCGGCAGCGTCGGCAGGCACCTGCTGCACCGGCGGTCGCTGAACGCGACGCCCTATGGGACCAATTTCCTGCCATCGTCCAATGACCCGACGGTGAACCGGCCGCTGCCGGTGAACTTTCTGCGGCCGATCCGCGGCTTCGGCGATATTCAGTACGCCGAATTCGCCTCCACGTCCAACTACCATTCGATGCAGACGCAGTTGACCAAGCGCTTCGGCCGTGGCCTCACGTTCGGGGCGACCTGGACATGGTCGAAAGCGATGGACTTGGTGGACGGCAACAACAATGCGGTGAATCCGTTCCTGAATTTCCGATCGCGGAATTACGGCAAGGCGGGCTTTGACCGTACGCACAATTTCGCGGGGCACTGGTCCTACGCGCTGCCGCAGTTGAGCAAGGGATGGAGCAACAGCTTCACGCGCCAAGCGTTCGACGGCTGGGAGGTTTCCGGCATCGCCAGTTTCGTCTCCGGTTCACCCACCGGAGTCGGATATGCGCTGGTGCAAGCAGCCGACCTGACTGGAGCATCGGGTGCGGGCGTGGATTCGCGGATCAACGTGAGCGGCAGCGCCATTCTGCCGAAGAGTGAACGCACGGTGACCCGGCACTTCCGCACCGACGTGTTCGCGCCACCGACGCAAGCCGAGCTTGGCATCGGCAACGCGCCCAAGGATGTGTTCCGCGGGCCGGGCTTCAACAACTGGGACATTTCGATTTTCAAGAACTTCCGGTTGGGGGCCAATGAAGCGCGCCGGCTGCAGTTCCGGCTGGAGACCTACAACACGTTCAACCACACGCAGTTCAACGGCGTGGACACCACGGCGCGATTCGATGCGCAGGGCCGGCAGGTGAACACGCGCTTCGGCGAATATAACAATTCGCAGGACGCGCGACGGATCGTTCTCGCCTTGAAGTTCTACTTTTGATCGCGGCGTAGAAGATCCGGTTTCCTGCATAATGGGTGACTGTGGAGAAGAAGAAACCGGGCGCGCGCGCGCGGAGGCGCTGGATATTGTGTATCGCGGGGGCGCCTGTTGCTGCGCTCGGTCTTCTCACCGTGCTTCACTTCCCCTTTGGGGTGGATGCCGCGCTGAGCGCGGAAGAACTGGAAAAGACGCGGGACTATTACGCGAAGGCCTACAAGCAGGAGTCCGCTGAAAAGAGCGGGCCGGCCAGCGAGTATGAAACCAGGTATCTGAAGATCGCCACCGAGGCGGCTGAACGGTTCAAGATCACCGATCAGGTGGAGCGCTTTGTGCGGGATTATGATTTGCGTGACCGGCCAGTGATCGAGATCGGATCAGGCCGCGGCTACTTGCAAGACCATGCCAACGACTACACAGGGCTCGATATATCGAGCAGTGTCAGCCGCTTTTACCACAAGAAATTCGTCCTGGGTTCGGCGACGGCGATGCCGTTTGCGGATAACAGTTTCGAGGGCGGATGGTCCATTTGGGTGCTGGAGCATGTTCCGAACCCGGAGCAGGCGCTGCGCGAACTGCGCCGGGTGATGAAGAACAACGCCGTGTTCTTTCTGCTGCCAGCCTGGAACTGTAACGGGTGGGCTGCCCAAGGCTACGGGGTTCGCCCGTACGCCGATTTCGGACTGGGCGGCAAGCTGATGAAAGCAAGCGCGCGCGTTCGATCCACCGCGCCTTATCTGGTGGCTTCCCTTGTCCCGGTAAGGCTGCTGCGCCGCGAGGCGGCCCGTTTCGGGCCCACGCGACTGCGTTATCACCGCCTGGAGCCGAACTATGAGCAGTATTGGGAAGCCGACGCCGACGCCGTGAACGGCATCGACCGCTTCGAGGCCATGTTGTGGTTCCAAAGCCGCGGCGACGAGTGCCTGAACTGTACGGAGTTGGATGGATCCGTGTTCATGGGCTACAACGCGCTGATCATCCGGATCCGGAAATAGCAGGCCCTAGCGAAGGAACGTGACCTTGATCGCGGCAGTGCCGGCGGCCAACTTCAAGTAGACGGCCGGCTCGCCCTCCTTGAACCTGGGGCCGCCATGGATCCAACGCTGCGTGTGGCGGTGCATGGCGATGGAAAACTGCGCGCCGGGCTCCAGCTGATCCTCCGTTGCGCCTTGGCCTGGGGAATAGCGGAGGGAAGCGCCGGCGGTGTTGCGGACGGTCAGCACGTCGCAATCAAAGGGCGCCGCCACGGGCGTCCAAGTGGAAGAATTCACGGTGACATCTTGAGAAATCCAGTTCATATGCCAACTCCCATCAAGGTTCTAGTCCGGCTCCCGGAAGACGGGGGCGGAGGAGGAGGTGGTCCCTCCGCTCCCATCGGCCAGGGGCGCCAGTTCAGCTTGCTGGCCGCCCAGCGCTGCATGCGCGTGGAGGATGCTGTTACGGGGCGCAGGAAGGTCAAGGCGAACGCACGCTGCAAGCTGCTGCCCGTTGCCCCGCGGAAACCCATGCCTAAGTGTGGTCCTTGCATGGCGTCACCCATTACAGGTTCTGAGGAACCCGGTCAGTGTTGAGGTGGCGGTCCCGCCGGTCAGCGCGAAGCAGCCGAGACAGCCAACTTGTGAGTCGCTGCCCACGGGAAGCTCGGTCAAGCCGTCGATCTGCACGGTGGAGTCGCGCTCGATGAAGGTATTGGCGCCGACGGTGGGAATCAGCACCAGCGGCTTGAACAGGTAGATGTCCAGCACGCCGGCTCCCATGGAGGCGGAGAAGGTCACGGTTTGAATGCTGCGGACGCCGGTGTCGCCATTCTGAAGCGGGATCAGGAATCCACCCGCGCCTGGCTGGAGGCGATTCGCGGCGGCGCTTCCGGTCATGGCGATCGCTCCGGTGGAGCGGCCGGCGACGCCGGAGGAATTGGTATAGGAGATGGTCACGTTGCTGGCCGTGGCTCCCAGAGCGGTGGTCACGCCGAGGGTCATGAGAACGCCATCCCCAGTAGCCCAGCGCGTCAGAGCGGCGGTGTTCACCGTTTGCGCGGCTGTGGATGTGGCGCTGATGTTGGCCGCCGCAACGAGGACATCGGCCAGAAGGATGGCCGAGAATCCGGTGATGGAAGGCACGGACACGCCCAGCGTCAGAAGGTATTTCGACCCGGACGCCGGGTTCTGGAGCGGAATGGCGCCTTGCGAGGTGCGGTTGAGCGCAGTGCCTCCGGGAATGTTCGATGGAGCGATGGCATTGGGAAACCCAGCGCTGCGCAGCAGCGAATACCAGACGCCGGAGACCCCGCCGGTGGCCGTCGTCTTCACGAAGACGGTATCTTCGCCATTGCCGGCGGCACGGGAGCTGATAATGCCATCGTAGTTGGTGATGGCACATTGCGCCAGCGAGGAGGCGTACCAGGATTCGGAGAAATAAGGAAGGAACCTTCCGGCCCGCACCCGGCCCAATTGATGCGAAGTGACCGGATGAAGTACGGGCACATCCAGGACCGGATTTGCCCGCGCGAGATTGTGCAGTTGCTGGTAAGTCATGCTGTTGATCCTTTATGCGTTGTCGTCGTCCCAGTAGCTGATGCGCCCGGCGGCAGTGCCGCCTCCGCTGACGACCAGATCCAGGCTGTTGCCCACGGAGGAGGCGAAGAGGAAGTTCGGCGGATTCACAAATTCGACGAATCCGCCGTTAGCGGCCAGCGCCATGGCGCCCTCCAGGCTGGAAGAGGCGCCGTCACGGAAGTTGACGCTGATGGCGGCCGAGGCCACCAGCTTCACGGCATAAACCTTGATGCGTTTGCCGGAAACCGCGCCTACAACCGTTCCCGTAGAGGACAGGGAAAAGCTGGCGCTTTTCAGAGTCTTGTCCTGAAGGGGGGTGGAGTAGCCGCGGCTGGCCGAAAGCTGGGCGGCCACTTTGCCGGCTCCCAGCAGGCCGATGCCGGCGGCAGCGGCTGGCAGGCTTCCGAAAAGGCGCCTCGTCATTACTGCACCCCGTAGAGCCGGGCGTTGAGCGCGCCGGCGGATCCGGCGGTAAGTTTGACGCCGGAAACAAAGCGCATGCCGCCGAATTCGCGCATAATGTCGGAATTGCCAGGAAGGCTGAAGCTTGTGGAGTAGCTGACCGGCGTACCCTGCCGGTCTTCAATGGTCACCGTAACCGGCGAGGCCGACTTGTTGTTCACATACAGCTTGAAGACGCAAGTGTCGGCCGAGGTCAGGTTGGAGCCTGCTCCGGTGGCCACATCCACCTGCGTGACGTCTTGCAGGTTGTTGCCGGCGCAGCCGTGCATCGGCACCGTCCGCACGAACCACGGCGTCGTGTTTGCCGTGTTGCCCGGCTGCACCGTCCAGGTGCCGCTCTGGTTCACGGACCACGAGCCGCCCTGATTCACAGACCATGTGCCGGCCTGGTTGACCGAGCCGATGGTGTTGGCGCCGGCCGGCAGCGCGTTGTTGATCGAGGCGATCTGAACGCGGCCGGCGCTATCCACCAGCATTGCGCCCATCTGACCGTCGGTCAGCGCGGGCGGTGTCGAGTAAAAGCGTCCGCCGCTCAGCGCCGCCGAAGCCGGCGCAGCGGCCGGGTAGGCGCCCACCGAGGCGTTTGCCCCGGCGCCGCCGGATTGTTGCAGCTGTCCCATCAAGGTGCTGGCCAGCGCCAGCACAAAAAGCAGAAGCCCCAAGAGCAACTTGGGCTTGTCCATCATTTTCCGAACCATGTCATCCTCCAATTGGATTTGTTGTTTGTCGCAAGAGCGAATCCCTTGATCGCCGCCTGCTCCACCGCCGCCGCCATCTCCTGGTTGCGCGGGATGAGAATGCGAATCTCCTGATCGCTTCTTACACCGCCTGGCCGGCGTAACAACACATCCGTTCCGGCGATCGTGGCGATGGAGTTCACCACTTGGCGCTCGAGTTCACAGTCGACGCCGTCCACCTCCGGAATGGCTCCTTCGGTTTCCCCGATGTGGATCTTGTAGGTCGGAAACCAGTCAGATACCGCAAAGCCTTCGGCGGCAAGCCCGGTCCGAACGGCTTTCGCGGACGGACACTCGCCTTTTACTTGAATCCGCATATTCTCTTCTCGTTTCTGTAATGGAGTTGTGCCCGGCAACTGCTCAATGCCCGGCGGAGCATCTCGCCCCAACGCTAGCCCGCCGTCAATGGGCTCCAGCGGATTCAATTCGTTATCCGATTGATCTGAAGGGAGAAATTTTCCTTCGCGAGCGGTGACCGGCCCCGGGTAGTACAATTTGCAGTCAAGTTGAGATTCTGAAAACCATGAAAATCACTGCCTGGATACTATTGGCTGCGGCGGCGATGCCGGCGGCGGCGATGGAGATCGCGACGGGCAAGACGCTCGGCGCCGGTTATGAAGCCAGAGCCTTCTACGCACGTGACAAAGCCGGACAGCCGTGGCAGAAGACCTACACGGGCGCGCCGTACCGGCCGGAAGCAGCGGGACGCCTGATGAATCTGCGCATCGCGCAGGCGCTGTTTCACGATGAATGGCTTACTGAATTTCCGTTCGATCCGGAGAAGAATACTGACCGCGTGATCGCGGCGCTGGATGTCTACAAGGCGCACGGCATTCTCGCGGTCAATACCTGCCTGCAAGCCGGCTATCCCGGTTACGCGAAAGAGTTTCCCGGCATTAAGCGGGACCGCGCATACAAGTTCGGGCCGGGGAAGGGGTCGCACATCAGCGGATTCCGGCCCGACGGAACGATCAAGCCGGAATGGCAGGGCCGGCTGAAGCGGCTCCAGCAGGCGCTGGACAGGCGCGGCATGGTCCTGAATCTTATGTATTTCTACCAAGGTCAGGACGAGGTGCTGGAGAACGTCGACGCGATCAAGCGCGCGGTGGTGAACGCCACCGACTGGGTGATCGACAACAACGCGCGCAACGTGATCATCGAAATCGCCAATGAGCACGATATTCGCGGCTGGGATCACGACCGCTGGATCCATGAGAATCTGCACGTTTTGATGGAGCTGGTGCGGAGCCGGTTCCGCGAGAAGAAGGCGGGCTGGATGCCGCCGGTGGGCTCGTCCACAGGAGGCAGCATGGCGGTGTTTGAAAACGTGCGCGCCAACGCCGACTTGACGATGATTCACGGCAACAACCGCACGGTGGAGATGAAGCGCAAGCGGACGGCGGAGCTTTTCGCGGACGCGGCCATGCCGGGGCCGGTCTACATGAACGAAGATGATTCGGGCCGGGAGACGACGCCGGAGGTGCTGGCGAAGGAGCTGGCCAGTTGCGACGCGGTGTTCCGCGAAGGGGGCAGTTGGGGCTACATGCCGTGGCGGCAGACGCAGATGTTCCCCTTCCGGCACATGATGCCGGCGAAGAGTTCGAAGCTGGAGCCCGGCATGACGCCGGAGCAAAGTGATCCGGTCTACTTCAAGGCTGTCCTGGAGCACATACGCAAGCTCATCTACAAGTGAGCCGCAGCAGATTTAGGAGCGCAGTGTGGCCTTTCTTCCTGGCCCATGCCATTGGTGAAGCCCACGGCTCGGCGTCCCGTTCGACGGGATCGGCGCCGTGCTGGAGGAGAAGGCGGACCACCTCAAGGCGGCCCCAGCGGCAGGCCCAGCCTAGCGGCGTGCTCTTGAGAAGGCGCTTGATCGTAACCCCATCCATGTATGCCCTGAGTTTGGGCCAGAGCCAAGCGGAGCAGGCCGTTCAGTGCTTCCTCGAATGTAGTTCCACGATGGCGACTCATCTGGCGGACGCCTTTCAAGACGTCGTCATCGAGCAAAACGGTCCTCCTGGTGCTCATGAATGCCTCTAAGGTCTAGCATCGCACGCTTCGCGGCCCATGAAACTCCGGGCTTGGCTGGCCAATTTGTTATAAGATGTACTGTCTCATCGAGTCCCGTATGGATCACATCCTGTCGATCGTCCTCTTCACTCCCCTGGCCGGGCTGGCAATCCTTTTGATGATTCCGTCCTCCAACACGAGGGCGGTGAAGATCTGGGCCAATGTTGCCTCCTTCATCGGGTTCCTGGTGTCGCTGCCCCTGCTCACGAATTTTGACCGGAACAAGGATTATCAGTATGTCGAGAGGGCGGAGTGGATCCCCTCCATCGGCGCCTCTTACCATCTCGGAATCGATGGATTCAGTCTGATTCTCGTGCTTCTGACGGCGTTGCTGGGCTTCCTGGCGGTGCTGTGCAGCTGGTCGGCGATCGAGCACCGCGTCAAGGAATACTACGCCTACTTCCTGTTTTTGCAGACGGCGATGCTCGGCGTCTTCATGGCGTTGGACCTGTTCCTGTTTTTCATCTTCTGGGAAGCGGTGCTGGTGCCGATGTATTTCATCATCGTCATCTGGGGCGGGCCGCGGCGCGTGTATGCGGGCATCAAGTTCGTGATCTACACGCTGGTGGGCTCGATGATGCTGCTGCTCGGCATCCTGACGCTCTACTTCCACCACCACTCACAGTTTCAGGTCTACACATTTGAGCTGGCGGAGCTGATGCGCACCACGCTGCCGGAGTCGACCGCCTGGTGGGTCTTCTGGGGATTCTTCCTCGGTTTCGCGGTGAAGGTGCCGATGTTCCCCTTCCACACGTGGCTGCCCGACGCGCACACGGAGGCGCCCACGGCCGGCTCGGTGATCCTGGCCAGTGTGCTGCTGAAGCTCGGCACCTACGGTTTCCTGCGGTTCTCGCTGCCGCTGATGCCCTCGACTGCCGCGAGCGAAACGGTGGTCAACATCATCGCGCTGCTTTCGATCATCGCGATCGTTTATGGCGGGCTGGTCTGCCTGATGCAGAAGGACATGAAGAAGCTGATCGCCTATTCCTCGGTCAGCCACATGGGCTTTTGCACGCTGGGGATCTTCGCGCTGAATCCAACGGGCATTTCCGGCAGCATTCTGCAGCAGTTGAATCACGGGATCTCGACGGGCATGCTGTTCCTGATCGTGGGCGTCGTCTATGAACGGCGGCATTCACGCGAGATTTCCGAGTATGGCGGGCTGTTCCGCGTGATGCCGGTCTTCGCGTTTGTGTTTCTCATAGCCGCGCTGAGCTCCATGGGCATGGCTCCGCTGAATGGGTTCATCGGCGAGATCACGATTCTGCGGGGCGCCTACGAGATGTCGTTCAACTGGGCCTTCTGGGGCGTGGTCGGTATCGTGCTCGGGATGGCTTACCTGTTATGGCTGTATCAGCGAACCATGCTGGGCGATCTGGCCGAGAAGAACTCCAAGCTGCCCGATTTGAATCTGCGTGAGATCGCGGTGTTCGCGCCACTGCTTCTTTGGGCGATTGTGATTGGGCTCTACCCGAAGCCGTACTTCGATCTGATGGAGCGGCCAGTGGCGCAGATCGTCGAGCGTGTGCGGCCGGGATACCACGCCGAGCGGAAGCTGCGGAACCCGCTGGTGACGGCGGCTCCGGGCGGCGAGAATAATCTGGCTGCTGATGGGCGCTAGCCTAGTTTATCCTTGAGCATCTGATTCACAAGCGCCGGGTTGGCTTGGCCCTTGGAAGCCTTCATTACCTGGCCTACGAAGAAACCCATCACTGTGGTTTTTCCTGACTTGTACTGCTCTACTTGTTTCGGATTGGCGGCGATCACCTCATCCAGAATCGCCCCCAGCGCGCCGGTGTCGGAGATCTGCTTCAGCCCTTCGCGCTCCATGATGGCGGAGGCGGCGTCGCCTGTGGCGAGCATTTTCGGGAAGATCGCCTTGGCGAGCTTGCCGGAGAGTTCGCCCTTGGCGATCAGAGTCACCAGTTCGCCGAGATTCTCCGCGGGAATAGGAGAGTCGGTGATTTCCTTGCCATCGGCCTTCAGCTCGCCCATCAAGTCGCCCATCACCCAGTTGGCGGCGAGCTTTGGATCGGCGGAGGCCTTGGCGGCGCGCTCGAAATAGTCGCTGAGCTCGCGGGTCGAGGTGAGCACCTGGGCGTCATAGTCGCGGAGGCCGTACTGTTCGATGAAGCGGGTGCGGCGCGCCGCGGGCAGCTCGGGCATCGCGGCCTTGATCTCGGAAAGCCACTTGTCGCTGATCTTCAATGGCAGAAGGTCGGGCTCGGGGAAATAGCGGTAGTCGTGCGCGTGCTCCTTGCTGCGCATGGAGGCGGTTTCCCCGGTGTTGGGGTTGTAGAGGCGCGTTTCCTGAACCACCTTGCCGCCTTCTTCGATGACCCCGATCTGGCGCTCAATCTCGTAGTCGAGCGCCATTTTGAGAAAGCGGAACGAATTCAGGTTCTTCACCTCCGCCTTGGTGCCGAACTTCTCCTGCCCGCGCGGCCGGACGCTGACGTTGGCGTCGCAGCGGAGGTGGCCTTTTTCCATGTCGCAGGTGGAAACGCCGCAGAATTCCAGGATCTGCTTCAGCTCGGTGAGGTAGGCGTACGCCTCATCGGAGGTGCGCATGTCGGGCTCGCTGACGATTTCAATCAGCGGCGTGCCGCAGCGGTTGAGGTCGACGTAGGTGTTGAGAGGCGAATCCTTGAAGCCTTCATGGATGCTCTTGCCGGCGTCGTCTTCCATATGGACGCGGGTGACGCCGATGCGCTTGGTGACGCCGTTGACTTCGATTTCCACCACGCCGTGCTCGGCCACCGGCTTGTCGTACTGGGAGATCTGGTAGCCCTTGGGCAGGTCCGGATAAAAATAGTTCTTGCGGGCGAAGATGGAGCTGGGTCTGACCTGGCAACCGAGCGCCAACGCCGCCTGCACCGCCATCTCGACTGCGGGCTTGTTGAGCACCGGCAACGCGCCGGGCAAACCGAGACAGACCGGGCAGACGTTGGTGTTGGGCGGCGCGCCGAAGCTGGTGGGGCAGCCGCAGAAGATCTTGGTTTTCGTGGCCAGTTGGACGTGGACTTCCAGGCCGATGACGGCTTCATAATCCACGGCAGTGCGGGTGGCGGACATCTTCTCTATTCTAGGGCACCTGCTGCGATATCTTAGTCCTCATGCAGACGCGACGCGACTGGTTGAAGAAGGGTTCGGCGTTTCTGGCCGGAGCGCCGTTCATCAAGGCGCAGACCGCAAGGCGGCCGAACATTTTGTTCTTCATCATGGACGACTGGTCGCATGGGCACGCCGGCGCCTACGGGGCGACGTGGCTGAAGACGCCGAACTTCGACCGCGTGGCGCGCAAGGGCGTTCTCTTCACCAACGTCTTCACCTCGAACCCGAAGTGCAGTCCCTGCCGCGCGAGCATTCTCACCGGCCGCAACTCCTGGCAGTTGAAGGAAGCGGTGAATCACTACAGCGTGTTTCCGAACGAGTTCGCCGTCTATCCGTCGCTTCTCGAAAAGGCGGGCTACGCGGTGGGGCTGACCGGTAAGGGCTGGGGTCCGGGCGATTACCGTTCCACGGGCTTCACGCACAACCCGGCGGGGCATGAGTTTCAGAAACGCACGCTGAAGCCGCCCTACGCGGGCATCGGCAATCGCGACTACGCCGGCAACTTCGACGATTTTCTCGCGCAGAAGCCCAAGGATTCTCCGTTCTGTTTCTGGATGGGCACGACCGAGCCGCACCGGTTTTATGAAGAAGGTTCCGGCGTGCGGGCCGGACGCAATCCCGCCGACGTGAAGCTGCCGTCCTATTATCCGGACCACCGCACGGTGCGCTCGGACATGCTGGACTACGCGCTTGAGGTAGAGTGGGCCGACCAGCATCTGGGCAGGGCGCTGGACAAGCTGGAGCAAACCGGGGAACTGGACAACACGCTGGTGCTGGCGACCTCCGATCACGGCATGCCTTTTCCCCGGGTGAAAGGGCAGATCTACGAGCACGGCTTCCACTTGCCGCTGGCCGCCTGCTGGGGATCTCAAATCCAGGGCGGGCGCACGGTGGATGACCTGATCAACGTCCGTGACTTCGCGCCAACGTTTATGGAAGCGGCGGGATTGAAGCCCGCGCCCACCATGACCGGCAGCAGCATGATGGATATCTTGAAGTCGCCCAAGAGCGGCATCGTCGACCCGAGCCGCAACGTGATGCTGGTGGGCAAGGAGCGGCACGATCTGGGGCGGCCGAACGATGCCGGCTATCCCGTGCGCGGCATACGCACGTTCGCTCATCTCTACGTGCGCAACTACGAGCCGGAACGCTGGCCGGCCGGGAATCCGGAAACGGGCTACCGCAACGTCGACGACAGTCCGACCAAGCAGTTTCTGCTGAGCGGCTTCGATAACTACTACCGGATGTCATTCGGGAAACGGCCGCCGGAGGAACTCTACGACGTGAAGGCGGATCCGGATTGCGTGAAGAACCTGGCTACCGACCTGAACTACGCGGCCCTGAAGCGGAAGCTGCTGGAACGCATGGAGGAGATGCTGCGCGCCGAAGGCGACCCGCGCATGCTCGGCAACGCATCCTTCTTCGACACGATACAGTACACCGGGCCCAGCAGGCATAGCTACGACAGCTGGCTCCGCAATCAGAAACCGTAGCGGCTACGGCGGCGCGGCGAGCACGACGCCGGAAATCTCACCGCGGTAGAGAACGCGCAGTTTGCGGCGCTCGAGGACTTCGTAGTCGTTCCGCGTAAGAACGTAAAACTGGTAGTCTCCATCCGCACCGGCGCGAGTGAGCGGCGGCATCCATGCGTAGTTATTCACGTAACGGTAGTAGTTGAAAGCCGGCTCGAGCAGCCATGAGACACCAAGGCTTATCGGCAGATTCGAAGAGGCGGCGAGTTGTTCAAGGCGCGAAAGGATGATCTTGTTGTCCGCGTCGTAGCGCCAGACACGGAAAGAACTGGTGTTCCACTGAAGGAGAAAGATCAGGCCCGCCAGCGCCGGCAGTGCGATGAAGGGCTTCGGGAGCCGGTGGACAAGAATGAGGAAGCAAAGAGTGGTGAGCGGGTAGAAGTAGAGTCCGGTGCGGTCGCCGGGGTAGGGCATTCCCGTCAGCAGGTGGCTGAGGATGAGCAGCAGGCCGGAGCCGGCGGCCGATCCGGCTACCAGGAGCAGGCACGAATCATGAAGTTTGGCGGCGAAGTACAAGGCCGCAGCGGGGACAGCGGGCAGCAGGAAGGCCAGCACAGGGAGCAGCATGGCGCGGATTCCGCCGGCAGCAAGCATGGAGCCGGGGCCGTCGTTGTAGGCGAAGGAAAGTCCGGCGAGGCCGCGGAGGCTGGTGGTGAGCGAATCGGCGCCGGCGTAGAGATGTTCACGGCCGATCAGGTGAACGGGCGCGGTGAGAAGGTAGAGCGCTGCAAAGGCGGCGATGACGGCGGCGAATCGCCAGCGGGGCGCGATTCCGGCCGGAGCGCGCTTCTGCTTTTTCTTCACCGGCTGCTGGGGCGCCCGGGGGAGATGGTAGAAGACGAGTCCGGCCATGATGGCGGCAGGATACAGCAGAGTGAGGTTGGCGGCGACGGCCAGCGAGAGTCCGGCGGCGGCCTTGATCACCGAGCGAGGGTTCTCAAGATCGCAGGCATGGGAAAGCGCCCACAGGAGAAAGGCGGTAGCCAGGCCGTAGCCCCGCGCGGCGACGAAGAAATCGAGCATCAGCGGATGCGCGCAGAGCAGGCCGACGGAGACCGGCAGCCAGAGCGTTTCTCCAAACTGGCGGCGCGAGAGGCGGAAGGCGGAATAGAAATAGAGCGCGCCGGCAAGCAGAACAGGCAGGCGGAGGCTGAGTTCGGAGTGTCCGAACAGGGAGGTGCTCAGACGGAACAACAGCGTGGCCAGAAAATGGTGGTTCGGGTCGTAGTGGTTGAAGATGTTCTCGGTGGGGCCGGCCAGGTAGAACTGCCAGGTGAGAGCTTCATCGTGGGTGATCGATTGCGTGGCGGCGCGGTAACAGTTGGCTGCAAGCAGGATTCCGAGTAGCAGGACGGAGACGAGCACCGCGGGCCTGGAGAGGGCTTCGATTCGCAAGAAAGAATTATATCTATGCGGTTTCCGCAGCCGTCTCGTTGGCGAGCCGCTGAATTTCCGCGGCCACGGCGCGCTTGAGTTCGGGGACACCCTTGCCCGTGACGGCGGAGATGGTGAAGAAGGGAAGCTTGCGGCGCTTGGCAAGGCCGCGGACACTTGCCAGGCGTTTGGGATCCTGCGCGGCGTCCATCTTCGTGGCGATCACGAACATTGGCTTGGCGGCGAGCGATTCGTCGAAGCTTTTCAGCTCCTTCATGACGATTTTGAAGTCGTCGGCTGGCTTGCGGCCTGTAAAGTCGCTGACATCGACCAGGTGCAGCAGCAGGCGGGTACGTTCGATATGGCGGAGGAAGCGCGTGCCGAGGCCATGGCCTTCATGCGCGCCCTCGATGAGGCCGGGGATATCGGCAAGGACGAAGGTGTAGTTGTCGTCGGTCTCCACCACGCCGAGGTTAGGTTCGAGCGTGGTGAAAGGGTAGTTGGCGATCTTGGGACGAGCTGCCGAGAGGCGCGAAAGCAGCGTGGATTTACCGGCGTTGGGAAAGCCCACCAAGCCTGCGTCTGCCAGTAATTTGAGCTCCAGCCGGAGGTGGCGTTCCTCGCCGGGACGGCCGGGTTCATGTTCAGTGGGTGCTTGGTGGGTGGAGGTGGCAAACTGCGCGTTGCCGCGTCCGCCGCGTCCTCCGGTGACGACGACGAAACGTTCGCCATGTTCGGTGAAGTCGTAAAGCTGCTCGCCGGAATCTTCGTCAAAGATGACGGTGCCTACGGGGACGGGAAGTTCGATGGCGGCGCCGTCGCGGCCGGTGCGGTTGCTGCCTTCCCCATGCCGACCCCGTTCAGCGGTGTGCTCGGGGTTGTAGCGGAAGTGAAGAAGAGTGTTGTGGTGCTGGCTGGCGAACAGAATGATGTCGCCGCCGCGCCCGCCGTCGCCGCCGCTGGGCCCGCCTCGCGGCACGAACTTCTCGCGCCGGAAAGCGAGGCAGCCGTTGCCGCCGTCGCCGGCCTTGACACGGATTCTTACTTCATCAATGAACATGGGAGTGCTCAAAAGTCAAAAGCCGCCGGAGCGTGCCGGCGGCTGATACCGAAGCTGAAAACGGAAGTTAATTGGATTCCGGGCGGATGCTGATGTACTTGCCCAGCCGGCCCCGGTCGCGAAACTCGACGATGCCGGGAATCTTGGCAAACAGCGTGTCGTCCTTACCGCGGCCGACATTCTCGCCGGGGAAGTAGCGCGTGCCGCGCTGGCGGACGAGAATGGAGCCGCCGGTGACCAGCTGCCCGCCGAAGGCCTTGACGCCGAGGCGCTGCGCATTGGAGTCGCGCCCGTTTTTGGAACTTCCGAGTCCTTTTTTATGTGCCATGTGATGCTCCTTGCAGGCTCAGCTCAAGATCTGGCTGATCTTGACGCGGGTATAGTTTTGGCGGTGGCCGATGGTGCGCTTGTACTGCTTCTTGCGCTTGAACTTGAAGACAATCACCTTGTCGCCGCGCCCGTGTTCGGTAATGGTTCCCTTGACCTTCGCGGCGGCGGCTTCCGAGCCGGCCACCACCTGGTTGCCATCCTTGACAAGGCAGACAACCCGGCCCAGTTCGACTTCCGAGCCCACTTCGCCGGGCAGGGTTTCGACATGGATCGAATCGCCGGGCGCCACGCGATACTGTTTGCCGCCGGTTTCAACAACTGCGTACATAATGCAACCTCGTTCCGCTAGGGAAAGTTTATAGGCGCGGTGGGACCGGTTCAGCGTTTAACGGGAAACCACGTGACGGGCCACAGGCGAGCCTGAGTTTCCATCTTACCCAATCCGTGGAGGAAAAGAAAGCTCCCCAGCCGAGGCGGTGAAGGCCTCCTGTTCGGGGGGATGCAACTGGTCATTGGGGCGGCCCCAATAGAAGCCCTGACCCTGATGGAAGCCAAGCGAGCCGACGATCTCCAGTTGCTGCAGATTCTCGACACCTTCGGCGGTGACCTGAAGCTTAAGGGCTTCGGCAAGTGCGACCACCGTCCGCAGAACGGCGACGTCCCTGACCCCGGTCTGAAGGCGGCTGACGAAGCTGCCGTCGATTTTCAGACGGGTGACGGGGAAGGAAGCAAGGTAGCTGAGGGAAGAGTAGCCGGTGCCGAAATCATCCAGCACGAGTTCGACGCCCAGGGAGCGAAGCTCCTCAAACAGGTCCTGGGCGTTAGGCAGATCCACAAGAACCTGTTCGGTGATCTCCAATCCGAGCCTGGCACCATCGATGCCATGGTTGAGGAGGCAATCGCGGACACGCTCCAGGAACCCCTCTTCCTTAAGAGTGCGGCCGCTGACATTGATGTCGATGAGCAGTTCACGGCTTCCACGATGACGGCCGGCGAGGGTGCGGCAAAAGCGGCGCAGCACCCAGTCGTCAATCTTGACGATTTGCCCTGTTTTTTCCGCGAAAGAGAGGAATTCGGCGGGATAGAGAAGGCCGCGCTCGGGATGCCGCCAGCGCAGCAGCGCCTCATAGCGTTCGATCAGACTGGACAGAGGGAGATGATGGGCTGATAGTGAATGACAAATTCCTCGCGGGTAAAGGCCGTTTCCAGCTCGCGCTCCATTTGCGTGGAGTATTCGAGCTGGCTGCGCATTCTTCGCAATGAAAAACGGAAGTCCAAAGGCAAACTGGATCAGGTACCAGATCACGGCGCCAACGAAGAGCGTTTTCAAAAGGCTGGCGGCCTGAAGGGTCTCTGCGTCCAGCCGGATTTGTGGCGGCATGGTTAAGTCAGACTGACCCTGGGTGCGGGATGTCGGATGAGAAACCATGCTTGGCTGCGTGAAACAAATCATATCAGGCACTCGATTTGAAGTGTCCCATTTGACATTTGCCTGGCCCTGTTGCATACTTGAAAAGTTTGGCGAGTAGTTTCTTCTGCTCTCTTGTTGTGTGCTTTTTTGTCCGAGCCGCCCGGATGGGTGGTTGAAAGGCAGGCGCGGGAGGGTGAAGGCCCCGAGGTTCTGGCCGGACAGGAAGTTCCGCAAAGGATTTCCGCCAGCTTCCGGTTTGGAGCATGGGCCAGTCTGAAGTCTCAACCCTCGCGGTACGGTGAATCGGCCGTAAGGCTGATTTTCCCGTGAATTTCGCACCGGCGAAAGGGGTTGCCGCGAAATCTACGCGGCAGCAACCTCCCGGCTTGGCGACAGAAAAAGAACGATAAACCAGAACCCCGGCGGAGCCGCGCCGGATGCTGTATTCCGAACGGTTTCGATTAGGAGCTAGATTCGTGCCGACGTTTAACCAGCTTGTGCGTAAAGGGCGGAAACCTACGCGGTACAAAACCGCCAGCCCCGCGCTCCAGAAGTGCCCGCAGAAAAGAGGAGTGTGCACGCGCGTGTACACCACCACGCCGAAGAAGCCGAATTCGGCGCTCCGCAAGGTCGCCCGTGTGCGGTTGACCAATGGCATCGAGGTGACCACCTATATCCCGGGCGTTGGCCACAACCTGCAGGAGCACTCCATCGTGCTCATCCGCGGCGGCCGTGTGAAGGATCTGCCCGGCGTGCGCTACCACATTGTCCGTGGAACGCTGGATACGGCTGGAGTGTCGGACCGCAAGCAAAGCCGCTCCAAGTACGGCGCCAAGCGGCCCAAGAGCTAGAGGATTTAAAGTATGCGACGACGCAGAGCAGAAGTCAGGGAAGTGCAGGCCGATCCGGTTTACAGCTCCACGCTGGCCGAGAAGTTCGTCAACTCGATGATGTGGGACGGCAAGAAGACCGTCGCGCAGCGCATCTTCTACAATGCCATGGAGTTGCTGGGGGAGCGGGCCGGCGAAGAGCCGCTCAAGGTGTTCAAGAAAGCTGTCGAGAACTCCAAGCCCGTGCTGGAAGTCAAAACCCGCCGCGTCGGTGGCGCCAACTACCAGGTTCCCGTCGAGGTTTCCGCGAACCGGCGGACTAGTCTGGCGATCCGCTGGATTCTGATCAGCGCCCGCTCGCGCCCGGAGAAAGGCATGAGCGAGAAGCTGGCCGGGGAGCTAAACGACGCCGCCAACATGCGCGGCGGCGCGATTAAGAAGAAGGATGATGTGCACCGTATGGCGGAGGCCAACAAGGCGTTCGCGCATTACCGGTGGTAAGTAGTTGTAATAAAGATATTTATGCCTAGAACCGTAGCACTGGAAAAGATGCGCAACATCGGCATCATGGCCCACATTGATGCCGGCAAGACCACGACGACGGAGCGCATTCTTTACTACACCGGTCGTACATACAAGATCGGCGAAGTGCATGAGGGCACTGCGGTCATGGATTGGATGGCCCAGGAGCAGGAGCGTGGTATCACCATCACCTCGGCCGCGACTACTTGCCAGTGGATGGATTTCCACATCAACATCATCGACACGCCCGGCCACGTTGATTTCACCGCCGAGGTGGAGCGCAGCCTGCGCGTGTTGGACGGCGCAGTAGCTGTTTTCGATGCCGTCTCCGGCGTGCAGCCCCAGACGGAAACGGTCTGGCGTCAGGCGGATAAGTACCGTGTCCCGCGCATTTGCTTTATCAACAAGATGGACCGTGTTGGCGCGGATTTCTTCCATGCCATCGACACGATCGTGGACCGGCTGAACTGCAAGCCGGTGGCTATCCACATCCCCATTGGCGCCGAGGATAAGTTTGTAGGCATCGTGGATTTGGTGAAGATGAACGCGCGCATCTGGCGCGATGAGACTCTCGGCGCCAAGTACGACGACGGCGAGATTCCGGCGGAGTTGATGGAACAAGCCAAGCTCTACCGGGAAAAGCTGGTGGAAGCGGCGGCGGAAAATGACGAGACTCTCATGGAGAAGTACATCCAGGGAGAGGAGCCTACCGAAGAGGAGTTGATCGCCGGCATCCGCAAGGGAACCATCGCGCAGACGATTTTCCCGGTTGCCTGCGGTTCCGCGTTCAAGAACAAAGGGGTACAGAACCTTCTGGATTCGGTGACCCTGTACCTGCCCTCGCCGCTCGATATTCCGCCGGTGCAGGGCGTCTCGGTGGACAACCCCGAAGAGGCGATGGAGCGCAAGGCCGACGACAAGGAGCCGATGTCGGGTCTGGTGTTCAAGATCATGACCGACCCGTTCGTCGGTCAGCTGGCCTTCGTCCGCATTTATTCGGGCGTTTTGACGGCGGGTGAATCGGTCTACAACGTGGCGAAGTCGCGCAAGGAGCGCATTGGCCGCCTCGTCAAAATGCATGCCAACAAGCGCGAAGAGGTGCAGGAGATCCGCGCCGGCGATATCGTCGCCGCGGTGGGTCTGAAATCGGTTTCCACCGGCGACACCATCTGCGCCGAATCGGCGCCCCTGATTTTGGAATCGATCGACTTCCCCGCGCCGGTGATTCAGCTGGCTATCGAGCCAAAGACCAAGGCGGACCAGGAAAAGCTGGGAATCGCCATCGGCAAGCTGGTGCAGGAAGATCCCACTTTGAAGGTGTACACGGATCAGGAAACCGGCCAGACGATTCTGTCCGGCATGGGCGAGCTGCACCTGGAAATCATCGTCGACCGCATGAAGCGCGAATTCGGCGTGGAAGCCAACGTCGGCAAGCCGCAAGTCGCCTACCGGGAAACGATCCGCAGGGCGGCGGAAGCCGAAGGCCGCTTTGTGCGCCAGACCGGCGGCCGCGGCCAATACGGACACGTCTGGCTGAAAGTGGAACCGCTCGAAACCGGCAAGGGCTTTGAATTCGTGAACGGCATCGTCGGCGGCGTGGTTCCCAAGGAATACATCAACCCGGTGGAAAAGGGCGTGAAGGAAGCGCTCGAAGGCGGCGTCCTGGCCGGCTACCCGGTGGAGGACGTCAAGGTCACGCTTTTTGACGGAAGCTACCACGATGTCGACTCCTCGGAAATGGCGTTCAAGATTGCCGGCTCGATGGGCGTGAAGTCGGCGGTGGAGAAGGCCAAGCCGGTTCTGTTGGAGCCGGTGATGAGCGTGGAAGTGGTGGTGCCGGAAGATTACATGGGCGACGTGATCGGGGATCTGAATTCCCGGCGCGGCCGCATTGAAGGAATGGAATTGCGCGGAACCTCGCAGATCATCCGGTCTCATGTTCCGCTTGCGGAAATGTTCGGATACGCAACCGATTTGCGCAGCCGGACGCAGGGCCGTGGCAGCTTCACGATGCACTTCGGCCGTTATGAGGAAGCGCCGGCGGCGATCGCGGAAGAGATCATCAGCCGCGTGCAGGGAAAGGTAACCAGGTAGTTCCAGAGAACTCGAAGCGAGAGGAGCAGTCGCACAGGATATGGCGAAGGAGAAATTTGACCGCAGCAAACCGCACGTGAACGTGGGCACGATCGGCCACATTGACCACGGCAAGACCACGCTCACGGCGGCGATCACCAAGACGCTGGCCAAGCACAACCCGAA
>VFZE01000032.1 GCA_016871315.1 Acidimicrobiia bacterium | reverse complement strand
AGGGCGGCGGCGGTGAGGCACTTGGAGACGCTGTGGACGCGGAAGCGTATTGCGGGCGCCGCGGGAATCTTGCGCTCGAGGTCGGCGTAGCCGAAGGCTTGCGACCAGATGATAGCGCCGTGCTTGGCGGCCGCGGCGGAGAAGCCTGGCACGCCTCGTTGGGCCATGAAGGTATCGATGTGTGATTGGGCGGGTGCAGCGAGGAAGCGATGTTCCAGCCACCAGACGGCGGCAACCCAGCCAAGCAGTCCGAGGGAAAACAGGCCCGCCATGGCCAGCAAGGCGCGGCGGAGACGTCTAGAAGGCATGGGCCAGCGCCGCGGCTCCGGCGATGCCTTCGCAGCCGACGGCGCGGATGAGCGGAACTTCACGGCGGAGCATGGGCCAGGTGCGGGATTTGAGTTCGGCGGCGAGGGGATCGAAAAGCGCGGGGCCGGCTTCGGCGATGTGGCCGCCGAGGATGACGATTTCCGGATCGAAGATCAACAGCAGTCCGGCGAGCGCGGCGCCGAGGCGGCGGATGGCCTTGCCGATGATGGATTGGGCGATGGCGTCACCGGCCGCGGCGGCATGAAAGACGCCTTCGCAGGAGAGCGAGGGCATGCGGGCCAGCGCCGAGTCGCAGCCGGAGTGGATGATGCGGAAGGCTTCGGCCTCGATCGCCTTGGCGGAGAAGACGGTTTCAAGACACCCGCGGTTGCCGCAGATGCAGTGAGCACTGTCCGGCTCCACGGTGAGATGGCCGATGTGTCCGGCGAGGCCGGTGGCGCCGCGCAGGAGCTGGCCGTCAGCGACGATGCCTCCGCCGACGCCGGTGCCGAGCGTGAGCATGATCGCGTTGCGGCGGCCTTTGGCCGCGCCCCAGCGGATTTCGCCCGCCATGGCGGCGCGGGCGTCGTTGTCTGCGGTGGTGGGCAGCGTTGAGCCGGTGAGGCCGGCGAGGCGCAGGCCTTCCAGGAAATGAAGCGTTCCGGGGAGGACGCGCACAAGGGTTGTGACGGGATCGATGACGCCTTTGCAGCCGATACCGATGGCGGCGGCTTCCGAGCCGTACTGTGTGGCGATGGAGGTGAGCAGAGCGGCCATGGCATCGGCGGAGATGGGTGACTGGTGGCTCTGGCGGTCAAGAACAGAGCCATCGGAGGAGACCAGGCCTGCCTTGACGGCGGTTCCGCCGATATCGATGCCGATGGCGTTCATGCGGGCGAGACCATGGTATCCGATCCGGCGGAGTACAATCTCCCCATGAACTTTAGGATCGCTTGTTTCGTGTGGATTGCCTCCGTGGCCTGCGCGGCGGATGGGAAGCCGTTGTTCAACGGCAAGAGCCTGGATGGCTGGGAGGTGATCGGCGACGGGCAATGGACGGTGATGGCCGACGGCACGCTGCTGGGGCAGCGGCAGGTGGACTACAAGAAGGTGCTAGTGCCGGGAGGCGCAATCAAGACGGACCGCGAGTTTCGCGGCTGGGTGGATACGCAGTCGTGGCTGTACACAGTGCGGAACGATTTCGCGGAGTTCGATTTGACGCTGGAGTATTGGACGAGGTCGCCGGGAAACAGCGGCGTTTCGATCCGCGACACTTCGCGGGCGAAGTGGGGCGTAATCACACCGCCCGACTTCAGCAAGACGCCGTCGAAGATCGGCTACGAGATACAGATCAACAACCGGTATCCCGATCCGACGCCGTCGGGCAGCATCTATACGTTCGCGAAAGCGCCGGTTGGCGCGCAGAGGGTGGACGACTGGAACACGATGGAGGTCTCCTCGCGCAAGGACAAGATCACGGTGAAGTTGAACGGGAAGGTGGTGGCGGAGCATCCGGGCGATCCGCAGCGTTCGCTGACAGGGCCGATCGGGCTGCAGCTGCACGATCAGTTTTCGGTGGTGAAGTTCCGCAACATCCGGATCCGGGAGGTTGGGAAATGAGCATCAGCAGGCGTACGGTGCTGGCGGCCCCGCTGACGCTTTGGGCGCAGCCGGCGCGTTACGGCATTCTCATTCGTGGCGGAGAGGTTGTGGACCCGAGCCGGGGCTTCCGGCAGCGCGCCGATGTGGCGACGGCGGGCGATCGGGTGGTGGCGATTGAGCCGTCGCTCGATCCGTCGCGTGCCGGGGAGGTGATCGACGCCAGCGGCATGATGGTGACGCCGGGACTTGTGGATCTGCACACGCACTGTCACAGCGGATTGGGCATAGGGATTGACGCCGATCCTGTGGCGGCGCGTAGCGGCGTCAGCACGTGGGTGGATGCCGGAACATTCGCTCATAACGAAATCGCGGGGTTCCGGCGGTTCATCGTGACACCGGCGAAGGTGCGGATCTACGGCTACGTGTATTTGTATCCAAACAGCCGCAACCCTGATGTGGATCCGGTGCCGTATGTGCGCGGGATGATTAAGGCGACGGGCGAGGCAGCGCAGAAGAACCGCGACATCATCCTCGGGGTGAAGTTTCAGGTGGGCGCAAATATGAACGGGCGATACAGCCTCGAGTTTCTGAAGCTGGCGCGCGAGCTGTGCGACCGGTTCGAGCTGCCGCTGATGGCGCATATCAGTTTCGCGCCGCCGCAGACCGATGAGGTGATGGCGCTGATGAAGAAGGGCGACGTGGTGACACACTGCTTCAACGGCCACACGCTGGGGATCCTGGACGAGAGCGGCAAGGTGAGGCCGAGCGTGAAGGAGGCGCGGTCGCGCGGGGTGCTGTTTGATATCGGACATGGACTAGGGAGTTTCAATTTTCCGGCGGCGAGGAAGGCGCTGGACGACGGGTTTTTGCCGGATTCGATTTCGACCGATATCTACACGCTGAACGTGAACGGGCCGGTCTACGACATGCCGACGACGATGTCGAAGCTGCTCCACCTGGGGATGAAGCTGGAGGATGTGCTGCTGCGGTCGACCTATAATCCCGCACAGGTAGTGAACCGGGTGCCGGGGATGGGCACGCTCGCGGTGGGCGGACCGGCGGATGTGGCGCTGTTGAGATTGGAGGAGGGCAGTTACACGCTGGTTGATTCGCAAAAGAATGCGGTGACGGCGAAGCAGCGGCTGGTTGGGAGGCTGGCGGTGTGCAAGGGGAAGAGGATTACAGCGGCCTGAGAGTGTTCAGGCTATGTCTCCGTAGTGCCGCCGCAGTCTTTGCAACTCCCCCTTCAGCTCCGCCGTCACCGCAGCCTGATCCGGCTCACCGTAGAGGTTCCGCAACTCGTTCGGATCCTTCTCCAGATCAAACAACTCCCAATAATCGCCCTCCGCGTAATAGTGGATCAGCTTGTGGCTCGCCGTGCGCACGCCGCGGTGCGGTCCGATCCGGTGCGGCGTGAAGTATTGGAATGACGGGTCCGCCATCGCATCCTTCCCCTTCCCCGCCAGCACCCACGAGTTCTCGTAATAGGAGTAGTAAATCGACTTCCGCCAATCGTCCGGCGCACCCCCTTCCAGCACCGGCCTTAGCGACCGCCCTTGCATCGACGCCGGAATCTCCACCCCCGCGTAATCCAGAATGGTCGGGGCGATGTCGATATTCATCGCCATCTGGTTCACTACCTGCCTCGCCTTTGCTCCCGGCACGCGCACGATCAGCGGCACGCGCAGGCTCGGCTCATACATGAACCGCTTGTCATACCAGCCATGATCGCCCACGAAAAAGCCGTTATCGGAGGTGTAGATGATCAACGTATCGCCGGTCAGCTTCTGCTCATCCAGATATCCGAGCACGCGCCCGAGATTCTCATCCACGCCGGCGATCGCGCCGTAGTAATCCTTCACGAACCGCTGATAGATCCACCGCTTCTTCTCCGCCGCCGGCAAGTTCTTCGGCAACTCCGGATAATCCCCCTCCAGGCTCACATCGAACCGCATATCCTCGGCCTCGCGCGCCACCTTCCGCGTCGCGTAATCATCGTCGAACGTCGCCGGATACGGCAGCTCCACCCTCTCGTAGAGCTTGGCGTGCCGCGGCGCGGGCTTGAACGGCCGGTGTGGAGCCTTGTGCTGATAGACCAGGCAAAACGGCTTGTCGGACTTCTGCTTCAGGAACTCCAGCGCCAGGTCCGTTGTCACATCCGTCGCATAGCCGGGAATCTTCCGGCGTGTCCCGTTGTCGATGAACTCCGGATCAAAGTAGAGCCCCTGCCCCGGTAACACGCACCAGGAATCAAACCCCACCGGATCATGGCTCAAATGCCACTTCCCGGCGATCCCCGTTCTATAGCCCGCCTTTTGCAGCAACTGCGGATAGGTAGCGATCGCGGGATTCATGCGCTCCACCGCATCCTTGGCCTCCGAGTTCCCCAGGATCCCGTGCACATGCGAATAGGCCCCCGTCAGCACCGTCGCCCGCCCGGGCGCGCACAGCGAATTGGTCACGAACGAATTCGCGAAGCGGACCCCCTCCCCCGCCAGCCGGTCCATGTTCGGCGTCCGCACGAGCGAGTTCCCATAACATCCGACATGGCCCACCGCATGATCATCGGTCATCACAAACAGGATGTTCGGCCTCTTCCTGCCCCGCGAGCACGAGGCCGCCGCCATCGCCAAGCCCGCCTGCAACGCCTCCCGTCTCGTAATCGTCCTCATCGTGCCAGCGATTATACCGAGGCTTGCGGGCCTGCCGCGAGAAGCCGCTTTGCTACACTGAAGCGTTGCATGGAGCGGTTTCTCGCGTTTCTTGTTTTATCCTCTGTCACTGCATGGGGCAGTAGTGTGTTGGTGGCTCCCTTCGCGAACCGGACGACGGAGCCGAACCTGGACTGGATCGGAGAGAGTCTGTCGGAGGCAGCGCGCGAAGCACTGGCGGCGGCGGGCGTCGAGGTGACGCCGAGACCGGAGCGTCAGGAGGCGCTGCGGAGGCTGGCGTTGCCGGCGACGGGACAGATCACGATCGCCAGCGGGGTGCGGCTGGCCGAGCAGGTGCAGGCGCGAGTGCTGGTGACGGGGCAATTCGAGTTGATGGCGGCGCCGGAGGGATCGGCGAGCCGAGGGTCGCTGCGTGTGACTGCGCGGGCGATTGATCTGGAGCAGGTGACGGAGAAGGCGGAGTTCGCCGAGACGGGGGCGCTGGAGGACCTGGGGCGGATCCAGTCGAACTTGGCCTATCAGCTGGTGCGGTCAATCGAGGCGAAAAGCCTGGTGACGCGAGAGGAGTTCGACCGTCGGCATCCGCCAGTGAAGATCACGGCGCTGGAAAACTACATCCGGGGGCTGATGGCGGGGACGGCGGAGCAGCGGCACCGGTTTTTCACGCAGGCATACCGGCTGGATGGGACGCTATGGCAGCCGTGCCTGCATCTGGGGCGTATGCACTACGAGCAGGAGAATTACCGTGAGGCGGCGGGATGGCTGGAGAAAGTGGGACCAGGGTGGCCGGAATCCGGAGAGGTCATGTTCTTGCTGGGAGTGAGCCGGTTTCAGACGGGGGATTTTGAAGGGGCGCTGCGGGCGTTTGAAACGCTGGCCCAGGGCAGCGGGAACCCGGATGTGATCAACAATCTTGGCGCGGCACAGCTGAAGCTGGGGCAGGCGTCGGCGCTGGATAACTTCCGGCGTGCGCTGGCGGCGGACGCGACGGATCCGGACTATCATTTCAATACCGGCTACGCGCTGTGGAAGCGGGGAGATTTTGAAGAGGCGGCGGACCGGTTCCGCGCGGTGCTGGACAGGGAGCCCGGGGATCAGGACGCGATACTCCTGTTGGGGCGTTGCCTGAAACGAAGCGGACCGCGGACGGGGGATTTGCGGGCGGAGAATCTGGAGCGGATCAAGGACGTATTGGAAGCGCGCTAGAGGTTGAGAAATCGCCCTCTATCGGGGAAACTAACAATCTATGGCCACTGGCGCCGAATTGTTTGTTGACTCAATGGAGAAGCTGGGGATCCGGCTGATCTTCACTCTGGTTGGTGATCACCTGAATGAAGTGCTGTCGGTGGCGGGCCGGCGCGGCATCCGGGTGGTGGATTTCCGGCACGAATCCGGCGTCACGCACGCGGCCGACGCCTGGGGTCGCATGCATCGCAAGCCGGCTATTTCGCTGGTGACCGGCGGACCGGGTCACACCAATTCGCTGACGGGGATCGCTACGGCCTACCAGGCCGCCAGCCCGCTGATCGCGGTGAGCGGAGCGCCTTCGGCGGCGCTTGCCGGGCGGCAGGTGTTTCAGGTGATCGATCAGGTGGGCATGGCGGCGCCTGTCTGCAAGTGGGCGGCGCAGCCGGCCAGCGGCGCGCAGATCCCTTACTATCTCGGCAAGGCTTACCAGGAGGCGGTCAGCGGCCGGATGGGCCCGGTGCACCTGACGATTCCGGTGGACATGTTCGCCGGGGAGGCGGTGAACCCGTTGCCGCTGCCCAAGCCTTCCGCGCAGCCAGCGGCGGCGCCGGCATCCGCGGAGGTGCTGCGCGCGCTGCGGCTTTTGGAGAAGGCGGAGCGGCCGGTTGTGATCGCGGGTTCGGGCGTATGGTGGGCCGATGCGGGCGCCGAGCTCAAACAGTTCCTTCGGAAGACCAGCTTGCCGTACTACTCGGTGACGATGGGGCGCGGCGTGGTGCCCGACAATGCGCGCAACAACTTCGGCTACGCGGACGGCGCGCTGAACAAAGCTGTGCACAAGGCGTTTCAGGAGGCTGATGTCGTGCTCGTGCTTGGCAAGCGGATCGACTACCGGCTTGCGCTCGGCGGTCCGCGTCTGTTTTCGGGGAACGCGAAGTTCATCCAGGTGGACATTCATGCGCAGGAGCTTGGCCTGACGCGCGCGCTGGAGCTGGGCATCTGCGCCGATGTGAAATCGACGCTGGCGGCGATGACGCAAGCGCTCGGCCGTCGCAGCTGGAAGGCGCGCGTGGAATGGATCCGCGCGCAGCGCTCCTATCGCGACGCCTGGAAGAAGCAGCTGGCCGCCACGGCGTCGGACCGTTCGCGGCCGATTCACCCGGCGGCGTTCTTTGAGGAGCTGGCGAAGGCGCTGCCGCCGGACATTCTCTATTCCTGGGACGGTGGCGACTTCATCCACTGGGGGCGCGCCACGCTGCCCGCGATGACCGGCGGCGGCTGGCTGCGATTGGGTCCGCTGGGCACGATCGGCTCGGCGCTACCCAATTCCATCGCCATGCAGATGGCGCATCCGGACCGGCCGGTGGTGATGATCACCGGCGACGGCTCGCTGGGCTTCTATCTGGCGGAACTCGATACGTTGGTGCGGCACAATCTGCCGGTGGTGATCATTGTGGGTAACGACGCCGGCTGGGGTCTGGAGCGGGAGTTGCAAGGCGAGCTGTGCAACTCCACCGTCGCTTGCGAGCTTCGGGCGACGCGCTACGACGTGGTGATGCAAGGCTTCGGGGGGGCGGGGGAGAACATCGAGCGGCTGGATCAGGTGGGCCCGGCCATCCGGCGCGCCTTCCGGGCTCGGAAGCCGTATCTGCTGAACGTGAACGTGAGGGGCGCGCGCAGCCCGTTCACGGAGTGGCAGCTGAGCGGGAAGAAGAAGTAGGGCTCCCACTACTCCATCAACTCCGCGATATCGTGGCTTCCCCGCATTACGTGCAGGACAAGGATTTCATCGCCTGCAATGCGGTATATGCTTCTTTCAAGGTAGCCAAAACTCTGGCCGTTGTCACGGATCACACCGGATCCGGTAGCACGTAGGGTTCACGATACTTGCGGCGAAGCAGCGCATTCGCGTCGCGGTCGCCGGGGAAGGTCTCCGTGGCCGGATCGAAAGTCAGCTTCCTTCCCGTTCGGAACGCGATGTTCGCGAGGTGGCACAGCGAGGTGGATAGATGGCCTTCCAGAATCTCGCAGGCGAGATCTTCTCGCTTGCGCGAGCGGACGCAGTTGATGAAGTTCTGGAAGTGACTGACTTCCTCTCCTTCGACATCGGGGATGGCCGGGCCGGGTTTGTAGGCGATCTGGGGGAAGCTGACGTTGTTCAGCCGGTTGGAGACTCCGGACGGCGGATCGGGCGTTTCGCGCGGGGTGAACTCGCCGAGGACGGTGCTCCACTTGTTGGCCGAAGTTACGTAGCCGCGCGCGGTGTAGAAAAACTCGCCCATATGCACGCCGCCGAACGGCGGGCTGGGCAGCGTCGTCGCCTCCAGATCCACAAGCGTGCCGTCGGCATATTCAAAGGTAGCGTTTTGATAGTTGGGCGTTTCCTGGTCGGAATCGTCTTCGAACCGGCCACCGGAACAGGTCACCTTCACCGGATGCGTGTTTTTGCCCAGTCCCCAGCGCACGATGTCGATCGCGTGGACGCCGTTGTTGCCCACTTCCGTGGTGGCCGTGTCCCAGTAATAATGCCAACCGTAGTGGAACCGGTTCAGCGTGTAGGCGCGATACGGGGCGGGACCGAGAAACACGTCCCAGTGCACGCCGGCGGGAATTGAAGCTTCCTGCACTTTGCCGATGGTAGTCCGGCCGCGGTAGACGACAGCTTTCGCGCGATAGGCCTTGCCCAGCGCACCCTGCTGCACATAGCGCACGCCGGCGAGGTTCCGCCTTTCACTGCGCCGGTTCAGCCCGGCCTGCATCATACGCCCGTATTTCCGGGCGGCCTCCACCATCTTCCGGCCCTCGTAGAGGTTGTGCGAGACGGGTTTTTCGACATAGACATCCTTGCCTGCCTGGCAGCCCCAGATCGCGTGCAGCGCGTGCCAGTGGTCGGGAGTGGCGATGGAGATGGCGTCGAGATCCTTCCGCTCCAGCATTTTTCTGATATCGACGAAGGTCTCCGGACGGTCGCCGCCCAGTTGCTCCACCTCCTGCACGGCGGCGGGAAAGAGCCGCTCGTCAATGTCGCACAGGTAGGCAACCTTGACGCCGGGAATGCGCGCGAAGCTGCGGTAATGGTCGCGGCCGCGGCCGCGGAAACCGACCACTCCCAGCCGGACTTGATTGGCCGCCGGGTTCTGTGAGAATGCGGCGCCGGCGCCGAGCGCCGTCCCGACAACAAAATCACGTCTGGTTCTGTCCTTCATTTCATCCTCACTCTAGTGCAAACTGAAAAAGTCCCGTGCCGGCTGCGATGGAGATGTACTGCTTGCCTTCATGCATGTAGCTGATGGGGGCGGCCGATACCGCGCCGCCGAGGCGGATGCTCCAGAGCAGCTTTCCGGTTGCGGCATCGAGGGCCAGAAACTCGCCCTGGCTGGTTCCGCTGAACAGCAGTCCGCCGGCCGTGGTCAGCAAGCCCGATGTCGGTGTGCGGCGCAGACGGAACTCCCATTTGCGATCGCCAGTCTCCGGATCCAGCGCACGAATCGCCCCATAGGATTCCTCTCCGGGGATCAAGCGCTGGCCGCCGCCGTTGAAGAATGCGCCGGGTTTGTATTCGGCTTCACCTTTGTAATAGATGGCCCCCTCTTCGCGCGCGGGCACGTAGAAGAGCCGCGCCTGCGGACTGTAGGAGGGGCTGTACCAGTTTGTGCCGCCGCCCAGGCTGGGCCAGACGGTGTTGCCTTCCTCGGTCGGCGTGGTGTTGGGCAGCACCATCGGGCGGCCGTTGTCATCGAGTCCCGACGCCCAGGTCTGTTTGACGTAGGGCTTGCCTTGCAGGAATTTTCCATGGCCGCGGTCCAGCACATAATAAAAGCCGTTGCGGTTTGCGGTGATCAGCATCTTGCGCGCGGCGCCGCGGAACGGGGCGTCGATCAACACGGGCACTTGAGTCGAATCCCAGTCATGCACGTCGTGCGGGGTGAACTGGAAATGCCATTTGCGCTGGCCGGTATCGGCGTCGAGCGCGACGACACAATCGGAGAAAAGATTGTCGCCCTTTCTGCCGTCCCCGTTCCAGTCCGGTCCCGGATTGCCGGTGCCCCAGAACAGGGTGTTCGACTCCGGATCGTAGGAGCCGGTCACCCAGATGGAGGCCGCGCCTGTCTTGTAGCTATCCCCGGCCCAGGTGTCGACGCCGAACTCGCCGGCGGTGGGAACGGTGTAGAAGCGCCATAGCCGCTTGCCGGTGGAGGGTTCATAGGCGTCGATGAAGGCGCGAATGCCGAACTCGCCGCCGGCGATGCCGGTGATCACCTTGCCCTCGATCGCCAGCGGAGCCTGCGTGGCGGAATAGCCCAGCTTGTAGTCGGCCATCTCGACGTCCCACAGCAGGCGGCCGGTGGCGGCATCGAGCGCCATCATGTGGCCGTCAATCGAGTTGTAGAAAACCTTGTCGTCGAGCACCGCAACGCCACGGTTGACGCGGCCGCAGCACAGGCGCAGATCGTCGGGAATGGTGCGCTGATAGGTCCACAACGCGCGGCCGGTTTTCAGATCCAGCGCCTTGACGATGTTCGGCGGCTCCGTGATGTACATCACGCCGTCGGCCACAATGGGCGAGGTCTGAAAAGCCTCCGTGGCGCGCGACTGATGCACCCACGCGACGCGCAGGCGGCTGACATTGCCGCGGTGGATCTGGTCGAGCTGGGAATAGCGGTGGCCAAGATAGTTGCCGGAATAGGTCAGCCAGCTCCCGGGCTCCTTGTACGCATGCAGAATGCGCTCATAGGTCACCTGCGCCGGGACAAGCATCGTGAGGCTCAACAGAAACAGAAGGGCTCGCATCAGTTTACCTCCACCAGCGTTGTCAGGTATGCCACCAGATCATCCAATTCCGCCGCCGTGAACTTGTCGCGGTAACCCGGCATGAGAGTGCGATTCGGCTGCAAAGCTCTCTCGGTCAGATCGGCTACGGCAAATGAGTGCGGCTTGCCGGCGTCATCGCGCATCAGAATATGGAAGGTGTCTTCGGCGAGAAGAATGCCGGTGAGCGTGCGGCCGTCCCTGGCAGCCACTCGCACTTGCTGATAGCCATCGGGTATCGTCGCCCCCGGATCAAGGAGGGCCTCCTTCAAGTAAGACGGGCTGCGGCGCGCTCCGATAGCGCTGAGATCGGGCCCCGACAGTCCTCCCATCACGCGAACCGTATCGCCGCTCCGCAGCCGCACGCTGTGGCAGGCGACGCACCCGCCCTTGCCGTCGTAAATCGCCTTGCCGCGCGAAGCGTCACCACTCACGACGTTGCGCTTGGCCCGGGCAAATGTGCGCATGTAGGCGGCCACTTGCGTTGCCTCGCGGCGGGTCATGTGCCAGGCGCCGGGCATTTCCGTGCCGGGAATGCCAAGCTCGATGATCCGGACCAGTTCTTCGTCATTCGCGGCGCGGGTGAGACGAGCCCGCGCCAGGTTGGCGCCCTTGCCGCCTTCCCCCGCCGGTCCGTGACAGAACAGGCAACTGCCGCGGTAGAGCTTTTCTCCGCGCTCCAGATCCGCCTTCGAAGTCGGCAGCTTGACCTTTTCTTTTTCTTTATCCACCTGCGCACTGGCCGTGGACAGACACAATACAAACCCGAGAATGGCTTTGCTCATAAGCTGGAACTATATTACTTTGCCGGTTGCTTCGCTGGAAAACCGGTGTCCAAGAAAGAGGCTCAGTTTGGCTTCTGGCTCCCGGTAAAGTTTGCGATGTCCACCGGCTTTCACGCTGAGCGCCTCCAGGAATTGATCCCGGCTCCATCCGCGGTCCGATGCCACCTGGGGCAGCAACAGTCCGCGCCGATCACCGCATTCCAGGTGCGCCCCATGTCGTCCGGCTTCGATTCTCTCAGGCGTGTCGATGCGCTTGAAGGGTGTCAGCAGGGAAATCTCGATATCCAGGGCAGCGGCTCGCACGGGCTTGGTCTCGAATCGGGAATCATCGAGGGCCGCCGACAATGCCAGGCCGGGAACAATGCTGCTGAGCGGCTTATCCCCGGTGATCCTTCCGACGCAGCCTCGCAGCTCGCCCTGTTCACGCAAGGTCACAAAGGCGGCTCCGCGCATGCCGCCGTCATCTTCGGTGTGCGGACGCTCGCCGTTGGTTTCGTAGTGAGCCAATGCGGTGCGCGCCAGTTCCAGGAGCTTTTCCCGCGCCGGGTTGCCGGGCTGAAAGCTGGAGGCCGGAAAATAGCCGAGCGCGGCGTAGCTGACCGAATGGCTAAAGCTGCCGGTAATCTCACCGGAGGTCTGGTAATCCAGCGTCCGCTGAAAGATCTCCTCACCGGCAAGGTTTTGCAGGCTGCGTTGAAGCAAGCGGATAGGCGCGCCGCCGCACAGATTGGACTCCGTGCTGTCGATTTCGGCTTGAAATAGCCCGGGTTCCAGGCTGCCTGACGCTTCCATCAACAGGCCGTCAAGCCGCGCCAGCCGGCCGGCGACATGTTCATCGGCTTCAAAGGGCCGGTATTGAAAGTCGCGGCCATAGTGAGTGAAATCGGAGCTGGCGACAAGCACGGCGCCTGCATCGATGAGCTCGGCCAGGCGCAAGGCTGCCCACTCGGTTTCCTCCGGCGTCATCTGGCCGACATAAACCGGCAACAAGGTTGCGTCCGGGAGCGCGTAGCGCAGGAAGGGCAGCTGGATCTCGACGGAGTGATCGCTGTGCTGTTGGGCGGGCTGGAGTTGGAATGGATGATGCCGGTCGACAGCTACCTCGCCAAGCGGCGTTTCGTAGTGGTCCAAGTCCGGGACGGCCAACCCTCGCACACCGCCGCGGTGGCGGAAGCCCAGCAGAACCACCCTCCGCACCCCCTGATCGCGCAAGTGGCGCCATACCGCGGCCGAAACGGCGCCCGAGTAGACCAAGCCGGCGTGGGGCACCAGATAAGCTTTGGCTCCCGTCATCAGGTAATCGCCGCATCGGTCGGCTGACTGGGCAAAGCATCGATCCAGCAACCTTGTCAGGTCTCCGGCGCCAGCCGGGTACCAGGAGCCGCAATAGGGGGATCGCCAAGTCATTGCTAGCCGCAGAGCCTTTCGATGCGCACCAGACCGTCGTAGCGCAGGTTGGGAGGGTTACTCCAGATACCTGGGATCGTGACGCCGCAGTCCGGGCAGTGCCCGCTTGCGGGAATCCTGTTTTCGAGCACGCGGAACCCTGTGCGGCGGACCAGAATGGAGTGACAGCCGTGGCAGCGCGTGTTCTCCCATTCGCCGGTTCTACCGGGCAGATTGCCGGCATAGACGTAGTGCAGACCTTCTTCCATGCCCCACTGGGCGGCGCGCGTCAGCGTTGCTGTCGGCGTGTTATCCGGATGGGTCATCTTGTAGTCCTTATGGAAAGCGGTGACGTGCCAGGGAATGTTGGGAGAGATACCGGCGAGGAAGCACGCAATGGATCGTAGCTCGGATTCTGAGTCGTTGAAGCCGGGAACAACGAGCGTCACTACTTCGAGCCAAAAGCCCATCTCATGAATGCGCGCGATGGAGTCAAGAATAGGCGCGAGCCTGCCTCCGAGACTGCGGTAGTGCGCCTCGTCGAAGCTCTTCAGGTCCACCTTGTAGAGATCCACCGAAGGCTTGATGAACGCGAGCACCTCGGGCGTCGCATTGCCGTTGGAGACAAAGCCGGTCAGCAGGCCTTCGCGCCGCGCGTGCTGGAAGACCTCGATGGCCCATTCGGCGGTGATGAGAGGTTCGTTGTAAGTGCTGACGATAACGCCCGCGCCGCGGGCTACGGCGAGCTGGGCCAGTTGCCTGGCGCTGGTGGATTGAAACTCGAGGGTGGAGCGCACGTCGCGCAGGGCTTGGGAAGTGACCCAATTCTGGCAGTAGCCGCAGTGGAGATCGCAGCCCAGCATGCCGAAACTGAATGCGGCCGTGCCGGGGTTCACGTGAAAGAAAGGCTTCTTTTCAATGGGGTCGCACTGCACTCCGGCCACATAGCCGAAAGGCGCATACAGTTGGCCCGCGCGATTGAACCGCACCTTGCACACGCCGTTGAAGCCGGCCGGGATGGGGCAGCGGTGGCCGCAGGCCAGGCAACGGATGCGATTGCCTTCCAACCGCTCCATCAGCGGCGATTCCCGCGTCCGGCGGGTGAGTTGTTGCGCCAGTGTCTGCATCATCAGCAACAACCTTCTCCTTCTATTTTATTGGATCGAATGGGTTAAATACCCTCATTTCCCCTTTCTTCTACTCTCTTTCCGGGATATCGCGGAATGGGTACCGGTCCGTACCATGTTAGAAGAGGTGAACCGCGTTGTCTGATTTCTACCAAACAGGCGTACTGACGACGCTCCACCGGCTGAAGCCAAACAATCTGGAGCGTCTGGAAGCCGAACTCGAAAAACATAGCCGCAACCGGCCGGTTGGCCTGGTGCTGCCGGCTCTTTACTCGGAATTTGAATCGCTGGCCATGCAACGAATCGTCCCGCAGCTGAAGGACGTCAGGTATCTGCAAAGGATCGTGGTCGCGCTGGGACGGGCGACGCGCGAGCAATATCAGCGGGCCTGCTCTTATTTCCAGGATTTCTATACGCCCGTCTCGATCTTGTGGGTGGATTCCGACCGCATCCAATCCATGCTGCGCATGTTGGAGGAACGCGGCCTGTCGGCGGGCGGAGACGGCAAGGGCCGCTCCTGCTGGCTGGCTTACGGCTACATGCTGGCCAAGCGCGACTGCGACGTGATCGCGCTGCATGATTGCGACATCGTCAGCTATGACCGCCAGATTCTGGCGCGGCTCTGCTATCCCGTTACGCACCCGCACTTGGCGTTTGAATTCTGCAAGGGTTACTACGCCCGGGTCACCGACACCATGCATGGGCGCGTGACGCGGCTGTTCGTTACTCCGCTGGTTCGGGCCATGATGTCGCTGGCGCCGAACACCAAGTTCCTCACCTTTCTGGATTCTTTCCGGTACCCGCTGGCCGGGGAATTCGCCATGGATAGCAACTTGGCCCGCGTGAACCGCATCCCCGCCGATTGGGGCCTGGAAGTGGGCGTGATCGCCGAGATCTACCGCAATTGCGCCGTCTCGCGCACCTGCCAGGTGGATCTAACCGATATGTACGAACACAAACACCAGTCGCTTTCCGAGCATGATCCCACGAAAGGACTGACGCGGATGGCGGAAGATATCGCCAAGTCGCTGTTCACGACTTTGGCCAGCGAAGGTATTGTATTCACCGCGGATCATTTCCGCAGCCTGCAGGTGCGCTACATCCGCACGGCGCAGGACACCATCGCCCGCTACTATGCCGACGCCATGATCAATGGCTTGAAGTTTGACCGGCACGGGGAGGAGAAGGCGGTGGCCGCCTTTGCGCAGAGTTTGGGACGCGCGGCGGAAAGCTACATTGAAAACCCCTTGGGATTGCCGCTGATCCCCAACTGGAACCGCGTTCTGGCGGCTGTACCGGAGTTCTTTGAGCTCCTGGAGGACGCGGTGGAACGAGACGCCAAGCAGAACTCCGGCTTGGCCGCATGAAAGACCTGAGGAGACAGGGATGAAATATTTTCTTCCGCCGGAGGCCCAGCGGGCCGTGGAATCGATACGCCGCGCGGACCTTGTCGTTGGCATCCCCAGCTACAACAATGCACAGACCATCGGTCATGTTGTGCGCGCCGCCTATGCGGGATTGAACAAATACTTTCCCCAGCTGTCCGGTGTTGTCATTAACTCCGATGGAGGGTCCAAAGACAATACGCGCGAGGCAGTCCTTTCGACCCACGTCGATGACAACCACCTGCTGATGCTCTCCACGCCGATGCTGCCCGTCAACCGGCTGTCGTTTCCCTATCACGGGATTCCCGGCAAGGGCAGCGCCTTCCGCATGATCTTTCAGATGGCCAAGGAACTCAACGCCAAGGCAGTCGCCGTGGTTGATTCCGATTTGCGCTCCATCACTCCGGAGTGGATCGACCTGTTGCTGCGCCCCATCGCTCTTGCCGGCTACGATTTCGTGGCGCCCTATTACCACCGCCACAAATACGACGGCACAATCACCAATTCCATCGTTTATCCCACCATCCGCACCCTATATGGCACACGAATCCGCCAGCCGATCGGCGGCGAGTTTGGCGTTTCGGCGCCGCTCATCGCCCGCTATCTGGAACGCGACGACTGGGAGACCGACGTCGCGCGCTTCGGCATCGATATCTGGATGTCCACGATCGCCGTAGCCGAAGGGTTCCGCGTCTGCCAGAGTTTCCTTGGCGCGAAGCTGCACGACGCCAAAGACCCCGGCTCGGACCTGAGCGCCATGTTGCAGCAGGTTGTGGGCAGCGTTTTTCAGCTGATGCAGCAGTACGCAGGCGTCTGGCGCGGGCGAAAAGGAAGCCAGCCAGCCGAGTTGTTCGGGTTCCGCTTTGATGTCGGGCTTGACCCGATCGCCGTGAACCTGGACCGCATGACGCAGGTCTTCAAGAAAGGCTCCGCAGAGCTGGGCGAACTTTGGGAAATGGCGCTGCAGCGGCAGACATTGCAGGAGCTGCGAGCGGTGAGCCACGCCGTTTGCAACGAAGGCAAGCCGCTTCATTTCGATGACGATCTGTGGGCGCGCATCGTACTGGATTTCGCCTGCGCGGTGCGCAAGCATCCGGTGGCGCAGGGCCAGCTGATCCGCTCACTCACTCCGCTCTACATCGGACGGGTGGCATCGTTTGTGCAGGACACCCGAGACATGGTGTCCGACCAGGTGGAACAGAAAATCGAAGAGCTGTGTCTGTGCTTTGAGAATTTAAAACCGTATTTGATCCGCCAATGGGACGGGTTGCCGCAACTTGCCGGTGTGAGTGCGGGGGCCACGAATACCCAAATGGCAGGAGAGTCTGCCCGAATGGAGGTTAACTAAACATGATTCAAACATTGGAACAGGTCCTGCAAGGCGTGCTCGACCGCCTCCAGCACCACATCACAACCTACGTCCCCTCGCTGGTGGCGGCTCTGATCATCATGACCGGAGCCTGGATTGTCGCCGTGCTTGCGCGGTGGCTGATTCATCGGATCGTGAAGGGACTGTCGATCGATAAGTTCCTGCGCCAGTCCGGCGTGGCATACATGATCGACCGCTCCGGCAGGCTGCGCGCCACCAACGTGGTGGCCGAAACCGCTTATTGGGGAATCCTGGTGGGCGGCGTGCTGGCGGGCCTCAGCGTATTCAACACCGATCTCACCACGCAGATCATCCAGGGCTTCGTCTTCCTGCTGCCGAAGCTGTTCATGGCCGGTCTGATCCTGCTAGCGGGCATGTGGCTGGGCCAGTTTATCGGACGCAGCACGCTGGTTTGGGCGGTCAATGAAGGGCTGCCATCGCCGCGCCGCATCGCGGCCGCTGTCCGCGTGATCATTATGTTCGTGGCGGTTGTTGTCGCGGCCGATCACATCAATTTCGCCCGCAACATTTTTCTCGCCGCCTTTATCATCCTGGTCGGCGGGGCGGTTCTTGGCGCCAGTCTGGCGTTCGGGGTTGGAGCAGGCAACAGCGTCCGGCGTTACCTGGATGACAGGCGGGAGAGCCACGACGATAAAACTCCCGAGCCGTCACTGTGGAGCCATTTGTAGCGGTTCCACTTCGACGATCTCTGCGTAGACGGCCCCAGACCGCTGGCGGACGGCGTAGCGGCGCGACACCGCCCCCGCCGCCTGCAAGGCAGTTTGAAAGCGTTCGGTGGCCTCGGGGAAATGGCGGTTCGCTGGGCCGTTGAACAGAAACACGCCGCCGTTGCGGACAAGGGCGGGCCAAGCCTCCGCGCCCACGTCACCGTAGATTTCCCGGGAGCGGATCCTTCCATCTGTCAGCACGTAGAGGTTATTCTGCAGACCCCAGTCCAGGATCTTGATTTCGCGGCCGTTGTATTTCTCTTCCAGAAAATCAGCCAATCCAAACACCGCGTCGGACCACTGGCCCACTCCGCCCGTACGGTGAAGCCCTTCCACCGCCAAGGCCTGCCACCAGAGGGCCGAGGCGAAATAAACAATTCCCAACACGTAAGCGAGCTTCTTGCCGGCTCCGCTCAACCCGATTACCACAACCAGCACGGCGAGAGGAACAAGCACGATCAGATGATGCTCAGACACGGGCAGCCGAGTGAAGAGCATCGTGGTGAGCACCATCAGCATGGCGAGGCAGGCGGCGCGGGCGCAGGCCAGCCGTTTGCCTTCCAGGCCGGGCCGGCCCACTGCACAGGCCAGAGCGGCGGCTGCAAGAATGGCGGGAAACAGCCAGCGCTGCCATTCCGGCACCATCGGCCCGTCCCAGATGGCGCGATGCTCACGGTCAGTAAGCAGAACCTCGGTGAACATCCACAGCCGCGCGCTGTGCCTTTGCAACAGTGGTTCCGTGGAAGCGAACATGCCTGCCGCCTCCAGCGTTCCACCGCCGGAGACCACCTGGTACAGCAGGAACGGAACCCCGCCTGCTACGCCTCCGGCCGCCATCAGGCTGAAATGCCGCCATCCCACAAAGACGCGCCTGCCAAGGACAATCGCCAGTGCTGCGGCGCACGCCATGATCAGCCACAAAAAATTGGCTCTCGCCCAGATTCCGAACCCCAACGCGGCGCCGAGCAGAAAGGCGGGCTGGCCGCGCCCCGTCTCCAGGTAACGGTTCAGCGCGAGACACACGACACCGAGCGCCCCCATCCAAACGGAAACCGTCCCGTTGTCAAAGACCGTCTGATCAACATAGGCCGGGTGCATCGCCAGAACGCCGGCCACGGCCAACCCGGCATTCCTGCCCGCCTGCGCGAAGATCAACCGGCCCAGGCCCCAAATCCCTAAAGCGCCGAGCGCCGCCGAAAGCGCGCGCACCACCTCGGCGCCCGTGCCGAACAGTGCAAACAGCGGAAGGCTGAGATAGTCCTTGATCGCGCCGACATAGCGAACCGTCATCAACTGAACGCATTTGGCCATGGGGCAGATCCATGTGCCGGGATCCTGCGGAAGAGGGAACGGATCCCAGGAATGGCGCATGTGGACGCCGCCCAGCACCAGCAGCGCCTCATCGTATTGGAATCCCGGATTCATGGCGATGAACAGTGCCGCCCACAACAGATAGACGGCCACCGGGATCAGCAACAGATTCCGTCCGCTGGTCACGGGAGGATACTCCGGAGCGCCTGGGCCCATCCGGCGGGACCGCTCTGGGGGGTCAGCCGCGCGCCCGGCAACTGCTTCATCAACTGCGTGGAATGTTTGGAGCGTATCACTACGGCGATATCGGTCTTGGCCAGAAACGGCAGGTCGTTAAAGCTGTCGCCCAAGCCGATCGTGGTAATGCTGCCCTGTTCCCGCCGATAGATCTGCGTCACTGCCTCCACCGCGCGGGCCTTGTCGGAATCGCCGCAGATATGCCAGAAGCGGCCACCGCGGGTCCACCGCAATCCCTGCTGCTCGATCTCGCGGACCAGGGATTCATCACAGCCTTCGCGCAGCACCTGGAACGGCTCGTCATATTCGCGGCGCTTGGCCAGCAGCGCCTGCCCCTCCGGAAGTCCGCACGTCCCGGCTACTTCTTCCACGGTCATCTGGCTGAATCCTAGGACCGGGCAATCGCTGCCCCGGGAAGCCACCCGCAGCGCCTCCAGCAGCTTCGGGTATCTTGTCCCCCACTCCAGCACGCGGAATCCTTCGAGCTCGATTCCCTGATCCTCAGCCGGCTGAATGCCTCCGGCCGGGAAAAACGCGGCGCCCCCGTTTTCGACGATGAACGGGTGCGTGTTGCCCATCTGCTCGCGCCACCAGAGAACCTCGGCCCGCGTCTTGCTGGTAGTGAAGATCCACGGCGTTGCGGTCTCGCGGAGCAGGCGGATCATATCGCGTGCCGGCTCCCAGCTGTAGGTGTTGTGATCGAGCAGCGTCCCGTCCAGATCCGTGAAGATCAGAAACATGCCTACAGTTCAATCCGGAAGTGGTAACTCTTGATCGCGAATCCTTCCCGAAAATAGAAGCGATGCGCGTGATCGCGCTGCACGCCGGAATCGAGTTGCAGCTGGCTGCATCCCCGGGAATGGGCCTCCGCTTTGAGCCATTCCAGCAGCATCTTTCCGTAGCCCTTGGAACGGTGGGCCTCATCGGTGCTGAGATCGTCCACGTAGAGGATCTTGCCGTAGTAGAGCATCTCCATATAGCGGTAGCCGGCCACCGCCCGCACTTCGTTGCCTTCAAAGGCAGCCGCCAGCCGGTATCCATCGGTCTCCATCATCCGCCGCACAGTGGGCAGATAGTCTTCCGGTTTCACGGCCGGCCGCAACTGGCGCATGACTTCGCAGGTGGCCACAATCTGTTCATCGCCGGTGACCGCGGCGACATGGATACTCTCTTGGACTGGCATGCTTGTTCCCTGATTGTATCTTCCGCCCGCCGGAAGAGGCGAGAATGGTAGTAAGCCGCCATGAAGAGCAGATCGTGGATCATACTCTCGATCGGATTCGGAATCAGCGTAGGGCTGATCGCGATCCTGGGATATGTCACGCTGACCCGCTCCCGCGCGATACAGCAGGAAATCACGCGGATCCAGGACGATTACTTCACGGCGGAGTCCCTGCTGCAGGAGATCGCCTCGGATCTGCACTTGGCGGGCCTGCTGGTGAGGGACTACCTGCTGGAACCGTCTCACATTACCGCGCCGATGCACCGCCAGCAGCTGCTGGAGCTGCGGAAAGAGGCGCGCAACCGGCTGGACCGGGTGGCGCTTCGCGTCAGTCCGGCCGATCTGGACACGATGCAGGATATGCGGCGTGAAGTGGAATCCTACTGGGATTCGATGAACCCGATCTTCGACTGGACTCCGGCTCAAAAGTCGGCGCTTAGCTTCCTGTTCCTGCGGCAGCAGGTGCTGCCGAAACGCAACGCCGTTCTGGAGCTTTCCAGGCGCATCGCCGCCTCCAACAACAAGACCTTCGCCACCGAGCGGCAGCAGCTTCGCACCGCCCAACGCGATTTCGAGTCCTTCATGCTCCGGATCGTGCTGCTGGCCGTTTGTCTGGGCGCCGTGGTCGCCGCGGTCACGATCCACCAGGTGCGTCAACTGGAAGCCCGAAGCGGCCAGCAGACCCGCCGCGCCGAGCAAGCCGAGGAAGAACTGCGCCGCCTCTCCCATAATCTGGTGCGCGCGCATGAGGAGGAACGCAAGTCGCTTTCCCGCGAACTGCACGACGCCGTCGGCCAGTTGTTGACCGGGCTGCGAATGGAGCTTGCGGGGCTGGAGCCGCTGCGCAACACGGACCCCGATCAGTTCTCCCGCCGCGTGCAGGAGGCGCGCAACATTGCCGAGGAGTCTCTGCGCGCCGTCCGCGATCTTTCCATGGGCCTGCGTCCGTCGATGCTCGACGATCTTGGTCTGGGTCCGGCGCTGGAATGGCAGGGCCGCGAATTCTCGCGGCGTTCCGGCATTCCCGTGAATGTCCAGATCGACGGGCTGCTGGATACGCTCCCCGAACCTCACCGCACTTGCGTCTTCCGTGTCGTGCAGGAGGCCCTCACCAACTGCGCCAAACACGCCAGCGCATCCTCGATCCGCGTTTCCCTCCACGGTGGTCCTGACCTGGTCCGGCTTACCGTGCAGGACGACGGCGTCGGCTTCGATTCCGGCGAGGCCGCGCGCAAGGGCCTCGGACTGGTTGGCATCGAAGAGAGAGTGCGAGGATTGAAGGGACTCGTGGATCTGACTTCCAATCCCGGCCGGGGAACCATGCTGCACGTCGAATTCCCGGTACCGAAAACGGCTACTCCACATGGATAAGATCCGTATCCTGATTGCCGATGATCACGGCATCGTGCGCAAGGGGCTCCGCCTTCAACTGGAGAGCTACAGCGAGTTCGAAGTGGTCGGCGAGGCCACCGACGGCCGCGAGGCAGTCAAGTTGGCCGAAGAGCTGGAGCCGCACGTCGTCATCATGGACATCGCGATGCCCAATCTGAACGGCATCGATGCCGCCGCGCAGATCGTCAAGCGCAACCCCAATCTCGGCGTCATCATGCTCAGCATGTATTCCGATGAGAGTTACCTGACACGTACTCTTAACGCCGGCGCCAAGGGCTATCTGCTGAAGGACAATGCCGATGTGGATCTGCACCGCGCCGTACAGGCGGTGGCGCAGGGAAAGCCCTTCTTCAGCCCCACCATCGCACAGACGCTGCTTGAGGATTACATGCGCAAACTCCAGCAGCGGGGGCTGGAGGATTCCTATGACCTGCTGACCGAACGCGAGAAGGAGGTTCTCCAGCTGCTCGCCGAAGGCAAATCGAACAAGGAGGTTGCCGCCGTGCTCGACCTGAGCCCGTACACGGTGGAGACGCACCGCTCGCACATCATGCAGAAGCTTGACCTGCACAACACTGTCGACATCGTTCTTTATGCCCTGCGAAAGAAGATCATCTCCTAATTAATGCGCTCCCGACTTGAGCGGTACTTCCAATTTCAGGAACTGAATACCAACTGGCGCACGGAGATCCTGGCCGGCGCAACCACCTTCGCCACGATGGCCTACATCGTCTTCGTCAACCCGGCCATCCTTGGCGAAGCGGGCATGCCCGTCACCGCGGTCATGGCCGCCACCTGCGCTTCCGCGGCGCTGGCCAGCATCCTCATGGGCGCCTTTGCGCGCTACCCCATCGCGCTCGCCCCCGGCATGGGCATCAACGCCTATTTCGCCTACACGGTGGTCATCGGGATGGGCATCCCGTGGCAGACCGCGCTCGGCGCCGTCTTCCTCTCCGGCGTCGCGTTTCTTGTGCTCACCGTTGCCGGAATCCGCGAGCGCATCTTCGCCTCCATCCCCGCCGTGCTTTATTCCTCGGTCGCCGTCGGCATCGGGCTCTTCATCGCCTTTATCGGCTTCCGCAACTCCGGGCTCATCGTTCCGGACAAGGCAACCACCGTTAAGCTCGGCAATCTTTCCGATCCGCACGCGCTGCTCAGCATCTTCGGCCTCATCGTCACGGCCGCGCTGCTTTCGCGCGGCCTGTCCTCCGCCATGCTCTCCGGCATTGTCCTCACGACCGCCGCCGGAGCCGTGTTCGGACTGGTCCCTTTCCAAATGAAACCCTACCGCTTCACCGAGATCACGGCCACCGCTTTTCAGCTCGACATTCCCGCGGCGCTTCGGCTCGGGCTGCTCGAAATTGTGTTCGTCTTCCTGTTCGTCGACTTCTTCGACAATCTGGGAACGCTGGTTGCGGTAGGGAAGAAAGCGCAGCTGTTCGACAGCGCCGGCAACATCCCGCGCCTCAACCGCATCCTGGTCACCGATGCCGCCGCGACGATTGCCGGCTCCTTTGCCGGGACCTCGACGGTGGTCAGCTACATTGAAAGCGCGGCAGGTACTGTGGCCGGAGGCCGCTCCGGCGTCACCGCCATCGTCGCCGGGCTCTTTTTTGTAGGGGCGCTGTTCCTTGCGCCACTGGCCGGCGCCATTCCCGCCGCGGCCACAGCGCCTGCGTTGATCCTGGTGGGCGCGGCCATGGTCTCCCACGCAGCCGAGATCGATTGGGCCAAGCCAAGTCTCGCCATCCCGGCCTTTCTTACGATCACTACCATCCCGCTGACGTTTTCCATCGCCAACGGCATCGCCATCGGCTTCACCGCCTATACGCTGGTCAATCTGCTGAGCGGAAACTGGCGGCGTATCCATTGGATGTTATGGGTTTTGACGGCGCTATTTGTGGTTCGATTCGCATATTTGGGGCAGGTGTAAAGCGCCTGCCCCGTTTGTGTGTCTTGCTTTAACGCCGCGCTGCGGTGTACCCTCTCTGTAGAGCAAAGAAAAGGCGAAAATCATGCACCTCCCTCTCTTCTTCGATCCCCTTGACCCTTCCCCACAACTGCTTCCCGCGCGCCAGCTTGAGTCCGCTCTCAACCACTACCGCGACCTGATGCGCCGGCCTAACTCCCCGATCCGCGAAATCCGCCACCAGCCGGCCCGCCAGGCTCAATATGCCCCCATGCCGGACACCGTCGATCCGACGCTGCGCCAGGCGCTAGAGACACGCGGCATTGCGCAACTGTACACGCACCAGCGCGAGGCCTTCGACGCGATCGGCAAGGGCGGCAATGCCGTCATCGTCACTCCCACGGCCAGCGGAAAAACCCTCTGCTACAACCTGCCCATCTGGAACCGCCTGCTCGGCGACCCGGAGGCTCGGGCCTTCTACCTGTTTCCGGCAAAGGCTCTGGCCGAGGATCAGCTGGCGGAATTCAACGCTTCGGTGGAGGCGATGGGCTCATCGATCCGGGCCTTCACCTACGATGGCGACACGCCGCAGGATGCCCGCCGCGCCATCCGCGAGCGGGCCAACGTCGTGCTGACCAACCCGGACATGCTGCACGCCGGCATCCTGCCGCATCACACGAAGTGGGCCAAGTGTTTCGAGAACCTCCGCTACATTGTGCTCGATGAGCTGCACTACTACCGCGGTGTCTACGGCAGCCACCTGGCTAACATTCTGCGCCGCCTGCGCCGCATTTGCGAATTCTACGGCTCGCGCCCGCAGTTCATCTGCTGCTCAGCCACCATCGCCAATCCCAAGCAGCTGGCCGAGGCGCTCACGGCCGAGCCCATGCAGCTGCTTGACAACAACGGCGCCCCGAGCGGGGAGAAATACTTCCTCTTTTATAACCCGCCGGTCGTGAACCGCCAGCTCGGCATCCGCCGCAGCTACCTGCATGAGACACGCCGCATTGCCATGGAGCTGATCGAAGGCGGCCAGCAGACGCTGGTGTTCGCCAACAACCGCCTGGCCACCGAGGTCCTGGTCACCTATCTCAAGGACGGCTGCGCCCGCATGCCGATGGGTCCGGACGGGGTGCGCGGTTACCGCGGCGGCTACCTGCCGCGGGAGCGCCGCGAAATCGAACGCCGGCTGCGCGACGGCGAGATCCGCGCCGTGGTCGCCACGAATGCGCTGGAGCTGGGCATCGACATCGGTTCGCTCGACGCGGTGGTTATGGCCGGGCTATCCGGCGCCATCGCTTCCACGTGGCAGCGCGCCGGAAGGGCCGGGCGCCGCCATACCGCCTCGCTTGCCGTGTTGGTTGCCAGCAGCAACCCGGTGGATCAGTACATCATCGAGCATCCCGAATACTTCTTTTCGCAGCCTCCCGAGACCGCGCATATTAACCCGGACAACCTCGAGATCTTGATCAACCATCTGAAGTGCGCCGCCTTTGAGCTGCCGGTGCGGGATGAGGAAAAGTTCGGGCGCATACAGGCCGGCCAGCTCTGCGGCTTCCTCGCCGAGAACGGCCTGCTGCACCGCTCCGGGGACACCTGGCATTGGACGTCTGACAGCTATCCCGCCGACGCCATCAGCCTGCGTTCGGTATCGAGCGATAACTTTGTGGTCATCGATGAAACCGGAGAGGCGAAAGTGATCGCCGAGGTCGCCTACACCGCCGCGCCCGCCGAGCTGCATGAAAAAGCAATCTATCTGCACGAGGCCCGCCAGTACCAGGTGGAGCGGCTCGACTTCGCCAACCGCAAGGCCTACGTGCGCCGCGTCGAGTGCGATTATTTCACCGATGCCATCGACTACACGCTGGTGAAGGAGCTGGAGCAGTTTGATTCGACCGCCATCGGCTCGGCCTTTGCCCGTCACGGCGAAGTGCGCGTCAACCGGCAGATCGTCGGCTTCAAGAAGATCAAGTTCTACACCAACGAGAATGTGGGCGCCGGACAGCTCACGCTGCCCGAGCAGGAGATGCACACCACCGCCTTCTGGCTGCATTTGCCCCGCCAGTTTCTATCGCAAATGGAAGGCTTCTCGGCCGCGGAAAAGCAGGCAGCGCTGATTGGCTTAGGCAGCGCCATGCGCGCGGTTGGCGCTCTCTTGCTGATGTCGGACCCGCGCGACCTCGGCGTCTCCATCACCGAGGACATTGCATCGAGTCTCGAGACGTGGGAGCCCGATTTGTTCTTATACGACAACTATCCAGGCGGCGTCGGGCTGAGCGCGCCACTGCACCGACACCACCGGAGATTGCTGGAACTGGCCTCCCAGATGCTCTCGGCCTGTGCGTGCGAAGCGGGCTGCCCGAGCTGTGTCGGGCCGCTTGGCGAAGTGGGCGAGCGGGGCAAGGAGGCCGCGCGCCGTATTGTCGAGTTGCTGCTTACTTGATGCCGATGGTCACGTTCGGCTGGCTTTGAATGCCGTTGATGGTCAGGATCATGGGCACGCTTTTGCCGGGCGCCACGTTCAGCGGCACCCGCGTGTTGATCTGTATCAGTCCAGCAACCAGGCCAACCACGCCACCCGAGTAGAGCACGGTGGCGTCCTGGCCGCCGATGGTCACCGCTAGCGCCGAATTCGGTCCGCTGGCCGGTGCGCTCACGATCGCGCCGTCGGTGCTGGCGGGCGTCGTCACTCCTTCCCCGGTGGCGAAGAAGGCGACGATTGTGCCGCGCTGGGCGAGGGTGGAGTCGGAATTCAGCGTGTAGGTTCCGGACGTCTCATCCAAATTGAACGCCACCGCCGCTCCCGATCCGGTACCGGCTGCTGTAAAGATGCCTGGCGCCGATTGCGCCACGTTCATCGTGACCTGCGACGATTGCACGGTGCTGTATTCGACGCGCACGGCTACCGTTGTCTTGCCGGCCACGTCATAGGGCGTCATCGCCGCCACCTGACCGGCGCTGGTGTAGATCACCGCCGCCGGGGTGGTGTCAAACAGCACGCGTGTGGTCGAGAGCGTGGTGGCGATGGGCGCGGTGCCTGTGGGGGGCACGAAAGTGGTCAGCGTCTCCGGACCCAGCCCGGTTCCGAATATCGTCACCATCTCCCCGGGCGCAACCGTGCCGCCGAGGAAACTCGCCGAATTCACAATGGCGTTAATCGTCGGTTCACTGTTGGCGATCGTGAAGGTGCTGGCGGAGGAGTCGCCGCCGCCCGGCCCGTTATTGGTGGCCACGATGCCCAGCGTGCCCGAGGAGGCCAGCAGCGACGCCGGAATCACCGCCGTCATGGTGTTGGAGCCCACCAGCGTCGAACTCAGCGTGGTCGTCCCCGCCTTCACCACCGTACCGCTGAAGAAGTTACTTCCGTTCAGCGTGATTGTGGTTGCCGGGGCCCCCGCGGTCACCTGCGTAGGCCAGATCGAATCCAGCGCCGGCAGGCCGGCGTTCACGGTTAGGTTTACCGTGACTGTCTGCGTCTTATTGGCCGCCTGTTGCGCGGAGACGTTGATGCTTGCCTTATAGGTTCCCGGCATCATTCCGGCCGGGTTCACCGTGACGGTGACGGCCGCCGGAAATGCGGGAAACACGACGCCGCTCTTGGGGGAAATGCTCAGCCAGTTTGCCCCCGCCAGCGCCGCCGAATAACTCAGCACGCCGCCGCTGGTGGAAAGAGACAGCTGCATGGGCGACGGGTCGGAATCGCCGCGCACGTAGGTCACCGACATCGGGCTTGGAGAAGCCGTGAGTGTCGGCGGTGGCGCCTTCACTACCAGTGTCACCGCTACTACCACGGTCGCCGGCGTGGATCCGCTGGTGGTTAGTGTCAGGGTGCCCGTGTAGGTTCCTACGGCCAGCGAAGTCGGGTTCACGTTCACTTTCGCTGCCAGTGGCGTGGTACCCGAAGCGGGACTCATGGTCAGCCATGGCCCTCCGGCAATGACCGTGGTGAAGGTCGCCTGCGCGGCACTGGAGGTGGAAACCGATAGGCTCTGCGCCGTTGGCAGCTTGGCGTCTCCCAACTGATAATTGAAACTCATCGTGGTTGGCGTCGCCTTGAACCCGGTCACCTGAGCCGCCAAAGGCCCGCTCGCCGCGCACCATACGACCATGGCCAAGGCCCTGCACATCTTTCCAGCTGCTTTGTTTCGCTTCATCGGCGCACACGTGCTCCTGAAGCGGCTCTTCGGCTCGACGCCGGTTTTCATGAGCCAACCTGACCGCAATTTTTGCTATCTTCCGCGTTTAACGGATAATGCTCATTGGAGGATTCTTATGGTTCCTAACCTTGCAAGGGCCGGATCGGTGCTGCTGGGACTCTTGATACTGGCCAGCCCGGCGCGGCCGCAAGTCACCGAACCGCAGATCTTCACCACCGCCGTTCCCAACGGGATCGTCGGCTCCCCGTACCAATTCCAGTTCGCAGGAACCACCGGAACGTGGACCATCATCGCCGGCCAACTCCCTCCCGGTCTCCAGCTTTCCGCCGCCGGACTTCTGCTGGGCACCCCTCAACAGGCGGGCATCTTCATTTATAGAGTCCGCCTGATCCGGTTTCTGGACGGCGTTGTAGCCGGAACAGCCGACCAGACATTCAACCACACCATCATCGATCAACCTGGTCAGCCGGGACTCATCATCACGACGCAGAACATCCCCGATGCCACGGTCGGCATCCCTTATGTTTTTCTCTTCGAGGGTTCCGGCGTGCCCCCGCTGGTGTGGAGCGTTCTCGCCGGAGTGCTGCCGCGCGGCATTGTTCTGGCGGGCGACGGCCGCCTGCTCGGCACGCCGGAGGTGCAAGGCGTGTTTGAATTCACGATTCAGGTGCGCGACGGCTTGCAGCGAACATCGCAACGCATCTTCCAGATCCGCGTCCGGCCGAGGCTCACCATCCAGCCGCAATGTCCGCTTTCAGAGACCATCCCCGGCCCTTACAATCAAAACGTCACCGCCACCGGTGGCACTCCACCGCTTCTCTGGCGGCTCAGCGGAGGCAGTCTTCCTCCGGGCGTCCTTCTCACCCCCACCGGTATCCTTTTCGGCGTGACCACGCTGCCGGGATTGTTCGAATACACCATCGAGGTTTCCGACGCGGCCGGGAATACGGACACGAAGAGCTGCTCGATCCGCGTCCTCGGCCAGATCTTCACCGACCCCACGGTGCTGGAGTTCCAGATCACGCCCGGCGGCCGGCGGCAAACCCGCCTGGTCAGCGTGACCGGCACTGTTCCCGGCCAGCCCGTAGAAGTGCGCGGGAGCACGACATCGGGCCGCCGGTGGCTGACCGCATCGCCCAGCACAGGACGCATTCCGTTTCTCGCGGAGGTGACCGTCGATCCGGAACTCGCCCCGGCCAGCGACGCCGGAGTGGTCACCTTTGGCCCGGTGGTTCGCACGATCCCCGTGCGGCTGCAGAGTTCCGGGACTCCGGAAACCGGCCTGGAGGCGGCTCCCCGCGTGGTGGATGAGTTTGTCCCCCGCGGCTCGGGCCGCTTCTCGCGTCTGATACGTGTATCCAACCGCGACGGGCAACGAGCCTCGATCACCGCGCAACTGGAGCTTCTCAACGGCGCAAGTTGGGCCGCGGTGACACCGGCCGGCGGCCAGATCCCGGCGCGCGGCGAGTTGAACCTACAGATCGACTTCAACCCGGCAAACCTGGCGCCGGGCGACTATCGCGCAAGGCTGCGCATCCGCCCCGCTTCGGGCGCGGATATTCTCATACCCGTCGGCCTCGGCGTCAGCCGGTTCGACCGTCTGCTGGATCTCATCCCCTCCGTTCTCTCCTTCCATGCCGTGCAAGGCGGACCCTTGCCGGGGCGCCAAAGCTTGTTCGTCGCCGCCAAGGGAGCCGGCGCCATCAACTGGAACGCACGGACTGAGGTGGATGCGGGGCTTCCAGGCTGGCTCGGCGTTTCCCGGTCCAGCGGCAGCAGCACACCCGGTAATCCCACGCTGTTGCCGGTCGAGGTGAATCTCACGGGATTGCCTCCCGGCATCCATACGGGTTTCGTCATTGTCGAACCGCAAGGTTCGGCCGGTTCGCCCGTCGTGGCCGTTGTCTCACTCACCGTGGAAGCTCCCACGACGGATCCGCGCATCTCGGTTTCCCCGTCAGGCCTCACCTTCGTGCCCCCGGTGCAGGGCCAGCGCATCAACGTGCGCAACAACGGGACCGGTCCGGTGACGCTCGAGATCTCCGTGCAAGGCGACCCTGGTGTGTGGAGCGCGAGGCTGGGCGCCGGCACACCGGTTCCGCCGGGCGGCTCGGCGGCCATTGACGTCTCGGCCAATCCAGCAGGGCTTGCCTCCGGTCCGCACCGCACGCTGCTCGGGATCCGCGCCGCAGGCTCCCCGCTGGTCCACACGGTGGAATTGCTGCTCATTGTTCCTCCGGGGCCCGGCCGCACCGCCGCCATCGACGGCACGCCCCGCCGCATCGAGGATCCCACCTGTCCCGCCGGGAATCTGCACATCAACTCCACGACGGTGCCTCCGGGCTTTGTTGCTCCCACCGGATCGGTGCTCAATGTCGAGGCTCGCGTAAGCGGCAACGACGGATTGGCGCTGCTGGCAGGGGAAGTCACGGCATCGTTCGGCCCCGGCAGTTTGCAGCTGCTCACGACTACAACCGCCGAACCCGGAATCTGGCGCGGCCCGCTCCTGCTGGCCGGGCTCAGCGGCCCCTTCCCGTTGCGTTTGGAGGCGCGCGACTCCATCGGCCGAAGCGGCTGCCTGCTGGTGGGCGGCGCCGCGGAGGATGCCGGCGCGCCGGTGCTTTCCCCTGGCGGCATTGTCAGCGTCGCCAGTTTCGAGCCGGCCGTGCCGCTTGCTCCTGGCGGCATGATCGCGATGTTCGGCTCGGGTCTTTCTACAGGGACCCAGAGCGCCGCCGGATTCCCCATCCCCGCCCGGCTCGGCGCCACTCGTGCCGTGCTTCCAACCGCTTCGCTGGATGCGCGCGACGCGAGGCTGCTTTTCGCCGGACCCGGCCAAGTGAACGCCATCCTGCCCTACCGGCTCACCGACGAACAGTACACGGTGGTGTTGCGCCGCGACGGCGCGCTGCCGTCAAACCCCATCGCGATCCGGCTGCGTCCGAATGCGCCCGCTGTCTTCATGGCGAATCAGGAAGGACAGGGCAGCGTCACTTTGGTCGATGGCCGGACCTTGGCCGACTCCGCCAACCCCGTCAATCGCGGCGATTTCGTGATTATTTACGCAGAAGGGCTAGGAGAAGTGGATCCGCCCATCGCAAACGGCGAGCAGACCACGCTGCCGCTGCGTCTGGCCCGTGCACGCGTCCGCGTCACGGTCGGTGGCGTGGAGTCCGATAACGTCAGCTTCGCCGGTCTGGCCCCGGGCTTTGCCGGACTCAATCAGATCAACGCACGCGTTCCGTTGAACGCGCCCACCGGCAACGCCATCCCGTTGGTCATCACGGCCGACGATCTGGTAAGCCGCGCCGTCACCATCGCTGTCAGATAGGGCCGCCAGTCGTGATACAGTGAGCGTTATCATGGCATTCTGCTCAAGCTGTGGAGCCGAGATGCAAGGCTCGTTTTGCGGCAGCTGCGGCGCCGGCTCCACAACCGCTGCGAAAACCGGCGACACCCCGCTGGAGGATCACGTCGCGGCCGCGCTTTGCTATTTGTTCGGGTTCATCACCGGCATCATCTTTCTTGCCTGGTCGCCCTACAACCAGAGCAAGAACGTGCGGTTCCACGCCTACCAGTCCATCCTGCTTACCGTGGCCTGGCTGCTGGTTCATTTCATGATCGCCCTGTTCATTCCCTTCGGCTTCCGCTTCACCCTCGGCCCGCTGGTGCAAATCGCCGGTATGCTGCTATGGCTATTCATGATGTGGAAGACCTACACCAAGGAAAGAATCGTCTTGCCGGTCATCGGCCCGATAGCGGAAAAACAGTCGTAGCCGAAGCCGTGCCTGTCGCGTCTGAATAGCTTGAAACCAATCGCACTTCTCCTGCTGGCGGCGTTGTCCGCGCTGGGCCAGGAGCCCGTAATCGGCCTGATCGATTTCTATGGCGTCCGGAAGGCCAGCCGCGACCAGTTGCGCGCGGCCCTGGGAGTGAAGGAAGGAGATAAACTCCCTCGATCCAAGGGGGAAACCGAGGAGCGGCTGGAAAAGGTGAACAACATTGTCCATGCCCGCCTGGAGGCCATTTGTTGTGAGGAAGGCAAGGCCATCCTCTATGTAGGCGTCGAGGAAAAGGGCGCGCCTCACTTCGACTACTTCCCGCCGCCGGAAGGCGCGGCCATGCTGCCGCTGGAAATCCACGATGAATATGTCCAGTTCCTCGCCGCCGTCGGCCTGGCGCTGCGGGCCGGGGAAACCGCGGAGGATTTGAGCCAAGGCCACTCCCTCATGGCCAACGCGGGCTGCCGCAAACATCAGGAACGGTTTATTCCGCTTGCCGAAACGCATCTGGAAAAGCTGCGCGAGGTGATTCGCAACTCCTTCGATGAGGAGCACCGCGCCATCGCCGCTTATGTGATCGGCTATGCACCCAAAAACGCACGGGTGATCCCTCAAGTCGTGGCCGATTTGCAGCACGCGCTGCGCGATCCCGATGACACCGTGCGCAACAATGCCATGCGGTCCTTGGGAGCGCTGGCGGTGATGGGAGCGAAGAAGCCGGAAAAATGGCTCTCGATCTCGCCTACATGGCTGATCGAGATGCTTCATTCGCTCATCTGGCAGGACCGCACGACCGCAGCGGGGATTCTGGTGACGCTCACCGAACCGCGCGATGCGGAGTTGTTAACTCGCATGAAAACAAGAGGCTTGGAGCCTCTGGTGGAGATGGCTTCCTGGAAGCATCTGCCTCATGCGCTGCCGGCGTTCCTACTCCTGGGACGGCTGGCGGGCATGACGGACGAGGCGATCAAAGAGGCTTGGCTTGCATCGGACCGCGCGGCCAGGGTGAAGAAGATGGCCGAGCAGGCCCGGCCCTAGCCTCAAGTTCCTGAGAATCAATCGGCTAGGTTCCATCACCCCCCTTGACCCCCGGGCAAACTTCTGAGAGAATGCTCTAGCGGCTTTCAAAGCTGTCAATAAGTTCGCATGCGTCTCTGGTTTCGAGGGAGGATAAGGGCTACGGGCTGAACCCCCGTGGCTTTTGTTTTGTTAAGGGGTTTTCTCCAAAACATCCAGCTGATCCAGTCCGTGCGGTAATTTGTACTGTTCAGGAGAAGAAGTAGTGAGAGAAAAGGGTGTAGTGAAGTGGTTCAATAATGCCAAGGGCTATGGATTCATCCAGCGGTCCACGGGCGAAGATGTGTTCGTTCACTTTAGCGCGATCGACATGAACGGCTATCGCAGCCTGGATAATGGCGCAGAAGTGGAATTCGAGGTAAAGCAGGGCCCCAAGGGACTGCAAGCAGAAAACGTTCAGCGCGCCTAAGATCCCCACCAAATAAACGAATAGGCAGACCTTGCCAGCTAAGGTCTGCCTTCCGGCTTAAAATCCTAGTTCCGTCTAGTTCGTGATGTCGTGGGTAGTGCTTTGCCCACGGATCGGCTCGTACACCTTGTACCATTCCAGCTGAGCCTTGCTTCCGGCGTAGTTCTTCAGCGAATCCTCGCTTTCGAACTCCATCACAAAGGCGTGCGTGTAGCCGGCGCCCTGCACTTTGATCGAGCGCAGCCAGATGTTGGTGATTCCGGGGTAGTTCTCCGCCAGCTTCTCCACGCCGTCAATGGCAGCCTTGATCTGCTCCGGCGTCGTGCCTTCCTTCCACTTCACCGTCACGACGTGGATGACGGTCTTCGGTTTGCCGAATTTGCCCGCCGCCGCCAGCAGTCCGACGCCGAACAGCATGGTGCAGGCCACAACCAGGGCCGCGATCTTCTTGTTAAGCAGTTGCTTCATTGGGGTTTGTCTCCTTTGTTGATGTGGTTAACTCCGCGGGACGAACCCGCAGACCCGACCAGCCCTCGCAAATCACGATCGAGTTGGCCGGATTGCGCACCATGTACTTCAGCGTCACAGGCCCTACGAGAACCTCGACATCCGGGGGAACCATGGAGCGCAGATAAGTAATGTCCTGGCTGGCGCTGTAGGCCACGCCGCTTACCGAATAGGAATAATACAACGTGTTGTCCTGCACGTCCGACAGCAAGCCGTCGCCCATCCGTCCGAACATATGGATTGCCAGCCGCCTCCGCCGCTCTTTTTCGAGCGGGGTCATCCGCAGGCGGAATATGATAAGCACGGCGAGGGCGAAAAGCCCGGCCGCGATTAGGGCCAGAACAGCGAGCCGTTCATTGACTGTAAGGGTTTCGAGAATCGACACTCGCCTGGCCCTTGTCCCGCCGCCGTTAACCGGCGACCGGGGTTTCCTGGAAGACTTTCGTGTAGTCTTTGAGGAACTGATCCAGCCCTTTATCGGTCAGCGGGTGATTGAACAGCATATCGAGCACCTTGAACGGCAGCGTGCCGATGTGCGCACCGGCTTGCGCCGCCTGCGCCACATGCAGCGGCGAGCGCAGCGATGCGGCCAGCACTTGAGTCTGGTACCCGTAATTGCCGTAGATGGTCATGATGTCGCGAATCAGCGTCATGCCCTCTTGCGAGATATCGTCCAGCCGCCCGACGAACGGGCTGACGATGTAGGCTCCCGCCTTGGCCGCCAGCAGAGCTTGGCCCGCCGAAAAGCAAAGCGTTACATTGAACCGGATGCCTTCCTTGCTCAGTTTGGCCGTCGTCTGAATCCCGTCGCGGGTGAGCGGAACCTTCACCACCACGTTCGGATGCAGTTTGGCCAGCGAATAGGCCTCTTTGATCATTTCATCGGCCTTGGTGGCAACCACCTCGGCGCTGATATCGCCGTCCACGATGTCGCAGATCCGCCGGATCTGCTCCTCTAAAGGAATGCCTTCCTTTGCGATGAGGGAGGGATTCGTTGTCACCCCGTCGAGGATCCCCCAGGACGCGCCCTTGCGTAACTCGTCAAGGTTCGCCGTATCGAGAAAGATTTTCATGTTGAGCCGTTCCTCTTTCGATTCTAAGGCGATTATAGCAGAGGGGTTGGCGGCCCCTGTTCACGGCGCCTTGATTTCCACGGCTTCCGAGGGCTTGCTCTCGTTGCCCGCCTGATCCACAGCGCTCACCGCGTAGAAGTACACCGTGCCGGACTTCACTTCCCTATCGCTGAAGCTCGACACCTGTCGAATTTCGTCGAACGGAGCAAGCACGTCCGATGTCACGCCGCGATAGACGCGGTATCCGGCTACATCGCTTTCCCGACTTCGGTCCCAGGTGAGCTCGATGCTGCCGATGCCTTCCACCGCAGTCACGTTCAGGGGCGCCGATGGCGGGAAGGTGTCGCGCGGAGTGATCTCGACTGGCCCGGCATAGTCGCTTTCAGCCCTTCCCGCCAACGCCATCACGCGGTATTGGTAGCTTTCGCCGAAAACGGTCTCCTTATCAAGCCACTCCGGCTGTTTCACCTCAGCAACTTGCTGGAAGCCTCCCAATCCTCTGCGTTCCACTCGAACCAGGCCCGCTTTGGAAGACCAGCTCAGCCGAACTCCTTCCGCCGTTGCCTCCGCGCGCAGCGTATCGGGCGCCGGAACAGGAGCCGTCACCTCCAATTCGACAGGATTCGACACATCGGACCATTTCATCTTGTGCGAAGCGACACGAACCTGAAACCGGACCTTGCGCCCCTTAAACGGCGCCAGGGGAACAGACAGCGAAACCGGGCCCGGCTCCGCCGCCTCCGCCGGCAGTGTCTGATCACCGCCGCGCAACTCGATCGCACCAACTCGCAATGGCAGCCGGTCGGTCGTAAGCGGCGGAATCGTGAACTGAATGAGCAGCTTGTCCCCGCGCTGCTGTACCGCCAGGTCCGTCACGGGTTGAGGGATGTTCAGCGCCGGCGGCAAGGGATCGCCGACATAGCCGCAGCCAACCAGCATCAGAGCAAAGACAGCAAGCGAGGCGCGGGCCATCACAGAATGTAGCGGCTCAGATCCTGGTCCTTCACAATATCGGCCAATTGCTGCCGCACAAAAGCCCTATCGATCTTGATGTTCTTCTTCCGCAGATCCGGGGCCTGGAAGGAAATCTCCTCCAGCACCTTCTCCATGATGGTGTGGAGCCGCCGCGCGCCGATATTCTCGGTATCGCGGTTCACCTCGGCCGCCATGTGCGCCACCTCTTCCAGCGCGTCCTGCGTGAAGGTCATCTTCAGCCCTTCGGTCTCAAGCAACGCCGTGTACTGCTTCACCAGCGCGTTCTTGGGCTCCTTCAGAATCCGTATGAAATCTTCTTCCGACAGCGACTTCAGCTCCACGCGGATCGGAAAACGCCCCTGCAGTTCCGGGATCAGGTCGCTCGGCTTCGACACGTGAAACGCGCCGGCGGCGATGAACAGAATATGATCCGTGCGCACGAAGCCGTAGCGGGTGTTCACGGTGGTGCCTTCCACAATCGGCAGGATGTCGCGCTGCACGCCTTCGCGGCTGACGTCGGGGCCATGGCCGCCCTCGCGCCCGGCGATTTTATCGATCTCATCGAGGAAGATCATGCCGCTGCGTTCGACGCGTTCAATGGCGACGCGCGTCACCATGTCCATGTCCACCAGCTTCTGCTCTTCTTCCTGGATCAGGTACTCCAGCGCCTCGCCCACCCTCAGCTTGCGCTTGCGCGATTTCTGGCCGAAGAGATTGCCCAGCATGTCCTTGAAGTTGATGTCCATCTCCTCGACGCCCATGTTGGTCGCCACCTCGAACGTCGGCCCGCGCTCCTTGACGTCGATCTCCACCATGCGGTCGTCGAGCTTGCCCGCGCGCAGCCGCTCGCGCAGCTTGTCGCGCGTCCGCTCCATGGATTCGCTCGGCTCGGGCTGCGGCGGCATCAGCAGGTCCAGCAATCGCTCCTCGGCATTGCGCTCGGCGCGCTCGGCCACTTCATCGAGCTTTTCCTCGCGAACCATGTCGATCGAGATCTCCACCAGGTCGCGCACCATGGACTCGACGTCGCGCCCGACGTAGCCGACCTCGGTGAACTTGCTGGCCTCGACCTTTAAGAAAGGTGAATTGGCGAGGCGCGCAAGACGGCGGGCGATTTCGGTCTTGCCCACGCCGGTTGGCCCGATCATGAGGATGTTCTTCGGCATCACCTCTTCGGCCATCTCCGGCTCCAGCTTCTGCCGGCGGATGCGGTTGCGCAGGGCGATGGCAACGGCCTTCTTGGCCTCATCCTGCCCGATTACGTACTTGTCCAGTTCCGCCACGATCTCGCGCGGCGTCAGTTCATCCAGAAGCGGCGCTTCCGACACGGCCTGGGCGGGAAGATAAATCACCATAACTATCCCAGCTCCTCATAACGGACGTTGATGTTGGTGTAGATGCAGATTTCCCCAGCGATCTTCATCGATTTTTCGGCTACCTCGCGCGCGCTGAGTTTCGTGTTCTCCATCAGCGCCGTGGCAGCCGACTTCGCGAACGGCCCGCCGGAGCCGATGGCCGCCACCGGCTCATCCGGCTCAATCACGTCTCCGTTGCCGCTGACGAGGTAGGTGTTCCCGGCATCGGCCACGAGCAGGAGGGCTTCCAGGTGGCGCAACACCTTGTCCGTGCGCCAGTCCTTGGCCAGTTCCACGACGCTGCGCGGCAGGTTGCCGTTGTGCTGCTCGAGCTTGGCTTCAAAGCGCGCGAACAGAGAGAATGCGTCGGCGGTGGAGCCGGCGAACCCCGCCAGGATCTTGTCTTTGTAGAGACGGCGGAGTTTATTGGCCGAGGCTTTGAGCACCTCCTGGCCGAGCGTCACCTGCCCGTCGCCGGCCATCACGACCTTCCCGTCACGGCGCACACAAAGAATCGTGGTTGAGCGGATTCGCTGCTTCATGGGGATTCTTCTATTGTACGGGAGCAGGCCCTGCTACGCCCGATCTGGCTTCGACGGGTGGTGAAGAAGGGACTTGCATTCACTCATGCCTGTTGCGAATTCGTTTGGCCCTTTCCCGGAATTCGTCCCCCAAAGCCGGTTGCCCCAGCCGCCTCAGCACGGAGGCGCGTTTCTCCAACACGCGAAGTATTTTTGACCGGCTCGAGTGATCGTCAGCTCGCCTTTCCCGGCATCGAATTCGAAAAACCACAATCTGAAGAAGCGGCCGAGGCACTCTGACTCCACCCATCCGCCGATATACCTATAGGAAAGAGCTTCGTTCTTGCCAGGATCTTCCTTTCCGGCGCCCTGGACCGCTTCGACACAATTCGACACTTTTTCGACAAATCGCCGACCCCCACCCGACTTGCAGAACAAACCCAATTTACCCCTAACAACCATTCCCATCAGCAGCTTCCAGATCCTCCTGCTCCTGCTCGACCGCCCGCGCCATTCGCTGCCTCTGCACCACCCCGAACACCACCCACCCCACCAATAGCAAAACGAACGGCAACATATTGAATAGACGCTTCGGCTCCGGCAGCGCCTTCCCCGCCAGCCCAGCCGTAAGGAACAGGCACGCCAGCAGCAGCGGCCCGTGCCAGATCCACGCGTTCCGCAAATGATCCCGCCGGTGCTGGAGTTCCCGCCGGTAGTGCTCCACCCCGCTCGCCGCCGCATCCTCGAACCTCCGCGACAGCCGCCTCCGGTACCACACCAGGGAAACCACCACCCACCCCGCCACGGCAACATAGGCAGCCACCGTCAACCCAGCCCATACCGGCGCCAGCCACCTCGGCACGACAAGCAGCAGCGCCAGCGCCGCCGCCACGCTCACCAGAATCTCCCGCCGCGTCCCCCAATACAGTTGCCGCGCAAGGCGCTTCAACATCTTCTGCACATTCACCGGAACCTCCTCTCCAGGCTGCCCCTTCCACGCCTTCCGGATTTCGTCACTCATGGCACCTCCTCAAACCGCCGCGAAATGATGTTCTTGATCCGGTGTATCTTCATCGCCACGTTCGCCGCCGACAAGCCCGTGATCCCCGCGATCGTTGCCGCATCTGGCGCGAAGCCTACCGCGACTTCCAGAACGCCGGCATCCGCCTTCAAACCACCGACGTCAACGGCGAGATCCAGCGCTCCCCCGGCGGACGCCCGGTCTTCCTCGGACTCAAGCGCGGCGTCATCAACATGGTCATCACCGACAACGTCCCCATGCACTGGGATCAGGCCCGCGGACTCTCAGGCATCAGCACCATCCACGAAGGCTATCACCTGTCGATGATCTCGATGAAAAGGGCGCACACCCACCGCGTCCCTTTCTTCTCCGTCAACACCTGCGTGCACGAACTGCTCCACGTGATCTTTCAGGACATCTACTTGCCACGCCAATCCACGTTCAAGGCCGGCCAACTCGAAGCCCGTGTCGACTGGCAAGCCACGCGTATGTGGCTCTTCCCCGGCGGCGATGAGATCCGCAAAGCCGCCGAAGCCTATCTCGAACGCGCGTCCCGCTTGCAATGACCCGCCCGCGGCGGATATAGTTGCCACCATCCTCTTATGACGCGCCGTCACGCCCTCCGCGAGTTCGCCCGCTTCGCCGCCGCCAGTCCACTGCTCGCACTTCCGCCGCAAGCCAACCCGGCAAAGCTCGAAGAGATGATCAACGTCTTCGACTTTGACCCGATCGCCAAGTCGAAGCTCGCCAAGCCCAACTACGAATATGTCACCGGCGGCAGCTGGGACGAATGGACCCTTAAGCGCAACCGCACCGAGTTCGATAAGATTATCCTCCTGCCCCGCTTCATGCGCCGCGTCGACAAGCTGGATCTCTCGATCACCCTGTTCGGTGAGAAGCTCGACATGCCGATCCTGGTTGCGCCCACCGGGACCCACACGATGGTCCATCCCGACGGCGAACTCGCCACCGTGCGCGGCGCCGGAGCCGCCGGAGCTGCCATGGTCGTCAGCACCAGTTCCAGCTACCCGCTTGCCAAAATCGCCGCGGAAGCCAATCGCCCGCTCTGGTTCCAGCTCTACACCGGACCCGATCTGGACGGCACGCGCGACCGCGTGGAAAACGCCCGCGCCCTCGGCTGTAAGGCCATCTGCCTCACCGTCGACGCTCCCTACCACGCCCCGCGCGAGCGCGACGCCCGCAACAACCTCGTCCGCACTTTCGGCGAAGCGAAGGCCGGCCCGCGCCGCCGCCGCTATTCCGAGGAAGCGGCCACCAGCCCCTTCGGCCTGCCCATGCGGTTCCAAGCCACGCTCGACTGGAGCTTTGTCGATCAGCTCTGCGCCTACGCCAAACTCCCCGTGCTGCTCAAAGGCATACTGACGCCCGAGGATGCCGTCCTCGCCGCCCAGCATGGCGCCGCGGGCGTAATCGTCTCCAACCATGGCGGCCGTTACCTTGACGGCGCGCCCTCCACCATCGAGATGCTCCCCTCCATCGTCGATGCGGTGGAAGGCCGCATCCCCGTCCTGATCGACAGCGGCTTCCGCCGCGGCACGGACATTCTGAAGGCGCTCGCCATCGGTGCCACGGCCGTGCTGGTCGGCCGCCCCCCGCTCTGGGGCCTCGGCGCGTTCGGCCAGGACGGCGTTCAGCGCGTGATGGAGATTCTGCGGAACGAACTGGCCTGGGCGATGGGCCTCGCCGGCCGTTCCACCATAGCCTCCCTCGACCGCACCCTCCTGCGTTATTAGAGATCAGCAGGTTCCGGTTGCAGTCCCATGCGCCTTTCAGGCAGATGCCTTTGGCTTCCCATCCACCGTCCAGATCCTCGATCGCGCGCGGGGCCTCTTCCACCAGCACTTGCACCGCCGCCTCATCGCAAAGACCGTCGCCTGCCGCGAGCGTGTCCTTCAGGTGCAGGCTGATCTTATCATCGTCGCTGAAGTGGGAGAAGGAGGCTTCGTCGAGGATTTTGCGCTGGTAGCCGATGATGCGGCTGGTGAGGATGATGCGGCAGAGGGGGTAGCGCGCGGCGAAGGAGGCGATCTGGCGGGCTACGGCTTCGCGGTCATCGGGAACGAAGATTTCATCGAGGCCATCGAAGAGGCCAAGGGCGCGGCCGTGTTTCAACAGGTGCGCTTCGAGGCGGGCGCCGGGGATGTTCCATTGATGATCGCGGGAGTGGGTGTCCCAGAATTCGATGAAGTTATCGCAGCGGTTCTGGCGGCGGAGGGCGATGTAGGTTTTGAGTTCGATGGGGATGGGGAGCCAGCCGGGGAAGGCGTCCTCGAGGAGGGGGCTGAGGCCGGGCTCGATGAGGGCGAGGGTGAGGAAGCGGACGAGGGTGGACTTGCCGGCACCAGGGTGGCCCAGCAGAACGGCGCGGGCGGCGGGGAGGTTGTCCGGGGCGACTCCATGGCGATGTCGTCGTGGCCCATGCGGCGGATGGCGAGGCTGGCTTTGGTGGCGGCAGTCCTGTAAGTCAACGTAGGTGGAGGAGACAAAGATGCGGGCCACGGTGGGAGTTATTGTTTCAGGGGGTAATGGACGCGGCTCTGTCAAATCAGCGACTGAGAAGGTAAGGCTTCCTCATGCGATCGGACATCGCGGCCAGGTAAAAACCTGTCCTAACTGAAACCTTACCACCGCTTGCTGACGCGCGCGGCTCGGCAACCTTCTGCAAACACTCCATTCCGATCGTGGAGCTCAAGCCTTGGCGGCCAGAGGGAGGTTGTCGCGGACCATGCCGGCGTTGACGAGTTCGCTGATGACGGCGCTGAGGTTGGGGTTGCGGAGGGCCCAGATGTAGGCTTTCTGCGGGATCTTGAGGGGGCCGGGGACGGCGGCTTCGATGAGCTGGACGCGTTTGGGGTCGTCCTTGATGCCTGCATTGCGGCCGTTGAAGACGGGGCGGGCGACCTTCATGGCGATGACGCCGAGGTTGTTCTTGCGGGCGTGCTCGACGGCCTTTTCGGTGTAGGCGCGGTTAACGATGTTGAAGGCGACCATGGCGGCGGAGTAGAGCTTGGCCTGGACGGCGGCTTCGAGAATTCCGGCGGGGTCGTTGTGGGCAGAGAAGCCGAGATGGCGGGCCTTGCCCTGCTTTTTGATGATCTCGAAGGCTTCGAAGATTTCCGGGTGGCGGGTGAGCTCGGCGGGAGTGGATGCGCCGTGGGGGCACATGAGCAGGTCGACGTGATCCGTGCCGAGCCGCTTGAGGCTGGCATCGAGCGAGTCGAGGATGAGCTGCTTGTAGTTCTTACCGCGGTCGATTCTGGCGCCGTAGGTTTTCTCCATGACGTTGGCGAGGGCGGAGCCTTCGAGTTCGGCGGTCTGGGAGGCGAAGTAGTTGCCGAGGTAATCGGAGTCGAGCGCGCGGCGGCGGGCGAGCTCGTCCTGGGCCTGGTGGCGTAGCTTCTTCTGGTCAGGTTCCGGGAGGCTGTCGAAGATGTCCTTGTACAACTTGATGCGATTGATGTCCCAGGCGCTGATCTTGGTGTTGAGGAAGAAGCTGTCGCGCTTGCGGGCGGCGATGACCTTGGCGTAGCCGAGTTCGGATTTGGTGTTGCCGTAGGCGGGGGCGGTGTCGAGATAGTTGAGGCCCATGTCCATGGCGAGCAGGACATGCTCGTAGTTATCGGGTGAGATGGTGTTGCCGCCCATGACGACTTCCGAGATCATGAAGCCGGTGCGGCCGAGCTGGCGGTAGCTGATGCCGGACTGGCGGTTGCGCCATTCGGGGGCGGCGGAGGCTGGCGGCGCGGCGGCGGCCTTGCTGGCGACGGCGGCCGAAAGAGATGCGGCAAGGAATTCGCGACGGTCTAGCATTTGGACAGTATTGTAACGCGTCAGCGCTTAAGCCAGCGTTCGGTGAGTGTGGAGCGGGAGGGAGAGAATTGCGATGCGGCGGCGCTTAGGTAGGGGCTGTATTCGCGGATCCAGAAGTCGAGGAAGCCGGTGCGGTGGATGTCGTCGAGAGTAAGGCGGTAGTGATCGAGGAGGGATTCGCCGAGCAGCTGGCCGGTGCGGCGGGCGGCGGTTTGCGCGCTGCGGGAGAACCATCGGAGCTGCGACGGCGCGCCGCGGAGGGTTTGGAGAGCCATAAGGGAGCTGAGGGCGAAGACGGAGCGGTTCTGCGCGCGGGCTTCGGCTTGGAGGCTGGTCCAGAGGCTGTTGAGCTTGTCGGGGCCGGGAACGGTGGGGACGGCGGAGGAGAACTCGCGCTGGATGGCGGTCCATTCCTCGCGGAGCTCGGCGACGTCGAGCGGCGGCGTGTTGATGGTGTCGGCGAGGCGGCCGGAGCCGCGCTCGAGGCCGTCGAGAACCTGGTCCATGGTCTCAAAGCGCGTATGGGGTTCGAGCAGGCCTTCCTTTTTGAGCGCTTCGGAGATTTCGTGGATGAGGTGGCGGCCGGCGCCGGAGAGGTCGGCGAGAGCGGCCATGACCCAGACGGGCGAGGCGCGGAAGGCGAGAATGCCGACGAGTTCGACACCGTTGCCCGCGGCGCGGCGGACGGCGAAATCCTCGGCGAGCCTGGATTCGGCGGGGTAGACGCCTTCGACCTGGCCGATTTGTTCGACGAGGAAGCGGAGAGTGGATTCGACGAGGTTTTGGTAGAGGCGTGTGCGGCGGACAGTGGCGGGGATGGCGACGTCGCCGATTTCACGGACGAGGCCGCCGGCGAGTCCGGAGGCGGAGCGGAGGAGGCGTTCGGGGAGGGAGAGGAGGTAGTGAGTGATGCGTGGTGGAGGGGTGGACGAGGACATGACGAAACAGTATTAGCGAATTCAGCTCATTCGTTGGAGAACTGACGTCTCCAGATCAGGAGTGGAGCGGCGAGAAGAGTACCGAACAAGAAAAAGATCAGGATCGTTGGGCTAGCCGGAACCCAGAGATAACCTCCAACACCGACGGCCGCAACGAAGGTACCGACGGCCGCGGCAAGATGGCTCGCCCTGCGGCTGCCTGCTCGAAGGGCCGCAAGATGGAGAAGGACGATGACGCCGAGCAAACTGAGGGCCAGACCCGAGAATGCGGCGTTCATGAGAACGGCAACGCGGAACCTCGGGGCAATGTCACCGCGCTCGATCGCCCGCGACATTCCAGTTACGTTGACGACGCCATGAATCAGGCCGACAAGGAGTAGAAAGACGGAAGCTGGAATGACACAGGCGTTTGTAATTACTCGCCGGCTCATAGCCTTCCGAGTATAGCTCGGAGGCAGTCGCGGGAGGACGCTTAGGGAAATGCAATCGCTCTCCCGCCGCCAGTTTTTGGCATCCACCGCAGCGTTAGGATTGGCCCGCGCGCAGACACGCCCCAACGTGCTCCTCATCATGGCCGACGACCTGGGATATGAATGCCTGGACTGCTACGGAGGCACGTCGTACAAAACCCCGCACCTGGACAGGCTGGCCTCGCAAGGGATTCGCTTCACGCACGCCTACGCGCAGCCACTGTGCACGCCGACGCGCGTGCAGCTGATGACCGGACAATACAACTTCCGCAACTGGCGCGCCTTTGCCGTGATGGATCCCAAAACAGCGCACCTTCGATTACCCGATGGCGCTCACTCACGGCCCCTTCAATCCAACGCCGCGCAGCGCGGCCTGGAACACGCAGCGTTTGAAGAACGATCCGGCCTTGTTCGCCGACATGGTCTCCTACATGGATGAGACCGTCGGCCGCATGGTTTCTCACTCCGCACTACACTGGTAGCGATGCCCAATCCTCTCTTCCTCGACGCCCTCGCCGCCGGCGACGGCATCGTCCGCCTCGCCCCATGCTGGGTTCCCCGCGCCTTTCTCATGCCCGGCGGACGCCTCAAGCTCGACCCTCGCGATCTATACTGCCTCGGCGCGCATCGCGGCGGCATCGACGAACGCTGGTTCTGCTCCACAACCAAGGCAGCCAACGGTCCGCTGACGGCCGAGGATGAAGGGCTCAGCTACGTCGAATTCCATGGAAAAAAGGCTCTCTTCAAGGAAGCTATCGACACCGCCGGCGACAAGTTCCTCGGCTCGGCGGTGATGTCCGAACACGGCGGCTGGAATCTGCTGTGCAAGTTCTTCGACAATCTCGGGCCGATTCCGCACCACCTGCATCAGAACGATGAGTTCGCGCGGCGGGTCAGCCAGAAGGGAAAGCCGGAGGCCTATTACTTCCCTCCGCAGTACAACTTCAAGAGCAACAATTTCCCCTACACGTTCATGGGGCTTGAGCCCGGCACCACGCGCGATGACGTGCGGCGCTGCCTGGAGCGCTGGAACGAGGGCGACAACGGCATCCTGGATCACTCCCGCGCCTACCGCCTGAAGCCGGGCACGGGATGGCAGATCGACGCCGGCATTCTCCACGCGCCCGGCTCACTGGTGACCTATGAGCCCCAGGTTAACTCCGATGTTTTTGCGATGTACCAGTCGATGGTGGAAGGCCGGGCCGTGCCTTGGGATCTGCTGGTGAAGGACGTGCCCGCCGAGCATCACCACGATCTCGACTATATTCTCGACATGCTCGACTGGGAGGCCAACACCGATCCGGAGTTCATGAAACACCGTCTGTTCCATCCTCATGCTGTACTTGACCCGGGGGCGATGGCGGAAGCCGGCTATTCGGAAAAGTGGGTTGTTTATTCTACTGGGTATTATTCGGCGAAGGAGCTCACGGTGCTTCCGGGCCGCAGCGTGACGATAAAAGACGCCGCCGCTTACGGGCTCATCGTGGTGCAGGGCACGGGTGCGGTGGGCAAGCTCGACGTGGAAACGCCTTCGATGATCCGGTATGGCCAGATGACCAAGGACGAACTGTTTGTCAGCTTTGATGCCGCGCGCAATGGCGTCCGCATCACCAACCGCTCCGACGCCGAGGATCTCGTCATGCTCAAGCACTTCGGACCGGGCAACCCGGATGCGCAAGGATTCCTGCAATGAAACTGGGCGTCAACACGCTGCTGTGGACAGCCGCGTTCGGCGAAGAGCACATTCCGCTGCTGGAATGGATCAAATCCAAGGGATTCGATGCCGTGGAAATCGCCCGTTTTTCCTGGGACGGCTTTCCCATCGCCGCCATCCGCAGCGAACTGGATCGTGTGGGCCTCGGCGTGACGCTTTGTTCGGCGTTGACCGGAAATTTGAGCCTCGTCAGCGAGGAGGCATCGATCCGCAAAGCGGCCATCGATTTCCTCCGCCAGGGAATGGAATCGGCCGCCGAGATAGGCAGCCCGGTGTTCCTCGGCCCTTTCTGTTCACCCGTCGGCTATCTTCCCGGCCGGCGCCGCACGAAGCAGGAGTGGGATTGGGCGGTGGAAGGGCTTCAGGCGCTCACCTCCACGCTGGACAGGCACAACATCACGTTGGCGGTGGAACCGCTGAACCGCTTTGAGACTTACTTTCTCAATACCACTGAGGATGCGGTCAAGCTGTGCCGGGAAGTGAATCATCCCCGCGTCGGCATTCTGTTCGACACTTTCCACGCCAATATCGAGGACAAGGATTTCGCGGACTCCATCCGCCATGCCGCCCCCTACCTCCGTCACGTTCATGCCTGTGAGAACGACCGCGGGATTCCCGGCAGCGGCCACGTGGACTGGAACAAAGTCTTTGGAGCGCTGCAAGAGGCCGGCTACGACGGCCACGTTGTGATCGAGAGTTTCGGCTTCACGATCCGGGAGATCGCCGCCGCGGCCTGCATCTGGCGTGACCTGGCGCCTTCGGTGGACGATATTGCGGCCGACGGCCTGCGGTTCCTGCGCGTCCACGCGGCCGCGGCAGGTGGCGCATGACCAGGAGGCAGGCGCTGCTGCTTAGTCTGCCTGGCTGGGTGATGGCGCAGCGCAATCCCGACGCGCCGCCATTCCGCGCCAAAACGCTTGGCGGCGAACTGGTCACCCCCGAGACGATTAAGAACAAGGTGGCTCTTATCCAGTTCTGGACCACCTGGTGCGGCGTTTGCCGCGCGGATCAGGCGGCCGTTGACGAGATCACGCGCAAATTCAAGGACAAAGGTCTAATCGTGCTGGCGGTGAGCGTGCAGGAGGATCGCGAGACCGTCAGCCGTTACCTGCAGAAATCGCCACGCGAGCCGAAGATCGTGCTGACCGCAGACACCAATCTCGTCTCCACATACCGGCCCCGCGCCTTCCCCAGCTACCTCATCATAGATCGCCAAGGCCGTATCGCCGGCGTGCAGGAGGGAGGCGGCGGAGAGCCCGCGTTGCTGGAGCTTCTGCGCAAGGCGGGCATCGGGTAGAGGCCGCCGCGCTACAATCCCTTCTATTATGCAAAAAGTGGGCAATGGCGCTGAGCCGTCCGGGAGGTCTCCGGAGTTGCGTCAGGGCGGAATCGCGACCTCTTTCTACCTGCCAGCTTGTGCCGTCCTGGGGGTTCTCGCATTTCTCTTCAACTGGCATACCGGGCACAAGGGGCTGATGTTTCTGGATCAATCCACGATATTTGACGGGGCATGGCGTGTTTTTCAGGGCCAGATCCCCTATAAGGATTTCTTCAGTCCCGTCGGACCGTTGGCTTTTTACATTCTGGCTTTTTTCTTTTGGATCGCCGGGGTGAACTGGTCCGCCGCGGTTCTCGGGGCATGCGTCCTGAATTCGATTGCGACCCTGAGCGTCATCCGCGTCGTCCGGCTGCTGGGAGGCGGATCGCGGATTCTCGCCTTGTGCGCCGGCCTGGCGACGGCCCTGAGTTTTCAGCCGGTTTTCGGAACGTTGTATTACGAACAAACCGCGATGTTTTTGGACCTGCTTGCGTTGCATGCGGCGGTGGAATCCTTGCAGGCGGCGGCTCCGCGCCGCGGGTATTGGCAGATCCTGAGCGGAGTGTTCCTCGGGCTTGCCTTGATCACAAAGCAGAACTTCAGCGTCTTTTTCGCTCCTGTCTTAGTGGCGGTTCTCGCGGCCGGCGAACTGCCGTCTGTTCGGCAGACTATCTTCGCGATCCTGCGAGCTGGCCTCGCCACCTTGGCGGTGGCTGTTCTCTTCCTCGGGTGGGTATTTCTCTTTTCCGATTTCGCGGCCTGTGAGCGTCATGCACTGATCACCGCCCGTGAAATCGGCAAAGCAAGATTGACTCCCCGGGTTCTGGCCCAGGCGTTCTCGTTCAACATTTCGCCGAATCTGCTTCAAGTGGATCTGGCAGGAATGTTCTTCGGCCTGCTGGCACTGGTATCGGTGCGGTTCCCCTCGCCTCTATGGCGCCAGTTGGCACCGGCGGCGGCCGCCGCCGTTACCCTGCCGCTATTCCGCAGCCTGGTACAGGCCTCCACCGACAACAATGCGGCCAATACCTTCGGCCTTTCCGGCTTGTCGGTTTGTGTCGGGCTCGCTGTCTGGCTGAAGATCGTTCCGCATCTGGGCGAAGCCTTTTCCGGAGATCTCATCCGCATGCCTTCCGCGAAAACGATGGGGCGTCTTGGCTGCCTTGCGGTGGGCATCTGGAGCGTGGCGGCTTTCGGATACGTAGGCCGGGCAGCCTGGACCCGCTCCGTCCATGAGTACCAGTCGGGCACTGTTTTCCGCGAGACCATCCGTGTGCCCGGCCTGGAACGGGTGTACTGGGGCGAGCCCACATGGCACACGTATAAAAACACTCTCAAGGGAACGATCAACAAGGGCGATTTTGAAAACGTCGCCGCCTATCTTGTCCGCAAGAAGACCAACTTTTTCGTGATGGGCGACGCGCTGCTGCTGTACGGGCTTCTGGGAGCCAAGCCACCGCAGCCATTGCTCTATTTCCAGCACTCCCATTCGTTCCTGGAGCGCCATATCCCCGTCCTTGATCCCCTCATCACCGCCGAGCTGGAACGCAACGGCGTTGGCGTCGTGGTGCGTGAGAAATTCATGTTCACGGACACCGACGAGGGGTCCAACGTGTACAGCTTCTTCCCTCTTCTTCAGGCTTGGTTCAAAGCGAACTTCACGCTGGCTGAGGAGCACGGTAATTATGAAATCTGGGAGCGGAATGCGGGAGCCGGGCGGCGCTGACGGTATCAGCCTGTCCTGATTGCCGCCTCTTTCAGGCCGCTAAGCCAGGCCTGGAGAAGAGGCAATTCCTCCGGCTTGATCAAACCACAGGCCGCCAGATGACCACGTATGGCCTACCCCGAGGAGGCCACGGATGGCTGGATGGGAGGCGCGTTTGCACGGGTGTATACTAAGAAAGCGAACTGGCACGATACGATGGCTTTGCAAGATTGAAGCGGGGTTAAAATAGTTGGCTCCGCGCAGGAATCTGACAGGGTGTGCGGTTTGAGGGTCTTTCAGTGGAGGGGGCTTTTCGGCTATACTGCGCCAGGGGAGGAACAGAGACTGGACGAAGATCCTGGGCTGGCCCGGTTATCGGGTCTTCCAATCTGAGATTGACGAACGGGCGAAGAGACTGAAGCGGTGGGTGCGACGCAAGTCAGGGAATCGGCGGTTGGTTTGTTCCGGGCGGCCAGCGAGTGGGCGCGATCCACGAGGTCTACGAGCGGGAAGTGCGGGATCTGCCGTGCTTCGAGTACCGGACGACAGTGGTGATCGAACTGCACCGGGTGCGCTGTCCGGACTACGGGATCAAGACGGAGAAGGTGGAACAGTTGCCGAGCAAGGCGCCGTTTTCCAAGCGGTTCGAGGATGCCGTGGGACAAGCCTGTGATCTGGAACGCTGGTCGGCACAGCGACGTAAGCCCGCACTGCGGCAAATGGGCGTTGACGAGATCTACCGGGGAAAGAAGCAAAAGTTCCTGACAGTGGTCAGCAACTTGGAGACGTGCGAGCCACTGTGGTTTGGCCGGGAGCGGAAAAAGGAAACGCTGGACGAGTTCTTTGCGCAGGAGCTGAGTAGGTGGCAGCGGTCGCGGATTACCGCGGCTATACGAACCTCCGATACCTGCTATTGAAAGCTCACAGAATGGCCGCGACCAAGACCGAATTCGTCGTCTTTGCGAAAGCCGCTTGAAATGCCATGTCTGTCAGATTCTCGCTTAGAGCCATAATATCAGACTCCCCTCCATGCCGACTTTCTCTATTGCTGTGTTACCCGGCGACGGCATCGGCGCCGACGTTACCGCCGAGGCCGTCCGCGTTCTTAACGCTGTCCAGCCCAAGCTCAAAGACGTCTCTTTCTCTCTCACCGAATACCCCTGCGGCGCCGGTGAGTTCCTCCGCGGCGGTGATCCGCTGCCCGCCGCCACCATGGACGCCTGCCGGAAGGCCGACGCCATTCTGCTCGGCGCCATGGGCCTGCCCGACGTCCGCTGGCCCGACGGCCGCGAGATGGCCCCCCAGCTCGACCTGCGCGAAGTCATGGAACTCTACGCCGGCGTCCGCCCGATCCGGCTCTATCATCCCGCCCACTCGCCACTGAAGAACGGCGGCGGCATCGATCTGGTCATCTACCGTGAGAACACCGAGGGCCTTTTCTACTCCCGCAAGAATCCGCGCCAAGCCGGAGCCGCCGAGGTGCTTGACCAGCTCCGTGTTTCCCGCCGCGGCTCCGAGCGTCTCTTCCGCGCCGCCTTCCGCCACGCCGAACGCCGCCGCGGCCTGGTCACTCTCATCGACAAGGCTAACGTCCTGCCCTCCATGGCCTACTTCCGCGAGATCTTCGATGAAATCGCCGCCGAGTTCCCCCACGTGAAGGCCGAATACTGCTACGTCGACGCCTGTGCCCTCTACCTCGTCCAGCGTCCTCAGCGCTTCGACGTGCTCGTCACCGAAAACATGTTCGGCGACATTCTCTCCGATCTCGCCGCCGGCATCGTCGGCGGCATGGGCATGGCCCCCTCCGGCGACATCGGCGACCGCAACGCGGTCTTCCAACCCTCGCACGGCTCCGCGCCTGACATCGCCGGCAAGGGTATTGCCAATCCGCTCGCCACCATCCTTTCTCTCGCCATGATGATCGAGTGGCTTCCCTCGGAGGAAACCAAACGCGGCGCGAAGATGATCAACCAAGCCGTTGAGCGATGCTGCGAAGATCCCTCCCGCGCCACGCCAGACCTCGGCGGCAAATGGACCACCGCGCAAATCGGAGAATGGGTGGCTGCCAACCTATGAGAAACGGATTCCAGATCTACGACACCCACACCCACCTCGGCGTCGCCCGTCACAGCGGCCGCCAGTGGTCGCTCGAACAAATGCTCGCTTCCATGGACCGCTACGGCGTCGACCGCTCTATGCTCATCCCCTTCCCCGTCGTCGACGACCACCGCCACACGCACGACACTATCGCCGCCGCCATCCGCGCCTTTCCGGACCGCTTCGCCGGCGCCGCCTGCATCTATCCCTTCATCCCCGAGCAGCAATTCAAAGACGAAATCCGCCGCTGCGCCGAAGAGCTCGGCTTCGGCGCCATCAAACTCCAGCCCCAATATCAAGCCCTCAACCCGCTCAGCCCCCGCACTGACTTCCTCTGGGAAACCGCCGTCAAGCACAAGGTGCCCGTCATCGTGCACACCGGCGCGGGCGCGCCCTTCGCTCTCCCTTCGCTCTACATCATGCCCGCGCGCCGTTTCCCGGAACTCAACATCATCCTCGGCCACTGCGGCGGCGGCATCTACGCCGGCGAATGCATTGTCGCCGCCACCGTCTGCCCCAACATCTACCTCGAACTCTCCAGCTGCATGCCGCATCACATCCGCGAGGTGTTGAATCATGTCGAGCCGTCGCGCATCATGGCCGGCTCTGACGTGCCGGAAAGCCTGGAAGCCGAAATCGGCAAGATCTTCACGCTCGATCTCGACGATGCCGGCAAGCGCGCCATCCTTTGGGACACCCCCCGCAAGCTCTTCGACGGAGTCACCGCGTGACCGGACGCCTGGTTGTCGCCTGGCTGTTCATTCTTTCGCTTATCACCTACATCGATCGCGCCGCCATCGCCACCGTCAAGGACGCCATGTCGGGCGACCTCGGCTTCAACGATCAGGCCATGGGAGCCGTCTTCAGCGCTTTCGCCCTAGGCTACGCCATCGCGCAAATCCCCTCCGGCTGGCTGGCTGACCGTTACGGCCCGCGCCTGCTGCTCACCTCCGTCGTCGTCGCCTGGAGCCTGCTCACCGGCGCAACCGGCCTCGCCGCCGGATTGATGGTGCTGCTCGTCATCCGCTTCTGGTTCGGCGTTGCCGAAGCGGGAGCCTTTCCTGGGGCCGCGCGCGCTTTCTACAACTGGCTGCCTAGCTCCGAACATGGCCGCGCCAACGGGATCATCTTTGCCGGCTCGCGGCTCGGCGCCGCTGCCGCCTTCCCGCTCATGGCCTGGATGCTCGAGCGTTGGGACTGGCGCACCGCTTTCTACCTCCTCGCCATCCCCGGCGTTGTCTGGGGCATCGGCTGGGCGCTCGCCTTCCGCGATCATCCCGGTACGGCTCCGCCCCGCGTTGAAAAACCCGCCGCCGCCCCCCTCCAACTCGGCAAGGCCATCCGCGCCCCTTTCATGCTCTTCACCATGCTCCAGTACTTCGCCGCCAACTTCACCACTTTCCTCACTCTCAGCTGGATGCTGCCGTATCTGAAGGCCGAGTACAAGCTCTCCACTTCCGACGCCGCCTGGTACGCCACTCTTCCCCTCCTATTCGGCGCTACCGCGCAATGGGTCACAGGCTCATTGGTCGACAGCCTATACCGCTCCCGCCATAGGAGCTGGTCCCGCGCCTTCCCCGCCATGTTCGGTTTCGCCCTCTCCACCGCCGGCCTTCTCCTGCTCTGCTTCGCCGGCACCGCGCCGGGTGCAGTGGTCGCCTTCATCCTCGCCAGCTACGGCGTCGAAATGACAATCAGCCCCAGCTGGGCTTATTGCCTCGACATGGGCGGTAAAAACGCTGGCGCGCTCTCCGGAGCCATGAACATGATGGGCAACTTCAGCTCCTTCCTCTCCGCCAACCTTTTTCCGTTCTTGCAGGGGTTGACCGGCAGCGCCAACGCCTATTTCCTGTGGACCTCTGCCCTCAATGTGATCGCCATCTACTGCTGGCTCCGCATGCGCCGCTACGCCTCCAGTTAAAACCAAGTCGAATTCCTGCTCGTCTACATCCGCGAGGCTCATCCCACCGACGGCCGGCAGTCGCCGCGGAATGTGAAGGAGGGCGTGTTGCTGGAAACCGCGAAATCGATCGAGCAGAAAGAAGACTACGCCACCGTCTGCACGCGCAAGCTCGACATCCACTTTCCTACGCTCGTCGATGGCATGGATAACGCCGTCGAACAGGCATACACAGTCTGGCCCGACCGCCTCTATCTCGTTGGCAAGGATGGCCGTATCGCCTTCAAAGGCGAGCCCGGCCCGCGCGGCTTCCGCCCGCCCGAGCGCGAACAGGCAATCCGCGCCGAACTCGCCCTTTCCCAGCCTTGAACCCTCCCGCCGGTGTGATACTCTGTAGGAAACAGAAATTCACCAGTCATCGCACAAGGAGTTTGGTTCCCATGTTCACATCGCGTCTTGCCCGTATGCTGCTCATTTGCGCCTGGGCGGCCCTCACTGCGGCGCCTCTGGCGGCTCAAGTAAAAATCGGCATCGTCAACACGCAGAAGGCCTTGCTCGATACCGCCGACATGCAAAAGGCGCAAAAAGGCATGGAGGCCAAATTCAAGCCTCAGCAGGATGAAATCGAAAAGCTTCAGAAGGAGCTTCAGCAGATCCAGCAGCAGCTCACCACGCTCGCCGGCAAGCTCACGCCGCAGGCCGAGCAGGAACTGCAGTTCAACGGCCAGCGCAAGCAGAAGGACCTCCAACGGCTCAGTGAAGATTTGCAGGCCGATGTCGAGATGGAGCGCAACGACATTCTCCGCCAGGCTGGCGCCCGCATGCAGGCTATTCTTACCAAGCTCGCCGAGGAAAAGGCTCTCGACGTGTTGATCGACGTGACCAACACCGTCTACTTCAAGCCCGCTCTCGATCTGACCGCCGAGGCCACCGCCGCTTACGACAAAGCGCACCCGGCGAAATAAGGAGCCTCCGATGGCCGGCTACATGGACGGCTACGGCGTCGACGATGCGCGCCGCGAACGGCTGCGCAAGCGCATCTTTATCGCCCTTGGCGCCCTGATCCTCATCACCGGTGTGCTCTATTTCCTTTTCCGCGACTATCGCGAGGAGAAACAGATCCAGACCTTCCTCGACCATCTCGGCAACAAGCGTTACAACGAAGCATACGCTCTCTGGGGTTGCACCGAGAAGAATCCCTGCCGCGACTACTCTCTCGAAAAATTTCTCGAGGACTGGGGCCCGCAGAGCCCTCGCCCCGATGCCGCGGCCGCCAAAAAAACCGAGAAGCGCTCCTGCTCCAGCGGCGTGATTCAAGGCCTCGATTTCGGCAAGGGCGAGCAGGTGTTTCTCTGGGTCAATCGCAACGATCTCATTCTCGGTTTTGCCCCTTGGGGCCCCGTTTGCAATCCCCGTTTCCAGAACCCCACGGGCCCAAATCTCTGACCCTTCACTCTGAGCTCGCGTAACCGAAAACGCCGCCGCTGCGAAGAACTATGCGATGGATGTTAATCCTCCCTCAACATGCATCCGTGCTATGTTTGGGGAGCGTAAACCTTGTTGCGGACCCTTACTGGGTCCCGTTACACCTCAACACCTGGTAAGGAGATAAAACAATATGACTCGAAGGAACTTCGCCGTCGCCGTGGGAGCAGCGGTTTCCGGCATGATGACCACCGCCGCCACGCGCGCCGCCGCTCAGGACAAAGCCGCCAAGCATGTCTGTAAGGGTAAGAACGCCTGCAAGGGGCAGGGCGGCTGTAAGTCCGGCGACAAGGGCTGCGCCGGCAAGAACTCGTGCAAGGGCAAGGGTGGCTGCGCCACGGCAGCCAAACACGGATGCCAAGGCATGAATGAGTGCAAGGGCCAGGGTGGCTGCAAGTCGGGCGACAAGGGCTGCGCCGGCAAGAACAGCTGCAAGGGCAAGGGTGGCTGCGCCGTTCCATTGCAGAAGATGTCGCTGCGCAAGCGCAACCGTGCCGTTCACGCCTGATCGCGTAGCATGATATTGGCGGCGCCGGGCACGCTATCTAACCGGTCCGGCGCTGCTCCGATCCAAACGAAACCTGCCATGGCAAACCGTTGGGGATATTCGGATCTCGGCTTCGGCATCGGCCTGAGAACCGTCCATTTTTCTCATATCCTCTCGCACCAGCCTTCCATCGACTGGTTTGAAGTCCTCAGCGAAAACTTCATGGACACGGGCGGACGGCCAAGCTACGTCCTGGACCAGGTGGCAGAGCGCTACCCTATTGTCCTTCACGGCGTCTCCATGTCCGTCGGCAGCACCGATCCGATCAACTTCGACTTTCTCGGCAAGCTGAAAACTCTCGCCGCGCGCACTCGCGCCCACTGGGTCTCCGATCATCTCTGCTGGACCGGCGTCGCCGGCCTCAATACGCATGATCTGTTGCCGATGCCCTACACCGGCGAAGCGCTGCGCCACACCATCCAGCGAGTGAAGACCATCTCCGAGTTTCTGGAGCGTCCGCTCGTGCTCGAGAACCCCTCCACCTATCTCGAATTCAGCGCCTCCCATTGGACCGAATGGGACTTCCTCGCCACCCTCGCCGAAGAGGCCGATTGCGGCCTGCTTCTCGACGTCAACAACGTCTACGTCAGCTCCTATAACCACGGCTTCGACCCGCGCGAGTACATCGACCGCATTCCGCCGGACCGCGTCGTGCAGATCCATCTCGCCGGACACACCAACAAAGGCACGCACATTCTCGACACACACTCCGACCACGTCATCGATGAGGTTTGGGATCTCTACCGCCGCGTCTACCGCCGCATGGGTGGCATCGCCACCCTGCTCGAATGGGATGAGGACATCCCCGCCTTCGACATTGTCCACGCCGAAGCTCTCAAGGCCCGCCAGTATCGTGAAGCGCCCGTGGAGGAACCTCATGCCGCTTGATCCCGGCTTGGTGCGAACCCAGCGCTGGATGCAGGCCGCCATCATGACCCCCGGCGATTGCGAATCGGCCGTCGCCGCCGAAGCCGTCGCCGCCGAAGTCCCTGCCGCGCAGGCCACCGGGATGATCCTCCCCTCCAAGACGATGGAGCCGCTCGAACGCCTCGACATCTATCGCGGCATGTATGAAGCCCGGCTTTCAGAAGCTCTGGAGGTCGACTATCCCGGCCTCGCCGACTTCCTCGGCGAGCATCGCTTTGCCGAGCTAGCCAGCCTCTACATCGGCGAGAACCCCTCGCGCACCTACACCCTCAACCGCCTCGGCGACAACCTCCCCGGCTTCATCCCCGATGTCGAAGGTCTGCCGCGCGAGAAATTCGTGCAGGATCTGGCCCGCCTGGAGCATGCGCAATCCATCGTCTTTGACGCCGAGGAGACCCCCGCCCTCACCCAGCAGCAAATCGCCGCCGTGCCCGAGGAATCCTGGCCCGACGCGCGCCTCACCCCCATTGCCGCATTCCATCTGATCGAACTCCGCTATCCCGCCCATCTCTATCTCCGCGCCATGCGCGACAACAAACCGCGACCCCCCATCCGCCGCAAGCAAACTTATCTGGTAATCCACCGCCGTGACTACGCCCTCATGTCGATGGAACTTACCAAGCAAGGCTACGCCGTCCTCATCTCACTCGCTTCCGGCGCCACCCTCGGCGAAGCCATCCTCGCCCACAAAATGCACACACCCGCCCGCCACAAACAGCTCTTCACCATGTTCCAGCAGTGGATGAGCGAAGGGCTTTTCCAGTCAGTCTCACTCGCGGCTCAGTAATTACTGCGCCCGCGCCCCGGCCAATTCCTTTTCCAGCCTCGCCGCCTGCGCGTTCAGCACCCGCAGCTGCCGCATATCCTCATCCGCCAGCGTGATCGCGCTCTGCATACGGTCCAGATCCACGTTGGCCAGCGTCGTCGCCGCTTCCGCTGTGTTCACGCGCAGCGCCAGGTTGCGGTAGAAATCGGTCAGCTCCCGGTACCGCCGCAGAATGCCGGTCATGTACACCTCGCGCCGCCGGTTGATATCCTCCATCTCCTGCCCTGCCGACGCCAGCCGTGTCAGCCGCCGCGAAGTATCCTCCACCCGCTTCAACAAATCGCGATTGGCCACCTGCAACTGCGTCAGCCGGTCGTTCCGGCTCTTCATCTCCGCTTGCAAGGCGTCGGCCAGCCGCGAAGAGCTTTCCAGCCTCTCCCGCAGGTCCTTTTCCGCCGCCGCCAGCTGCTGGCCTTCCGCCGACACCGTTGTCAGCCGCCCCTCCATCTCCGCCAGCTTTGTCTGCAATTCCGTCAGCGCCGCCTTCGTCGAATCCAGCTGCTGCTGCTTGGCGTCCAGCATCTTGATCAGCTCCCTGCGTGCCGCCTCATCGCCGGCCGCAGGTGCTCCTGGTTGGCTGACCTCGCGCGGTTCCGGCGCAGGTTGCGCCGGTTGCGGCTCCGCCGGCCGCGGAACCTCGGACGGCTCGCTCTCCTTCTCCAGCAGCTGCACCTTCATCTGCTGCGCCTCCTGCACCTTCCGCAGCTCCAGGTAGAGCCAGCCCATCACCACCCAGCTCGCCACCAGTGCGATCAGTAACAGTATCCGTGCTCGTCCCATTCCATTTCCCTCTATTTATCCTTTATCAGAAACCGCGTCCGGTGGCGCAGGCTTCCTCCCGGCGCCTCCAGTGTCACCGTCACCTGCTGCGCTGTCCCGGCAGGCAGCTCCACCACCACACTGTGATGGGACATCGCTGCCTCCAGCGCCTTGCCCACCGCCGATGGAATCTCCCCCACAGACCGGCAAAACTCCGCCGCGCCGCCTGTCAGCGCCGCCAGCTCCATCAACCCCGTCTGGTAAGCTTCGTTCAAACGGTCGCTCCGGTAATCCAGGTGCACGATGAACAGCGGGGTCTGCCGCGCCGCGACGCTCAACGCCAGCCGCGAGATCCGCTCCTTCACCAAGCCCTCGGGAAACCTCCGGCTCAGATCACGGCTATCGCTCGAATTCACCACCGGGTTCGTATAATCCTCACGGTAATTCGTAATGTTGCTGTCGGTGATGTAGAGCACCGCCAGTCGAACCCCTGTCTTCTCCATGATCCCGTCCCCCAGCCGCACCGCCGTCTCCACCGTATTCAGCAGCGCCGCCCTGCCTCCCACCGCCTGCGCATCCACCGCCTCGCGGAACTTCACCCGGTCCTCGGTCGGATCCAGCACCACTTGCAACCCATCCTGCGCCCGCATCAATCCCGCATACACCTCCGGCCCCGCCTTCTCCAACCCATCGGCCAACGCCTTGCGCGCGGGCTCCACAAGCGACAGATCTCCCGCCACATCCATCACTACCAACAGCATCAATCCACGCTCTGGCCCCAACACCCCGGCGATGTTCGCCGACTTCCCATCCACCTTCGCCTGCACACCCTCCACCGCCCCCCAGACCGGCACGCGGACACTATCTCTCCTGCCGTTGGCCGTGGCTATCAAAGGCAACGCCAGCAACGCAAGCCACCACCGATTCCGTCTCCGATTCGTTTTCCTCAAAAACTCACCCGCAACCCCAGCTGAATCACACGCCCTCCCCGCGACCCGATAATCCGCCCCGCGTTCACGTTCGGCGCCGCCGCCGTGCCGATCACCATGTCCGGCTCCGTCCAATTCGCCTGGTTCAAAAAATTGAACCCCGCCGCGCTGAACTCCACCGTGCGGTCCGCTCTCACGCTGAACCGTTTCGTCACGCTCACATCATGATTCTGATTCCCCGGCTGCCGCAGCGTCGGATGCGTGCGCCCCGCATCGCCGGTTGTGAAATCTCCCGGGTGCGCGAACGCCGCCGGGTTGAACCACAGCTCCGGCCCCTGATTGCTCACCCGCGGGTCAACACCCGGAACCACGTTCACGCGCAGCGAGTCCACCACCCCGCCCGTATTGTTGAACTGAGGCCGCAGCGCCACCGGCTCCCCGCTCGACATCGTCGTCACTCCGCTCAATGACCAGCCGTCCACCAAATACCGCCGCCAGTCATTCATCTGCAACAGCGCCTTGTTCGTCCCCAGCGGAAGCTCATACACGTAGGTCATCGAAAACCGGTGCGGATTGTTCGACGACGTCAGCGACCACTCATTGTCCCGGTTGTAATAATCCTGGATCCCGTACGGACCCGAATAGTTGTCCATCTGTTTGGAGTACTCATAGCTCGCCGTCAGAGACAGCCCCGCCGATGTGCGCTTCTCCAGCCGCGCATAGCAGGCGTCGCGCTGATAGCTCCCTTCCGGGAAACTGCTGTAGACATCGAACCTCTGATAATGCGGAAACGGCCGCAGGCTGCGGTTGAACGTCTCATCATTCAGCTGATCGCGGAACTCCAGCGCCGATAGCGGTATCGCATTCGGGTTCGAAGCCGAATTCCCCACCAGCAGATTCACGCCTTCGCTATGCGCCAGCCCCATCGTCAACACCAGCGCGCCGGGAAGCTCCTTCTCCAGCTGTGCCGACGCCGACTGATACGTCGGCTGCTTGCCACTGGAATCAACCAAATCGGCGATCGTGTTGTTTGCCGCCTCCGGCCGCAGATCAGGAAACTGCCGCTGTGCTTCCAATCCCTGCGCCAGCGTGACCGCCGGCGTCAGCTGCTGGTTCATCGATATCCACGCCAGCGTGCCGTTGAATGCCTGCGTCCCCCACTGCCCCGAATAAATCGGAATCGGCGAATACGACCGCGAATAGCTCACCCGCGCCACCGTCCGCGTGTTCCCCCGCACGTTCCACGCCAGCGACATGCTCGGCTCCGGCCTCACTTGCGTCGGCTGGAACGCGCGCCCGAACCGCCCGTTGCCCGCCGCCACCAGCGCCCCCATCCGTCCGTTCACCGGATTGACCTCGTCCAAGGCAACCGTCGACTGCCGGTCATGCTTTTCCACCCGTGGCGTGCTCACGTCGATGTTGAACCCGATGTTCAGCGTCAGATCCCGGCGCAGCTCCCATTGATCACGCAGCGCCACCAACCCCCGCGTCCGCCGGAAATAGGACGGCGATATCACCACGCTCTTCTCCGCATAATCGGCCGAGCCTAGCAGGAAACTCGCAAATCCGTGCCCCGTGTTCACGATGCCCGGCAAACTCGTCAACCCCGCCGAAAACCGGAAGCTCCCCTCCGGATACTGCGGCCAGAAGGAATGCACTTGGTCCCGCGCCGCCTGCAATACCACCCGGAACCGGTGCTCCCGCCACCGCGCCGAAAATCCGTTCGTCACCGCAAAGCCGTTCCGCGCGTTGCGCGACACCGGATACGAATTCCCCATCGAAAGGTACGGCACAAACCGGTAGTTCGGAAATGGATTGCCGCGCTCATCCAGCCGCGGCTGGTTCGCCGTCTGATCGGTGGACGCCTCAAACGTCAGCGTGTTAATCGTCCGCGGCGTCCGCGTGAACACATGCTCCATGCCTCCCCGCCGGCTGCGCCGGTCACGGCTCAGCGGCCCAGGATTCGCGATGCTCGGGAACCACTCCGCCGCACCGTCCACGCCGTTGGAGGAATTCAACCCGAAACCCAGCCGGTGCCGCTCCCCCACGTTATGGTCCACGCGCACAATCACCCCATCGGCGCGGTTAACCTCCGGCGCGAAAATAAAATAGTTGTTCCGGAAAAATGGGCCGGCATCGCTGTTCGGAGCCGGATAATACTCCAGCGCCCGCTTCGCCGTCCCGTCCAGCCGGCTCGACGGGATACGGTTCCCGGGGAATGCCGCCCTGTTGTACTCCAGATTCTCCACGCTCACCGCGCGGCCTGGATCGAAATTCGGGTTCCGGCTCGTCGATGCCGGATCAAAAATCGGCAGCAACAGCCCCGCCTGATCCACCACCGCGCTCCAATCGCCCGTCCGCTCCGCCATCGTCGGTATTGTCCGCAGATTCCCGCGCCCGACCCGCTCCCGCATCCCCTCATACGAAAAACTGAAGAACGTCCGCCGGCCCCCGTGATACAGCCACGGAATCTCCACCGGCCCCGTCACGTTGAACCCGAACTGACTCCTCCGCAACATCCCCTGCCGTCCCCCGCGCTGCACCACTTCATGCGGTACCGCGTCCAGCCAGTTGTTGCGGAAATTCTCGAAAAGCCGCCCGTGCCACTGCGGCAGTTTACGCCCGTTCTCCGCCCGCCGCCGCGGGGAATCCGCCCGCAACCCCATATTCTGCGTCAGCGCGCGGAACTCCTCCACCGCGCGCTGCATTTCCTGCGGAGCCTGCTGCTGTGCGAAAAGGATAACCGGAACCAGCGCCAACCACGCGGCGCGCACCACACCCATGCTTTCAGTTTACCGCCGCTTCAACTGGTAGACACCGCCGCCTGCCTCCTCATACCGCATCTCGAAATCCTCTCCTCGCAGCACGCCCGTCCACGGCGGCCCGGTCACCTCCGGCGCATCCAGCATGTAGTCCTGCGGAGTCCGCAACGCGTACTCAATCCCCAACCGCCTCGCGATCTCCGGCGCCTCCGCAAAGAACCTCCGCACAGCCTTTTCGTCCCTTGCATAGCTCACCATGTGGTTGTAAGGCCGCATGCTCGCTCCACGACGCCCCGTATGCAGCCACACCACCGGATCGATATAGGAAAGCACCCGCGCATCCGCCTCTGTATTCGTCTTGATCCACTCCATCGCCGGCCGCGCCGCCTGCAGCCGTTCCGCGTCCGCTCCCAGGCTCGGATGAACCCTTGCCGCCACGCCCCACACGTTCACGCACAACATCAGCACGCCGGCCCAGGCCGTACGCAATCGCACCGCGCCTGCGAAAGACAAGAAACCCGCAACCATCAGCGGAGCCACAGGCAGCAGAAATCGCGGATTCGGCGCATAGTTATGCATCAGTAGCAGCAACGAATACACCAATCCAAACGCCCCGTACATCACCAGCTTTCCTTGACCAACCAGCCGCACCACGCCCCCAATCGCCACACCGCTCACCAGCATCCGCAGCGGCCAGAAATCTCCCGGCAGCACCACGTACCGCGACGCCTCCGTGAGAAACATCCCGAAATTCACCGCCATCATCGCCGGATACCGCGAAACCGCCACATCGGCGCGATGGTAGCCTGCATACGACGTGTACCACACCAGCACCGCATCGCCTGGCTGATTCTGCATCGCTGTCCACACATGCCAGCCCGCCATGAACGGGAGCATCGCTGCGCAAAACACCGCGCCCAGTCTCCACTGCCTCCGCAAAGTCAGCGCCAGCGCCACCCCAATAAACAGCGGCAACGCTGCCGTCCGCGTCAGATATGCTAACCCCCCCGCCAATCCGGCCAGCGCAATACCCTTGACGCTATCGTTGTCCGACGCCCTCTCCGCCAGTCCCAGCGCAACAAACACCGCCAGCAAAAAGGGAATCTCCGACATCAGCACAACACCCGCCCACACCATCGCCGGCAGCGTAGCCGAAAGCACCGTCACCCACAACCTCGTCTCCCCCTCCAGCAATCTCCACAGCGCCACCATCGCCGCCGCATACAGCGCCCATATCAAACCCATCGCCCAAACCAGGTTCGCCGGAAACTCAGGCGCCACGCGCCACACCACGGAAAGCAGCATCGGCCACACCGGCGGATACTTGGTCTGCGCCGCCTCCACCGGCAGACTCGGCATCATATACCCGCCCCCCTCCGCCACCGCCTTCGCCGTCGCGAAATACATCGCGTCGTCGTGATACAGCCCCAGATACGGCATTGTCCGCCAATGCCATGCCAGCACCGCCGCCGGCAACAATGCCGCCGCCAACACCAGCCAGTGTCCTCGTATGGCCCCCATCAGCATTCCAGAGTCAATTACCAGAAGATCGCTTCAGCAAATGCACCTAATGAAAACTCCACACGCCGGCCGCACCCTCGAAGCCCTCGCCGAACTCGACGAAGCCCTCCGCCGCATGTCCCAAATCCGCCCCGATACTGCCGCCACCGACGCGCAACTCATGCGGATCAGGTGGCTGACGCTTAAGCTTCCCCGCCGCCTACTTTCGACCTACCGTTGCCGCCGCACCCATTCCTGTATCCGCGCAAACCACAAGTGAGGTTTCAAGTGACGGCTCTGCTCGACAAACCGGGCCAGCACGACAGGCGTCAAAGGAGGCAGCACCACGCTCCTTGCGCAAGTCCGATACTGACCCGCATCAAGCGCCGATATCGTCAACTGCCCCTCGGCATAGCGCCAGACCTCACGCACTCCGATCGCGGCGAAAATGGCAAACCGGTTCAGCGAGCTGCTGGTGAGATCCACCTCGATGATCAGATCCGGCGGAGGGTCAACCACGAGGTCAATCTCGGCTTTCCCGCGGACTTTATCGGCGTTCTCGAAATAGAAGCTGGAGTCTGGCTCGAACCCCTTCGACAGGTCCTGACGCCGGAAGGTCGTCGATCCAAGCCGGCAAAAGTCCCTCTCCATCGCCATCGCCGCAGCCTCGGCAACCGCTGCCAGAGTGCGATTGATCTCCTCATGTTCCGCGTGAACAACCATGATTTCCAAACTCCCGCCGTCGTAAGCGAAGCGCGTCCCCGTCGAATCCACGTGTTCGGAAAGCAGACGCTGGTACGTCTCCCAACTCACGTTTTCCAGCACGATTCGTTGTTCCGCTGGGGAGGCAATCGAAGCCATCAAAGCACCTGCTAGTAGTATAGACCCCGCTCGCCACCCAGCAGTGATATGCTTTCCCCAAAGGGTCTCGATCACCATGTCCCGGCCCGCACAGTCAAGGTTCAGGGAGCCACTTTATGAAACTTCGCCTGCTTCTCCTCTCCTTTGCCATACTCGCCATCCTCCACGCCCAGGACCCCCGCGGCTTCATCCGCGGTACCGTCATGGACAACTCCGGCGCCGTCGTCCCCGGTGCACGCGTCCGCGCCATCAGCAATGAAACCGGCGTCACCGCCGCCGCCGTCGCCAACGAGGCCGGCATCTACAACCTCCCCTACCTCATCCCCGGCTTCTACAAACTCACCGCCGAACAGCAGGGCTTCAAAACCTTCCTCCGCGACAAGGTCGAAGTCCGCGTCAGCGAAACCGTCGAAGTCGTCATCAATCTCGAAGTCGGCGCGGTCTCGGAAACCGTCGAGGTGAAGGATGAGCTGCCGCCGCTCGAAACAATCAACTCCTCTCTCGGCCAGATCATGGACCAGCGCCGCATCGTCGAGCTGCCCCAGCGCGGCGGCAATCCGCTCGAGCTCGCCCTCCTCACCCCCGGCGTCGTCAACGCCACCAATCTCCGCCTCCGCAAATCCATGGCCCCGGAAGCCACTTCCGACATCAGCGCCGACGGCGCCGGCCGCTACAACAACGAATTCCAGATCGACGGCATCTCCAACACCGCCGCCGACCGCGGCCGCGGCTACGCCCGCGTCGCCTACAGCCCGCCCACCTCCGCCGTCCGCGAATTCAAGATGCAGACCGCCGCCTACGACGCCAGCGTCGGCCACACCATGGGCTCCGTGCTCAACGTCTCCACCGCCAGCGGCACCAATGAACTCCACGGCGAAGCCCATTGGTTCCTCCGCCACAAGGTGCTCGACGCCCCCAACTTTTTCAACAACAAGAACCGCACTCCGCAGCCCACCTATCAGGACAACCGCTACGGCCTCTCCATCGGCGGCCCCATCGACATTCCCAAGCTCTACCGCGGCCGTAACCGCACCTTCTTCTTCTTCGCATTCGAAGGCAACAAGTTCGGCGTTCCCTCTCAGTTCAGCCGCACCGTGCCCACCGCCGCCCAGCGCATCGGCGACTTCTCCGCGCTCCTCCCCCTCCGCAACGCCAACTACCAGGTTTACGACCCGATGACCACGCGCGCCATCGCCGGCGGCCGCTTTGAGCGCCAGCCCTTCGCCGGCAACCTCATCCCGCGCAGCCGCCTCGATACCCTCGGCCTCAACATCGTCAATCTCTACCCGCTGCCCAACTCCCCCAGCACTGCCACCGTCGATGACCGCAACAACTTCTTCAGCGCGCCTAAGGCCATCCAGAAAACCTACTCCAACCTCCTCCGCTTTGATCACGCCTTCAGCGAAAACCACCGCGCCTTCCTCCGCCTCCACTACGACTTCTGGAAAGAGGACAAGAACCACGACTTCCTCAACGAAATCAACGGCATTCACCAGAACCGCCCGAATCGTGGCGTGGCTCTCGACGACGTGCTCGTCATCAACCCCACCACCGTGCTCAACCTCCGCTACGGCTTCACGTCCACCAAGTGGTGGCAGTACCGCACCTCGCGCGGCATGGATTTGGCGGCTCTCGGATTCTCCCCGCAACTCGTCCGTCTCACCGACTTGGGCCAAGCCCCCCTGCCTCGCGTCACCCCCGGCGCCTACTCGCAGCTCTCCTGGTGGGAAGATCCCGGCGACGGCGTCAATTCCAGCCTCACCCACTCCGGCACCGCCAACGTCACCATGCTGAAGGGCAACCATTCCTTCCGCTTCGGCCCCGAGTACCGCGTCTACCGCAGCTTCAATAACCGCCGCCCCATCGGCGTCTCGCCCGATCTCTCCTTTACCAACACCTTCACCCGCGGCCCGCTCGACAACTCACCCACCGCCCCCATCGGCCAGGACCTCGCCGCCATGCTGCTCGGCATTCCCGCCGGCTCCATGGAAATCACCGCCAACTCGGCCCTCCAGAATCAGTTCTTCGGTCTCTACTTCCAGGACGACTGGAAGGTGACCAAGAGCCTCACCTTGAACCTCGGCCTGCGCTATGAACTGGAAACTCCCATCATCGAGCGTTATGACCGCCTGCTCTCGGAATTCGACGGTTCCACCCCCAACCCCATCGATGCCGCCGCCCGCGCCAACTACGCGCGCAACCCTATCCCGGAACTGTCCGCCGCCAACTTCCGCGCCCTTGGCGGACTCACCTGGGTCGGCGGCGCCAACGGCCGCAGCCCCTACCGTGGCGAGCGCAACAACCTGCTGCCCCGCATCGGCCTCGCCTGGCAACTCTCCCCCAAGACCGTCTTCCGCGGTGGCTACGGCATCTTCTTCAACTCGCTCGGCGTCAACACCATCCTGCCGCTCCAAACCGGCTTCACTCAGGGCACGCCCATCCAGGCATCGCTTGACAACGGCCTCACCTACGTTGCCACCACTGCCAATCCCTTCCCCAACGGCCTCATTCAACCGCAAGGCTCCGCCGGCGGCCTCTCCACCAACCTCGGCCAGGGCCTCAACACTTATTACCGCAACATGCTCCAAGGCTACTCGCAGCGCTGGTCGCTCGGCTTCCAACAGCTCCTCCCCGCGCTTTTCATGATCGATGCCTCCTACGTCGCCAGCCGCGGCACCCGCCTCGACATCACCCGCGAGCTCAACGCCACGCCCGCCGAATACCTCTCCCGCTCCCCCGTCCGCGACCAGCCACGCATCGACTTTTTGAGCCAGCAGTTCCCCAGCCCGTTCCGCGGCCTCAATCCCATCTATGGAGCCAATATCAGCCGCGCCAACCTGCTGCGCCCCTATCCCCACTTCGGCAACATCCAGGTTGAAGAGCCCACCGGCTACTCCTGGTACCATTCGCTCCAGCTCCGCGCCGAGCGCCGCTTCGCCCAAGGCTTCACCTTCCAGCTTGCCTACACCTGGTCGAAACTCATGGAGGCCACCGAATTCCTGAACAGCGCCGACGCCGTGCCGTATGAATCCATCAGCGCCATTGACCGTCCGCACCGTCTCGCCGCCAGCGGCATCTGGGAAATCCCCATCGGCCGCGGCCGCAAGTTCGCCGCCACGCTCCCGCGCCCGGTCAACGCCGTCCTCGGCGATTGGCAGATCGGCGCCATCGTCGCCTGGCAATCCGGAGCCCCGCTCGGCTTCGGCAACGCCATCTTCAACGGCGACATCAAGAACATCAACCTCCCCGCCGGCCAGCGCGACGTCGACCGCTGGTTCAACACCGATGCCGGCTTCAACCGCAACGCCAACCAGCAGCTGGCCAGCAACTACCGGCTCTTCCCGCTGCGCTTTTCCGGCATCCGCGGCGACAACCAGCACTCATGGGACTTCTCCATCGTCAAGAACTTCCCCATCAAGGAACGCTTCCGCGCCCAATTCCGCGCCGACGCCTACAACGCCTGGAACATGACCAATTTCAACAACCCGAACACGACCCCCACCAACACGGCCTTCGGCCGCATCACCGGTACCGCCGGCGACGCCCGCAACTGGCAGTTGTCGCTCAAGGTGATGTTCTAATTACTATAGCCTACACGCTCAGAACAACTTTCGCGTAGTCCGCTAAAACAGATTTAGCGGACTACCGATTTTCGAGCAAAACCGAATTGCAGGCTCGGCTCAGCTGAAGGTAGCCCTCGTGGCAATGACCGTTCTCTGCCCAGTGAGCGAACGCGCCTGATTCGAGGCCGCACCTTGTCTTCACAGCTGTATCAGGGAGCAGGCCCTCCTACGCCCTTGCTGGCTTCGGCGGGCAGCCTTCTCCAACTCTACGGCTTTGCCAGCCGTAGCCTTAGCGAAGGCTGGTGGGGGAGGAGGGACTTGAACCCTCACGGACTGTGCGTCCGGCAGATTTTGAGTCTGCTGTGTCTGCCATTCCACCACTCCCCCGGGGAGCGGGCGACATCCACAGTATAACAGCGGCTCAGGCGGCTTCTTCGGTGCTCCTGCCGCCGGGCCTCGAAGGTGTAAATCTGGTTCCTCTCCGAAAAGTGTGACGGGGGTTGAAGCGCTTTGACCGCTTGGAGTTGCGGGCAGGCGGGCATTTGAGCGGCACCCCGGTATCGGGTTAATTTCGTGTTTCCTAGCCGAGGAATACGAAAGGACCCGAACCGAGGTGCTCATAGAAACCTTTATCAGAAAACAACTGCGTTTGAAAGCTCATACCGTGATCAAGGTGGAGGAGACCGGCGAGTGCATGGTGGTGCATATCGACCGGCTCGGTAAGCGGCTGTTGCGTTGCGGGGTCTGTCGGGGGCGATGCCGCGAGGTTCACGACATCCGAACAGAGCGGGAGTGGCGGGATCTGTCCATGCGCAAGTTGCCGTTGAAACTGCGCTACCGCCCTCGTCGGGTGGAATGTCCGCGATGCGGGGTTCGTGTGGAGGATTTTCCGTGGGCAGAGCCTTGGGCGCGCGTAACGACGGCGCTGGCCAACGCCGTGGCCGTGCTGGCGCGGGAGTTGAGTTTGCAGGGGACGGCGCGCGAGTACGGGCTGAACTGGAAGAGCGTGGCCACGATCGTGAAGCGGGCAGTGCGCTATGGATTGCAGCACCGCGCCCGAGCGCCGGTGCACGCGATCGGCATCGATGAGGTGAGCCGGCGCAAAGGGCAGGTGTACCTCACGGTGGTTTACGATCTGGAGCGGCGCGTGTTGCTGTGGGTGGGAGGGGACCGAACGGAAGAGGCGGTCCGGCCGTTCTTCACCCGCGAGTTGGGAAAACGGCGCTGCCGCACGCTGCGGGTGGTGTGCATGGACATGTGGGCGCCCTACGCCAAGCTTGTGCGCGACCACGCGGTCAACGCCCAGATCCTGTTCGACCGATTCCACATCGTCAAGCACCTCAATGAAGCAGTGGATGCGACCCGGCGCGAGCTTTGGCGCCGACTCGTCTCCAAAGAAAAGGTGGAGGTCAAGGGTACGCGATGGCTGCTGCTGAAGAATCCGTGGAATCTGACCAACGATCAAAAAGAGCGTCTTTCCACGCTCGTGCGCTGGAACTCGCCACTGGTCCGCGCCTGGTACTTGAAGGAATCCTTCCAGCTTTTCTGGGGCTACAAGCAGCCGTGGCGTGCCAAACAACATCTGCTCAAATGGATCAACTCGGCGATGCGATCGCGGCTGGAACCATTTAAGAAATTCACGCGCATGCTCCGATCCCACTTCGATGGGATCCTTGCCTGGACCAAAACGCGGCTCTCCAACGGAGCTGTTGAGGGCATGAACAACAAGATCAAATCGATCAGTCATCGTTCATTCGGATTCCGCAGCGCCGACCTCTTCATCGCCCTCATCTATCACTGCTGCGCTCGGCTGCCGCTGCCCGCCGAACGCTAATTACACTTTTCGGAGACGAGCC
>VFZE01000031.1 GCA_016871315.1 Acidimicrobiia bacterium | reverse complement strand
ACTGCGTGTCGATGGTGACGGCGCCGGACACGGAGCGTGTGACGTTGCCGCGGGCGTAGTAGGTGGTGCTGAACTGGCCGTCATGACCGGGGGCTCCGGGGCGGGAGATGAGCGGGTTGCCGGAGTAGCTGTCGATGGTGTTGGTGAGGAGCGTGAAGCTCTGCGCGCCGCTCGAGACCGAGGCGGTGAGGAGGCGGTTGGTCATGTAGTCGACGTAATAGCTGGGGGCGGTGATGTGGTAGTGGTAGGTGTAATTGTAGGTGCGCGCGGGGGTGGTGAGGTTAGGGTAATCGTAGAGTTTGCGCTGGGTGACGTTGCCGTGGATGTCGAGGGTCTGCTCGACCTTGGATTGCTTGGCGAAGGCGGTGCCTGGGTCGATGGTGGAGAGGACAGAGGCGACGTAGGGGCGGCCGGTGGCGTCGGCGGTCCAGGTGAAATCCTCCTGGCGCATGAGAGTGGCCGAGGGGAGGGCGAACTGCTCGAACTTGACGGGGCGGCCGAAGTAGGCCGAGGCGGTGTTGACGTCGAAGGTCCATTTGCGGCGGCCGCCGCCGGTTGCGTCATCGATGGTGGTCCACAGGTGGGTGGAGCGGGAGGCGTCGCCGGAGTCGTCGCGGGCGAAGGTGTAGGAGACAGGAGTTGCGCCGGTGGAGTGGGTGACTTGCCGGGTCTGGACTTCGCGGAGGGTGCGGCTGGCGGAGTAGGTGAAGTCGCGGTATTCCCAGCGGAGATCGCCGCCGTAGGGGAGAGTGACCTTGGTGAGCTCGCCGGAGTTGTTGGCGCCGTACTGGAAGTTGTGAGCGAGGTTGAGACCATCGCGCACCTGGTTGAGCATGGTGGCCGTGCCGAAGGAGGCGAAGGGGGTGAACGGGGAGGAGAGCGTCTGGGAAGCCGAATAGGTGAAGGTGTAGCCCTGACTGGGATTGCCTGTGTTTTGGATGGTGGTGAGCCGTTCACTGGAGTTGTAAAAGAAGCCCCAGGTTGCGACGACGTCGGCCACTTGCGAGAGGCGGGAGCTGGAATAGCCCCAGGGGACGCCGGCTCCGGCGCGGTAATGGAGTTGCAGGAAATTGCCGTTGGAGTCGCGGATGGAGCCAGGGTAGCGGGTGCCTGCGTCGGCTTCGGCGCCGGCGGAGACCACGGAGAAGTCCCAACGCGAGCCGTCGGGGAAATTCATGACGTTGGAGGCGGCGTTGTATCGGCCGTGGAAACCTTCCTTGGAGGTCCAGACGCCGTTGGTGTTGATGTCGAGGCGGTACTGGGCTCCGGTGCCGTCGGCGTAGATGTAGTGGTTGACGGTGAAGAAGTCGCTCCAGACGGGGGTGACGGAGGCGATCAAGAGGCGCCAGCCGTGGCCGAAGCCGGTGTCGCGGCCGTGGCTCCAGACGGTGTTGCCGTCGCGGCGCCAGATCTGGGAGTTGTAGGAGAGATAAACGGTAACCGCGAGCGAGTTGCGGCCGCTGGTTTTGACGAGCGGGAGGGTGTAGTTGAGATTGCCGGAGCGGGTGTCGATGTTCTCTCCGCCCGCGCCGTAGTAGGAGCCGTCCGAGTGCACGCCGATGCGGCGCGGGTCTTTGTGGGAGGCGGGAGGTGTGGTGATCTGGAAGCTGGTTTCGGTGCTTTGGTTGCGGTGCCAGTCGCGCGTGGTGATGGTGTAGGTGTAGGTGGTGGAGGGGGCGAGCGAGAGGTCGGTGAAAGCGGCGCCGTGCACTTCGCCGATGGTGACGCCGTTGCGGCGGATGCGGTAGGCGCGGACGCCGATGCCGTTGGGGTCATCGAGCGCGCCGGTCCAGGTGAATTCGGTGGAGGTTGGGTTGTTGAGGGTGGCGATCGAGTTGGCGGCGACGGGGTTGGGCGCGGTGGTTTCGATCTCGCCGAGCTTGAGTTCGGTGAAGTTGTCTCCTTGATAGGGGTTGAACCTGCCGATCCCGACATGTCCATAACCACTTGATCCGGAAACGGCCGCCGAAAAGACGTACGTAGTGCCGAAATAGACGTAGACGTAGGAGTTGCAGATGAGCGAGCGGAAGTTGGAGGAAGTCGGGATCACCGAGGTTGAAGCCAACAAAGTCGTGGAGCTGCCGCTGAATTCGATGATCGACAGGACACCGGCTTGCCGGTCGAGCTGAACGACAAGACCAGAGCCTGTGTTGTAAGAGCCGCCGGGTGCGTAATACGCATTGGGAGTTGCGCGATGGTAGTGCTGGAAGGTGGCATTGCTGAAGTTGGCGGTGGTGTTGATCTCCACGCCGTAGGTCAGCCATGTGTTGGAGATGTAGGAGCCGTTGTAAAGGAATGATCCGTTTACGTTCCAGTTGGGGTCGGGACTCGACAGATTGGACGTATAGAAATAGCTGTACTGAGCCGGGAGGATGGCGGCCAGGGTGAGCAGGAGGAGGGCGGCGCGCGATTTCATCGTTCCACCCCCAGGAAGCGATGCACGTCGAAATCCCGTTTATACAGCTTTAGTTCCCGTTCTATATCGTCTTTCCGGTCGCGGCCGCGGAGGAACACCTTCACGTCGGCGCGCGTGGAATTGAGCATCGGCAGCAGATGCTTGCGCTCGCGGGCGATGATTTCCACCAGCGCGAACTTGCCGTCGTCACTGAGTTCGTAGGTGAAGCCGATAATGCCTTCGCCGACCCCGTTGGCCGGGACGAACATGGGCCGGCGTGGATCGGCGGATGTCCCGGCGCCGATCATCGGCACCACGGCAAGGATGCGCTCGTGCTGATTCAAGGGGTCGACCCGGTTCTGGGAGAAGGCGGGGAGGAGAGGGAGAAGGCAGGCAAGCAAAGCCAAGCGGCGTGGCATGTTATCGCAAGGCGCGCCGTCTCAGGATTGTTGCCCGGCCCCCGCTCAGCATACCCGGCGGGCGCTACTGTCCATGCCCTATGCTGTTGTCGGATCTTAACTGTGTACGATGTTTGACAATCGAATCAGGAGCCGGGCGCGCTCGGCGGCGATTCGACAGAATTCGACACAATTCGCCAGTTTCCACCGAAACCTCGGTGTACCAGCCAGCATTACAAAACAAACCCAATTCGCGTGTAACTGGTTTCTAGTCCGTCAGTTTGTAGACCGGCGCTGGCCTTTCGTGCAGTATCACCGCTGGCGCAATGCGCCCGCCGACCAATAGCCCGCTGCCACCGCGATCAGACACAGCGTCACGCTGAGAACCATGTTCAGCCCCGCCTTGGCCCACTGCTCCTCTTGCAGCAGCGCGAACGTTTCGAGACTAAAGGCTGAAAACGTGGTGAAACCGCCGCACAGTCCGGGAATGAGGAAAAGCCGCAGGTTGTCGTTGCGCTGGGTGATGGAAACCGCGGCCAGGACGCCGATGACGAAGCTGCCGGTGATGTTGACCAACAGCGTGCCGTAGGGGAATGGGTGGCCGGCGATGCGCGATACTGCCACGAAGCTGGCGTAGCGGGCGGCGCCGCCCAGGGCACTGCCGAGCGCGACCCACAGGTAGGCCATCAGATCTGCATCGCCGAGATGGCGACGCTCGAGCGCCGCCCTTCGATCACGACGATGCCGCTCTCGGTGACGTGATAGAGGCGCTCGTCCTGTTCGCGGTCGTAGCCGATCACGGCGTCCTCCGGGATGTCGACGTTCTTATCCAGAATGGCGCGCCGCACCTTCGCCCTTCTGCCGATGTCGCAGCCGTCAAAGATGACCGACTCCTCCACCTGCGCGCCGCTGTGGATGCGCACGCCGCGGCCGATCACGCTGCGCCTGGCCGAGCCGCCGGAGAGAATCGCCCCGCCGGCGACGATGGAATCCACCGCCTGTCCGCGCCGCCCTTCGTCGTCGAAGGTGAACTTCGCCGGCGGATCGTCGTAGCCGGCGGTGCGCAGCGGCCACTGCTTATTGAACAGGTTGAGCGCCGGGGAGACCGAACGCAGGTCCATCGTGGCCTCATAGAAAGCGTCGATGGTGCCGACGTCGCGCCAGTAGACCTTCGATCCGGGCGGATCGCCGGGGATGGTGTTGGTGTTGAAGTCGTAGGCGTACATGTTGGAGCGCCCGACCATGCCCGGCAGAATGTCGCGCCCGAAGTCATGACTGCCCTCCAGCTTTGCGGCGCCGGCATGCAGCTCATGCAGCAGCGCGCGCGTGGAGAAAATGTAGTTGCCCATCGAGGCATAGACCTGCTCGGGATCGCCCGGCATGGTGGGCGCGTACGGGTTCTTTTCGTGGAAGCCGATGATGGCGCCGCTGGGAGCCGCCTCGATGACGCCGAACTCGCGCGCCTGACTCTTAGGCACGGGAATCGCCGCCACCGTGACGTCGGCGCGGTTCCGCTCGTGATACTCGATCATGTCGCGGATGTTCATCCTATAAATATGATCGGCGCCGAAAATGGCAACCAGGTGGGGATCGGCCTGTTCGATTAGGTTGATGTTCTGAAAAATGGCGTCGGCGGTGCCGCGGTACCAGCTTTCGCCCTCCGTCCGCATCTGCGCCGGGACCGGAATCACGAACTGGTTCTTGAGGACGCCGCTGAACTCCCAGCCGTCGCGCAGATGCTGGAGCAGGCTCTGGCTCTTGAACTGGATCAGCACATAGATGGAGTAGATGCCCGAGTTCACCAGGTTGGACAGCACGAAATCGACAATACGGTATTGGCCGCCAAACGGCACGGCGGGCTTGGCGCGCTCCTTGGTGAGCGGATAAAGGCGGGTGCCCTTTCCTCCCGCCAGCACAAAGGCCAATACGCGCAGCTGCATCTTATCTCTCTCTCATTTCTGCAAAAGGAAATTGCCGATGAACATGGAATCGATTCCGGACGAATAAAAGCTTCTGACGGCGTCGCGCGGCGAGCAGACCAGCGGATCGCCAAACAAATTGAAGGAAGTATTGTACAGAACGGGAAGGCCGGTGGCCTTGCCGGCGGCATGCAGCAGGCTCCAGTACAGCTCGTTGTCCTGCTTCGATACCAGGTGAACGCGCACCAGGTCCTTGCCGAGAATCGCCGACTCAAACGTCTTGCGGTGAGCTTCCCGCACCTTGCCCACCGTGGCCAGGAAGCGGGCGTTTGGACCCACTTCAAAATACTCGGCCGCCAGCTCCACCGGAACCGAGGCGGCAAATTTGCGGAACGGTTCGCGCCGCTTGATGAAAATGTTCAGATTCTCGGTCGAGTAGGGGTTGCGCGGAGAGGCCAGAATGCTGCGATTGCCCAACGCGCGCGGACCGAACTCCATCCGCTGGTGCATCCAGGCGATGATTTTGTTGTCGTTCAGCTCGGCCACCGCCTTCTCGATCAGTTCGCCTGTGGTCAGTAAATAACGGAAGCGCAGCTTGCAGTTCTCCAGCACCTGCTTGATCTCTTCCGCCGAGTAACTGGGACCCAGGCACAGATTGCCGATCGCGCTCCGCCGCGTCTGCTGAAACAGGCCGAACCAGGCGTGATAGACCGCGCCGATGCCGGCGCCGATGTTACCCGATGCCGGCTGCACGAACACGTTGTCCCAGTTGCCGGAATTTTCGAGCGCCGCCACCAGTAACGCGTTGAACCCCAGGCCGCCGGCCAGCGCCAGGTTACCGCCCTTGCCTGCCATATCGATCACCGTCGCCTCGACGGCGCGCTGCAAGCCGCTGGCCACGTGCGGCCGCAGCGAAGCGGGGATCTCCTCGCCGTCGGCCATACCCAGCTTTTCAAAGAAGCGTGCGCCGAATCCTCCCGGCGTGACGCGGTGGCTGTCGAAATAGGCGCGATTCACGCGCGGCCAGTGGCCTTGCGGGGAAGCCAGGATTTCCAGGAAGACGTTCGTGAACCGATCATCCCCGGCGGTCGAGAGCCACTGCACCTTATGCTCGTCCGCATTCGGCTGGTAACCGAGCAGCGCCGTCACCCTGCCGTAGAGGTCACCGAGGGAATCCGGGTAGTACAACTCGCGCTGCAGCTCCACCTTCGTGCCGGCAGCCTTCCATAGCGCGCCGCAACGCAGGTCGCCTTCGCGATCGAGGGTGAGAACGGTGGCTTGGTCTAATCCCGAAGGGTAGTAGGCGGAGGCGGCGTGCGCCACGTGATGATCGACAAGCACGATCTGCGCATTCGGGAACCGCGCCCGCAACTCCAGGTGCAGCGCCGTTTCCGGCCCCGCGCCAATGGGGCGCACCAGCGCCGCGCAGTCCACCGCCTTCGGCTCCACGCCGGCCAGCTTCAGGCACGCCTCGATCGCCTCCTCGGGCAGACGGCCTGCCCGGTGGTTGCGCGCCAGCTTGGCCTGCTCGATGGCGGATACCAAGTCACCGTTGTTTAGTATCGCCACCGAAGCGTCTCTGAGGATCCCACCAATTCCAAGAATCACCATATTGGTCTCGTCATGAATGCTCCATTGTAGCGAAGCAGCCCATCGGGCACCGGATTGTACAATGGCTGCAGTGGCTGAAAAACGCAGGATGTGCCCCAACTGCCGGGCATTCATTACTACCGACGACAAGGTGTGCCCTTACTGTGACTTGAAGCTCGGGCCGAAGGCGATCGAGATGCGCAATCCTAGCGCGCTGCTCGGTGGATTGGTACCCGCCGCGCGGTTCACCACCGTCATCATCCTCACCATCAACATCGGGCTTTACATCGCCACCATGCTCTACAGCATGCGCGGCGGCAATGAGGCGGCGCTCACTGATCTCGACGGCCAGACGCTGCTCTTCTTCGGCGCCAAGTTCAGTCCCTTTGTCTGGGCCGGCCAATACTGGCGGCTGATCACCGCCGGGTTCCTGCACGGCGGGCTGCTGCACATCTTCATGAACACGTGGGTGCTGTACGATCTCGGCGCGCACGCCGAGGAGACCTATGGCACCAGCCGCATGGTTGTCATCTATCTGGCCTCGACAGTCACCGGCTTTCTGGCCAGTTCGCTCTGGTATCCGGGTCTGTCGGTGGGTGCTTCGGCGGGTATATTCGGACTCATCGGCGCGATGATCGCCGTCGGCGTGCGGAGCCGCTCCTCGACGGCGCAGGCGATCAAGGGAATGTATACGCGTTGGGCGGTCTATGGCCTTCTGTTCGGGCTGCTGCCCGGGCTTCACATCGATAACGCCGCTCACCTGGGCGGGATGGCGGGTGGATTCGTGGTTGCCTGGATTGCACGGGAGCCGGGCCTGCTGCCGTTCAGCGGGAAGGAGCGGCTGTGGAACTGGACCGCCGGCATCTGCCTGGCGCTGACCGCGCTGGCCTTCACCGAGATGTTTTTCTCCATGCAGTCGCTGAGCAGGATGTCATGAGCCAGGTCCGCTGGCTGGTCGCGGGCATCGGCGATATCACTACTAAAAGAGTCATCCCCGCGATTCAGGCCGAACCACTCAGCAGCCTCTATGGGCTGGTCACAAGAACCCTCTCCAAGGCCGAACCCTATGGCGTGAAGGCGTGGGACGATTTTGCTGCCGCCATCGCTGACCCGCACATCGATGCGGTCTACGTGGCAACGCCGGTTGTCCACCACGCCGCGCAGACTATTGCGGCGCTTGTGGCGGGCAAGCACGTGCTGTGCGAGAAGCCGATGGCGATGAATCACGCCGAAGCGGTGAGCATGCAGTGCGCGGCCGAGGAGACCGGACGCACCTTCGGCATCGCCTATTACCGGCGCATGTATCCCAAGGTGCGCCGCGCGAAGCAGCTGCTTGCCGAGGGCGTGATCGGCAGACCGGTGCTGGCCGAGATCAACTGCCAGGGCTGGTTCGAAGTGGTCGACGGTTTCCGCGGCTGGGTGGTCGAGCCGGAGATGGCCGGAGGCGGCCCTTTATACGACATCGCCTCGCACCGCATCGACATTCTGAATTACCTGTTCGGGCGGCCTTCGCGAGTGACGGGCCAGTTGAGCAACGTGGTTCACCAGACGCGGGTTGAGGATTCCGCCACGTTGCTTGTCGAGTATGAGAACCTGGTGCGCGGCGTTGTCGATGTCCGCTGGCACTCGCGTGTCGACCGCGATGAATTCCGCATCATCGGCACCGATGGCGCGATCGAACTTACCCCGCTCAGCGGCCCCACGCTGCGCTATCCGGGCGGCGAGGAGCAACTGCCCTGCCACGGCAATGTCCACTATCCGTGTGTCGAGAATTTCGTCGACGCGCTTACCGGCAAGGCGGAACTGGCGGCCAGCGGAGCAAGCTCGCTATGGACCGACTGGGTTACCGAGCAAGTGATGCGCCGCGCTGTGGTGTAATAGTTCTTCACCCCAAGTGATCGTCGAAGTCGATAATCTTTCCCACCTCTACGGTTCCCGCAAAGCGCTCGATGGGCTTAGCTTTCGAGTGGAAAAGGGACGTATCTTCGGCCTGCTGGGGCCCAACGGCGGCGGCAAGTCGACGCTCTTCCGCATTCTGGCGACCATGATGGCGCCTTCGACCGGCAGCGCGCGAATCGCCGGCTTTGATGTCGTCTCCGCTTCCAGCGCCGTACGCCGCCGCATCGGCGTCGTCTTCCAAACACAGAGCCTGGACCGCAAGCTGACCGTCGGGGAAAACCTGCGCGCACAGGGCCATCTGTTCGGTTTCTCCGGCGCGGACCTATCCAAGCGTCTGGAGGTTGCGCTGGCGCGGATGCGTTTGGGCGATCGCCGCGACGACCCGGTCGACACGCTGTCGGGCGGCTTGAAGCGCCGCGTCGAGATCGCCAAAGCGCTGATGCACGAGCCGCAAGTGCTGCTCATGGACGAACCATCCACGGGCCTTGACCCCGGCGTGCGCCGCGAACTCTCCCAGCACATTGAAGAGCTGCGCGCCACGCGCGGAGTCACCGTGCTGCTGACCACCCATATTCTGGAGGAGGCTGAGCGCTGCGACCGTTTGCTTCTCATCCACCAGGGCCGCCGTGTTGCCGAAGGGTCTCCGGCTGAGCTGAAATCCAGGGTCGGTGGCGATGTCGTCGAGATGGAAACCATCGCCCGCGACGGCCTGCCCGAACAGATTCGCCAACGTTTCCAGGTGGAGCCGCAAGTCATCGACGGCCACATCCGCGTCGAGATTGCCGACGGACATCGTTTCATCGCCTCCGTCATGGAGGCTTTTCCGGGGGCGATCACTTCCATCCAACTGCACAAGCCGACGCTTGAGGACGTATTCCTGGACGAAACCGGAGAGCATCTCACGTGACCTTCTGGCTGCCCGTCTACACGCTCTGGCGCCGCGATCTGATCCGCTTCTGGCGCGAGCGCACGCGCGTGCTCGGCTTCCTGGGAACGCCGCTCATCTTCTGGCTCATCGTCGGTTCCGGCTTCGGCGATATGGGCTTCTATTACCCCGGAACACTCACGCTTACGGTGATGTTCTCAGCGATTTTTTCCATGATGAGCCTGATCGAGGACCGGCGCGAAGGGTTCCTGCTTTCGATGCTGGTGTCGCCGGCGCCGCGCGCCTCCATGGTGCTCGGCAAGGTGCTTGGCTCCTCGACGTTGGCGTGGCTGCAATCTGTCGTGCTGCTGGTCTTTCTGCCTTTGGCCGGCTATCCGGTTTCGCTGCACCTGCTTGCACAGCTGGCTGCCGTACTATTCCTGATCGCCTTCACTTTCACCTCGCTCGGATTCCTGTTCGCCTGGAAGATGGATTCCACGCAAGGCTTCCACGCGATCATGAACCTGGTGCTGTTTCCCCTGTGGATGGTCTCCGGCTCGCTGTTTTCCATGCAGCAGGCACACGGCTGGATGCAATGGTTGATGCGCGTCAATCCGCTCACCTATTCCGTAGCCGCGATCCGGCGTTTGCTGGAACCGTCGGTTGCCGACGGCTCGCCCGCGCTTGCCGTGAGCGTCGCCGTCACCCTTGGCTGCGGCTTGGCGCTATGGATCGCCTCGACCGCCGCGGCCAGCCAGAAAGTATCGCGAAGCAACGCATGAGATACGCCGTTTGTGTCCTGTTGGTCCTTTGTGCCTGCTCGGCGCCACCGCCGAAGCTGGAGACCTTCAACACAGTTCCGGAGTTCACGCTCACGGCGGAAACCGGGCAGGCCTTCGGCAGCGCGGATCTGAAGGGCAAGATCTGGATCGCCAACTTCATCTTCACCACCTGTATGGGCCCCTGCCCGCGCATGAGCAACCAAATGAAGCAGGTGCAGGCCGCTACGCGCGAGCTGCCCGATCTGCGGCTGGTCTCCTTCAGCGTCGACCCGAACAACGATACACCTGAGGCCCTCGCCGATTACGCCAAGCGTTATGGCGCCGCCGCCGGCCGCTGGGTCTTCCTCACCGGCGCCGAGGCGACTCTGCATCAGCTCTCGATGGACACCTTCATGCTGGGCAAAGTGGACGGGCAGCAGATGGATCACTCCACCCGCTTCGTGCTGGTGGACCGGCAGGGCCGCGTCAGGAAGTATTACGCCACCAGCGAGGGCTTCCACATCCCGGACCTCGTGCGCGACGTGAAGGCGCTTCTCAAAGAGTCCACATGATTTCCGCCACCGACCTGCCCGCGGTCAACGCCACGCTGAACGCCACTGCTTCGCTGATGCTGGTCACCGGCTATCTGCTCATCCGCCAGGGTAACCGCGAAGCTCACAAGAAGGTGATGTTGGCCGCCTTCACTGTCTCGTGCCTGTTTCTGGTTTCCTACCTCGTCTATCATTTCCAGGTCGGCTCCGTGCGGTTTCAGAAGACAGGGACCATCCGCACCGTTTACCTCTCCATCCTGCTGACACATACCGTGCTTGCCGCCGCCGTGCCCTTCCTCGCCGTCATCACGCTGGTGCGCGGCTTGCAGTCGCGATTCGATAAGCACCGCCGCATCGCGCGCTGGACACTGCCCATCTGGCTCTATGTATCGGTGACGGGGGTGGTGGTTTATTGGATGTTGTACAGAATGTGATATTCTGTACATATGAAGCGGCCGAAAGAAATCAACCTCAGCGAAGCACGCCGCACTTTTTCTCACCTGTTACGGGAGATTGAAGAAGATCCGGCGACCGGTTACCGGATCACGGTGCGGGGCAAGTGCATTGCCGAATTGAAGGCGCCTGCGGCGCGCCAATCGAACTTGGCTCCCGGCAAGGCGATGCTGGCAGCGGCCAGGAAGATGGAGCAGATGATGCCCCAGGGCGCATCTTTGGGTTCTGTCCGGAATTATCGGGAGCAGCTTTATGGGGAAGGCGGACTTATCGATCCTTCAGCAAAGCCGAAGAGTATTCGCTGACACCGCCTTCTTCTTCGAACTTCTGGATCCCGGCGCCCCACATCACACGCGCGCCAGGGAAATCGCCGCTGCCCTCGAGAGCCACGCACCGGAAGTAACCACGTCCTGGGAGATTGTCGTCGAATGCGCTACTTTGCTGCGTTACCGCCTTCACGACCAGGCGGCGAAGATTTTCCTGGCCGAAATCGTACCCGAACTTACGCTGCTATACCCGGATGACGAGGAGCGGCTGCTGGCCATGGCGGAGTTTCTGAAGAGGGGTAAGGAAAGGCGCCTCAGCCTGTGCGACGCGCTCTCCTACGTGCTGATTACCCGGCGGCTCGGCAGGAAGGCCCCTTGCTTGAGCTTTGACGACGATTTCAGCGCCCTGGGCCTGCTGGTTATCCGGTAGGGGCTCACTCAGGCAAAGCGAAGGCCACGTAACTGCCTCCGGAGGCGGCGCCTGACTTGCCGCCGCCGGCCGCGATCACGACGTACTGGCGGCCCTTCACCTCATACACCGCGGGTGTCGCGTTGCCGGAAGCGGGCAGCAGTGTTTCCCACAGCAACTCTCCGGTTGTCTTATCGTAGGCGCGGAACTTGCGGTCGTGATTAGTCGCTCCAATGAACAGTAACCCGCCGGCCGTCACCACCGGGCCGCCGTAGTTCTCCGTACCGGTGTTCTTCATCCCCTTTGCCGCCAACTCGGGAAACTCGCCGAAGGGGATCTTCCAGTCGATCTCGCCCGTGTCGAGGTTCACCGCGTTGAGCGTGCCCCAGGGAGGCGCCACCGCGGGATAGCCGTCCGGATCGAGGAACTTGTTGTACCCGTCGATGGTGTATTTCTGCGTCATCGGCGATTTCGCGCGAGGCCGCGCCGCCAGTGGTACATCCTCGCCGGTCATCATCAGTTTCACCAGCGCGTCGCGCGATTCGGCGTCCAGCCCCGCGAAGCCCGGCATGCGCCCCGCGCCAAGGCGGATCACGTTGGCGGCAGCGGCCGGCGTCATCCGCGCCGCCAGGTCGGTGAGCGAGGGGAACTCGGGCGGCGTACCGGCCATATCGGAGCGGTGGCAGCCGGCGCAGTACTGCTCGTACAGCTTGCGGCCCGAGGTCGGCCCGTCGCGGCCGACGATTTCCACCAGCCGCAGCACCCATGCCATTTCATTCGAGTTCACGTAGTAGAGCCCGGTCGCCGGATCGAACGCCTGACCGCCCCATTCGCCACCGCCATCGAAGCCCGGAAAAATAATCGTGCCTTCCTTCGAGGGAGGCTCCCACTGTCCTCCGCTACGCAGGCGGCGGAAGTGCTCGACCACCGCCTTGTGCGCCTCCGGTGTGCGCCGCGTGAGCATATCCTCGGTCAACCGTTGCCGCGCGATCGCCGGAGGCTTGAGCGGCAGCACCTGCGTGCGCGCCAGCACCTCGCCATCCACGGGAGAGGCAGGCGCCGGCTTTTCCTCCACCGGAAACAGCGGCTTGCCGGTGACGCGATCGAATACAAAGATGTGGCCGGACTTGGTGGTCTGCGCCACGGCATCGATCAACCGTCCGTTGCGATTCACCGTCACCAGGCTTGGCGGCGTGGGAAGGTCGCGGTCCCAGACGTCGTGCTTGACGAACTGGAAATGCCAGACGCGTTCGCCTGTATCGGCCTTCAACGCGAGCAGGCAATTGGCGAACAGGTTGTCGCCGGCGCGATTGGCGCCATAGAAATCAAACGCGGCAGAGCCGGTGGGAACGAACACGAGCCCGCGCTTTTCATCCAGACTCATGCCCGCCCAGTTGTTGGCTCCGCCGAGATACTGCCAGCCATCGCCGGGCCAGGTGTTGTGCCCGAACTCGCCGGGCCGAGGAATGGTGCGGAAGTTCCAACGCAACTTGCCGGTGCGCACATCGTAGGCGCGGATGTCGCCTGGGGCAGCCGGAAGCGCTTCTCCGGTGATACTGCCGAGAATCAGGAGGTCTTTGTAGATAATCCCCGGAGTGGTGGCAGAGATGTTGAGCGTTTTGGGATCGCGTCCCAGCCCCTCGCGCAGATCCACCGTGCCGTTGTTGCCGAAACTCGTCACCGGCTTGCCCGTGGCGGCATCGAGGGCAAACAGCAGATGCCGGGCCGCGAACAGAATCCGCTTGTCCTGACCGGACGCCCAGTGGGTGACTCCGCGGTTGCGAACCTTCCCGCCGAGAACGCGTCCCTCCACCTCCGGGCGGAAACTCCAGATCTCGGTGCCCGTGGCCGCATCGAGCGCGATCACTTTCCATTTCGGGCTTGTGGCGTACATCACGCCATCGACGACAATCGGGTTGCACTGAATCTCGGAGCCGTCAAAACCGTCGCCGGTGTCGTGGCTCCAAGCCTGGCGCAGCCGCTTCACGTTGTCGCGGTTGATCCCGGTCAGCGCTGAATAGCGAATGCTTTCGTTACCGCCGCCGTAAATCTCCCAGCCGCGATAACCGGCGTCGGGAGCTTTTCGTTGCCCCCAGCCCGGTAGACAAAGGACAAGCAGAAGCAGGACTCGGACGATCATGAAGGATCGAGTCTACTACAACCTCTAGCCAGCGAATCCGATCTTCTTCCGGGGTTCCTGCACCGAAGGCGCGATCAACTCCTGCAATGCTTCCCAAACCTGATCGAACTGGAGATCGTGCTTCTTTGACCTTCGTTCCAATTCTCTGATCTTTTCCGCCAGGTCCTGGTGTGCCGCAGCCACTTCGCGCAGTTTGACAAATGCCCGCATGATCGCGATATTCACTTCAATTGCGCGTTTGCTGTTGAGGACGCTGGACAGCATGGCGACGCCTTGCTCGGTGAAGGCAAACGCCCGGTATTTCACGTTCTTTCCTCGCTTGTTCAAGGTCGCAATTTGCGACCTTGAACGTAGCCACTTCTCCGTCTCCTTCATAGTCATCTCGACGAGAAAATCCTCGGGAAACCGGCTTCGATTCCGTTTCACCTGCTCCTTGAGACGTTTGGTCTCCACTCCGTACAGTTCGGCCAAGTCGGCGTCAATCATGACCTTTTGACCCCGCAGCCAGTAGATCCTCTTTTCGACGTTTACCAGCCGCAAGGAGCTCCGCTTCGCTAATGCCATCTTCGTCGCTGCCATACAAACTTGGTGGCGGCGGATCGCCATTTCTCGCATGAACTCGTGCTATCAGTGGAGTTTGACTACTGCTTCCCGCTCCACGGTCGGCATCCTCGTTCACGGCGACAACCACTTCATCGTTCGCGGCCCCCGCCCGGGTCCGGAGACAGCCCTAGCCCTGGTTCGGCATTGGTCGCTCATCCAGATCGGAAAAGCCACGCCTCCGGAATTGCGGCATTGGAGCATCAGCACGCGGGAGTTCCGCGAGGATCTCAAGTGGGCCTATGTGGTGCGCGGGGAGCAACCGATGACGGAAGCGGTCCGGCAGCTACTGGCGGAACTCGCCGCGCGCGGAATTGCCGCCGAGGAGATTCCATCTGCCGGCTGAACTTCGCGTGTTATCCTTGATGGACAAGCCCCACTTGCAGGTGGAGAGATGCGTCAGTTCCGTTATCAAACTCCGGGCGGGATTTCGGTCACCCGTTCCGTTTCCAAGGTTCCCTACAAGCGGGGGCTGAGCGCCCTGCGCAAGCAGCTGGATCGCAACCGAGGCATTTATCTTTCCTCCGGCTACGAATACCCGGGCCGCTATTCTCGCTGGGACGTGGCCAGCCTCTGTCCGCCGATCCAGATCATCGGCGCCGGGCGTGACCTCGAGATCAGTCCGCTCAACGTGCGCGGGGAGATGCTCTGCCAGATGCTCCACCGCGTGCTGAAAGATCATGCGCATTGGGAGGAGCTGTCGCTGGAGAGCGGAGCGATCCGTGGGCGGCTCAAGCCGCTTCCCGCCCTGTTCCCGGAAGAGCAGCGCAGCCGGCAGCCCTCGGCGTTTTCCATACTGCGCGCGCTGATGGAGGAGTTCGGCAATCCCAAGGACAACCGGTTGGCGCTGGTGGGGGCGTTCGGTTACGACCTGCTGTTCCAGTTCGACCCGATCGAGTTGGCGCTACCTCGGGAAGGCGCCAAGGACCTACAGCTGTTTCTGTGCGACGACATCTATTTCATGGACCGCAAGAAGGAGCAGATCGAGCGCTACCAGTACGACTTTGAAATGGACGGCATCTCGACGCTGGCGCTTGGCGGCGGAGGCGAGGAGATCGTACTACCACCCGAGACGGGTTCCGGGGAAATAGCGTCCGATCACACGGCCGAGGAATACATGGCCGGGGTCGAGAAGGTCCGCCAGGGCATGAAGCGCGGCGACTACTACGAAGTGGTCTTGCGCCAGACCTTCCGCGCACCCTATTCCGGCAGCCCTTCGGCGCTGTTCGAGCGCATTCAGAAGGCCTCGCCCAGCCCGTACGAGTTCCTGCTTCAGTTCGGCGACGAAGCTCTGATCGGCGCATCGCCGGAGATGTTCGTGCGGGTGGAGGGGTCGCGGATTGAGACCTGCCCGATCTCGGGTACGGCGCGGCGCACGGGGGATCCGCTGCGCGACGCCGATAATATCCGCGAACTGCTCAGTTCGGTGAAGGAAGAGTCAGAGCTGACCATGTGCACCGATGTGGACCGCAACGACAAGTCGCGTGTGTCGGCACCCGGATCGGTGAAGGTGATCGCGCGGCGGCTCATAGAATCCTACGCCGGCGTATTCCACACTGTCGATCACGTGGAGTCCATTTTGGCGCCGGAGTTCGATTCACTCGACGCGTTTCTGACGCACATGTGGGCCGTCACGGTGATTGGAGCTCCGAAGAAGGCGGCGGCGCAGGACATTGAGCGGATCGAGAAGAACGCCCGCGGCTGGTACGGCGGCGCGGTGGGCATGATCTCGCTCAACGGCGACATCAACACGGGCATTCTGATCCGGACGGTCCATCTGCGGAATGGCATCGCCGAGTATCCGGTGGGCGCCACGATTCTCTACGATTCGATACCGGCGAACGAGGAGATGGAAACACGGCACAAGGCCACTGGCTTTTTCCTCGCCATCGCGCAGGAAAGCGCGAAGAAGAAGCCGGCGGCGCGGAAATCGACGGCTGGCCAGGGCTGCAGGATGCTGTTGGTGGATAACGACGACTGCTTCATTCACACCCTTGCCAACTACGCGCGCCAGACCGGTGCGGAAGTGGTCACCTACCGCGCCGGCTTTCCGCATTCCCTGATAGAGGAGATTAACCCGGACCTGATTCTGATCAGCCCCGGCCCGGGCCGCCCGGCCGACTTCGGCGTGCCCGCGCTGGTCCGATATGCGGCGTCGAAAGGCTATCCCGTTTTCGGCGTCTGTCTCGGACTGCAAGGCGTTGTCGAAGCTTTCGGCGGCGCATTGGGCGTGCTCGACTATCCGGTGCACGGCAAGCCGTCGATGGTCCAGCACCGCGGCGCGGGCTGCTTCCAGGGCCTGCCGGAGCAGTTCAAGGTGGGCCGTTACCATTCCCTGTATGCCCGGAGAGAAACCTTTCCCGCGGCGCTGGAGGTGACTGCCGAGTCCGATGACGGCGTCATTATGGGCGTCCGGCATCGTGAGCTGCCTATCGAGGCGGTGCAGTTTCATCCGGAATCGATCCTCACGATGGAAGACAGCTGCGGGCTGCGCCTGATGGAAAACGCGGTTAAGCAGTTGCGCCGCTCCGGTGTGGCAACCGGAGTCAGTTCGTGATGAAAAGGCGGCTTGGTTCGGCCGTGATCTTTGCCGTGGCCGCCACCGTAACCAGCCTTTTCTTCATTCAATTCTGCGCGACGGTGTTTCAGTGCGGCTGCCAGGCCATCTGGTCCACCGGAGCCGCGCACTGCAACATTCACAATGCCACGGGCAAGCATTGTCCGTGGTGCGTTTACGGCACCACCGGCTACGCGGTGGTCTATGGCGTCATGCTGGTTTCTCAGCTGGCATTCAGTTTTCTTCCCGGCTGGAGCTGGGCCGTACGCCTGGCAGCGAGCCTGGCGGCGTTCCCGATCTCAGGTGCAATCCTGGCCTTGGTACTAGGGTTGTGGACCGGGTACTGGGACTAAAGCCTGTTGTATTTTATCGGCGAAGGCGCCGATACTTGTAGGGTAGCCATGGGCGACATCATTTACATCCTGTTCCTTGTCGTTGTCGTCTGGCTTGCCATTCAATTCGACGGTGGTGGCGGCGGCGGCCGGTGGAGCCGCGTTCCCGCCGCCCGATAGATGCCGCGAATCCTTGTTGCGGGCGGAGGGCTTGCGGGCATGGCTGCCGCCATCGCGCTGGCTCAATCGGGCTTCGACGTCGAGCTGTTCGAATCCCGGGCCTATTTGGGCGGCCGCGCTTCTTCCTTTCCCCTTTCCGATTCCGAGCATATCGATAACTGCCAGCACGTGTTGCTGGCATGTTGCACCAACCTGGTTGACTTCTACCGCCGCCTCGGCGCTGAGTCCCAGATCCGCTTTCATTCCGAGTTCTACTTCCTGGAGCCCGGTGGCAAGCTTTCCACGCTGCGTCCCGGCTTGATGGGATTTCTGGGTTTTGGCTGTCTCGCTTTCAAGGAAAAATTGGCGGTCCTCCGCGCGCTGCTGGCCCTGCGCGCCCAGCAACACCGCACCGATCTGGACAGCTTCACCATGCTCGACTGGTTGCGGGAGCAGCGGCAGCCCGAGCGCGCCATCCGCCGCTTCTGGGGCCAGATTCTCGTCAGCGCCGTTAATGAAGAATTGGACCAGATGGCGGCTTCCCATGGGTTCCAAGTCTTCCTGACGGCTTTCTTCGGGGCGCCGGAGGCGTCCCATATGGGCGTCCCGGCGGTGCCGTTGAGCCAGTTGTACTCGGCCCAGGCATGGAGCCGGCTGCCGCACGCCACGCTGCGTTTCCGCACACCGGTGGACCGGATTGAGAACAGCACGGTCGAAGCCGGCGGCCGCGGCTATCAGGGGGATGCCGTCATATGCGCGTTGCCCTTTGAGCGAGCAGGCCAGGTCGCCCCGCAACTGGAACTTGATTTTTCGGGCTGGCGGCATTCGCCCATCACCGGCATTCACCTGTGGTTCGACCGCGCTGTTACCAAGCTGCCTCACGCCACGCTGGTGGACCGCACGATTCAATGGTTCTTCAACAAGAGTGAGGGCCGCCAGTTGCAACTGGTGGTCAGCGCTTCGCGGTCTCTTACGGAACTGCCGCGCCAGCAGGTGATCGATCTGGCGCTGGGTGAGTTGGCCGAGTTTCTGCCCGAAGCCGGCTCCGCGAAACTCGAAATGGCTCACGTGGTGAAGGAGGTTCGGGCCACCTTCTCCGCCGTCCCCGGCCTGGAAGCGATGCGTCCGCTGCAGACCACCGCCATAGACAACCTTTTTCTCGCCGGAGACTGGACCCGGACCGGCTGGCCGGCGACCATGGAAGGCGCCGTGCGTTCAGGCTATCTGGCGGCGGAAGCGGCGGCGGCTTCTCTAGGCCGGCCCGCGCGATATCTGATTCCCTAGTTCGGCTGCTGCGGCTCGTATTCGCACAGCGGGTCGGTGGCCAGCGGGTTGCCCGTGGCGCCGAAGGCCCGCGCGCGAGAGCCTCCGCATAATGCGCGGTATTCGCAGACGCCGCAGCGGCCTTCGAGTTGATCCGGATCATGCAGGGCCTGGAACAGCGGCGCGTTACGGTAGACGCCGGCCACCGAGTCTCGCCTCACATTGCCCGCAACCAGCGGCAGGAATCCCGCCGGACAGATATCGCCCGTGTTCGACACGAACATGATGCCATGCCCGTCGCGGATGCCGAATCCGCGCCCCACCCCGCTGCGCTTGATCTGCTCGCCGGTCATGCCTTCGGCGCGCATCTTCTCCAGAGCCACGCGGCGGTAGGAGGGAGCTTCGGTGGTGGCCACGATGAAATCGGCGCCGCGGGAGATTTCGTGAATCCAGCCCATGAACTGCTCCGCCTCGGCCGGCGCCAGCGGCAACAGGGTCTTGCCGCGGCCCACCGAAATCAAAAAGAACAGGCTCCAGCGCGCCACGTCAAAAGGCTTCAACAGTTCGTAGATGGCCGGGGCATCGGCCGCGGTTTGCGACGTTACCAAGGTGTTCACCTGCAGCGGCATCTTCAAATCGCGCGCCCAGCCCATGGCCGCGACGGTCCTGTCGAAGGTGCCCGCGATTCCGCGAATGGAGTCATGCTTCTCCGCCGTAGATCCATCCAGACTCAAGCCCAGCCCCTCAACTCCATACGCCAGTAGTTTCTCCAGCACTTGTTTGGTCAAGGCGGGAGTGGCAGCCGGCGTGATTGACACTCCGATCCCCAAACGCCGCGCCTCCTCGATCAACTGGTACAGATCACCGCGCGCCAGCGGGTCGCCGCCGGTGAGAATCAATTGCGGCATCGGTTCCCCAAACTCCTGGATTTGCGAAAGCAGCCGCTTACCCTCCTCGAAGTTCAGCTCCATCGGATGCGGCATGGGCATCGCTTCCGCCCGGCAATGCGTGCAAGCCAACGCGCAGGCCTGCGTGACTTCCCAATAGATATTCAGCGGCGTCTGCGCATAGTCACGCGGCTTGTGGTGCATACCTTCAGCTTACTTCGCTGGAGGAATTTCGCGCTTTGCGGGAACCCGCGGCCGCCCCGCCGCATTCGCCACGTCCCAGCTGGTCTGGTAGACCAGACGAACGATGCGTTCCATCTTGCCGTATTCGATGCGCTCCGGCCGGTCGCCGGTGGTGTGGTAATCCGGATGGAGCCCGGTGTGGAAGAAGACGGACGGCACCTTGCGTTGCAGGAACGGCCATTGATCGCTGCGCCGGACGAGCTGGGACCGATTATTGTCGTACTCCATGCGCAGGGTGAGGTCGATTTCGCGATTGGCTTGGCGTACCGCGGCGGCGAGATCCGGATTGAAGCTATAGCCCATGACATGGACGCTATTGGCGTTGGCCGCGCCGCTCTGCGGCGTTAAGCCGTTGAAGCGCCGCCCGCCACCTTCGGGAATCTCCTCGTTGCGGCCGATCATATCCATGTTCAGCGTGGCGACGGTGTGCTCCAGCGGCCACAGAGGATGCTCCACCCAGGCCCAGGAACCGAGCAGACCGCGTTCTTCTGAGCCCCACAGCGCGAAGATCATGGTGCGTTTGGCGCGATTCCCGCCGCGGGCGGCTTCCACGTAAGCTTCGGCGATCTCCAGCACGCCGACGGTGCCGGAGCCGTTATCATCGGCGCCGTTGAAGACGCGGGCTCCGTCGCTGCCGTCATGATCGTGGTGGGCGGAGATGATCACCGCCTCCTGCTTCAGTTTCGGGTCGGCTCCGTCGAGTTTCGCCACGATGTTGCGGTCGGTGACCACGGTGCGCGAAACCGATGCTACCAGCTCCAATGGCATCGCGGAATGAGCGAAGACGGCCCCGCCGGCGCCATCGGCCTGCTTGCGCAAAGCCTCCAGATCCGAGCCTAAAATGTGCTCGGCGACCCCCTGAGAAATCTGCACCACGGGAATCCGGATGCGCTCCGTGTATCCGGCAAGCTGGTACCGTTCAATCCGCGCCGGATTCTTCGGCCAGTAACCCGAGCCACTGGAGGCAAACGAGCGTGGCCCTTCGCGGTCACGGCGGCTGCTGACGACCAAGATCGCCCGGGCTCCGCTCTCCTGCGCGAGAAGCGCCTTGCGGAGGCTGTTGGCATATTCGCTGGTCACGAGGCCGTCGAAGATGCTTTTCGGATCATCGGGGGCGGGGTCACCCTCGAACAGCATTACGATGGAGCCTTTCAGGTCACGGCCGCGGTAATCGTCCCAGCCATGCTCGTCCGCCTTGACTCCGTAACCAACGAGCACGGCGCTGCCGCGCACTTCGCCGTTGCCGCTGTAGGCGAGCGGATAATACTCCTCGCCCATGCGCGCGACACGGCGGGCCTCGGCGCCGCCGATGATGAGCCGGTTGGATTCCCCGAGCCGCGCTGTCACCAGGTCGAATCTCTGGAAAAAGGAGCCATCCTCGGTGAGTGGCTTCAGGCCGAGACGCGCGAAGCGGGAGGCGATCCACTCGCCGGCGATCTGATACTCCTGCGTGTTGGTCAGCCGCCCGCGCATGGCGTCGGAGGCGAGAAAGAAGAGATCAGCCTTGAGCTCGTCACGGCGGATGCCGTCGATGGCCGGAGCCTTGGTTTGGGCGGTAAGGGTAACCGCGATGACGAAGATTTCGAGCAGCCGCATTCCGCTATGCTATCGCGAAAGAAAAGGCAAGCGGCGCTCATGGCACCCTCACTTCTTGATGCACCCGTTTCTGTACAGCCTCAGCGGCGGCTTCTAAAAAGTGACCGCGAGGATGGCCTCGATTTGATTGCGCTGGGAGACGGTGGAGAGGGTGGAGAAATTCGCGCCAAACCACCGGGTGTAGCGGATCTGGGGGATGATGCGGATGCCGAGCTCGTCGATGGCCTGTACGCCGAAGCCGCCGACAACGCCGCGAATGGTCTTCTTCGACGGGGTAATGGGACTGTTGCTGACAACGGCGGGAGGATCGCCGCCTTCACCCCGGCTGATCTGTGAACCAATGCTCCGGATGTTGCGAATGGCGCCGCCGGCATCGACAAACCAGCGGGGGCCGTAATCGAAGCGGTTTTTACCGTAGAAGCGGAGGGTGATGGGAATGTCCAGGACACGGGCGCGTGTCTCTTCCACACGCTGGCTGAAACGGCGCTCATCGACGATGGTTCGCGGGTTGTCGATGCCTTCGTGAATGTCGCTCCTCAATTCATACTGCATGCGGCGGAGCAGGAAGTTGGTGTTCAATGCGAAGCGGTCCGTCAGAACCAACTGGGCGACGAATCCATAGCCCACACGCTTGGGCTTGGAGGTGGTACGGTGAACGGCGTTGAAGGGAGGGTCCGTCAGCGTCACGGTCTGATCATTTCCCGGGATGGGGCTTAACCCAAGTACGCTGAGCATGGGTCCCGCGGAGAAGCGGCGCACATAGGCCGGCTCGGCATCCTGGGCCAGAACAGGAAATGCGCCGCACGCGAGTAGCGCCGTCAGGATGATGGCTTTTTGTTGCATGGAGAGATAGATGGCGCGCCTGTATTTGCGGTTCCCAGCAAATCGGCGCAACTATCTATTAGACCACGAACGGGCGCCCGGGAGGCTAGCGGAGGGGCCAGTTCAGGTGCTTATGTAGGAAGTCGAAGGTTTGGTGGGCGTTGATGGCGTGGCCGCCGTTGAAGTACTCGATTTCGGTCCGGTCTGCAAGGCCGAATTGGGTGTATAGCCAGCGGACCTTGGCGTACTCATAGGCGACCCAGCGGTCGCGGCCGACGCGGTCGTGATGGCCGCGCTCGACCATGAAGGGGCGGGGAATCATGAGGTAGGCGAGTTCGCCGTAGTCGAAGGTGGAGCCCATGTTGAAGTAGGGCATCTCCCATTCATTGGTGAACATGAAACTGAAGGCTTCGCGGGTGGAGGCGACCTTGCGGGTCCAGTTATTGAAATCGCCGGAGCAGATGGAAAGGCTGTAGCCTTCCAGGATGGTGGGGACGCGGACGGCGGTTTCCCCGCCGTAGCTGAGGCCGTAGAAGCCGATGCGGGCCGGGTCGACGAAGGGCTGCGCCGCGAGCCAGCGGAGGATCTGGTCATGCTGAGCGAGGAGGAAGGAAAACAGCGACGCCTTGACGGAGTTGGCCTTGCGGTCAAGCCACCGGTAGCGTTCTTCGGCGCGGTAGAGGTTATGCGGTACGAAGACGACGAAGCCGCGGGCGGCCAGTTTGGCGGCGAAGCGCTGATAAACGTTGGATTCGTCTTCGATGAGGTCACTGGGGATGCCGCGGCGGCCGTGCTGGCAGACGACGACGGGACGGCGCTCGCCGGGCCGGAGGTCTTTCGGCAGCAGCAGCACGCCCCAGGCGGTCAGCTCGGGAAATACGTCGAGGACGACGTCGTAGCCGGTATATTCCGGCGTGTCGTAGATGCGGCGTGTACGGGGATTGGGTGGGAGCAGCGGCTCGGTGAACTTGCCGATCACTTCTTCCCAGAGATGATTGCGATACCAGCGGGAAGCTTCGACGAAGCGGTCCGCGGACACCGACGGCTTGCGGAGGGCGGTGAACCAGGTTGTGTCGGCCATCTCGGGCGCGACTTTGTGGAGGAAGAAGGCGGCGCGCGTCTGCTCCGATTCACTGACGAGGTTCTGGACGTGAGACTCAAGCTGCTTGACGAGCGTGCGCTGGCGTTCGGTGGAAGAGGAGCCGCGGAGCTTGCCCGGCGGGCGGGGCTCGGCTAGCCCGATGCGGAGCGAGCCGAGCAGAGCATTCAGCGCGGCGGTGGAATCGCGGACCAGATGCCGGCGCTGGAAGCTGTCCGGAACGAGGGTGGCGATGCGGCGGAATTCAGCCTCGACTTCCTCGAAGTACGGTGTGGAAAGGTCGCCTTTCATGGAGCGGAATTCCGGTTCAGGGGCATGTTCGACGATGAGAGCGGAGGGGGCGATGAGTGAGGCGATCTCGGCGTCACCAAACTCGGCGAGCAGGCCCCAGAGGTTGCGGTAGATCGGTTCCGTCCAGACCAGTTCGCGGGAGCGGAAGTAACCACTGACGAGCGTTGCGGAAACGCGGGTGTCGACGGCGGCGGCGTAGAAAGCGATGAGGCCGCCTTCGCCGTAGCCGGCGAGTGCGACGGGCAGTCCGGCATGGCGCTGGGCGAGCCAGTCAATGGCCGATTGCACTTTCTGTACCTCATAGCCGATGATGTGGCGGCCCATTTGGAACGCCTGACGGTAGATCCATTCGCGGTGCGGCTGGTCGGTTAGGCGGATATCGGGGCGGCCGGAATAGCGTGAGGAGCGGTCGATGAGGGCGGGGACAATGACGAGGCAGCCGCTTTCGGCCAAGCGCCGCGCGAACTGCCGGGCCGGTTCGATGCCCGGCGCCAGACCGGCGAACTGTTCCGGCGTCTGATCGGCGTCCGGGATGGCGACGGCGGCGGCCACGGGCTTGCCAACCGGCTCCAGGAGGAGCCCTTCGGAGAAGACGCCTTCGAGCACGGGCCAGCGGACCTGATAGACGCGGTAGGAGGCAGTTTCGGCAACGAGGGCTGGACCGGCATCATCGCCGAAACGCTCCATACGGACGGGCAGCCGCGGGTCAACGGCGCCGATCATGCGCAGGAGCCGGGCGCGGTTGGGTTCGATGGAGGCACGGTAGGCGGCCGGGGAGGAGAGATCGCGCCGCCAGTGCCGCTGGCGTGCGGTCTGGGCCTGGGCGATCTGGCGCTCGATGTAGAGGTGGGCGCCGTCCATGAGCGCGTCGGCGAAATCCACCGTGGTGTCAAGCCGCTGGGTGCCGGCTAGCGGCGTCTGAGCGAAGGCCGGAGAAAACAGCAGCAACCAAAGGATCAACACGCGCATCACCATACTGTTATCATGATCGTTTCCCCCGGGGTTGTGCCTTGACAACCGAGACTAAGATTGTTCGTTTCGATTCCCTGAAACTGGATTGCGGCGTCACGCTGGCGCCGGTCGATGTAGCCTATGAGAGCTACGGCGAACTGAACCAGGACCGTTCCAACGCGATCCTGATCGAGCATGCCTTCTCCGGGGATGCGCACGCGGCCGGAATCGGCCCCGATGGCAAGCCCGGCTGGTGGGATAATATGATCGGCCCGGGCAAGGGTTTCGATACGGACAAGTACTTCGTGATCTGTTCCAACGTGTTGAGCGGATGCCGCGGGACGACAGGTCCGAGTTCCATCAATCCCGCCACCGGCTGTCCCTATGGCAGCTCTTTTCCGGCGGTCACCATCGGCGACATGGTGCGGCTACAGAACAAACTGATCAACCACCTCGGTATTAAACGGCTGCTTTCTGTTTCCGGTGGATCGATGGGCGGCATGCAGGCGCTGGAGTGGGCGGTGGCGTATCCGGACCAAGTTGCTTCGGCAATTCCGATTGCCTCGACGGCGCGGCATTCGGCGATGCAGATCGCATTCCACGAGGTGGGCAGGCAGGCGATCATGGCCGATCCGGACTGGAACACCGGCAACTACTACGGCAGCAGGATGCCGGCGCGCGGGCTGTCGGTGGCGCGCATGGTGGGCCACATCACCTACATGAGCGACGATTCCATGCGTGAGAAGTTCGGGCGAAGGCAGCGCGAAAAGAACGGCGGGCCGGGCTTTGACTCGGTTGATTTCGAGGTGGAGAGCTATCTGCGCTACCGCGGGAGCCAGTTTGTCGACCGTTTTGACGCCAACTCTTACCTGTACATCACCAAGGCGATGGACTATTACGATCTGAGCGCCGGCTATCCGTCGCTGGCCGCATCGATTGAGCGCGCCACGTGCCGGTTCCTGGTGTTGAGTTTCACCTCCGACTGGCTGTATCCGAGCTATCAGTCGCTGGAGATCGTGAACGCGTTGCGCGGCCGCAACCGCGATGTGGCTTACTGTGAACTGACCTCCAACTACGGGCATGACGCGTTCCTGGTGGAGGTGGGCGAGCAGGCGGAGATGGTGGGCGGTTTTCTGGCACGGACGCTCAAGGAGGTTGCCCGCCGATGAGCGCCGCCGAACCGCGGCGGCGGCCCAAGGTGCATGAGATCCTGGGCCGCAGCGATTACGCCATCATCGGAGAGATCATTGATCCCGGCTCGATGGTGCTCGATTTGGGATGTGGCGAGGCGGAGCTGTTGGCGTGGCTCGTCGAGAACAAGGACATCCGGGCGCGCGGGGTCGAGATCGACGCCGCCAAGGTACGAGTGGCCATCGCGCGCGGAGTTTCGGTCTACCAGGGCGATCTCGAGCAGAGCCTGGAGGGCTACCCGGATCAGGCGTTCGACTACGTCATTTTGAGTCAGACGCTGCAGGAGTCTCTGCGGCCGCTGAAGGTGCTGCGGGAGATGCTGCGGGTGGGCAAGCGCGCGATTGTGGCGTTCCCCAATTTCGGCCACTGGCGTGTGAGGTGGTCGCACTTGGTGAGCGGGCGTGCACCGCAGACAGCGTTGTTCCCCCACAACTGGTACGATTCGCCGAACGTGCATTTCCTGACCGTGGATGATTTCGAATCGCTTGCGGGAAAGGAAAGCTGGACGGTGGAGAAGCGGATATTCCTGAGGGGGCCACATCAGGTGGGGGTGTTGCCGAACCTATTGGCGGAAGTTGCGGTGTACCAGATCCGGCGGTAGAATAGGATTTGCGGTGCTGCTTATCTGAAATCAGAGGCGGCCGGCGGAACGCCTTGATTGGCCACTCCGGATTGCCCTTGATCTTGACCTTGGCCATCGGCCTTCTACTGGGCCTGGGAACCTATACTTTCCAATTTGCCAAGGGGCTGGCCTACTTCAGCAATGATCCGGCGGCGTGCGCCAACTGCCACATCATGAACGACCACCTGGCCTCGTGGCAGAAGTCCAGCCACCACGGCGAGGCCACGTGCAATGACTGCCACGCACCGGCGGCGGCGCTGCCCAAGCTCATCAACAAGGCCGACAACGGCTGGAACCATTCACTAAAGTTCACGTTGCAGAACTTCGCCGAGCCGATCCGGATACGCCAGATCAATTTTGAGGTCGTGGAGGCCAACTGCGTGCGGTGCCATCTGGATCTGACGCATGAGCTGCGAGCCAGTCTCGGCGCCAGGCAGGAGACGCGATGCACCAAGTGCCACTCGGGCGTCGGCCACGGTCCCCGGCGCTGAGGCGCGGGAGAAAGGAATCATGAAGAACTCGCGGATTCTGTACATCACGCTGATTGCCGGAGTGGCGGTGGCGACATTCATCGTCACCGGACTGCTCATGAACATCACCGAGCGCAAGCAGGAGGCCCAGCAGACCTACCTGCCACTGGCGCACATCCATGAAGACACGGTGGACCCGGCGGAGTGGGGTAAGAACTTCCCGCGCCAATACGACGGCTACATGCGCACTGTCGACACGCAGCGCACCAAGTTCGGCGGCAGCGAGGCGTTTCAGCGGCTGGACGAAGACCCCCGGCTCCGCCGCATCTTCGCCGGCTACGCCTTTGCGCTGGACTTCCGCGAGGACCGGGGACACTACTATTCCCTGAAAGACCAGGACGAAACGGAGAGGACGAAAAAGCGGAACCAGCCGGGCTCCTGCCTGCATTGCCACGCGTCGGTGATTCCCGCCTACCGCAAGGCCGGCGGCGGCGACATCATGAAGGGCTTCGAGGAGATCTGCCAGAAGCCGTTTTCCGAGGCGCGCAAGTTGGTGACCCACCCGGTGGTCTGCCTGGACTGCCATAACCCGAAGACGATGGCGCTGGAAGTGAATCGGCCGGGTTTTATCAACGGCATCAAGGCGTTCAAGAAGTCCCAGGGAATCGGCAACTACGATCCCAACACGATGGCGACGCGACAGGAGATGCGCAGCTACGTCTGCGGCCAGTGCCACGTGGAGTACTATTTCGCCGGCGAGAAGAAGCTGGTCACCTACCCGTGGTCAAAGGGGCTGAAGGTGGAGGAGATCGAAGCCTACTACGACGAGGTGGGTTTCAGTGACTGGAAGCATGCCGAAACCGGCGCCGGAGTGCTGAAGGCGCAGCACCCGGAGTTTGAATTGTGGAGTCAGGGCATCCATGCGCGCTCGGGCGTCGCCTGCGCGGACTGTCACATGCCCTACAAGCGCGAGGGGGCGATGAAGGTCAGCGATCATCATGTGCGCAGCCCGATGCTGAACGTCGAGCGGGCGTGCCTGGTTTGCCACCCGTTTTCGGCCGAGGAGATGAAGACGCGGGTGGAGATCATTCAACAGCGCAACGCGCGGCTGTTGATACAGGCCGAAGATGCGCTGCTGGCGCTGTACGACGAAGTGAAGGCGGCGCAGTCGGCCGGGGTGGCGGATGGGCCCCTCGATTCGGCCCGGAAGCTGCAACGCAAGGCGCAGTTCCGGGTGGACTTTGTGAATGCGGAAAACTCCACGGGCTTTCATGCGCCTCAAGAGGCGGCGCGCATTCTGGGCGAGGCGATCGATTACGCGCGGCAGGGCCAGCTGGCGGCGGCGCGGCTTGCGGCGAGGAACTCGAAGAAATGATCAGTCATCTTGTACGGATCGCGGCCGTTTCCGCGATGGCGGCCGTTGCCGCGATGGGCCAACCAGCGCCTGCCGCCGCCGGGAAGGTGCAATGCAACGGGTTTTTGCGCAGCCGCGTGGAGGGCTGGAACTGGTTCGGCGGCACGCAAAACAGCAATTATGCCTTTTCCGGGAATCACCTGAGGCTGGGTATCAGCCAGCAGCGGGGTGCCTTTGATTGGAAACTGGATTTCGCCGCGCCGTTTTTCCTCGGGCTGCCCGATGACGCGATTGCTCCGGCGCCGCAGTTGCAGCTTGGCCTCGGCGGAAACTACTTTGCGGCAAACAAGCGCCGGAGCAACGCCGGGATGGTGTTCCTCAAGGAAGGGTTTCTGCGCTGGAAATTTGACGAAGCCACACACAGCGTACGGCTGGGGCGGTTTGAATTCAACGACGGCACGGAGGTGATGCCGAAGGATCCGGTTCTGGCGGCGCTGAAGCGCGAGCGGATCGTGGTGAGGCTGATCGGCACCTTTGGATTCACACACGTGATGCGCAGTTTCGACGGCTTCCACTACGTCTACAACAAGCCGAAGTTCAACTTCACCCTCGTTGGCGCGATGCCGACGCGGGGCGTATTTCAGGTGGACGGCTGGGGCAATCTGCACACTGGCTTCCTCTACGCGGCGGCCACCGGGCAGGTGCACGCCAAAGAGAATAACGGCGAGTGGCGCCTCATGGGCATCTACTACCATGACTGGCGCAATGTCCTGATGACCGACAACCTGCCGCCGGCCGCCCGGCGCGCCAACATCGGCAATGTACGCATTGGCAGCTTCGGCGGCCACTACCTGCAAAAGGTGCAAAGCGGCGCTGGACCGTTCGACATCATGCTGTGGGGTGTCGGGCAGACCGGGCGATGGGGAAGGCTGGATCATTCCGGCGGAGTCATCGCGGCGGAGTTGGGCTGGCAGCCGGACGGGCTGCCGAAGCTGAAGCCTTGGCTGCGCGCCGCCTACTCACACGGCACGGGAGACAACGATCCCAACGACAACAAGCACACCACGTTTTTCCAGATGCTGCCGACGCCCCGTCCCTATGCACGTTTCCCGTTCTTCAACATGATGAACAACGAGGATTTCGGCACGATGCTGATGCTGCGGCCGCACGCGAAAGTGACCTTTAACGCCGAGGCGCACGCGCTGCGGCTGGCCAACAGGAATGACCTCTGGTACCTGGGTGGCGGTGCATTCCAGCCGTGGAGTTTCGGTTATATCGGGCGGCCGAGCAATGGCGCGCGGTCGCTGGCGAACCTGTTCGACACAGGGGTCGACCTGCGCGTAACTCCTCAGGTCACCCTGAGCGGCTATTTCGGCTACGCGATCGGCAAATCGGTCACAGCGGCCATCTATCCGCGGGACAAAGACGGATCGTTCGGCTACATGGAGCTGATGTACCGGTTCCGGTAAACTTCAGGCGAATGCCACCGTGCAGAGGCGGAGTATTTTCGGCTGGGCCAGCCGGACGAAGTCGTCGTAGCTTAACTTGATCAACTCGCGATGATTGCCCGCGTTAAAGGCGATCTCCTGGTCCTTGCTCAGAGCGTGATCGGAGAACAACTTCATGTTGTAGAGGTGGCCGAAGGGCGGCATGGCGCCCGTTTCGCAATCCGGGAAACGGTCCTTGAACTCCTTTTCGGTGGCGAGTTCCACGGACTGGGCTTGCAGTTCGCCCTGAATGTGGCGCAGATCGACGAGTTGGGAAGCGGGAAGAACCATCATGGCTAGTTCTCCGTCGATCTTCAGGATAACGGTCTTCGCGATCTCGCGGCCGCTGATATGCGTGGCGGCGGCGATCTCTTGCGCCGTGTAGGCGGGAGAGTGCGATATGGTTTCGTAGCGAACGTGATTGCTGTCGAGAAAATCCCGCAGCTGTTTGACTGGCATGGAGCACCTCCTTCCAACTCCATTGTCGGCCAAACCGCGATCAGGTTTCCAGTACGCAGATGTCTTTGAGGTTGCGGTAGTCCTCGGCGTAGTCGAGGCCGAAGCCGACGACGAACTCGTCCGGGATGGTGAAACCGACGTAGCGGGCCTCGATGGGCCGCAGGCGCCGGGAGGGCTTGTCGAGCAGAGAGGCGATCTGTATCGACCGCGGCTTGCGCTGATCCAGCACGTGGGTGAGGTAGGTAAGCGTGACGCCGGTGTCGACGATGTCCTCCACCAGCAGGATGTCCATGCCTTCCAGCGAGACGTCGAGGTCCTTGGTAAGGCGGACTTCGCCGGAGGAGGTGGTGCCCTTGCCGTAGCTGGAAATGCCCATGAAGTCGATGCGAACGGGCTTGGGGATGGCGCGGGCAAGATCGCTCAGAAAGATGCAGGCGCCTTTCAAGATGCCCACCAGATAGATGGGAGCGTCGCCGTAGTCGGCGGCAATCTCGTTGCCCATCTCCGCGATCCGGGCCTGTATCTTTTCATGCGGGATCAACACCCGCATCGGCTGATTAGACAATGACGTCTCCTCCAGTCCCCATTGGCGTGGGTTTCAATCCGTCCTGGCGATGCGCAAGCTGGGCGGGCCGATGTGGATGTGGGCGGCGGTGGATTTTCCGGGCACAAATCCGCGAAAGGCATAGTAGGGGATTCGCAGGAACTCAAGTTGGCGGCGCAACCAGGCACCCTCCTTGGAGTCCGGATAGAGGGCCACATCGAGCCGGCCGCGGTGGTCAAAGCCGAGCGAGCGGTGCAGCGCGGTTTCCCCACGCGCGCTGACGGGCAGCGGCTTGCCGAATTCGCGGCGGTAGGCGGAGGTGATATATTCCAACTGGCCATTGGAGAAAACGCCGCTGCCATCGAAGCGCTCGGCCAGCTGAGGGACTCCCGGCGTGGGCTCTTCCAGCGCCAACTCCTGCTCCGCCTTCACAATGGCGGCCAGTTCCTGAAACAGGCGGGAGCGGGAAACGGCCTCGTCATAGACGCGGCGGTGATGGTCCAAGTCGATGAGAAACGGCGTCAGGCTGGTGCGGGAAAGCGCGCCCGCGTCCACCAGGCGCTGCGCATCGGCCACTTTTCGTTGATGACGCTCCCACTGGCGCGTGGCGGCGGAGAGCATCCGTTCGGAAGTCTCCTCGGTCAGTTCCTCCACCGGCAGCCTGCCGTAGAGGGTGGCGCGGAGGTTCTCGGCGTCGCGGGCCTGCTCGACGGCTTCCTCGGCTTCGGCCAGCGCCTTGGCGGGAAGCGCGCCGGCTTCCACCAGGGCGCGCACGCGGTCGCGCTCCTGCTCCTGCGGGAGCGGAGCGGAGGCCGTTGTCTGGGCGCAGACCCAAGCGGCGGCCAGCAACAGCGTGGCGATTCGACGCATTCTTCTAGATTGTAGTACGATACGCCTCAGGAGCAGGTTACCGCAGCGATAGTGAGTAAAAAGAAAGCCGCCTCAAGACGTCCCACCCGAACCAACCGCATTCCCCGTAAGAAACCGGCCGCGCCGCCCACCCCGACGTGGTTGGAGTGCGTCCGCGCCGCCGAAGCGAAGAAAGCGAATTCGATCCGCGTGCTCGACCTGCGTCCGGTGACTACCTTCGCCGATTACTTCGTGCTCTGCAATGGAGCCAATCAGCGCCAGATCCAGGCGATCGCCGACGAAGTGACGCGCGTGATGAAGCTGCGCGGGGAGATGCCGATTTCGGTGGAAGGTTACGAGAACGCGGAGTGGATCCTGGCCGATTACGGAGATCTGCTGGTGCATATCTTCTCGGAGAAGGCGCGGCTATTCTACGATCTGGACCGGCTGTGGCGGGACGCGACAGCAGTGGAGTTCACCGGCGGCTAAGATTTAGCTTTGTTAATCTTCTTGATGTAATAATATCAATCGGTTAGGGGCGGTTTGGATAGGCGAAAACACGCGGTTTGAGCGCCATTCCCGCCCCTTCTCCCTAAGCAGCAAACCTATACGGGTGATTTCCGCCCGCGCCGGGCGGGGTTTTCTACATGCGGACGAGCTTGCGGTCGATCTGAGAGAGGTTGGCCTTCCCACAGAGGCCCATCGCCAAGGCCAATTCCGTCCGCAAAAGTTCCAGGACACGCCTGACGCCAGGCTCGCCATAAGCGCCGAGGCCCCACAGCGGCGGGCGGCCGACGCAGACGGCGGTGGCGCCGATAGCCAGCGCCTTGAGGATGTCGGTACCGCGGCGGAAACCACTGTCCACCAGAATGGGCATTTTCCTGTTGACCACGTCGACGATTTCCGCAAGCACTTCAATGGTGGCAGGGGCGTAATCCAGGTAGCGTGCGCCATGATTGGAGACGACGATCCCGTCGGCGCCGTGCTTGACGGCCAGTTCGGCATCTTCGGCGACGAGGATTCCCTTGATCAGCACGGGCACGCGGGAGCGCTTTTTGAGTTCATCGAAAAAGCGCCAGTCCAGTTTGTGCATCAGCGTGGTGGTGAGGCCGTAGACGGCGGGACGGGAAGGGGTGGAAGTCTCCTCCTCGCGAACGCGCGCGCGGCGGGATTGCGGCGAAGGAACGCCCGGAGGAGTCTGCGTACGGAGACGGTTACGGAGAAGCCGCTCGCGGTGGGAATTGTAGCCGGCGTCGACGGTAAGCACGATGGTCTTGTAGCCGGAATCCATGGCACGCTGGATGCGCTCCCAGGTACCTTCCAGATCAGGACCCGGGTATAGTTGGAACCATTTGGGGAAGTTGGATGCCTCCGCCACCTTTTCCAGCGGATGGCTGGAGTTGGTGCTGAGGATGAGGATGGTCTCGGTGGCGGCGGCGGCGCGTGCGGTGGCGAACTCGCCCTCCGGGTTGGCCTGGGCGTGGCCGGCGGTGGGGGCGACCAGAATGGGGCAGCTGAGCTTGTCGCCGAACAGGGTGAGGGAGAGATCGAGGTGGGAAGCGTCCACCAGCATGCGCGGGCGCAAGCTGATTTTGTCGAATGCCTCGCGGTTGTGGCGGAGGGACCATTCCTGATCGACGCCGCCGGCGATGAAGTCGTAGTTCTGGCGCGGGATGCGCATTTTGCAGATGGGCTCGAACTCAAAGACGTTGACCAGATCCTCCAGTGCGGGGACGCGCTCGCCCGAGTAAGGCAAATCCTGCTGGGCGCGGGCCAGCGGGGAAGCGGCGAAGAAGCCGGCCAGGCATTGCACTGCTTTTCTTCGATTCATTCCATCACCTTTCCTTAACGCTGTTCATGGCACAGCAGGCAGTCATTGGATGCCCCTTTGGCACGGTGACAATCCATGCAGGCGGCCATGGAAATATCTTTCTCGCGCCGCAGCACTTCGCGTTCGGCAACCGGGCCGTGGCAGGTTTCACACGTCACGCCGTTGACGGCCACATGGATGCGGTGGTTGAAGAAGACATAATCGGGAATGCGGTAGACGGGGGCCCATCGGACCTTAACGCCTTCGCCGTGCCATGCGGCAAGCTTCTGGACATGCGGGCTGTCCTTCTTGATAGTGGTGTGGCAGCTCATGCACTGGGCGGTGGCGGGCAGTGTGGCGAAGTCGCCGTTGCCGGGAATCGGGTGGCAGTCGGCGCAGGCAAGTTTCAGCTCGCCGGTGTGTTTTTTGTGGCTGAAGGGCAGGGGCTGTTCGGGGGCGGGACGCACGTACTTGGGTGACGGAACCTGAGCGGCGATGACCGCAGTTGCCACCAGCAGGAAAACCCGGGCAAACACTTCGCTATCCTATCACCGTGGTTACCAACCCAGAAGGCCGCGGAGCCGTGAACCGACAGAGGGCGGCGCGAAGTTCTCCATGATCCAGAGATCGGTGCGGTCGGTAAGGATTCCCGTGGCCATCCTGCCCTTGGAGGGAAGAAAACTGAAGCCCGCAACACTGGTGGAGGCGGGGAATGGAAGGTGGAACAGAATACGCGCCGCACCCGACCGGAGATCGATGGTCCACAAAGCCCAGCGCGCGTCCTGCATGGCGATGGTGAGCAAAGCATCCGCTTTCGCGGAGAAACCGAGGGAGTTGGTGCGCATAGAAGAGAGCCTGCGAGGCGTCCCTCCCGCGGCGGGCACAACGTGGACGCCTTGCGGGTTGCTGAACGCAATCCATTCACCGCCCCAGGCAATCGCTTCGGCCCCGCCCCGGCACACCAAAACCGGGGGGGCCGCCGCCGGAGGGCGCTTTCTCGATCTGGCGGACCTGGCCGACGTTTGCGCGGTAGGCCACCCAGTTGCCGTCGGGAGACCACGCCAGCCGTTGACCGTCCGCCATCGCCGGAAGGGTCCAGCACATAGGCGAGCTGAGCGCCATCCGGGGACCAGTCCGGCAGGGACTCGCTACTGCTGCTGGAAGCGAGGGGTTTGACGGCCCCAAACAGGTCCTCGGTGGAGGCGTAGCGCTCCTCCGGCTCCTTGGAAAGGCATCGCTCGATCGCCCACCGGGCCTGCTCCGGCAAGGGATGTGAGGACGGAATCGGCTCCGGAGAGGCGTTGATGACAGCGGCCAGCGTTTCGGCCAAGGTTGGCCGGTCGAATGCCCGTCTTCCGGTGGCCATCTCGTACAGAATGTGCCCCAGCGAGAACTGATCGGAACGATAACCCACCGTCTGCCCGGAGGCCTGTTCCGGACTCATGTAAAGAGGCGCGTGCCTGGAACGCCATCCCCGGCGATCATGATGTTCTCCGGCTGGAGATCGCGATTAATTACCCAGTTGATCCCCCGCCTTCAGCGGCATGCCCTCTCACTCTCCGGGCCGGTAACTTCTTTTCAGGTTCGCCCGAATCTGTTCTTCAGTAAACCACACCGGTTTGAACCGGTGCTGCGCGAAGATCTCGATCTGGTCCTTGCTGTGCGGGGATTCCGGGTTGGACGTTTGGCCGTAGGCCAAAATGGAGTGCGCCCGCGGCGGACGCGTGAATTCGATCGCCATCACCCAGCCGTCGCCGCCGGTGGCCACGCGCGTGTTGTCTTTCTCCGTGCGGTAGCCCATCACCCGGAAGAGGCCGTATTCGCCGGGGGCGCCGTTAGCGGGCAGATCTTTGCCGGCGAGGCGGAAACGATGCACGTCGCCCCAGGCAACGGCGGGGTCTTGATAGGTGTCGCGGGTCCATTGCATCGCCTCGTCGAACATTTTCACGGCAAGCGAGTGGTCGCGGAGTCCGGAGGGCGTGCGGGCGGGGTTCTTTTCATCCCAGGGCACGGCGTAGGGTTCCGGCTTTGCGGCCTTTTGATACTGATCCCAGAAGCGCTGGAACAGGACCGCGCCGCGGCTTTGGGCGTTGGTGTAGTTGTCCCAGGTCTCCATCAGAGCGGCGCCGGGATGATTCACCGCCCGCAGAGCTTTGAGCAGGTCAGGCTTGACGCGGTCGGCCAGCAGCATGCGCGTGTTGTTCTTGAGCCGCATCACGTCTTCGAGGGAGAACTTCTCCCGGCTTTCGATCATCTCGAGCGACATCTGCGTGCGCAGGCCCAGCGTGCGGCCGGGCTCAAAGTAAGAGGGATAGCGCTTCTTGTCGAGCGGGTTTCGCAGCGAAGTCCACCATGGCGGGTCGTTGCAGTTCTGCACGTAGCCGCCGGAAGGGTTGAGAAGCTGCGGCAGCTCCGAGGTGGGATGAAACGCGCTCCACACATGCTTGGGATTAGGAGCAGGGATGTCCACGCGATAGTCGGTGCCGTCGTCCAGGCGCTTCGGCACCGTGCCGTTCCAGAGGTAGAAGATGTTGCCGTCCACGTCGGCGTAGGTGAGGTTGAACATGGGGAGAGAGTTCTTTTCCAGCGTGGCGCGGAATTCTTTCCAGTTCCGCGCCTTGCCTAGCTCGTACCATTGCTCGTAATAGCCATAGGCATCGAGGATTGCCGATTTGATCGCGAAGGCCTTGTCCTTGGTGCGGTGCACGAGGGGGCCCAGATGGGAGTGCCAGTAGGTGCGTGTCTGCGGCTGTGCGCCGCGTACCGGAACGGTGATCTCGCGGCTGCCGAGTGGCATCGACTTGCCGTCGTAGAGATAGTGATGCGGTTTTTCCGGGTCCAGGTTCAGGGCGTAGATGTCATCGAGATCCGGCAGGTTAACGGTGTGGGTCCAGCCGAGGTGTTCGTTGAAACCGGTGGTGAGCAGCGGGCGGCCGACGAAGGTGCCGCCGAACATGTTGAGCTTTCCCGGGACGGTGATGTGGGCCTCCCAGTAGAGGGCCGACCAGGACTGGTGCGGATTACCGAGCAGGATCGCCTTGCCGGAGGTGGTGCGTTTTGGCGCCAGAGCCCACATGTTGGAGCCGCCGTCATCCTCCGGAGGAGGCGGCGCGGGTTCGCCGTATTTTACGCGGACCGCCTGCATGCTCTGGCGGGCGCGGGAGAAGGCGAAGCGCATGATCTCGGCGCGGCCTTGCGCGAAAACGTCGACGCCGTTGAATACGGGAATCCAGTCCGGCAACTGCTTGCGGTGCATGGCGGCATAGTCGTTGTAGGCGGCGGCGTATGCCTTGAGCATCGCCTGCATCAGCGGGCTGAGGCGGGAGAAACTTTCGGCGGCGAAGGTGTGGTTCCGGTAGCGGCGCACTTCGAAATCAGTTTCCACGCCTGCCGCTCCCAGGAAGGCCGCTGCTTCGCCGCGCGCGGAAACAAAGCGGCGCGCGATTTCGACGGCATGGTCTTCGGCCTGAGCCCACCCCATGCCGTAAGCGGCCGCCTCTTCGGTTTCGGCGAGGATGTGCGGGACTCCATAGGTGTCGCGCCGGATGGTGACCTGTTTCGCCAGCGGGCTCAGCTGAGCCCACACGGCGGGGGCGATGGCAACCAGGAGAAGGAATTTGCCGGCCATGGCCGTGATTATACGGCGTCGCGCGGCCTGAGGTACCACTCGATGGCCTCCTCGCGCGCCAGCCGGGCGGGTTCCTTGTCCGCTTCCGGATGGGTGCGGCGGAAGCGTGTGAGCATCTTCTCCTCCATCTCGGCGACTATGTTGGGGAACTTTGCCGCGACGTCGGTGAACTCATCGGGGTCGGCCTTGAGGTCGTAGAGGCGGCGATAGCGGCCTGGGGTTGGATTATCGGTCTTGTAGCCGTCGGTGCGTTCGCGGCGGCCGCTGCACAGGTTGTACTTCCAGCGGGCGGTCCGAACAAAGGCCTCTTCGTTTTCCAGGTACTGGCTGAAGATGTGATCGCGCGGGGAGGAGTGCCGCCTGCCTTCGAGATAGGGACGGAGGCTCTGGCCATGCATGAGGTCCAATGACGGCGCGCCAAGCATGTCCAGGATCGTGGGCGCGACGTCGATGTGCTCTGTCATGGTATGGACGGCGCGCTGCCCGATGCGGCTGGGCCAGCGCATGATGAGCGGAACGTGCATGGCGGGATCATAGCCGCAGTGCTTTTCAAACCTGCCGTGCTGGCCGAGCGAATAGCCGTGGTCGGCGAGGTAGACGACGAGTGTGTTTTCTTCCAGCCCGAGCACGCGGAGTTTGTCGAGCACTCGGCCGATGTTGCGGTCCAGGAACCGCGCCGAGGTGTAGTAGGAGGCGATGATGCCTTGCTTATCTTCGGGGGAAAGGTCGCGGAAGATGAGCGGGATTTGCTGGCCGTCCTCGGGGCCGGCGCGCGGGACGGGAAAACGCTTGGGATCAAAGTGGGACGTGTCCTCGACAGGAAAATCGAACGGCGAATGCGGCTCGTGGAAACTGGCCCATAGCGCGAACGGTTTGTCCTTCATCTCCTCGAGATAGTGACAGGCCTGCTCGGCGAGGAATGTGCCCTTCATGTCCTGACCGTAGCGGGGATAAGGCAGCTTGTCGCCGTTGAGCCAGATGCGCGAGGGATCGCGAAACGGGCGCCACTGGGGCTTGGTCTTTACGTCTGAGGGGACGGGGCGTTTCGGCGCGGCCGCGCCCCAGGTCTTGTTCAGCGCATCCTCGCACATCATATGGTCGAAGCCGTGCATGCCGTTGCGTGAGGGGCGGTTGAAGTGCATCTTGCCGAAGACGGCGGTGGAGTAGCCAGCCATCTTCAGTTGCTTGGCGATAGTGGGTTTGTCTTCGGCAAGCGGCGTTCGCAGGACCGTGACGCCCGCCATCGACGGCATCTGTCCGGTGAGCAGACTTTGTCGCGAAGGAGTGCAGACGGGTGAGTTGCAGTAGTGGCTGCGGAAGATCGTGCCTTGTGATGCGAGGCGGTCGAGGTTCGGCGTTTCGGCGAGCTTGTTGCCGGCGGCGCCGAGTACGTAGCCGGCATGATCGTCGGCAATCAGGAACAGGAAGTTGGGCTGTTTACGCTGAGCTCGGCCCGCCGCGGCGGCCAGTGACGTGATGGCCGTACGGCGAGTGATCGGCATTCCGCCACTATATCAAGGCAATAACGGTTGGCTACGATCCTTGCGCAGGTCGTAGAGATAAATGGAGTGGCCGATGTGGGAGAAGGGCTTCAGGCGGCGCGCCCAGGCGTGTGTGCCCGCCGGCATGTAGAGATCGTAGAGGTTGTTGACGCTGATGGCGGCGATGCAATCCAGCCTGGCACGATCCGCGTCGGTGGGCGCGTGCAGCAGGGGCATATGGCGAATCCCGTAATCTTCCGCGGAAGCGGAACCGAAATATGAAAGGCAGACCTCATCGAGTTTGCTCCTCTCCATCCAGGACTTCAGACGACTGGCGTCCTGGCCCCAGTCGATATTGGAGTCGAGCAGGTAGCGAGGCCCATTGGCAGCACCGCCGGCAAACGTGTTGAAGAAGGCAAGGTAATGGGGAGCCGTTCTGGCCAGCTCCACGCCATGGATCGTAAGGACGGCGGCAACGGCAATCACCGCGTGGCGTCTATGTTTCCAGTTTGTCATTGCGGCGCCGGTCAGGACGAACAGAAACGGATAGAGCGGCAACAGATGGCGGAGACCGATGTTCAGGTTGCTGCCGATGGACAGGGCCATGTAGGCCGCCGGATAAGCCAGCAAGGCCACCTTCCACGGCGGCCATGCAAGGCGGAGGGGAAACGCTACGAGCGAGAAGGCGAGCAGCAGCAAAGTCCCAGAGGGAGTCTTCACGGCAAACGCGACGGGAAAGTAGCGCCAATCGCCTTGCTTGCTGGTCTTGCCAAGCAGGTAGCTGTTGTGGCCTTCGGCATTGTGTTGCGCAAGCATGCCGAAGCCGAGCAAGAACTTGTGGGCCGGCAGATGGAGACTGACTGCCGCTTGATGAGCGAGCGCTCCCAGACGCGTTTCCGTGGGAATCTGCTTCGACAGAGGCTCCACACCTTCCTTGCTGAACATACGCAGAGTTTCCGGCCCGTAGGCCAGCGCCAGCACGACAGCGCTTCCTGCAAGCGCCGTGTAAACGCGGCGATGTCCTACCTTTGCACGGAACAAGAGGTAGAGGAGCGGGTGGACGCCCAGCAGGTAGAGCGCGGAGAACTTGCTGGCCAGGGCGACTCCCAGCGCGAGTGAAGCCCAAAGCAGGTCGCGTCCGCGGCCGGTCTCCAGGTAACCTACCCAGGTGACCGCCGCGAGAAAGATGCCGAGCGAGGCGAGCACGTCGGTGGTGACGTAGTGGCCATGGGCGAGAAAATTCGCGTCGGTGGCGTAGAGTGCGAGTGCCAGCAGAGCGGCGCCGGCGGAAAATCTTCGCCGGGCCCACAGAGCAATCATCAGGCCCAGACAGAGCGTCACACCAATGATCGGCAAGCGGCCGAGGAAAAGCAGTTGGTCCGCGCTGACTCTGTTTTCGAAAAGGAATGGCCGGAACAGGCCGGTCATATCGGCGTCGCGCCAGGAGTCTGGCTTGTGCGGCATTTGAGCGGAAGTGAAAAGGAGAGGCGCGGCGGAAAGGAGTTTGGACAGCGGCGGGTGTTCCGGGTTCAAGCGGTAATCGCCGGTCTTCCAGTAGCTGAAGCCGGCAACGAGGTGGAAGCCTTCGTCGTAGGTCAGGGACTCTTCCAACGCGGCGCGCGTCATGGAAAGGCCCATACAGGCCAGCAGGGCGCAGGTGGCCGGCCAGAACCACCGCTCAGGGCTGGGGAACCGCAATCGGCTTCTCCTGAACGCGAACGTGGAAGTAGGGGGTGTCTGAGAAGGGGTCCGGAAGGAACCAGCCTGATCCATTCTTGTGGATCACCTCGAAGTAGTAGAGCAGAGTATCGCCGGGCGTCACCGTGAAAGAGGCGTGCGCGGCGGGGGCTTGGATGGTTTGAAAAGGCGCGGAGGAGGTGGAGTAATGGAGCCGCACCGTCTGGATTGCGAGGGCGGGCGTCACGCGAAGGGAGAGAGTTGCAGGTTGCCCGGCCGTGGCGCGAGGCGGAGGAATGTGGATGAATTCCGGTTTCGCGGGAGCGGCGGGGTAGCGCAGCAGGTCGAAATTGCGCGGCTGCTCCGATCCGAGGCCGGGTGCGCGAAGCTCGACGCCCAGCTCGCCGGCCAGTTTCTGCGCGGCCGGATGAAGGCGGCGGACGGCGCGCAGAGCGGAATCGTTGCCGGTCAGATGGTACATGGCGGCGAAGTCTTCGATGGTGAGGCGGCGAGCCTCCAGCCGGGCCGCTTTGATGAGGTTGCGCAAGTCAGGCTCGATGTCCGGCTTTTCCTTGAGGCGGTTGACGGCGAGCTCCGCCTGGCGGGCGTGCTGGTAGAGAACCCCGGCAAGAGCCAGAGGCGAGAGTCTCGCCGACTTCCTTTGTTCCACCCGGTTGCGCGCGGCTTCTTCCGGAGAGGAGAAGAACAGGTCCGGCGGGCGGCGGAAACTGAGGGCGCGGCTTGCGAGGGTGAGGGCTTCCCAAATGAGCGGAGCCTCTTTCCCGTAGCGGCGATGGAATTCGGCGCTGAGGAGGCTGTCCTTGAGATTCGGCTGGAAAGCGAGCCGGCCCCACAGAAGGTAGAAGAGCCAGCGCGGGGGGAAGGGGATAGCGGCGTCGATGGCGATGCCGCCGTAACCTTCCATCATCGCGACGCGGATTTCGCGGCGCGCATGTACGGGGTCGGCCCAGAGCCAGTCAAGCCCCTCGAGCGGAGAATGGGCGCGGTAAACACGCTGCTCCCTGACGACGCTTTCCGGCAACGGCGGCCGCCAAAGTCTGGGCTCCACTTCAATCGCAAACTGTGCCGCGGCCTCGGCGAGGGAGCGGAGGAAGTTTTCCGGCGGAGGCTCGGCCAGGACTTGTACGCGGTTGAAGCGGTGAAGGGCGAGCATTTGAAGAAAGTCGCGCCAGTTGGCGTTCACTTCGGCGGGTAGCGATTCGGAAAGCGGCACGCGTACGGCGCGCACGGCGAAGGCGGGGGAGCCTTGGGCCTTTTCCAGGCGGCCCTTCAGGCGGATCTGCTCGGCGGCCTCCAGCATGCCGTACATGAGACCGGCGAGATCGCCGCCGGAGATCCGCGTGGCTTCAATGCGCCAGCTCTGCGGCGGGTCGTTGTTCAACTCGATGCGAAGGCGGAGCTGACCAGGACCGAGGCCGCGGGCCGACATCGCGGCGTAAAGTTCCTGGAGCCCGAACTCGCGCGGGCCTGCCTGCAAAACGGAGGCGGCTATCAGCGCCAATATGACCACGGCTGGGCGCGACTCAGGCAAGGGAGCTTTCTTCTCCGGAGGCCAGCAGGAAGGCGCAGGAGGCGCGCGATTCTTCGATCATGCCGTAGGGGATGAGGAAAAACAGCGAGATGAGCGGAGCGATGGCATTAAGGTCGCGAATCAGCAGGGCCAGCAGGATGATGCCTCCGGCAATCCAGGTGGCGTTGCGAGGCTCGCCCTTGGCGCTTTGCTGGGCGAACCACGCGCCTTGCGGCAGGATGCGGTGGTCTCCCCATGCGAACAGAATGCGCGGCGCGCCGGCCAGCGAGGCAAGCCCTGAGGAAAACGTGGCGCCGAGCAATCCCGCCAGCACAACGGGCCGCCAGGCGGCGCGGTCAATCATGATGGTGTAGTTGCTGACGAGTTCCTGTGGTGTGGCGGTGCGGGCCAGCCAGTAGGCCAGCACCAGATACACAAAGGAGGAAACCGCGATGGCGGTCATTGTGCCGATGGGAATGCTGCGGCGGGGATCCTTCAAGTCGCCGGACATGTTGGCGCCGGCGACAATTCCCGTGACGGCGGGGAAGAAGACGGCGACGTAGGCCAGCGCGAACAAGGCAAGGAAGGTGATCATGTCAACGGCGAGCGCGTTGTGATGGGGAAAGATCCACATCCAGCCTTCGCGGAAGCCGAAGATGTACATGGCGACGGCGAGCGATTGTGACAGATAGTGCGTGATGCCGACGCTACCGCCGGCTTCCAGCCCGAGCGATTGCGAAATGATCGAGAAGGCGCCGCCGGCGCCGATGCGGATGTTGGTGGTGGCCGGCGACATCGCCAGGCCGGTGCAAGTGGTGATCGTGCAGGCGATGAGGATGATCAGCCAGCCGCCGGGAAACCCTGCGTTGCCAACCACCCATCCCAGCCGCAGATACATAATCACGCCCAGAATGGTAAGCAGGGTGGGAGTAAAAACGCCGGTGAACGTGCCGAATTTCTGGCCGATGACGGCTTGGCCGGCGAGCTTTTCCTGGAGCTGGCTTACATCCTGCTGCTGCCCTTCGGCGGCAACCGGATTGGTTGGGGTCACGATGCTAGAATAAAGCAAAATTATGCTGGTCCTGGCAAGAGTAGTGGTCCCTCTCTTTGTAATTGCATGTGCCGCCTGGGCGCAACAGGCAAGCGTGGAGGTCTTCGAGAAGACGGTCAAGCCGTTCTTGACGAAGAACTGCCTGGGGTGCCACAACTCGTCGATGAAGGCCGGGCAGTTCGATATGGTGCCGCTGCGCGAGGCTAGCCGCGCGCTGGCCGAGCGCGATATCTGGGAGAGCGCGGCGGTGCGGTTGAAGACGGGCCAGATGCCGCCGCCGCCGATCCCGAAACCGGATCCGAAGCAGGTCTCGGTGGTGCTGGATTGGATCGAGAAACGGATCGAGCATGCGGACCGGACACGTAAACCGGACCCTGGCCGCGTGACCGCGCGGCGGCTGAACCGCGCCGAGTACAACAATACGATCCGTGACCTGATGGGTGTCAGCTTCCGGCCGGCCGATGATTTTCCGGTGGATGATTCCGGCTACGGATTCGACAACATCGGCGATGTACTGTCGCTGTCGCCGTCGTTGATGGAGAAGTACATGAAGGCGGCCGATGAGATCACGCGGCTGGCGATCGTGACAGCTCCAGCGCCGAAGCCGATGTTTGACCGCTACGACCTGGATCGTGTGGGACAGGCGCAGCGGTTGCCAGCCGATCCGGAAGGAGAGCGGCTGTCGCGGCGGGGCGCAGTGATGGCGCGGCATACGTTTCCGCGGGAAGCCGAATACGACGTCAAGGTGACGGTTCGCGGCCGTGGCGTGCCGGACGCACCGAACGAGAAGCTGGTGGTGGTTGTAAGCGGCAAGCAGATGCACACGGTGGAAGTGGAGCACGGCCAGAACAAGCAGCGCAGTTGGGAGTTCCGGTTGCCGCTGCCGGCCGGAGAAGCCGAACTGGCCGCGGCCTTTGTAGCGCCCGGCCCGAAGCAAGGTTTGCCGTCGGATCCGTCGCAGACGCTGTTGGTGGACAGCCTGGAAGTGCGCGGGCCATTTCTAGCGGACACGGCGGCGCTACCGGAGACGCACCGGCGCATCTTCATTTGCACGCCGCAGGCCGGCGGCGATTGCGCAAGGCGGATACTCAGCCAGTTCGCGCGCCGCGCCTGGCGGCGTCCGGTGAAGGATGCCGAACTGGCGAAGCTGCTGGAATTTGTGAAGCTGGCCGAGGCCGAGGGCGACAGCTTCCAACGCGGCATCCAGCTGGCCGTGAAGGCGGTGCTGGTTTCGCCGAACTTCCTGTTCCGCATCGAGCGGGACACCGCCCCCAACGATCCCTTGCGTGCCCATCGCGTGGACGGCTACGAACTGGCTTCGCGGCTGAGCTACTTCCTGTGGAGCTCGATGCCGGATGAGGAGCTGTTCCGGGTGGCGGGGGAAGGGAAGCTGCACGAGCCCACTTTGCTGGGTGTGCAGGTGCGGCGGATGCTGCATCATCCGAACGCGCAAGCCTTTGCCGAGAATTTCGCGGGCCAGTGGCTGGAGCTGCGCAACCTGAACTCCGTTACGCCGGACATCCGGAAGTTCCCTACCTTCGACGCCGATCTCCGCGAAGCGATGCGGCGCGAGACGATGCTGTTTTTCAACGCCGTGGTGAAGGAGGATCGCAGCATCCTCGATTTCATCGACGGCAAGTTCTCCTTCCTGAATGAGCGGATGGCGCGGCATTACGGCATCGAGGGAGTGGAGGGGCGCACGTTCCGGCGGGTGGATCTGGACGGCGCGCAGCGAAGCGGCATTCTCACACAGGCGAGCATTCTTACGGTGACTTCGTATCCGGCGCGCACCTCACCGGTTTTGCGCGGGCTGTGGGTGCTGGAGAATTTCCTGGGAACGCCACCGCCGGCGCCTCCCGCCAACGTGCCGCAGCTGAAGGAAGAAGAGATCGGCAAGACGATGTCGCTGCGGCAGCAACTCGAAAAGCATCGCGCCGATCCCAGCTGTGCGGTCTGCCATGACAAGATGGACGCGCTCGGCTTCGGTCTGGAGAATTATGACGCGGTGGGCGCCTGGCGCGGCCAGGACGGCAATTTCGCCATCGACGTGGCGGGCGTGCTGCCTGGGGGGAAGAAGTTCCAAACGCCGTCCGGGATGAAACTGATCCTGCGGCAGGACGAGGAACTTTTCACCCACATGCTTGTGGAAAAGATGCTTACCTACGCCCTGGGAAGAGGCTTGGAGAGCTACGACAAGCCGGTGATCCGGTCGATAGCCAAGGAAGTGGCGGCAAAGGAACACCGCTTTTCGAGTATGATTTTAGGTATAGTGAACAGCCTTCCGTTTCAGCAGCGGAGGGGGGATGAAGGCAAGAGCGGAGTCTTGAGCGCCGCTCGTTAACCGCTTAGGACCTGGACCATCTATGACACCGAAGAAACTTTCCCGGCGAACTTTGTTACGCGGTCTGGGAACCGCCATCGCACTGCCCGCCTTGGACGCGATGCGCCCGGCGCTTGTCGCGGCCAGCCGCCAAGGAGAAGTTTCCCCCTGCCGCATGGTGTTCTGTTACGTGCCCAATGGCATCATCATGGAAGACTGGAAGCCTGCCGTTACCGGTGCTGGCTATGAATTCCTTCCGATCATGAAGCCGCTGGAACCGCATCGCAGGAAGATGCTGGTGCTGTCGGGGCTGACGCACAATACGGGCCGCGCGCTAGGCGACGGGCCGGGCGATCACGCGCGCGCCGCGGCCACGTTCCTTACTGGCGTTCATCCGCGCAAGACGGCGGGCGCCGATATCAGTCTGGACATTTCGGTGGACCAGGTGGCGGCGAGGGCCATCGGTAGCAAGACGCGCTTCGCGTCGATGGAACTGGGACTGGAGGGCGGCCGGCAGGCGGGCAACTGCGACTCCGGCTACAGCTGCGCCTACTCGAACAACATCAGCTGGCGTTCGCCCAATACGCCGAACCCCCCGGAGATCAATCCGCGCCTCGTGTTTGAGCGAATGTTCGGCAACGCAGATCCGAACGAAACGCCGGAGGCGCGGGCGCGCCGGCGCCGTTATGAGAAGAGCGTGCTGGACTTCGTGCAGGAAGACACGGCGCGGCTGCAGGGAACGCTGGGCGCCACCGACCGCCGGAAAATGGATGAGTATCTTACCGCCGTGCGCGACATGGAAACGCGGCTGGAGAGCGCCGAGAAAGCGGCGGCCGACGTGGATCTGAGCAAACTGGCGCCCGGCTTGGAAAAGCCGATGGGCATTCCGGCCGATTACGCCGAACATGCGCGGCTGATGTTTGATTTGATGACCATCGCGCTGCGTACCGACATGTCGCGCGTGGTGAGTTTCATGATGGCGCGCGAGGGCTCGAACCGCGCCTACCGCGAAATTGGTGTCACCGACGGACATCACGGCCTGACGCACCACCGCGACAACCAGGAATGGATCGACAAGATCAAGCTGATCAACCGCTATCACACCGAGCAATTCGCCTACTTCCTGGCGAAGCTGGATTCGATTTCCGACGGCGACGGAACGCTGCTGGATAACTCGATGATCATCTATGGCAGCGGTATCGCCGACGGCAACCGCCACACGCATCACGACTTGCCGGTGCTGCTATGCGGCGGCGCGAAGGGGAAGCTGCGCACCGGGCGCCATGTGCTCTATGCGCGCGAGACACCCCTCACCAATCTCTACCTGACGATGCTGGAACACATGGGCGTCAACACGTCGCAGCTAGGTGACAGCACGGGCCGGCTGAACCACGTCTCCGGCATTTAACCGAGCAGGAACCGCCGGGTTCGCTCCCACAGGAATTCGGTGACATTCAACAACTGGTGATCGGAATCCAGCAAGTGCAGTTCCGTAGCGGCGTGCATCCCGGCGAACTTCTCTGATAAGTCCGGCGTCACCACATCGTCGCCACGACCGTGGAAGATGAGCACGGGCTGCGAAACGGCGGGGAAGGATTCATACTGCGCCGCGTCCTCCAGCAGCCGGTAATGCACCCTCTGGTCGCGGTTCTCGCCGTAGTGGAAGATCTGCAGCCAGCCGGTGCGGCGCCAATTCTCGAGTGTGATCTCGCCCAGACTGCGGCTCCAACGCGGTCCGAAGTCGAACGCCGGAGCCATCAACACCACCTTCTCCACTTCCGGATGGCGGGCGGCATAGAGGGCCGCAAGGTAGCCACCCATGCTGGAGCCGATCAGAGACGCCGGCTCGCCTCGTGCCGTGCGCTCCATCACGGCCAGTTGACCGGAGAGAGTCAGCTTTTCGAAATCGCCTTCCGCCAGGTCGGGAATCTCCATCTCCTGGCCGAGCGCGGCGAATCGCTGTTGAAAGAACTGGGCCTTCGACGATGCCGGGCTGGAGGCAAACCCGTGCAGGTAGACTATCCGCTTCACGGTTGCGGTGTGTCCTCTGCGATGAACTTGATCTCTGCTTCCACCTTGAACATCTGGTACTGGGAGTATTGATAGCGGTTCTCGACTATGATCTGGCCTTCGGCCATCTTCTTGTAGTGGACCGCGGCCGGCAGCATCAGCCCGTGCGAGCTGCGCAGATAGTCGGTGGTGGAGGAGTGAATCACCGGGATGCCGTCTTCCGGTAAGGTAGCCTGCATGGTGACTCTCAGCGGAATGTAGTCGGAGGCGCGCACCCACAATTCTCCGCTCATGTTGACGCGAGTCATTTCGCGGCCGTGGTAGACGCGGAAGGCGTCGGGCGACTCCTTCTGGCGGTACCTGATCACGATGACTTCCTCGGCGCCCATGCGTCCCGGACCTGAAATTTCGAACTCGTAGCCGGCAAGCCCGCGGCGCCGGAACAGTAGCAGCATCTGGCCGAAATCTGTAGCCGCGCCAATAGTGCCGTAGCGCTCGAAATCCTGCAGCATGCGTTTACGCAGCCGGTCATCTTCGGAACTCATGCCGGCTGCGAGCGCAAGCCGGGCCTGATCCGCCTTCAGCACGCCGCGCCCGTCGACCGAGATCACCTGGCGGAATTCGCGGAGCGCCTCAGGCGCTTCCTGGAATGTGGAGAATCCGTATTCGGAGACGATCTCACGCTGTAGATAGCTGAACTTAGGGGCATCGAGGGCAGCCTTACCGATGCGGAACCGGGAGCCGGTCTTGCGCCCGCGGTGGTGCAGCGTCTCGCGGCCAACGACACTAGTCGCCTGCTGTTGAAATACCTCGGCCTCCTCCGACACGCGGTTGAGTATTGGCTCCAGCCGGTCATCGGCGAGCGCGGCGGCGGCGAAAGCCAGTGTGAGTATCGCCCTCAGATGCACTAGCTTCTAGTTTACGCCGAGCGGCATGAATGAGGCAGCCCGAGTTGGCATACCATAATAGATTGTCCCGGGTCTGGAACGTTTCTTCCCCGCCTCCGATGCGGTGGTCACTGCTCTACACAGGGGTCGCTCTGACGACTCTTGCCACGCTGCTGCTGGAACTCTCCCTCACGCGCATTTTCTCCGTCGTCTTCTACTACCACTTCGCGTTCCTGGCCATTTCGGTGGCGCTGTTCGGATTGGGCGCGGGTGGCGTGGTCAGCTACCTGATCGCGGGGAAGGGAGACAGGCTGTTCCATCGTTTGGGGCTGGTCGCCATGGCCAACGGAGTGGCCGTCGTCGGAGCGCTGACGTACGTGCTGACGCGCAGCGGCGAGATGAGCAACCTCACGCTGGCCCTTGTATACCTGATCAGTGCGGCTCCTTTCATCCTGGCCGGCGCGGCGGTATCGATCGCCATCTCGGAAACCATCGAGCGGGTGGACAGGGTCTATTTCTTCGACCTGCTGGGTGCGGCGGGAGGCTGCCTGGCGCTGCTGCCGCTGCTGAACCTGCTGGGCGGACCGAACACGGTGATTGCCGCGGCAGTGCTGTATGTTTCGGCGGCGGCTGTCTGGTACACATTGGCCGGCTCGGCGCATGGGCGCATGGCGGCGGTGGTGCTGGGATTGGCTTTAGTGGCGCTGACCGGCTACAACCATCGTCACCGGCTGATCGACGTCAAGTACGCCAAGACGCAGGAGCTGCGGGGCGAAACCTTTGTCAAATGGAACGGCTTTTCGCGCATCGCGATCGCACCCGACCCATCCCGCCACTTGACTATCTTCATCGACGCGGATGCCAGCACGGGTATTGCGAACTTCGAATTTGACACGATGAAGGAGGAGGAGCGGCAGGATCTGCTGCGGCAAGGTCCCGGGTTTCCTTACGTGATCCGGCCCGGCGCCAAGACACTGATCATCGGTCCGGGAGGCGGATACGACGTGGCGCGCGCCCTGGCAGGCCGCAGCAAGGACATCACAGGTGTCGAGATAAACCCGATCATCGCGAACACAATCATGCGGGAGCGGTTTCCCGCGCTGAGCCGCAATATCTACTTCCGGCCCGAGCTGCGTATCTTTGTGGAGGATGGGCGGAGCTTCATACGCCGCAGCAAGGAAACGTACCAGGTGATTCAGGCGACGCTGGTTGACACCTGGGCCAGCACGGCGGCGGGCGCGTTTGCGCTCTCGGAGAACAACCTCTACACGGTGGAGGCTTTTGAGGACTATCTGAGCCATCTCACCGATGACGGGATTCTTGCCTTCACCCGGTGGGGATTCCGGCCTCCGCGCGAATCGCTGCGGCTGATCACGCTGGCAGTGGAGGCGCTGGAAAGATTGGGTGAAAAGGATCCGGCGCGGCACTTCGTGGTGGCGCGGGAAAACGTGCAGTTGATTGAGGAGTGGGGAGCCACCGATACCGTCATCATCTCCCGGAAACCGCTAAGTCCGGACGACGTGGAACGGGCAAGAACCGGCATGCGGTTGGCGAGCATGCAGGCGGTCTATCTGCCGGGCGAGACAGCGAACAACTCCTTCACCCGCTTTCTGCAGGCAAAGGACCGGCGGGCGTTCTTCGACGATTATCCGTTCGATGTCTCCCCTGTCGGTGACAACCGGCCGTTCTTCTTCTACACGGTGCAGCCGCGCGATGTCTGGGAATTCCTCGCCAATCCTGACAAAGACACGGCTGATTACAAGATCAACCGCGCGGTGCCGTTGCTGTTCGGACTGGTGGGCGTCAGCCTTGCGGCGACGGCGATCATGTTGGCGCTGCCGCCTTTGCTGCTTGGATCGAGACTTCCCACCGAGCGCGGGCTGCGCTGGTACTTGATGTACTTTCTCTTCATCGGCACCGGCTACATCCTGATCCAGGTGGCGCTGATCCAGAAGTTTGTTCTGTTCCTAGGCCATCCGACCTACGCGCTGACGGTGATCATCTTCTCGATGCTGGTCTCCAGTGGCGCCGGCAGCTTCTTTAGCCGCCGGGTTCAGGTGGACAAGGCACTCACCGCAGTGATCGGCCTTGTCGCCGTGCTGGCCCTCATTTTGGCTCCGCTTGCCGAACTGGGCGTGGGCTGGCCGCTTCCGTGGCGCATCCTGGTCAGCGTGCTGCTGATCGCGCCGGCGGGTTTCGCGATGGGGATGCCGTTTCCCTCGGGACTGGCGAGGCTGGAGAGCATGCACAAGCCCAGCGTACGCTGGGGCTGGTCGATCAACGCCGCCTCCAGCGTGTTGGGTTCGGCGCTGGCGATCTTTCTCGCCCTTTACCTCGGCCTGCGCGAGACGGTCATCTTCGGCGCGGCCATGTACGCCTGCGCGCTGCTCACTTGGTGTATGGCGCGCAAGCCCGCCGCGGCGAAATAGTCTCTTCTCAAAACCGAGTCACTTCGCTGAACTGAAACTCACGCACCTTCATCGCCGGAACCACCATGTCGAACGTCTCTTCGCCGGAGGTCCGCAGTGCGGGGCCCAGCATCTCGACATTGCCTAGCAATTCCACCACGCTCTGATTGAACCGGAAATTCCGCAGCCCGCCGCGAACCTCGCCGTCTTCGATCAGGAACGTGCCGTCGCGCGTCATCCCCGTCATCAGCTTCGTGTAAGGATCCACTTCGCGGATATACCAAAGCCGCGTCACCAGGATCCCCCGCTTCGTGGATCGGATCATCTCATCCAGGCTCGAACCGCCGCCCTCGATCGCGAGGTTCTGCGGCATCTCCCCGATTGAATTCGGCAGCGGGAATCCATGCCCGGTGGGCTGTCGCCCGTTGCGTGCCGCCGCTGCCCGGCACCAGGCCACTTCTCCCGCCACGCCCGATTGCACCAGTGACAGCCCTTGGCGTCCCACGCCCTCCCCGTCGAAGGGAGCGCCGGCTTGCAGTGGATGAAACACGTCGTCGCGGATCGTGATGTTCTCCCCGAACAGTTTTTCTCCCAACCGGTCGGTGAGAAAGCTCCGCTTGTCCTCCAGCGCCGTGCCGCTGAAATCACCGAATATCTGCCCCACAAGATCGAGGACCGCCGGAGGCTCCAGAATCACCGTATAACGCCCTGGCGCCAGTTCGCGGGGATTACCGGAGGAAACCGCCTTGCCGGCGGCGCGCTTGGCCAGCGCCGCTACATCCAGCTTCTCCAGGTCCGTGCTGGACGACTTCGCCCAACCCGAGCTATCGGCCGCCATCGCCGTGATGGAAAACGTCGCCATCGTCTCCGGGTGGTAGCAGAACACACCCTCGCTGTTGAGCAAAGCCTCTACTGTTTCTTCCGTCGAAACGATGCCCGCCACTGTCAGTCCGGCTTCTTCACAAAGCTGGATAACTTCCTTGACCAGCAACGCGCGCTTCATCGGAGCGCACCCCGCGGTTCCGGAATACCATCGCGCGACTGGAACAACCTTGTCCGGTCGCGCCATCGGAGGGAGCTTCTCATCGGCCTGCTGCACGCGCAGAATGGCGATGGCCTGTCGTGTCGCTCGCCGTATCGACTCCGCATCGGTGCGGTTGGTTGTCGCACGTGCCGTGCGGTTGTTCTCCTGGCAGCGCACCGAAACATGGCGCGTGCGCTCGGCCACATTCTGGTGAATGGTGTTGTTGGCAAAGCGAGTCAATGCCTCCGCGCCGGCAAGCATCAGAACCTCGACGTCCTTCACCCCATGCGCGCGCGCCTCCGCCTGCGCTTGTTCCATCGTCTCGCGGCATTGCGCCCGCGGAAGAAGTTCACAGTCCATTTCCACTCACTCCTGAAATCCGCCGCCAATCTTCACGCCCGCGAACCGCGCCGGACTGGCGCCATGTCCTGTTCCCATCGTCTGCTCAGGCTGCCCCTTGCCGCAGTTGGGCACTCCCCAAAGTACCCAGTGCTCTCGCCCCGCGATTGCCTGGCACGCATTCCAGAACTCCGTCGTGATGCCGCTATAGGTCGGGTTCTTCAGCATCCGCACGCGCTTGCCGTTGCGGATCTCCCAGGCAATCTCGCAGCCGAACTGGAAGTTGTATCTCTTATCATCGATCGACCAGCTCTTGTTTGTCTCCATGTAAATGGCATGGTCCACGCCGCCGAACACCTCCTCCAGGCTCTGGCCGCCCGGCTCCAGGCTCACGTTCGTCATGCGGATCAACGGCAGCCGGTTCCATCCCGCGGCACGCATCGTTCCGTTCGACCGCGTTTCCCCGATCGCGCGCGCCGTCTCCCGCGAGCTCATGTATCCGCGGAACTGCCCGTCACGAATAATCTCCACCCGTTGCGCCTCCACTCCTTCGTCATCGAACGCGAATGTCCCCAGTCCCGGACCATGCTCGGCCCGCGCATCGCACACCACGTTCACGATCTCGCTCCCATAGCGCAGCTTGTTCAGCTGGTCCAGCGTCAGGAAGCTCATCCCGGCATAATTCGCCTCCGAACCCAGCACACGGTCCAGCTCAATCGGATGGCCGACCGATTCATGGATCTGCAACCCAAGCTGGCTGCTGTCCAGGATGAGGTTCCCGGTCATCTCCGGGCAGGCATCGGCCGAATGCAGGGCCACTGCTTCGGAAGCCACTCCCGCCGCATGATCTTTAAGCCGCAGCTCTTGCACCAGTTCCCACCCCTTCAGCTGATACTGCCCGCCGAACGAATTTGGATAGCTCCTGCGCTGAATCTCCTGCTCACCGAAACTGTGCGCCGTGTAGCCTGCCCCGCTCCAGGTGCGTGTTTGATCAATCGAGCTGCCTTCCGAGCTCACAAAAACCTGCCGCGTGCGGTCAAACACCATCGACGTTTCGGCCAAGGTGACGCCCTTCTCCCGCCTCAACTCGCCATCCACCTCCAGCAGCAGCGCGACCTGCGTCTCCACGGAAATCGTAAATGGATCGATGTTGCACGGCGAACTCCACACCACTTGCACCGCCGGCTCAGGCGCCAGTTCCACCGGAAGCTTCCGCGCCTCGCAGCTGGCGCGCGCGATCTCCACCGCCAGGCGTCCTGCCTTTTCCAGACCCTCTTTCCTCAGATCATGGGTGGAGGCGAAGCCCCAGCAGCCGCCGGCCAGCACCCGGATGCCGGCGCCGAAAGACTCTTCACTGGAAACCTGCGCCACCGCGCCATTCTTCGTGCTCAGTGCGCGCTGGCGCTGTTCCACCACGCGCGCGTCAGCGTATTCCACGCCTTCAAGCAGGGCGGCATTCAAAGCCTGTTTGGCGATATCATGCATATTCATGTCCAAAATAGCAGTACTGCGGAAATCTGGTTTCCGCCCGCCGAACCGCCGCGAAGTTCTTGGGTTGGCGCTCGGCGCGCTGGTCCCCGTACGCGCCCAGCAGGTGGAAACGCATCAAGCCACCGGCGTCCGCACCGGCGAAGTCTCTTCCACGTCCGCCGTTATCTGGGGACGCCGCACTCGGGATTCCCTGCGCCGCGCCGACGGCTTGGTGCGAAAGGGCCAGCGCGGAACCACGCTCCCGGTCGAATTCGACATCAGTTCCCTGCAGGGCTCCTGCCCGGGCGAAGAGGGCCAGCTGCGAGTGATTGTACGCCAGTCTGATGGCAAGAAAGTGCACGACTCCGGTTGGGGGTCCGCCGGGGCGGCTTCCGATTTCACTCGCCAGTTCACGATCACCAAGCTGCGCCCGGATACCGCCCACACCTACACCATGGAGACGCGCGCCGGCGCGGGAATGAAAGTGGACGGCGTGCTCACGGGCCAGTTCCGCACCGCTCCTGCCGCCTCCGTGCTCGCACCCGTCACTCTTGCCATGATGAGCTGTCAGAAGTATTCGCAAACTGATTCTCCCGGCGGCTTCCTGATCTACGACGCCATCCGCAAGATGCAGCCCCACGCGTATCTGTCCGTCGGTGACAACGTCTACTACGACAGCGATGACCCGGTGGTTAACTCCGTCGAGATGGCGCGCTACCACTGGCACCGCATGTTCAGTCAAGCCAAGCTTGTCGAATGCCTGCGCGCCGTACCCGGCTATTGGGTCAAGGACGACCATGACTGCTACTCCGACGACTGTTGGCCGGGCATGGTGAATGAAACGATGAACCCGTTCACCTTCGAGCAGGGGCTCAAGATCTTCCCTGAGCAGGTTCCCATGGGGCCGCGTCCCTACCGCAGCTTCCGCTGGGGGCGCGCGCTGGAAATCTGGCTGCTGGAGGGCCGCGACTACCGCACCGCCAACCCCACGCAGGACGGACCGTCAAAGTCCATCTGGGGTCCCCGGCAAAAGCGGTGGCTGCAGCAGTCGCTTACCGCAAGCGACGCGCATTGGAAGCTGATCATCAGCCCCACGCCGGTTGTCGGTCCGGACCGCGCCAACAAGAAGGACAACCACTCCAATCGCACCTTCGCCACGGAAGGAACACAGTTCCGTAAGTGGCTGGCCGGCAGCAGCCGCGGCGATACGTTCGTGCTTTGCGGCGACCGTCACTGGCAGTATCATTCCATCGATCCGGAAACGAAGGTCGAGGAGTTCGGTTGCGGCGCCGCCAGCGATTCCCACGCCAGCGGCTCACCGGGCGAGACACCACGGTATCACCGCTTCCACCGCATGCTTGGCGGGTTTCTGGCGATCCAGGTTCTGCCCGAAGGCCAGTCCTCCCGGCTCCTCATCGAGCATCGCAACGTGGCCGGCGAGAAAGTCTACGAGCGATCATATCCGCGGGAGGCCTGAATTCGAACAGTGATGTTTTCCTGGTTTTCGAAACCATTGGCGGTTGGCTCCGAGGCCCCTCCGTTCCTGCTGCCCGATGAGGAAGGTAGCGTCTTTGTCCTGAATCTGCACCGCAACAAGTACGTGGTGTTGGTCTTTTATCCGGGTGACGACACCCCCATCTGCACGAAGCAGATGTGCGAGATCCGGGACAACTGGGCCCGGCTCATGGCAAGAGATGTCATGGTGGTGGGCATCAATCCGCAGGAGGCGCAAAGCCACGCGCAATTCCGCAAGAGGCATTCCCTCCCCCTCCCGCTTCTTGTGGACAACGGCAAGCGCATTGCCCGCCTTTACAACGCTGCCGGGCTGATTGTCCGCCGCACCGTCTATGTCATCGGCAAGGACGGCAAGATCCTTTTCTCCAAACGCGGCAGACCTTCCGTCGATGAAATCCTGGCGGCAATCCCCTCAGCGGACTAGCTCACACGGTGCAACGCCGCGAACCCGCCGCGCGGGGTGACGGCATGCTTCGTGTTCTCGATCAGCATCATTTGGACCAGGAAATGGTTTCCATCGCAATCAAACTCCACGATCGTCCAATCGTGCTTGCCCAGGCTCCGCGTCGCGAAGTTCTTTCCATGAACCACTGTCGGAATGCTGAGCGCCAGGATCCCCAGTTTCTCTTCCAGATTGGTCTTGATATTTCCGACCACTATGTTCGCGATTTCCCCCATCGCGTCCAGCACATCGTCATTGACCGACACGTATTCGGTCGTCAGCATTTGACTGGCCAGCTTGCAGGCGAGATTGGAGGAGCAACTTATGATTCCCGTACCCTGCCATCCCCCTGCGATGCCCACCAGAGCCGCCACGCCGCAGGCCTCCCCCGTGCCTCCGTTCTCCATTTTCACCTGTACCACCGACGTACTTTGCCCCAACATCGTGCAGAAAACATCCTGCGTCACCTGCGTGATGTGGCTCACCAAATCCTCATGTTGCATGTCGTGCCCCCCCGGCGCTTCCTGCGCCTGCCGCTTAGATGATACCGACCAGCTTTTCCTTGATCTGATCCGCCGTGAACGGTTTTCTCACATACCCGACAGCGCCCAGATTCACCGCCTCCATCACCTTGGCTTGGCCGCCCTCGGTGGTAATCATCACCACCGGCACATCCTTGTGCTCAGGGATTGCCTTCAGATGCGTGAGAAACTCCAACCCGTCCATGTTCGGCATGTTGATGTCCGACAGGATCAGGTTCACCTTGGTGTCCTTTAGCTTGTCCAGAGCTTCTTTTCCGTCGCTGGCCTCAAGTACGCTCCCCAACTGCACGTCCGCCTGTACCAGCACGCGCTGCAGGATCTTTCGGATTGCTGCCGAATCGTCTACGATTAACACGTCTAGTCCCATGTTCTTGCTTCCTGTTCCTAATCTCTTTCGGTGGCCGCGCAAGCGTCCTTTCCGTTCCCTTTCACCCGTTTCGGCCCATACCACGGGCTTTCAACGCTCGCTCTGGGTGTCTCCGTTCCCTTAGTCTCATCGGCCCTCTCCTTTCAGGTTTTAGGCCGATTCCTTCCAGGTTTTGCCTCCGCCTCTGCTAGACTGCGGCTTGAATGCGGATCACGGCCATTGACACTTTCCACCTCCGAACCCCCCTCGTAGGCGCCCAATTCTGGTCCTCCCAGGCTTATTTCCATGCCCGCAAGGCCCTCCTCATCCGCATTCAGACCGATGCCGGCCTCACTGGCTGGGGCGAAGGCGGCCAGTACGGTCCCGCCGAACCGGTTGCCTCTGCCGTACATCACGTGCTCGCGCCTGTGCTGCTAGGCGCCGATCCGCGCTCCCCAGAAGTCCTTTGGGACAAAATGTACTCTCTCACCCGGGACTTCGGCCGCAAAGGTCCTATTCTGGAAGCCATCAGCGGAGTAGATGTCGCCCTTTGGGACATCCTGGGCAAGTCCTGCAACGCCCCGGCCTACACCTTGATGGGCGGCGCTTTTCGCCGCCGGGTACGCACCTACGCTACCGGCCTCTATTACCGGGGCGAAGGACCCATCACGCTAGAACAGGACCTCCCCAAGCTCCGTGAGGAGGCAGCCTCCTACGCCGCCGCCGGTTTCCCCGCCGTGAAGATGAAAGTTGGCTTGCTGCGACCGGAAGAAGACCTGGTGCGCATCGCGGCCACGCGCGAAGTGCTCGGCACGGGCCGTCTGTTGATGGTCGATGCCAACCACGCCTATGCCGCCCACGTTGCCTGCCGCCTGGCCCGGGCCATGGAGGAGCACGACATTTACTGGTTCGAAGAGCCGGTTGAACCGGAGGACCTCGCTGGTTACCAGCAGGTGAAAGCCTCGACGCGCATCGCCATCGCGGGCGGGGAATGCGAATACTCGCGCTTCGGATTCCTGAAGTGGTTCACCTCTCGAGCCCTGGACATCGTCCAGCCCGACCTGGCCTGCGTCGGCGGCCTCAGCGAAGCGCGCCGCATCGCTGCCCTCGCCTCGGCGTTTCACATCCAGTGCATGCCGCACGTGTGGGGCAGCGGTGTCGGCCTCGCCGCGGGACTGCAGTTCCTCTCCACCCTTGCTCCCAGTCCATCGACGGCTGCACCTGTCGCGCCTTTCAACGAGCCGTTGCTTGAATGGGACGCTAACCCGAATCCGTTGCGCACCGATCTACTGACCCATCCCGTATTGCCCGAACAAGGCTACGTACCTGTCCCGGACGGGCCTGGGCTCGGCATCGAGGTGAACCTCGACGTTCTAGGGCGTTATCTGGTCAACCAAACCACGACGGCCGCCTGATCAAAACTCCGTGCGCAGGCCGAACCGGACGGTCCGCAAACCGCCCGCTCCGGTGATGGTCATGAAGTTGTTCAACTGACGGATTGACCCGTCCGGGTTCAGAATCATGGATGCCGAGCCGCCGCTGGGATTGGACCAGCGCGGCGTGTTAGTGATGTTCTGCGCCTCGGCGCGGAATTCGGTGCGGACCCGTTCGGTGATGGTGAACTCTTTGCTCAGCATCGGATCCAGCCGCCAGAAGCCTGGCCCAAAGAGAGGATTCCTGCCCATGCTGCCGGAACGAAACACCGGATCGGCGGCGTTGAAGGTGACCAACGGGTCTCGGAACGAGATTGGATCAAAATAGGGTTTACCGGGACCGCGCTCGGTGTCGATCTTCCGGATGGGCGCAATCTGATCCGCGGTCTGCGTGCAGCCGACGCAGCGCACCGATGCGCCGCTGCCGGTCACGTTGAACGGCAGCCCCGAGTAGGCGCTGAACATACCGGTGATTCGCCAGCCACCCAGGGCGCGGTCGGCGATGCCTCGCAGATCCACGCGGCGGCCGCGGCCAACAGGTAAATCGTAAACCCAGGCCATCGTCAGCATGTGGCGGCGGTCATAGCCGGCGGGCGCATAATTGCGGTGGATCTCAGGCTCCCAGTGCCACATGGAAAGACCCGCCCAGCCGGTGTCATCGGACATGTTCAACGTCTTTGACCAAGTGTAGGCGCCCTTCAGGAACAGGCCGCGCGACACGTTCTTGTTCAGTGTCGCCTGTAGTGAGTGGTAGCTGCCGAAGCCGATGCCGTCCCACATGCTGGAGCCGATGACGCGGCCGTACAAACGCGCCAGCGGCAGCGTCGAAGTATTGAGCGAGGAGCCCGGGCCGCCGGAGTTGATGTTGCGGTCCAGCAGCTGGCCGACGGTTCGTGTCGCCACGTAGCCGACGTTGCCCACCATGTCGAAAGGCAGCTTCCTCTCCACCGTGAAGTTCCAGCTCAGAATGTAGCCGCGGTTGATCTGGCCTCCCCATGGGCTGCGCGGGCCCATGTCGAGATTCAGCGGCAGGGTCAGCCGGCCGGAGCTGATGTCGGGAGTGGGTACATCCGGTATGCCCTGACTGATGTTGTTGAACCAGCCGAAGGAGATTTCGCGGAACTGGGCCGCCGGGTCGCCTGCATTCCAGCTTCCTGTGAGCGTCGATGGATACAAGCCCCGCAGCGGGCGCGAAAACGGGATTGGATCGTAGGTAACTCCGTAGCCGGAGCGGACCACCCAGTTGTCGCCGGCGCGATAGGCAAATCCTACGCGCGGCGCAAACAGCGTCTTGCTCATCGTCATGCCGTTGTTGCGTGGCACGTTGCCCAGGCCGCCGATGGTGACGAGGTTGGTGAACGGATCCCAGCGCTCGATGCCGCGGTCGCCGCGGTTGATCAACGGGTAGTACTCGTAGCGCAGTCCGAGCGTGAGAGTGAGGTTCCGCGTTGCTTGCCAACGGTCGCGGAAATACCAGGCGTATTGCCACTCGCGGGTGTTCATGATCAGAAACTGGATCGATTTCGAGTAGCTGGAAGCCAAGCCCAGCAGCGCCGAGGAGAAGGAATTGGGCTCGCGGCCCACCTGTCCCGGAATGTTGGTGGCTCCCGTGCCGAAATTGATCGCCCCGCGCGGATTGCCCGTCTCCGGCTGCCAGTGGTTCATCTCGTGCCGCCGCGGCTCAAACCCCCAGCGGAATTCATGCGAACCTCTTAGCTTGGTGAAATTCGTCTGATAGGTGTAGCTGCGGTCGTTGCGAAACAGCGGCGTCCAGGTGGCCGCGACACCCATGTTGGAGAAGCCGAATCCGCTGATGGCCGGGGGACCGCCGTAGCGCGTGTCGGAGGCGAACTGACGTCCGCCGTTGGTGCCCGGGATCTTCCAATCGTCGAGGCCGACATTGCGATCGACGCCCGGAATGCCCACGATCTGATCAAACCGCGTGTAGCCGAAGACGCCGTCCATCACCATCGTCGGACTGAAGGTATGCGTAAAGCCGACGGTCGGGATGTTGACGTTGGTGTCCCCGAAGCCGTCAGTGCCGAGCGGCGGCCCGCCGAGGTCGCCGAAAATGTAGAGGCCCTGGACGGGGGAATCCATGCGCGAGTACTTGCCCCACAGCACCAGCTTCGGCGTCACGTTGTAGTTGACCTTCACGTCATAGTTGTTGCGATCCAGCTGCAGCGTTCCCTGCGAGTTATAGGTGCCCTGGAGGTTGTTGGGATCGGTGGGCGAAACCTGGTTCGGCATCGGCAACCTGCGCTGCAGCGCATCGAAAACGGGACTGAACCGCGCTTTGGGAACGATGTTATTCGGGAAGGGGCGGCGCAGCCGCGGATCGGAGGCCGCGGTCAGCGGATCATAGACGATCGAGTAATTCGTCCAGCGGCTGAAATCGCCTTCGCGGAAATCGGCCGGCGGCGTGGAGAAGTTGCCTTGCGAGCCGGTCCGCTCCCAGGTCTTCTCGATACTGGCGAAGTAGAACAGCTTGTCTTTTCTAATGGGGCCGCCAATCGTTCCGCCCCCTTGATTGAAGATGGAAACCGGCTGGCGGAACGTCGCAGCGCGGAAATAAGGTCCGGAGCGCAGGTGCTGGTTCTCATGGAACCAGAAGGCGGACCCGTGAGTCTGGTTGCTGCCGCTCTTGGTCGACACCGTGATGGCCGCGCCGCCGGCCATGCCCTGCTCGGCGTCGAAGGAATTGGTCGTGATGTCGACGTTCTCTATGCTCTCCACCGGCTGCACATACACGGTATGGTGCGGGAGCCAGATGAAGATGTTCACCGCGCCGTCCACCAGCGTGTTGTTGTTGTTCCGCGCCGTACCGTTGATGTTGGTGGTGAGCGCGCGGCCCGGCGTGTCCACCACCGCGTTCTGAAAATTGGCGGGCGTCGCGCCAGGAACCAGGTTAATCAGGCTTTGGTAGTTCCGGTAAGCCGGCAGCGGCAGCTTCGTCATCGCCGTGGCGGTGATCTGCGAGCGCACGTCGGATTTATCCGTTTGCAGCTGGACCGCGTCGGCCTGCACCGTGACGGCTTCCGTGGTGGCGCCGAGCTCCAGGCGGATATCCTGACGCGCGACGGTGTTGTTCACCACTTCGACACCGGAACGGATCGATGGCCGGAAGCCTCGAGCCTCGGCCTTCAGGTCATAGCGGCCAGGCACCACGTTGGCCAGCAGGAAGCGCCCCTGATCGTCCGTTTTCGATTCCCGGCTGACGCCGGTCTGGGCGCTGGTGATCGTGACCGCGGCATTCGGCACCATCGAGCCGCTTGGATCGGTCACGGTCCCGACGATCGAGCCGTAAAGAACCTGCGAGTAGGCCGTGGCTGGCAGACAAGCCAAGGCCACGGTCAAAATAACAAGCGTCTTTTGATATAAGTACATGGTCACCCACCTTTCGAGATCTGCACATATCTATTAGTTGTTTCGCTTGAGCTTGTCAAGGGGTGGCGCCGTCGCCGAATTGCCGCAATACCTCCAGCGCGCGCCTGCGGATCTGTTCGTCCAGCCCAGCCGCGGCCTTACGCAGGTGTGGGATCGCGCCCGCGCGGTCTCCGGCGCCGGCTAGCGCCATGCCCAAGCCGAGATTGGCGCGGCCCGATTCGGGCCGCAACCGCAGCGCATCGCGGTAGCGGGAAGCAGCCTGTTGCGGCTGATTCCGCCCCAGCAGCAGATCGCCCAACAATTCATGAGCGTCGGCAAAGCCCGGATCGGCGCGCAGAGAGAGCTCCAACTCGCGCTGCGCGTCACCGTAGCGGCCCATCTTGCCAAGCAGCATCGCATAGTTGTAGCGCGCCCGGGGATCGTTAGGCCGGAACCGGAGCGCGCGGTCAAATTCCGTGAGCGCCTCGGCTTCCCGTCCATCCGCCGACAGCAGATTCGCCAGGTTCCCGCGAGCATCGGCGTAACTGGGATGGATGCGGATGGCTTCACGGAAAGAAGCCTCGGCGCCGGCGGCGTCGCCGGTGGCGAGTTGCACGATGCCGAGATTGCTGTGCGCTTCTGCAAAGTCCCGGTCCAGCTCCACCGCCTTGCGCAACGCAGCAAGCGCTTCCGGCGTGCGCCCAAGCGACTGGTAAGTAAGCCCGAGCTCGTGCCAGCTCAGCGCGCGGCGCGAAGCCAGGTCGAGGGAACGGCGCAGGGCGGGGACCGCTTCGGCGTGCTGGCCCGACCGCCGCAACGCCGTGCCCAACTTTTGCCAGACTGCCGCCGAGGCCGCATCCCGCCGCACCGCCTCGCGATACCACTCGACTGACTTCGCCGGCTGGCCATCCTGCACGAGCGCCTCGGCCAGCTCCAGGTACCATGCGGCGCGCCGAGGGGCATGCTTGTTTATGGCCGCCTCCAGGCGCGCAATGCCATTCTTCAGATTGCTCTGCTGCTTGACTTGCGCGACCGCCTGGTACAACTCGTTCTCCGGGGTCGGCGGCAGCGCTGGTGGATAATACAAGACCACTTCGCCGCGATAGGCGTCGCGCCGCTCGGCCCGCTCGGCGAGCAGGTCGCCCGCAGGCATCCGTCTCTGCATGTTGTGATCCGTCACCGCCACGTGGATGACGTCTTCAGTCCGGCGCTTCGGCATGTGGCAGCTGGTGCAATCGCGGTTCCCCGCATGGGAGGCTGTGCTCAATGGTCCGCCATGACACTGCCGGCAGACGGCGCTGTAGTGACGGATTGCCTCCTCGCCTCGGGGCGCGCCATGCGGATTGTGACAGGTGGTGCAAAGCAGCTTGCCGGCGCTCTGAATAAAACAAGCCGACTTCCGCAATCGGTACGCCGCGCTCACAATCTCGAACTTGTCCTGGCGGCCGGCATCCGGCGAATGGTCGAAGTTCAGCAGGAAGTCCGCCAGCGGCTCCCCGGGGCGAAACGAAAACGGACCTCGCCCGTAGCGCTGGAGCGCGCCAGGGAGGGGAAAGCTGGTCGACTCCAGATGGCACGCCATGCAGATCTCCATTTGGCGGTCGGCGCTTAGCCGGGCTGGATTCACAATCGCCCGGCGCACCAGATCCGGCGCCGCGCCCGGCCGGCTGGCCAGCTCGATGTGCCGCGCGCCGGAACCATGACAGCGCTCGCAATCGATGCCCTCGGGCAACTCCGCCGGATATACCGGCTCAGCCAATGGCTTCTCATCAGCGCTGGAAATCCGCGGATACGCGTTGTGGCAGAACATGCACTCGTAGGTGATGGGCCGGCGGAAGCCGTCATGGTCAGGCCGGTCATAGCCGGGATTCATCGCCCAGTAGCCGCCCTGTTCGGCGTACCAGCCCAGAGGCAGCTCGACCAAGGTGTCCGCCGCGGTGCGATGCAGATAGGCGCGCGCGTGATTCCCCGACCCCATCACATAATCCACGCGCTTCTCCATAACGTTGATCTCGCGGCCGGCAGGGTCCAGTTGATGACGCCGCTGGAAATACTCGCCGCCGCGCACCGGCATCGTGAAATAGCTCTCTGAGGGGGCGTGATAGAAGCTGCTTCCGGGGACCGGCGTATTCTCCGGAAAGGGCCGCGCGAAGGAGCGCCCCATGCCCGTGCGCCGGTAGGAGTCCCAGATCTCCCGGTGGCAGCCGGCGCAAAGCCGCGACCGGCTCTGCGGGAGCCCCCAAACGGCGCCCGCCAACAGCAACAGAAGGAGGCGCGCAGCCATGAGTGGCCCATCTTAACAAATGTTTCGGCCGCTCCATTCTTGTGATATGCTCTCGACGATTGCTCTCAGAGGAGGGCTCGCATGAAGTCCATGGATCTCGCTTTCTCAGGCCGTAAACTGCGCGTTGCGGCCTTGTTCTTGGCAGCCACGGTGGCCGTCTGGGCACAGAGCGGCGCGGGCACGATTCAGGGAACCGTGCAGGATGCCACATCCGCGGCTATCCCCGCCTGCTCGGTGCAGGCGTTGAATGAGGCCACGGGGGTGAAGATTGAAACCCTGTCCAACGAGAACGGATTCTACGCTCTCAAGGGACTGTTCGCGGGAACCTACAAGGTTACCTTCACTTCGCCTGGCATGAAGAAGTTTGAATCCACTATAGGGCTCCAAAACGGCCAGGTGCTGGTGTTCAACGCGCAGTTGACCGTTGGCGAAGTGACCGAAAAGGTGACGGTGAGCGGCGAAACGATCCAACTCGCCACCTACGACAGCGGCACGGTGAATACGCACCTGGACGCGGCCCGCATCCAGCAGCTTCCACAGAACGGACGAAACATCCTCGGTCTGGCGCAGCGAACCGTGCCTGGCCTTGAAGGCAACGGCACGCGCGCCAACGGCCTGATGCAGGAGGCGATGGAGTATTCGCAAGACGGCGCGCCAATGACCAATCGCAACTTCGGCGGTGAGTCCAATTCGGCGCAGGCGACGCTGCCCGACCCGGACTCGGTGCAGGAAGCGCGCTTTGAAACTCTCAACTCCAGCGCCCAGTTTGCCACGCCCGCCACCGTGATTCTCACCACCAAGTCGGGCACGAACGAATTTCATGGCTCGATGTTTGAGACCACGCGGAACAACTATTTCGGGATCGCCCGCGCCCGCCAGGATCCAACGAATTTCTCCGCGCCGCCGTTGATCCGGAATGAATTCGGCGCCTCGATCGGGGGCCCGATTCTGATTCCAGGGCTATACAACGGCCGGAACCGGTCCTTCTTCTTTTACGCCTATGAACGGTTCTCGCTGCGCCAATCCCGCCAGCAGCTCATGCGGGTACCCACGGTGCCGATGCGCAGCGGTGATTTCAGCGGCCTGGTGAACAATGCCGGCCTTCTGCAGCAGTTGTATGACCCGAACTCGACGCAGAGCAGGGAGAACAACTATGCGCGCATGCCGTTCATCAACAACCAGATTCCGCTGTCGCGGATTAGTCCACTGGCCAAGACTCTCTATGCGGCGACGCCGCTGCCCAACTCGGCCGACAACCCGCTGGTCAACTTCAACCTCAACGGGCAGAACCCGACCGAGCAGACCGTGCCGAACTACACGGTTCGCCTCGATCACGTTTTCAACGAGAAGAATCGCGCCTATTTCCGGTTCACCGAGATAGACCAGCAGCAACAGGCTCTGCGCAACTATCCTTCTAATTCCCCCGCCAACATCGCCAGCAGCGAGCTGCCGGAAGGCGCCACCGGCTACCAGCGCATCCCGATCCAAACCATCAGCGGAGCCCTCGGCTATTCTCGAACCTTTTCTCCCACCTTTTTCTCCGAGACAGTCATCAGCATGCAATGGCAGCGCATGTATGTGGAAGGGCCCGAGGTCTCCTACAAGAACTATGAACAGCAGTTTGGCCTGCCCAACAACTTCGGCCAGAACGGTTTCCCCGCCATCGGCGCGAATCTGCTCATGCCTTACGGCGGATCAATGTGGCTTTACGGCATGAGCCAGCGCCTGACGACGATCGACGAGAATCTGAACAAGATCTGGGGCAAACACCAGTTCGCCTTCGGCCACCGCATCCGTCACGAGAAGTTCGGCTACATGTCGGACCGCTCGCCGGACCTCATTGGTTACTCCACCCTTGCCACGGCCATCTATGATCCGACCACGGGAGCCAACTTCAACCCGCGCCCGAACACAGGCTACCAGGACGCCGACTTCTTCCTCGGTGCTGCTTCCAGCTTCAGCCAGAACCGGAACGCCCCCTTCAACAACTGCTCCCTCATCGAGTTCGATACCTATTTCCAGGACAACTGGCGCGTGACCCAAAAGTTGACGATCAACGCCGGGGTCCGCTGGGAGGCACACCCTGCCCCCCGGGCGGCGAACGACTATTTGGTCGCCTTTGACGTGAAGAACAACGCGCTGGTGCTGCCGCGTCCCTTGGATTACTACGTCAAGGAAGGCCTCACTCACGAAGCACTGGTCACCAACCTGCGCAATCTCGGCGTGAATTTCATGAACATGCAAGAGGCGGGTATGCCCTCGCGCGGCTTTTTCAGCAGCAACGGGAATGTCATGCCGCGCCTCGGCTTCGCCTATGTGCCGTCATTCGGCCCCCGGGGAATGGTCATCCGCGGCGGCTACGGCACCTTTATTTATCCCGTGCCAATCCGGAACTCGATCCGCTACCTGACCGCCGGCTATCCATTCACCGCCAGCTATTCGCAGAGTTACACTGCCGCCGCTCAATCACCGGACGGGCTGCCCAACTTCCTCCTCCGCAATCCGCTGACGGTGATCACCGGCGTCAACTCCCGCGACGTCGTCAACACCAACTCCATCGACGCGCTGCTGCCAGGAATCGGCGCCGGCACCAGAGCCAGCGCCGACTATCCTCCGGCGCGCGTCCAGGAGGCCAACTTCACCATCGAGCAGCCGCTTTCAGACGGGTCGGTCTTCCGCGCCTCCTACGTTTTCACCCACGGAGAAAACCTCGACCAGAATTATCTGATCAACGAGGCTCCTTCCGCCTATGTGTGGCAGGTGAGGACAGGCGCGGTGCAGCCCACCGGAAGGTTCGCCAGTGTGGCCACCCGTCCTTACGACAACCGCACCTGGGGCGGCATCACGCAGTCCACGAAGTTCGGCTTTTCCAACGACAGCGCGTTGCAGTTCAACTACCAAAGACCCTTCCGTAACGGCGTCGGATACCAGGTCTTTTACGTCTACTCCCGCGCCTTCCGCGTCGGAGGCAACACGTTCCGCGACAACATCCTCTATCCAGCGGCGATTTACGCGCCAGGCACGATTCCCGAGGGCATGAATGTCGGCACGCTGTTCGAGCCGAGCCGCGAATTCAACCGCTGGCAGAACTACCGTCCCGATACGGCGATCCCGCTCCACAGGATTTCCTTCAACGGCATTGTCGATATCCCCTTCGGCAAGGGCCGCAAATTCCTGAGAAGCAGCAACCGGTTCCTCGACGCCCTCATCGGCGGCTATCAGGTCGCCTTCGCCGGCACGGTGGTTTCGCAGTCCTTCCAGGTTGCCGCCTCCAATTGGGGCGCCACCAATCCCATCCAGCTTTACAAGGATTCCGCGCCTGTTACCGATTGCCGCTCCGGCGTCTGCCGTCAGGCCTACATGTGGTTCAACGGCTACCTGCCCCCGACCGTCATCAACGCCTCTAACCGCGGCGTGCAAGGTGTTCCATCCGGTTATCAGCCTTATCTGGCGCCCATCAACAACACGCCCGGCCAGCCGAACTTCGGGAACAATAACGTGCCGGTGCGCCTGTCCAACGGTCAGCAGGTGGTTACCGCCTACGCGCCGGGTCCGGCCGGAGCCAATCCCTTCAATGCGATGGTGCTGCAGGGGCCGAAGAACATCCAGACCGACGTCTCGCTGTACAAGGAGTTCGCTCTGACGGAGCGATTCCGGCTGCGGTTCAACATTGATGCCTTTAACGCGTTCAACATTCAGGGGCTGACCAACCCGGGCACTACCGACGGGATCATGCAGCTTCAGACTTCCTACTGGACGCCGCGCCAAGTCCAGTTCACAGGCCGTCTCTCCTTCTGAACCGGCCCACGGTTGAGGATAATGAGGGGGTGAACAGCGTCGCCCTTCTGCTGGTATTGCTGCTCGCGGCTTGCGCGGACAGTCCGAAGCAGGAGATCGTGCGCAACACCCCACATGCAAAGGAGCCTGCGCCCGTGGAAAAAGTTCTGGTCACCGAATTCTCCGAGGATGGCGAACCGGCCGGCGCCGCCACCGTCGACAAGGTTGTGCTAAGCGACACCGAATGGCGCGAACGGCTGACGCCGCCATCCTACGAAGTGCTCCGCCGGAAAGGCACCGAGATGGCCTTCACCGGCAAGTACAACAAGCACTATGAAGACGGCCTTTACCGCTGCCGGGGCTGCGGGACCGTGCTGTTCCGCGCCGAGACGAAGTTCGACTCGGGAACAGGCTGGCCGAGCTTCTACGCCCCCGCCGCCGAGGAGAACCTATATGTGGAGCGCGACGTCAGCTACGGGATGGTGCGCGAGGAGGTGCTCTGCAGGCGATGTGACGGCCACCTGGGTCACCTCTTTCCCGATGGTCCGGCGCCCACCGGGCTGCGCTATTGCATGAACTCCGCCTCGCTCGAGTTTGTGCCGCAGGCGAAAGGCAAGGCGCAAGCCAAATGAGGCGCTTGCTTGTGGCCCTGTGGGCGCTCGCGCTGCCCGCCGCCGACGCGGTCTACCACAACGGCAAGGTGATCACGCTTTCTAGCGGGCGTCCGCTGGCGGAGGCGTTTTTAGTCGAAAACGGCCGGTTCGCGCAAGTCGGCTCGAATACCGGGGTGCTCGCCGCGGCCAAGCCAGGAACGCCGCGTGTCGATCTACGCGGCCGAACTGTAACCCCCGGCCTGAACGACTCACACACGCATCCCATCGGCGCCGCGCTGAGCGAATTCGACGGCCCGGTGCCGGTGATGAACACCATCCCGGAAGTGCAGGCCTATATCAAAAAGCTGGCCGCCTCGGCGCCGGCCGGGCGCGTACTGTTTGTTCCGAAGGTCTATTCGACGCGGCTCGCCGAGCGCCGTTACCCGACGCGCTATGAACTCGACGCCGCCTCCGCCGGCCGTGAGGCGATGACCGACAACGGCTACGCCAGTGTGCTCAATTCCGCCCTGCTGAAAAAGCTGGGCATCACGAAGGAAACCAAGGAGCCCGCCAACGGCAAGATCATCCGTGACCAGAAAGGCGAACCCACAGGTCTCATCCTGGGTGCCGGTCAACTGCTTGGCCCGTTGCGCGCCTCGCGCGGCTTCACCGATGAGGAGCGGCTGCGCGCCCTGGAATCCATGCAGCAGGCCTATATCAAAGTGGGCATCACCTCCACGATCGACCGCGGCCAGCGCGCCGAAGGCTTCCGCACCTATCAGGAACTGCACCGCCGCGGCAAGATGACCGTGCGCACCTCCGTCACCCAGCTGATCAGCGCGCAAGGCAAGCCGGAGGAGGTTCGTCGGGAAATCGAAGCCATCCCGTTTGTCACCGGCTTCGGCGATGAGTGGTTCCGAGTCGGCGCCATCAAGACCATCGTCGATGGAGGCATCCTCATCGGTACCGCCTATCTGCGCGAGCCCTACGGCGAGCATACGCAGGTCTATGGCTACGTCGACCCCGACTATCGCGGCGTTCTTAATGTGCCTCGCGAGAATCTCATCGAGATGGCGCGCACGGCCAGCCGGCTCGGCTGGCAGATGACTTCGCACACCACCGGCGGCGGCGCCACCGATGCGCTGCTGGACGCTTACGAAGCCGTGGACAAGGAAACTCCCATCAAGGGCAAGCGTTTTACCGTGACCCATGGCAATTTCCCAAACGCCGAGGCGATCCGCCGCGCCGCGCGGCTGGGCGTCGCCTTCGACTGCCAGCCGCAGTGGTTCCACTTCGACGGTCCAGCCCTGGCTACCGTCTTCGGGCCGGATCGCTCAAATTGGTTTCAGCCATTGCGCACGATGCTCGATGCCGGCATTGTCGTGGCCGGCGGCTCCGATCACATGATCCGATACGATGCGCGGCGGGCGATCAACGCCTACCATCCCTTCTATTCCATGTGGATGGCCATCAGCCGTAAGATGGCCGACGGACGCATCCTGAATCCGGAACAGAAGATTACACGCGAGGAAGCGCTCAGGATGTGGACGCTCAACGGAGCATGGCTGACGTTCGAGGAAAACGTGAAGGGCAGCATCGAGCCTGGCAAGCTGGCAGATTTTACCTTACTTAGCCGGGATTTTCTCACGGTGCCGGAGGACGAGATTCAGGAGATTGAGGCAGTGGCGACGGTTGTAGGCGGCCGTTTAGTGTACGGAGATCCTTCCGTGTTTGCAATGAGATAGGCAGGTTCCTGAGGGAAACTCCCTAAGAAGGTGCAGGCTAATCCTCTTAGCCACGCCTAAGCGATTCTCCGATTGCTTTTGGTACTACTTCTCCATTTCTTTTCCCGCAGTTCACTGGTAATTCTACCTAAGGAGGTAGAAGAGTAAATGAAACTGACTGAGATTCTTGCGGCAGCCGCCCTGATGCTCGGCCTGCCTGTTTTTCACGGGTTGCAGGCCGCGAGGCCGGAGAGGGTTCTGATCTGTCACTATCAGCCCAACAACCCCGAGAACATGTGGGAGATGGAGCTGACCCCGAAGGCGGCAGATGCGCACGTGAGAAGTCATGGTGACTCCTTTGGTCCCTGCGTGGTCGTGATTCCGCAGTAGGCTGCCAAACCACGGCCCGTTTGTCTGGATGCGCCAGAGGGAAAGCAGAGACGCCAAGGGTAACGGGCCTTTCCCATCGTGAACCGGCGGGGCCTTTGATCGGCGTATAATCGGAAAGTGATGCCGCAGATCAAAGGTCCCGCTATTTTTCTTGCCCAGTTCATGGGCGATGCCGCCCCGTTCAACAACCTGCCCAACATCACGGCCTGGGCGAAGTCGCTCGGCTACCTCGGCGCTCAGCTTCCCAGTTGGGACGGCCGCGTGATGGACGTCAGGAAGGCCGCTGAATCCAAGGCCTATTGCGATGAACTCCAGGGCCAGTGCAACGGGCTAGCGATCACCGAATTGAGTTGTCATCTGCAGGGCCAGCTTGTGGCGGTTCATCCGGCCTACGATGAACTGTTTGACGCATTTGCCGATCCGAGTGTGCGGGGCAACTCCAAGGCCCGCGCCGAATGGGCCGTTGAGCAGATGAAGCTGGTCATCCGCGCTTCCGCCAATCTCGGCCTCAGCGCGGTCCCTACCTTCAGTGGCGCTCTGCTGTGGCCCACCGTCTATCCATGGCCGCAGCGCCCGGCCGGCCTGGTGGAGGAAGGCTTTGCCGAGCTGGCGCGCCGCTGGAAGCCGATCCTCGACTTCGCCGATCAGCACGGCCAGGACCTCTGCTACGAAATCCACCCTGGAGAAGATCTCCACGACGGCCTCTCGTTTGAGAGGTTCCGCGCGGCCACCGGCAACCACAGCCGCGTCTGCATCAACTACGATCCGTCGCACTATATCCTGCAGTGCCTGGACTACATCGAACACATCGATATTTACGGGGAATTCATCAAGGCGTTCCACGTCAAGGATGCCGAGTACCGCCCCTCCGGCCGCGCGGGCGTTTATGGCGGTTACGCCGACTGGAAGCAGCGCCCGGGCCGCTTCCGCAGCCTCGGCGATGGCCAGGTCGACTTCAAGCAAGTCTTCACCCGGCTCACCGCCGTCGGCTACAGTTCCTGGGCCGTGCTGGAGTGGGAGTGCTGCTACAAGGATGCCGCCCAGGGTGCCGCCGAAGGAGCGCCTTTCATCGCCTCGATGCTGATTGAGACCCCCGCCAAGGCCTTTGACGACTTCGCCGGCGCCGCCAGCGACGCCGAGCGGAACCGCCGCATTCTCGGCATTACGCAGTCGGCCGGCGCGGTGATAAAATAGGGGTTGTCCCTCCACTGGGAGGTCGTCTAACGGTAAGACTGCGGACTCTGGATCCGCCTATCGGGGTTCGAATCCCTGCCTCCCAGCCACTTCCCGGCATCCCCTTTTAGAAACAATCACTTTCAAGACCGCATCCGTTCATGGTGTCCATGTTTTGACAAAATTGGACACCAAGCGTTTTCTGGACAAGGGCTCCCGCCTCGCGGAGGTGGTCTATGATCCTGAAACGTTCGGTTCGAATCGTAAAGAAAGTTCGGGTAGACGGCCTTTGGAAGTTCGTGTCTTTGGAACGGAACGGCAAACGCTACGTCTGGGACGAAAGACCGGGCGGGTATTTTCTTGACTGGCGCGAATCCGGTCGCCGCCGCCGTGAGTTTGCCGGCCTCACGCCCGCCCAGGCGCTTCAGGCGCAGAAACGTAAGCAAGCCGAAATCGCAGGCGCCCTCGTGCTTGACGGGAACGGCAACAAGTCGGCTTCGAACCAGCCTGCAGCGTCGTCCCCGGAGCAGAACCCTAATGACGTTCGGACTCCGATAGCTGATGCCGTCAATCTTTTCCTGGCCCATGTGGCGGCGCATTCACCCGACAAGCCGGAAACGGTCCGCCGGTACCGCCAAGTACTGGAGCACTTCCAACGGCATTTGGGCCACAAAAAAGTCGTAGAAGCAATCTCGCGGGCGGACATCGACGAGTACAAGATTCAGCGCCGCCAGGAGAAGAGCGCGCGTCATGACCGGCTTATTACGGCGCCGACGGTGAACTTCGAGGTCGGCACATTGCGGACTTTCTTCTACTATCTGATCAACGAGCGGGGTTTGAAGATCGTAACCCGTGCGCTCGCTGCAAGAAACTTCGCGATGCCAAGCAGAAAGCCGGTGGCCGACCATCGACGTACACTCAAGCCGAACTCGATGCAATCTTCGCCCGCTGCGACGCCTTCAAGAAGGCCGTTTTCGCGACTCTATTATTGACCGGCCTACGCAAGAGGGAACTCTACTTTTTGACCTGGCGGGATGTCGACTTGCGCGTTGGGACGCTTAGAGTGAGCGGTGCAGGCAAGGTTGGGTTT
>VFZE01000030.1 GCA_016871315.1 Acidimicrobiia bacterium | reverse complement strand
GATTTCGCGCGTGGAAAACAGTGCGGGCTGATAAGGTTGGGGTTCCGGTTCTTGCGCGGGAGTCGGATGCGCCGCTTGAGGCGCGGGCTCCGGCGGCGAGTATTGTGTGGGCACAGCCTTGGGAGCCAGCGCCGGTCCACGATTCATAGGGTACAACTCCGGACCAGCCTGGGCGCTGCCGGCATGGATGCGCCGGCCGCAGCGATGGCAGCGGTGCTCATCCTCCGGATTGGCTGCGCCACAATGTCGGCATTCCATTCTTCTTCCAGCCCCAGCTGACTATCTCATCGGCTTGCGGAGCCGCGCGGCGCATGCTACCGTTTTCGGTTGGAGCGTAGCTCGCGACGACCCAGCATTGACGCCGGACTTCACTTAAAAGTCGAAGTCCCGCTCTCTTTCTGTATCATATTCCAAGGGTTTTGTCACTACCTAATATCGGCTGTTTGCCCTATTTTCTTTACGGCTGTTTGCTTTGCCCAACCCGTTCCCGCACCGAATCCCGTACATATTCCTCGCATCCACACCTTGGCCGCCAACGACCTCATCGCACGCTGCGCCCCCTGTATAGTGAAGAAACCATGGCATTATCTCAGGGGAATCGCCGAACTCGAGACCCGCGAGCTGCTGCTCCGCGCAGATGAAATCGACTACAACGAGGATACCGGCTACGCCGAGGCCCGAGGCAATGTCACCTATATCAGCTATGTGCGAGGGGACCGGCTGGAGGCCTCCCGCGTCGAATACTCCCTCAAGGACGACACGGGCGAGTTTTTCAACCCGCGCGGAACCTCAGCCGCCAAAATCGATCCCCGTCCGGGCCTCTTAATCGCCGATAACCCTTTTGTTTTCCAAGGAGAATGGGCTGAGCGTCTGAAAGACAAGTACATCCTCCACAACGGGTTTATCACCAATTGCCGGCTGCCGAACCCTTGGTGGACACTCCGGGCGCCGAAGTTCGACATCATCCCCGGCGACCGGGCGCTCGCCTACAAGGCCCGGTTTCGGGTGCGGAACATCCCCATCTTTTATGCGCCGGTCTTTCATAAATCGCTGGCCGAACAGCCGCGCAAGAGCGGATTCCTGACCCCGAACGTGGGCAACAGCAACCGGCGCGGCAAGATGCTCGGCGCCGGATACTACTGGGCGATCGACCGCAGCTACGATCTGATGTACCGCAGCCAACTGTTCACCCAGCGCGGCTTCGCGCACACGGTGGATTTCCGCGGCAAGCCGACGCAGACGGCCGACTTCGACGCTTTTGTATACGGCGTCAACGACCGTGGCGAGAAGATCCCCAACTCAACGGAGCGGATCAAGCAAGGCGGCTATATTCTGAGCGTCCGGGGCAAGGCGCTGCTGCCGTGGAAATTCGAAGCGATGGCGGAGGTGAACCATCTCAGCTCGTTCCTGTTCCGGCAGGCATTCACCGAGAGCTTCAACGAGGCGGTGAACGCGGAGATCCGCTCGATCGCCTTCGCAACGCGCAAGTGGTCCAGCTACACGTTGCACGTGGCCTTCGACCAGATGGTGAACTACCAAACCACGGCGCCGGGCGACCGGATCAAGCTTCGCAAGTTGCCGTCGGTGGAGTTCAACAGCCGTGACCGGCAGATTTCGCGGCGCGTTCTTCCTGTTTGGGTATCGCTTGATTCCAGCGCCGCGTTGGTGCGGCGGAACCAGCCGCTGTTTGAAACGCGGCGCTTTGTGGAGCGGATCGACATCGCCCCGCGCGTGATGACGGCGCTGCGGTGGAAGGATTTCCACCTGCTGCCGTCGTTTTCCGTCCGCGAGACCAAGTACGGCTCAAGCCAGCGCGAGGGGCAGATCGTCGGCGACGGCGTTCTGCGCTCGACGCACGAAATCTCGCTCGAGCTGATTCCGCCTTCGCTGGCCCGTGTGTTCGATGCGCCGAAGTGGCTGGGTGACCGCATGAAGCACGTGATCGAGCCGCGCGCCGGGTTCCGCTACGTAGGCGGCGTGAAGGATTTCACCCAGATCATCCGTTTCGACGACGCCGATCTGGTGACCAACACTCGGGAGTACGATTATTCGCTGACCAACCGGCTGTATGTGAAGCGCGGCGGCAGCGTGAACGAGGTTCTGAGCTGGCAGCTGTGGCAGAAGCGGTATCTGGACCCGGACCTCGGCGGAGCGGTGGATCCGGAGATCCGAAACGTGTTTCTGACGCAGACGCAAATGACCGCCTATGCATTTTTCGGCGGGCCTCGCCGCCAATCGCCGATCGCGAGCGTACTGCGGCTGAATCCTCTGCCGTTGCTCGGCGCCGAATGGCGCAGCGATTATGACCCGCTGCGCAAGCGCGTGACCAATTCCTCGCTGCTGGCCAATTTCCGCTACGACAACTACTTCATCTCGGGGGGGCACAATCACGTGCGGTCGATTCCCCGCCTGTCGCCCCCGGCGAACCAGTTCATCGGCATCTTCGGCTACGGCGACCCGAGCAGCCGAGGCTGGAGCGTCGGGTTTCAGGGAGTGTACGACTTTCGCCTCGCGGTCATGCAGTTTGCCACCACCCAGGTGTCGTTCAACAGCGACTGCTGCGGATTGTCGGTCCAGTACCGGCGCTTCAGCTTCGGCACGCGGAACGAGAACCAGTTCCGGCTCGCCTTCACCGTGGCCAATATCGGCTCCTTCGGGACCCTGCGCCGGCAGGAGCGGATTTTTTAGGTGTCCTCGAAGCATGAAGAGCACACTCCTGTTCCTGCCACCGGTGATGCTGCTGTGCTTGCCCGCCGAGGCACAGCGCAAACCAGGCAGCCCGCTGGAACACCTTCCCCGGACGATGGAGATGATCACTCACTTCGGCGAACGCGCCGATTCCTCTCCCGACAACCAGCGGATCGCCTTCATGGCGAAGAGCTTCGGCGACGCTTTTGTCATTGACCTGAAGACGCGGATCATCCGCTGTCTCACCTGCAGCGTGCCGGGAGCGGCCTTCCTGCGCATCATGCACCTGGCCGACGGCAACTACATTCTGATCGGACCGGAGCGTTTCAGCGACATTCGCACCAGCCGCAGACGCGACAACGAGCTGTGGTACCTGGGCAAGGAACCCGGATCGAGGCCCGTCGAGGCGCAAGACTTCTACGACAACGACACGAAGATGACTTTCACCTGCTACCGGCCGAAAGGCCTGGCGGGTGTGATGAGCATCGACATGGCAACGGGCCAGGTGAGCGACCTGGGCCAAGCCGACTCCATCTATAACGAAGTGGAGGGCATCTTTCCGGACGGCAAATACATCGCTTTCCAGGTGGCGCGCGCCGAGGATGAGGCGGGTGTCGGCTACGGGATCATCCTGCTGCGGCTGGCTCGATAGAAAGACAAGCAGGTTTTCTGGTACACTCAAGCTTTGGGCCCCGGCCCAAAGGAGATCCCCATTTATGGCGAGAGTATGTGAAGTGTGCGGCAAGGGGCCGCAGTTCGGAAACCGGATCAGCCACGCGCACAACGTGACCAAGCGGCGGTGGAACGTGAACCTTCAGCCGGTTCGGGCGCTGATTAACGGCGCAACGAAGCGCATCAAGGTGTGCACCTCCTGCCTGCGCAGCGGCAAGATCCAGAAAGCGGCCTGATCAGGCCGGACACTTGCCCGTAATATTATTTTCCAGCTGGCGGATCTTGCGCAGAGCATCGTAAACGGTTGCCTCGGGTGAGATGGAGTGAACGGTGGAGCCCTTCTGATTCAGGATCAACTCAACCGGATCGTGCAGTTTCATTGCCGAGTATTGTCACAGACGGCTTGTTCTTGAGCCCAACGATTCTCGGCGACTTGCGGCCGCAGGCGCATGGTTCGTGATCGATGCGGCCGGTGAGTCCGGAAGCCAGGCGTAGGACGGGGTGGCGGAAGTTCCTGAGACTGGTGAGCAGGAGTTCCTCCCCGCGCAGCTCGACGACGGCATCGGGCAGGATGTGGAGTCCCTGGTGGCGTTCGCATTCGGCGGCGAGCAGTTCCCCCTGAAAGCCACGCAGCTGCTGGTAGAGGGGGACCTCGAAGGCGCGCCAAAGCAGGTCGCGGTCGGCGGGCCGTGCCGCAAGGCGTCCAATGCCGGTAAATACGATAACGCTGTGGCGAAGCGGGAGCCTGCCGTTTCGAGCGAGGTTGCGCAGCGGCTCCAGTGGTCCGGCGATGCAGTCGGCGGCATCGAATTCGGCGGCGGCTCCTGTGGCGATGGGTATCCCGGGTTTGAGGTGGAACCAGGGGTCAATGGCGACGGCGCGTGGTGGAGGGTTGCAGGCGGCTCCCAGCTCTTGCAGCCGGCGCCCGGCTGAGGAGTTTTCAAACTCACGGAAGCGCGAATAGAACTGCGCGAGCTCGACCACAGGCAGCCTGGACAAGGCAGTCTCCATGGACTGCTCCAGAGGCCGGCGGTGAGCGGGGCTGCTGTAGAAAGGGGTCTGAAGAGCAGCGTCTGCGAACTTACGCCATCGCTTATCCGCGCGGTCCAGTTCCGAGATCCAACCGAGGCGCCAGGCGAGCGCCGAACTCAATAGACCCAACCCGTCTCCATCAAGAAAAGAGTGGGCCGCGTGGGGTATTCTTCTCCCGGCAGGGCCGCCTACTGCTGCTTTTTCATCGCGGCCAGCCGCGCTTCCAGCCGTCCAGGCTCGTGGCAGGTCTGGCACAGGAGGCTCGACTTGGAGGCGACTTCCGGCTGATCCATCCATCGCTGCGCGCGAGCGGCGTAAGGACTGCCAGCCAAGTCCTTGACGATCTTTGTCAGGTACTTCTGCGACTCCTCCGTATCGCCGACCCTCTGGGCGGCCATCGCGTTGCCGGCTAGCAACTCGCCTTTCATGTGCAGCGGAAGCTGATCGGCGAACTGCTGCTGCTCCTTGTGCAGCGCGGCGTAGGCGGTGCGGGAGCGTTTCCAACCGTCGGCCTTCTTGTCGGCCGGGAGCCGGTCGGCGAACAGGCCGAAGGAGCCGCCGGTGACCGAGAGCACGCCGGCGTCCCGAGGCGCGAGTTCATTGGCGCGGTCGATGGCCTTGATAGCCTCGGCGTAGTAGCGGTCGAAGTCGGCCGATTTGCCGGCCTCGTGGGCGACGGCGGCGCGGTAGAGGTAGGATCCGCCGAGCCAGGAGAGCGCCACAGCATCGTCCGGTTTGGCCTCGAGAATCTTGTTCAGCTTGGCGACGCCATTCATGTGGCGGGCCATGTCGTTGACCATCCAGCCCGCGAAGATATCCTCGCGCACCCAGGTATGGACAGTGAGTCCGGCGGGCCGCTCCTGTTGGGCCATCGCGGCGATGGCCAGGATGATTCCCAGTGTGAAGTGTTTCATGTGCGTATTATACGCAACAGGGTGCCGGCTTCGTTCCACACGAGAGATGGTTCTTACCTATGCCCTGGCGAAATTGTGAAGGACCCGGCTGTAGCTGGGGAACCGGATTTCAAGGGATCTCCCTCGCAAGAGTACGGAGGCAGTCGGCGGCCGATTCCGGCGTGATGTCGCGCTGCGGAGAACCGAGCAGTTCGAAGCCGACCATGAATTTCCGGACTGTGGCGGAGCGCAGCAGAGGGGGATAGAAGTGTGCGTGGAAGTGCCAGTGGGGCGCCTGCTGCCCTGTTGTGGGGCGTTGATGAAAACCCATGGTGTAGGGAAAGGGAGCGTCAAAGACCCTGTCGTAGATGGCGGTGAGGCGGCGGAGTGTTGCGGCGAGCGAGAGGCGCTCGGCCGCGGTGAGTTGGTCGATGGAGGCGATGTGGCGGCGCGAGAGAATGAGTGTCTCAAAGGGCCACACGGCCCAGAAAGGGACCAGCGCGAGGAAATGATCGGTTTCGAATACCAAGCGAGCGCGGATCTGCGTTTCCAGATCGAGGTAATCGCATAACAGACAGCTGTTTTTCCCTGCGAAGTAATCGCGTTGGCGGCGGTCCTCTTTTCCGAGTTCGTTGGGGAGCGATTCCGAGGCCCAGATCTGACAATGAGGGTGAGGGTTGCTGGCGCCCATCATGCCGCCGCGGTTTTCAAAGATCTGCACGGAGCTAATGAAGGGGGTGTGGGAGAGTTCGACGAACTGCTCGGTCCAGGTTTCGACGACGCGGAGGACGGCATCCGGCGGCATGCGTGAGAGCGTGAGACTGTGATCGGGGGAGAAGCAGACGACGCGGCAGATGCCGCGTTCGGGGACGGCGTGGAGAAGGGCGGACTCGTGCGCGGGTTCGGAGGGGTCTTCCGCGCGCAGGGCGGCGAAGTCGTTATCGAAGACGTAGGTGGAGGTGTAGGGAGGATTGAGGATGCCGCCGGCGCGCGCGTTACCTGGGCAGAGGTAGCAGGAGGGATCGTAGGAAGGCGCGGCGGGGGCGGCGGTCTCTTGTTGGCCTTGCCAAGGGCGTGTGGTGCGGTGAGGCGAGACAAGGACCCATTCGCCGGTAAGCGGATTGAGGCGGCGGTGCGGAGACTGGCTCAGCATTCGCTCTGGCGGAGAGCGGGTTCCGGGCTCGTGCGTGAGGAGGGAGCGGGCAATTCCGAGGCGCCGCCGGCGGGCTGGCAGACGTGGATGACGGGGTTGATGCCGGTGGCTTCGCGGTAACCATGGGCGAGCGCCCGGCAAACGCTGTCGACGGCATCGGCGGCGACAAGGTTGACGGTGCAACCGCCGAAACCGCCGCCAGTCATTCGCGCACCCCAGACGCCAGGCTGCGCGGAGGCAATCGCGACCATCGTGTCGAGTTCGGGGCAGCTGACCTGGTAGTCGTCGCGGAGGCTTGCGTGGGATTCCGCCATGAGGCGGCCAAATTCGGCGGGATCGGCCCGGCGGAGCGCAGCGGCGGCGGCGGCAACACGTGCATTTTCGCTGATGACGTGGCGGGCGCGGGGGAGAAGATGAGCGGGGAGGGAGGAGAGATCGGAGGCAGCGCGGAGAGAGGCGGCGCCGAGCAGGCGCGCGGCCTGTTCGCATTCCGCGCGTCGCTGGTTGTAATCGCTGTCTTGCAGTTTGTGCTTGATCATGGTGTTGGCCACCACGAGGCGCACATCGGCGGGCAACGGCACGAACTCGATTTCCAGCAGCGCGCAGTCGAGCAGCATGGCGTGGCCGGCGCGGGCGAGCGAGGAGGTGAACTGGTCCATGATGCCGCAACGCATGCCGGCAAAGTCGCTTTCCGCCTTCTGGCAGAGGAACGCGACTTCCTCGGCTGGGGCTTCCACTGACGAGAGAGCCAGAAGCGCGTTGGCGGCGGAGACCTCCAGCGCCGCCGAAGAGGACAGGCCGCCTCCGACGGGAAGGTTGGAATCGATCAGGAGATTAGCGCCGCGGATCGGATAGCCGGCCTGGGTGAGGGTGTGAGCGACGCCTTGGACGTAATCGGTCCATTGGCCGCGGGCGGAAGGACTTGTTTCGGCGAGATCAAATTCCAGCTCTTCGGGTAGCTGCAAGGAAATCGCGCGGATCTTGTTGTCGCCGCGCGGAGCGGCAGCGGTGACGACGGAAAGTTCGATGGCGACGGGCAATACGAGTCCGGCGTTATAGTCGGTGTGCTCGCCGATCAAGTTCACGCGCCCGGGGGCGCGGAATAAGCGGCATGGGGAGTGAAAGCGCTCCTCGAAGATATTACTGAGGCGCGAAAGATTCATCGCACGGTTTTCTCCGCGCGGCGGCTCCACAGCAGGAAAAGAGCTCCGCCGCCGGTCAACACGAGACCCCAAGCGAGGTTCACGTTGATGTCCATGGATCGCTTGTAGATGGAAGGGTCGCTGAGCATGCCGTAGACGGCAAGCTGTAATCCGACCGCGATGAGCAGCCCTCCAATTGGTTTTCGAATATCCAGTCCCATAGTTTTACCAGAACAGCAGGTTCAAAAGCGCGGCCGCGGCGAGAATGACGGCGCCGAGCGGGCCGGGCTTGCGGTACCAGCGGGTTTCGGTCTCCTCCGGCCGCGGCGTGAGCGAGTAGACCAGCCCCGTGAGCTGGCTATCTTGCGGCGCGCGCGTGCCGAGGCTGACCAAGATGGTGAGGAGGAAGCAGACGGTCCAGGCCCAGATGGCCGTCCAGAAGTTTTGCGCCATCTCGCTGGGGTAGTCAGTCATGACCGCGATCCAGCCGCCCTTGATGCCGGCGGCGGCTTCCGCGGGCAGAGAGAGGCCGTGATGCACGGCCGCGGCGGCGGTTCCCGCCACCAGGCCGGTGAAGGCTCCATGTCCGGTGGCGCGCTTCCAGAACATACCGAGCAGGAAGGTGGCAAATAGCGGCGCGTTGACGAAGGCGAAGACCAGCTGCAGCAGGTCCATAATGTTGTTGAACACCGTGGCGACGTAGGCGGCGGCCACCGAGGCGGCGATGCCGAAGATAGTGGCCAGCCGCCCAATCATCAGATAATGCGCGTCGGAGGCTTGCGGTTTCCAGTAGGACTGGTATATGTCGTAGGTCCAGACGGTGTTGAACGCGGTGACGTTGCCGGCCATGCCGGACATGAAGGAGGCCATCAACGCGGTGAGTCCGAGGCCGAGGATGCCGGGCGGGAAATAGTGGCCGAGCATCATGGGGATCGTCATGTCGTAGTTGAGTGTGCCGTCGGGCTTGGTCGGGAGCTGAAAATCGCCGCCGGCCTGGGTGAGCGCGATGGCGATCATGCCGGGCAGAATGACCAAGAACGGGAAGAGCATTTTGGGAACAGCGGCAATGAGCGGCGTACGGCGCGCGGCGGACATGGAGTCGGCGGCCATGGCGCGCTGGACGACCAGGAAGTCCGTGCACCAATAGCCGAAGGAAAGGACGAAGCCGAGGCCCATCGCGAGACCGAACCATTCCACGCCCATCGGGTTTGAGGAGGCGTTGGTCATGTGCCGCCAGCTTTCGCTGTAAGCGCCGGGCGCGAAACCGCGCGCGGTGGCGACTTCGACGAGGCGGGTTTTGAGGCCGCCCCAGCCGCCGACGTCGGCGAGACCGATCATGACGAGCGGGAAGAATCCGGCGACGATGAGAAAGAACTGGAGGACCTCGTTGTAGATGGCGGAGGTGAGGCCGCCCAGGAAGATGTAGGCGAGCACGATGACGGCGCTGAGCAGGATGGAGAAGTGGAAGTCCCAGCCGAGCAGGGCGGCCATGAGTAATCCCATGGCGTAGAGCGAGACGCCGGAGCTGAAAACGGTCATCGCGGCGAATGTGAGGGCGTTGAAGCCGCGCGTTTTTTCGTCGAAGCGGAGGCGGAGATATTCGGGGACCGAGCGCGCGCGAGAGCCATAGTAGAACGGCATCATAAAGACGCCGACGAAAATCATGGCGGGAACGGCGCCGACCCAGTAGAAGTGCGAAGTGGCGATGCCGTACTTCGCGCCGGAGGCGGCCATGCCCATAACCTCCTGCGCGCCGAGGTTGGCCGAGAGGAAGGCGAGTCCGGTGATCCAGGCGGGAATGGAGCGGCCTGATTGAAAGAAGTCGTGGCTGGTGCGTGTGTGGCGTTTGAGAGCCCAGCCGATGGCGAGTACGAAGGCGAGGTAGGTGGCGAGGATGGCGTAATCGATAAAGGCAAGTTGGATGTGCATGAGGATTGGTGGATTAGCCGCCTCTGCAAGGCTTTACATTGTTGTGATTGTAGGCTCTGCCCGTATTCCTTGTCAATCCCTGGTTCCCTGGTTCCCTGGTTCCCTGGTTTGTTACAGATTCATGTACCGGGTATATACTATTGGCAGCTTTTTCAGGTCTATGGAGAAGGGAGTTCTTATGAGCCGGTTTGTATTCTTCGTGGTAGTTTTCCTGGCGGCGGTTGCGCAGGCGCAGGAATTCCGCGGCACGATCCTCGGCCGGGTTACCGATTCCAGCGGGGCCGTTGTCGCCAACTGTCCAGTGACCGTCTCCAACGAGAGTACGGGCACTGTGGTGAAGACAACGACAACGCAGGCGGGCACTTACACGGTGCCATTCCTGGTGCCTGGCGTTTACACCATTGCGGCACAAGCGGCCGGGTTCCGCACCTTTCAGCGTCAAGGCGTGATCGTGCGGGTGCAGGACCGTATCGAAATAGACGCGGTGCTGGAGCCGGGGCAGATCACGGAAACCGTGGTCGTGCGCGGCGAGACGCCACTGCTGGAAACGGCCTCGGCATCGGTTGGGCAGGTAGTGAGCCAGACGAGCATCATCAACCTGCCGATGAACGGGCGCGCTGTGTACCTGATGGCGCGGATCACGCCGGGCATGGTGCCGACTGACACGCGGCTGTTCACTCGTCCGTTCGACAACGGAGCGGTGTCCAACGTATCGATGGGCGGCAGCCGGGCCAATTCGAACAACATTCTTCTGGACGGCATCGCGAACATGAACATCACCAGCCAGGTTGCGTTTGTGCCGTCGCCCGATGCGGTGCAGGAGATGAAGGTGCAGATCAATACGTATGACGCGGAGTTCGGACGCGCTTCCGGTGGCGTGCTGAATGCCACGGTGAAATCGGGCACCAATCAGTTTCACGGGTCGATGTACGAGTTCTGGCGGAACGACGTTCTGGAGGCAAACAGCTTCATCAACAATTCGGTGAATGAGGGCAAGCCGCGGCAGCGCTACAATCTGTTCGGTGCGACGTCGGGCGGCCCAGTCTACATTCCGAGGCTCTACGACGGGCGCAATCGGACGTTCATCTTCGGGAGTTGGGAAGCGATCCGGCAGGCGGATCCGACGTCGCTGCTGACGACGGTACCGGCAGCGGCGCAGCGCGAAGGCGATTTCTCCGGGACGGTGGACGGGCAGGGTCGCGCGCTGGCGATCTTCAATCCTTTTTCGTCGCGCGCGAACCCGGCGATCTCCGGCGGATTCCTGCGCGATCCGTTCCCCGGCAACCGGATTCCGCGATCGGCGATGGACCCGGTGGCACTGAAGTTGCTGGAACAATACGGTCAGCCGAACAAAGCAGGCGGCCCTGGCGGCGTGGACAATTTCTTCTGGTCGGGCGCGTCGCCGGACGACTACGATGCCTTCATCATCCGCACCGATCACAATTTCAACGATCAACAGCGTCTGTTTGTGCGTCTGTCGGCGAGCCGGCGTCCGCGGCTGGGCGACGATGACATTTTTGGAACGCTGGCGACGCAGTCGCGCTTTCTGAACCGGTTGAGCCGGGGCGCGGCGCTCGATTATGTCTATACGGTGACGCCGACGCTGCTGCTGAATGTGCGTTACGGGGTGTCGCGGTTCGGCAACATTACCGAGTACCGTCCGCGGGACTTCCAACTCAGCTCACTTGGCTTCCCGCAGGCACTGGATTCGCAAGTGGTTCGGCAATCGTTCCCGGTGATTTCGATCGCGGGGATCCAGTCGATCGGGCGGACGGGGGACGCAGAGGATTTGAGCGACGTGCACACGCTGCAGGTCAATATGACGCGGATCGGAAGCCGGCATTCCCTGAAGTATGGATTCGAACCGCGCGTCTACCGGGACGTGGGCAACAGCGTGGGGAATGCGTCCGGGACGTTTTCGTTTAATGACGCGCGGACACGGGGTCCGGACCCGGTCCGGAACCTGATCAGCGGGCACTCGGTGGCATCGTTTCTGCTGGGGACCGCCAACTCGGGCTCGGTGGACAAGAATGTGGCGACGGCGTTCCAGAACATCTTCTACAGCGCCTATCTGCAGGACGATATCCGAGCAACTTCGAAGCTGACGCTGAATCTGGGTTTCCGCTGGGAGTACGAAGGGCCGCGCACGGAACGCTACAACCAGATGATTCGCGGGTTCGCATACAATACGCCGAGCCCGTTGCAGCCACTGGCGCCGAACCTGACAGTGAATGGAGGGCTGATGTTCGCGGCGGTGGATGGCCAGCCGCGCGGACAAACCAATGTTGTGTGGAAGAATTTCTCGCCGCGGTTCGGGCTTGCTTACGAGGTGAACCGCAAGCTGGTGATCCGGACCGGCTATGGAGTCTTTTTTGCGGGCACGACGACGCAGGGGCGCGGAACGGCGGCTTCGCCGGGCTTTAGCGTGGCGACGCCGATGCTGGCCAGCATTGATGGCGTGAATCCAACCGACCGGCTGTCGAATCCTTTCCCGAACGGTCTACTGAATCCGATCGGCTCCACGCAAGGGCTTCTGACGTTAATCGGCCAGGGGGTCACGTTTACCGAGGTGACGCGGCCGATTTCCTATTCGCAGCAGTACAGCTTCGGGTTCCAGTATTCACCGATGGAGAATCTGCTGATCGAGGCGACGTATTCGGGTAACCGAGGAATCCATCTGCAGAATTCGAACATGAACATCAACCAGCTGACGACGGAGCAGATGGGGTTGCAGGATGCGCTGCTGGTTCGTGTGCCGAACCCGTTCCTGGGCCGCATTTCGGTGGGCACACTGTCTGCCACTACCGTGACGCGCGCGCAGCTGCTGCGGCCGTACCCGCACTTTACCGGCGTGACCTTGCGTGAGTTCACCGATGGCAGCGCCACCTACCACGCGTTCCTGTTCAAGCTGGAGCGGCGTTTTGCGAAGGGCTTCACGTTCCTTGCCAGTTACACCAATTCCAAGATGCTGGATGACATCGGCGGACGCCAGAACGTGTACAACAGGGCGGCGGAACGTTCGCTATCGACAATCCATTCGCCGCAACGGCTGGTGATGACGGGCGTGTATGAGCTGCCTTTTGGGCCGCGGCAAAAATGGCTGACAGGTGGGAACTCCATTTCGCGGAAGCTGCTGGAGGGCTGGCAACTGAACTGGATCGGGACTCTGCAAACCGGCACGCCGCTGTCGGTGACCAGCGCCGTGAACACGACCCAGTCGCAGGGCGGAGGCCAGCGTCCCAATAGTACGGGCGCTTCTCCGAAGTTTGAAGGTCCGGTCAAGGACCGGATGGCCCGCTACTTCGACACGTCGCGGTTCGCCAATCCCGCTCCTTATCAGTTCGGCAACCTGTCGCGCACGCTTCCGGATGTGCTTGGACCCGGGCTGCACAACTGGGACATTTCGGTGATCAAGGATACGCGGATCGGCGAGCGGCTGCGGTTCCAACTGCGCGGGGAGGCGTTCAACATCTGGAACCATCCGGCGTTCGCGGATCCCGGTGTGTCGTTCGGGACGCCGTCGTTCGGGCGGATCAACAATATCGCGAACCGGGCAAATCCTGCGCGGCAGATCCAGCTGGCGGGCCGGCTGGCGTGGTAGATCAGACGTAAGAGGCGCGGATCATCTCGGCGGCGCTCTCGTCGAGTTGATCGGCGCGGCGGACCTCTTCAAAGTGCGACATGAGGTCGGCGATGCGCAGCCGGCGTTTTGGGGCGCCGCGGAAATCGTGGATCACCCTGCCGCGGTGCATCATGATGAGACGGTCGCCGAGGCTGGTGGCTTGATGCATGGAGTGCGTGACCATGAGCGTGGTGAGCTTGCCGCGGGTGACCACTTGTTCGGTGAGAGAGATGACCTGATCGGCGCTTTTGGGGTCGAGCGCGGCGGTGTGCTCATCCAGAAGAAGGAGAGAAGGCTTGAGCCAGGTAGCCATGAGCAGGGTCAGCGCCTGACGCTGTCCGCCGGATAGGCTTCCGATCAAATTGTCGAGGCGGTCCTCCAGGCCCATATTGAGGCGGGCGACGGCCTGGCGCATTTCCTCGCGCAACTGGCGGGACAGCGCCCATCCAGGGCCACGCGGCAGGCCGCGTTTGGCGGCGAGGGCGAGATTCTCAGCGATGGTGAGGTTGGGCGCGCAGTGCCGGAGAAGGGATTCTGAAAAACGCGTCCGATGTAGCGGGCGCGGCGGTATTCCGGCCAGCCAGTAACGACTTGGCTGTCGATGCGGATGCTGCCGTTGTCGATTTCGAAGGTGCCGGCGATGGCGTTGAGTAGTGTGGACTTGCCGGAGCCGTTGGTGCCGATGACCATGACCATGGAGCCGTCCTCGACGGAGAGGTCGACGCCTTGCAGGGAGCGGATTTCGTTGGCGGTGCCCGGGTGGAAGGTTTTGCGGACGCCTTGGAGCTCAAGCATGGGCGGGCTCGGCTTTCTTCCGGCTGGCAAGCTTAGCGAGGAAGCGCGGCATGATGAGAGCGAGGAAGACGAAGAAGGCGGTGATGATGAGGCCAAGCTTGCGGTCACCGACAAGAGTTTCGCCGATGATGACGCTGGCCAGACCGAGCACGACCATACCGATTCCCATTTGCACGTCGGCGAATCCCTGATACTGGGCGAGCAGTGCGCCGGACAAGGCGATAAGGCCGTTGGAAACGCCGAGCCCGAGCGTGAGCATCGTTCCGTCGGAGACGCCGAGGGCGCGTACCATCTGGTCGTTGTCGCCGGTGGCGCGCATGGCGGTTCCGAGGTTGGTGCGGAAGAACCAGTAGAGGAGGAAGGCGACCGTGATGATGGTGAAGGTGACGGCAATGAGAGCCGCCAGGTCGCGCAGGCTGACTTCCCAGCCAAGCAGATTTCGCGGTTCGGGGCCAAGCGCGGCGGCGGCGGATTGTTCCATCCGCGTGAGCAGGGTGGCGCTGCCGAGCAGGGGCACGTTGCTCTTGCCCATGACGTGCAGGTTGACCGAATAGAGCGCGGTCATGACGAGGATGCCGGAAAGCAGGCGGCTGATCTTGAAACGCGTGTGGAGCGCTCCGGTGACGAGGCCGGCGAGCATGCCGGCGGCGACGGCGGCCATTGTCGCCACAACCGCGTCGACGTTGTGAACAAGCAGGGTGGCGGCGACGGCGGCGCCGAGCGTGATGGAGCCGTCGGCGGTGAGGTCCTGAAAGTTGCAGACGCGAAAGCTGACGAAGATGCCCATGGCGAGGAGAGAGAGAATGAGGCCGATGGTGAAGGCGCCGAGCAGAAGAGTCAAAGCGTTACCTCCTGGTTGCGAATGGGTGCGATCCAGCAGGCGCCGCGGATGAATTCACTTTCGCCGGAGCCTCCGGCCTGGCGCGTGTCGTGCAGCAGATGAAGCACTCCCTGGAGGCTTTGCGGTTCCATGAGGGATTTCATGGTTGCCTGCAAGTCGAGTGCCCCTTTGCGGATGGGCCTGTAGCGGCAGGCAGCGGCGTGGAAGTGTCCGTCGAGACCGCCGTTTTTGGACATCGGGCGCAGCATGGGCGCAAGCCTGGAACCGGCGGTGCGCACCACGACGCCGGCGACGACGGCGAGTGAACCGGCGAAGGCGGGCTCACCGGTGAAGGAGATCCAGTTGCGTATTTCCGGGTGGGAGAATCGCGCGGCCGCTTGAATTGGGGAGTCCGCGGCGGGGGATTTCCGGAGGGCAGCGCCCACGAGTCCCGCGGTCTCCGCCACGATGATGAGGACTATCTCGCCGGCGGCGGCGATGTCAAGGGCCGCTTCGGAAAGCCTGCGGAGCGGGAGTGGACTCTCGTGGCCGGATGCGTCAAAGCGGGTGTCCTTGCCGACTTCGTAGAAGTTGGCTCCGTAGTCGAAGATCGCGCCGCGGTCGACCATCGGCGGAACGATGGAGAAGACGGGGATGCCGCCTTTGCGGGCCGCGGCGACGACGGTATCGATGGCGACCATGACGGTGACGTCGCCGCCGACCCAGAGCGCATCGGCTCCGCGAGCCACCAGGGAGGTTGCGGCCTCGGAAACGGCGGAGGAGTTTTCGATGGTGGCTTCGAGGAGGTTGAGGCCGAGTTCGCCGCAGACCTGGCGCGCCTGTTTGGTGAAGGCTTCGGAATTGGATTCGCCGGGATTCCAGACAACGCCAACCGTGCGCAGCGCGGGGTTGAGGGTTCTGGCGAGTTCAAAGGCGGGCTTGACGGGAAGAAAGGTGCCGATGCCGACCAGGTGTTTGGGATGTTCTAGCGGGTTGGACCGGCTGATGCCGACCCCCGCGCCGGGCGGGTCGGCGACGATGCCGAAGACGTGCTTGACAGCGCCGGCCTGGTTGGCGTTGGCCATTGACTGAAGAGAAACGTGCTGCTGGTGACGACTAGGTCGTAAACGCTGGAGGCGATCTGTTTGGCAATGGCGTTGGCGGTGGCGATGTCGTTTTCGGCGTTGTAGCGATCGATGACGACGTTTTCCCCGTCCTTGAAACCGGCGGCCGCGAGTCCGTCGAGAATGCCGGCGACGCCTTCATCGAGAAGGGGCTGGGAGACGTGCTGGAGGATGGCGATGCGGCGCATGGAGCCGCGCGTGGACCGCTGGTTCCAGTCGGAGAAGAGCAGGACGCTCGAAGCCAGCAGAATCAGCACAATGCCGAGAGCACAGCGTTTGAGCGTAGCCAGTTCGCGCCTCCAAGTAATGGTGTGGGGAGATTGTAGCACAGGGGAGGGTTTGAAGCGGTGGAGAATGAGTATTGACTATCGATATCGACTGTCGATATACTGTTCCCGATGCCAAAAAGCGTCGATCTTCTGCCGGGTACACTCGACCTGCTGATTCTCCGGACGCTGGACTTGCAGCCGCTACACGGTGTAGGGATCGCGGACCGGATTGAGCAGGTCACGCGGGGCGTTTTCGCGGTCGGGCCGGGGTCGCTGTTTCCGGCGCTCCATCGTCTGGCCGAGAAGGGTTGGATCGAGGGGCGTTGGGAGGAACTGGAAAGCGGACGGCGAGTGAAGTCCTACTCGCTGACTCCAAGCGGCCGAAGGCAACTGGCGAAGGAGAGGCGCGACTGGGAGAGGGTGGCCACGGCAATGAGTCAAGTGCTTGACCCTCCGAAGAGGAGCTGAGCAAGGAAGCAGACGGCTGGCTTGGCGTTCTTGCCGATCGTCACATGGAGCGCGGGCTTTCCCCGGGGCAAGCGTGGCGGGCGGCGCGGATGGAGTTCGGCGGTCCGGAGCAGGTGAAGGAAAAGGTAAGGGAGGTTCGTATGGGGGCGAGAATGGAAACGATTCTCCGGGATGTCCGTTACGGGTGCAGGGTGCTTTGCAATGCTCCGGTGTTTGCCGGGGTAGCCGTGTTAACGCTGGCGCTCGGCATCGGCGCGACCACTTGATGGATATGGACTTCGCGATCAATTGCCCGCTCGTCCAGCACCGTATGCCTCTTATCCGGTTCTTGTTCATCGGCTCGCGCTTTTGCTCCACGCTTGTTTCAGACAGTTCCTCACGGTCCTGCCCTTGCGCTTCGCTATCACTTCACCTCCATCAGGTTGTGAAAAGGACTTTCCCCTTCCAACTGTCGATCATGCTCGGCACACAACACGAAGGCCGCTGGAGCGTGTCCAGCGGCCTTGAGTTGATCGTTACTTGGGAGCTAATCGCCGAAGCTGCCGACTTCTTCGGCGGCGGCGGGCTTGGCCGGGGTGAGGCTATCGAGCGATACGAAGCCTTCCTGCTTCTGCTCCTTCAGCACCACTTCGCGGTACAGCTTGGCCATCCGCTTGTTCTCGGCGTCCTGCTGGAGCTTCAGCTTCAGATCGCGTTGGCGGATCTTCTCCTCGCGGGCGTTCTTGGCGATGCCGAGTTCGTCCAGATCCGTCTGGCGGCGGTGCGCCACGTGCTCGGCGTTCAGCTTCATCGAGTGGTCTTTCGAGCGCAGGTTGACGTCCTTGCCGCCGGCGAAGATCTCATGGCGGCCGTGCTCGTCATACCACTTGGTGAGCGTGGCCGTCATGTGCATTTTCTCGATGATGTTGCGCCAGCCGATGCCGGTGTTGTAGGCGCAGAAGCTGATTTCGCCTTCCTGCGTGGCGTAGGGGATGATGCACTGCTCGGTGCGTCGGAAATCGTAGTTGAACAGGTCCTGGAACCACATGCCGGCGATGAACAGGAAGTTCCACCGGTCGGAGCGCCGGACTTCGATGTCCTGGAGGCGCGTCTCGCCGCTCACCCTGCCGTAGCTCTTGCCGGTGGCGCCGAAGGTCTTGTCGAACTTCTTCATCAGGTCGACCAGCTTGAAATGCGTGGGCGACTGGAACGGATCATAGTTGCGCATCAGCGCCAGTGCCATGCCCATTACCGACAGGAACCTGCCGCGGGCGGCGTCGTTGACGCGGGCGATGTCCTTGGCCAGACGGTCGCCGTTCAGGAAGGCGGTGACGGGAACGGCTTCCTTGGTTTCCTTGTCCACCATGACGGCCATGCCGACGCCGCAATTGGGGTGGCAGCCGCAGCTCAGGTGGCCCCACGACTCCTGAGGACCATGCACCAGGTCGGCCCAGTCAGAGAAGGTAGAGATGAACGAAATCGGAAACCAGTCGCGCGTCGGCTCACCGAGGCCGACCTGGTTCTTGACGTCGTGCGCCAGGTGGCTCAGCGTGTAGCGCTGGGCGGCGCGGCGCTCCGGCGTGACGTCTTCGTCACGGCCGGTGAAGCTGACAGGTTGGAAGCTGAGGAACGGGATGCGCTTGGGGTTGTCGAGCGCGAACTGAATGACGTGGCCAACCTGCTCGTTGTTGATGCCGTTGACGATGGTGATAACCGGAACGATATCGATGCCGTTCGAGTGCAAATTCTCAATAGCGCGCATCTTCACGTCGAACAGGTTGCCGACGGCGCGGTGCGAGTTGGCTTCATTGCCGATGCCGTCGAACTGGAGATAGGCATAGCGGAGACCGGCCTCGGCGGCCTGGCGGCAGAACTCGGGGCTCTTGGCGAACTCGATGCCGTTGGTCGCTGCCTGCACGCTGTCGTAGCCGACCTTGCGCGCGTAGCGCACGGCGTCGAGGAAGTAGGGGGAAAGCGTCGGCTCGCCGCCGGAGAACTGGACGCTCATCTTGCGCTTCGGCTTGATCGAGATGGCGTTGTCGAGCAGCGTCTTGATGTCTTCCCAGCTCAGCTCATGCACAAAGCCCACCTGGTTGGCATCCATGAAGCAGGGGTCGCACATCATGTTGCAGCGGTTGGTGAGGTCGATGGTGAGCACGGAGCCGCGGCCGTGAGTAATGGTGGAGCTGCCGTGGTTGTGTAGCTTTTCGTCGTTGTGGGCGCGGATGTCGCGGCCGGGGAAGACTTCTTCGAGGTGCTTGAAGAAGGCCGGGTCAATGGCCATGACGTCTTCAAAGTGGCCGTGCTTGGGGCAGTCCTTGACCATCAGGATCTTGCCGTCGCGCTCGATGATCTGGGCCTTGATTTCGCCGACCTTCTCATCGAGCAGAACCAGGTAGTCCTTTTCTCCGTCGAGGATTTGTTTGCGGGCTTCCTGGACGCACTTGGGGCAAAGCGAATCGGTGGTGCGGGGCCAGCCCAGTGGGGGTTTGGTCTTTTCCCAGGATTTCAGCAAGGGCTTGTCGGACCATCTCGGCGTGAAGCCAGGGTTCTGGCGGATTTGGTTCAGACTGTCGAAGACGACCCAGGCGCCGCGGGCGCCGTACGTAAGCACCTTCTCCACGTACTTGATTGGCTTGTGCATTGTCTCAATGACTCCTGGTTTTTGTTATCCGGCTGCCCTGGGGGGCGTCCAACGCGCGGATACACAGCTCTCAAGTTGTTCATTTTAGTCAACCAAGCGGGCTAAGCCTATGCAAATGAATTAAACTGCTGGTTTGGGCATCGTATGGCGATTACAACGGCTCAACGGGTAAAGGATCTGGCCCGTGAGGCCGGGTTCGATTTGGCAGGGATCGCGCGCGTCGAGCCGGGGCTGGATTGGGCCATTTATAAGGAGTGGATAGACGGGGGGCGGGCCGGTGAGATGCGCTATCTCACTGATCATAGGGCAGATATTCGTCTGGACCCGCGGCGGATTCTGCCCTCGGCGCGGTCGATTGTGTGCGTCGGCAAGCGATACAATGGGCCGTTGCCATATTCGACAGATTTCGACAGTACCGAGCGCGGCTGGATCAGCCGCTATGCCTGGGGGGATGATTACCATCTGCTTATCCGTCAAGGACTTGCGCAGGTTGCCGCGAAATTGCAAAACAAAGCCAATTGCCGTATCTGTGTCGACACCGCCCCTTTGCTGGAACGCTCCTATGCCAGGATGGCCGGGCTCGGCTGGATAGGAAAGAACACCTGCCTCATCCATGAAGGAAAGGGTTCGTGGTTCTTCCTGGGAGAGATGCTCACGTCGCTCGAGTTGGAGCCCGACACCCCGCCGCCGGACCGTTGCGGAACCTGCACCCGCTGCATCGACGCCTGCCCGACCCAGGCGATCATCCCGACACCCGGCGGCCGCTACACGCTGGATTCGCGGCTGTGCATTTCCTATTTCACGATCGAACTGCGGGGCTCGATTCCCGAGGAGAATCGCTCCGGGATCGGCCAGCATGTGTTCGGCTGCGACATCTGCCAGGATGTGTGCCCCTGGAACCGCCGCGCCCCCACCGACTGCGATGCTGAGTACCGGCCCCGCGAGTTCGCCCCGCCGCTGGAGCGGCTTGCCGCCCTCACCGACCAGGAGTTCCGCGCGATGTACCGCGACACGCCGGTGAGCCGGGCCAGATACCGGGGGTTCTTGAGGAATGTGGCGGTGGCGATGGGCAACTCGCGCCTGGCGCGGTTCCGTCCGGCGCTGGAGAAGCTCGCCGCCGGCGGGGATGAGGTGGTGGCCGAGCATGCACGTTGGGCGCTGGGACGCTTAATTTCCGGGAACGAATAGGCTATAGTTCCGTCTATAGAGAGACACCAAAGGAGCCCCCATGACTCGAACCGTGCTTGGACTGTTTCTGTGCGCCGCGGCCTGGGCCGCCGACGCGCCGCTGCTGTTGCAAAACCCGACGATGAACCGGACGCACATCGTCTTCTCCCATGCCGGCGACCTGTGGAGCGTGCCGCGCGCCGGCGGCGATGCGAAGCGGCTGACCGTGAGCGCCGGCGCGGAGGAGGTGCCCGTCTTTTCCCCGGACGGAACGATGATCGCCTTCAGCGGCGAGTATGACGGCAACACCGACGTTTTTGTGATGCCCGCCGAAGGAGGGGTGCCGAAGCGGCTAACGTGGCATCCGGCTCCCGATTTCGTCCGCTGCTGGAGGCCCGATGGCAAGGCGGTGCTGTTCACCTCCGACCGGACGGCGAACTCGCGGTTCCGGGAGTTGTTCACGGTGGATCTGGAGGGGCGGTTCCCGGCGAGGATCGATTTGCCTACGGGCTATGAGGCGGCCTTTTCGCCGGATGGAGGGCAGATGGCGTACGTGCCGCTGCGGCGTGCGTTCACGGCCTGGAAGCGGTACCGCGGCGGCGGGACGACTCCGGTGTGGCTGGCGAGCCTGGATACGGGCAAGGTGACGAAAGTGCCGCGCGAGAATTCCAACGACTTCAATCCGCTTTGGGTGGGCGACAAGGTCTATTTCCTGTCGGATCGCTCGGGCGTGGTGACGCTCTACTCCTACGATCCCCGTTCCAAGCAGGTGAAGCAGGTGGTGGAGAATCGCGGGCTGGATCTGAAGTCGGCGGGTGCGGGGCCGGATGGGATCGTCTATGAGCAGTTCGGGTCGCTGCATATCTACGACATCAAGAGCGGGAAGACAACGCCCGTGAAGGTTCGCGTGGCGGCGGATTTATTGGAGACGCGGCCGAAGTTCATCGAGGTGGGGCGGCGGTTGCGTTCGGCGGGAATTTCGCCGACCGGCGCGCGGGCGGTGTTTGAGGCGCGCGGGGAGATACTCACGGTGCCTGCCGAGAAAGGCGATCCTCGCAATCTGACCGAATCGCCTTCGGTGATGGACCGCGATCCGGCATGGTCGCCGGACGGGCGGACCATCGCCTATTTCTCCGATGCCTCGGGCGAGTATGAGCTGCACCTACGCAACCAGACGGGCGCGGGCGACGTGAAGAAGATCAAGCTGGCCGACAAGCCGGGTTTCTATTTCACGCCACGCTGGTCACCGGACAGCAAGAAGATCGCCTATGTAGACAGCCATCTCACGATTTGGTACATCGATTTGGAGAAGCAGACCCCTGTGCGTGTGGATAAGGACACGTACTGGACCTTCGCCGCATCCGGCGCGCTGACGCCGTCCTGGTCGCCGGACAGCAACTGGCTGGCCTACTCGCGGCGGCTGAAGAATCACATGGCGGCGGTGTTCCTGCATTCGGTGGCCGATGGCAAGAGCACACAGATCACCGATGGGATGAGCGATGCGCGGCATCCGGTGTTCGATAAAGACGGCAAGTATCTCTATTTCACGGCGAGCACCGATTCGGGACCGGCGTTGCAGGCCGACATTCAGAGCAGCTTCCGATCCGTCTCGCGCAGCATTTACTTGGCCGTGCTCGCTAAGGATGAGGTATCCCCGCTGGCGCCGGAAAGCGACGAGGAAAAGGAGGAAAAGAAGCCGGATGCGCCGAAGCCCGAGGCTCCCAAACCCGAGGCTCCCAAACCCGCGGCGGGGCCAAAGCCGGTTGTGGTGAAGATCGATTTCGAGAATATCGGGCAACGGATTCTGGCGCTGCCGATGCCGCCTCGCCGCTACGGCAGCTTGCAAGTGGGCAAGGCGGGCGTGCTGCTGGCGGTGGAGCTTCCTTCCTTCAGCCCGGCCCAGCAGGGGCCGGCGTCGAACACGGTGCACCGCTTTGATCTGAAAGCGCGCAAGTCGGACGTGGTGATCGGCGGAGTGCGGGGCTTCGTCATGTCGCATAACGGGGAGAAGATGCTGTACCAGCAGGGCGACAACTGGGTCATCACGTCGCCGCGTCCGATGGCGACAGGTTCAGGGCCCGCGCCTCCGGCGCCGCCCTCCGCAGGACCGCCGTCGAATCCGCTGCGAACGGCATCGCTTGAAGTGAAGATCGATCCGAAGGCGGCCTGGAACCAGATGTACCGCGAGGCGTGGCGCATCCAGCGCGACTTCTTCTACGATCCGAATTATCACGGGCTGAACCTGGAAGGGGCGGCCAACCGTTATCAACCGTTCCTGGAAGGCATCGGTTCACGGCGCGATTTAAACTACCTGTTTCAGGAGATGCTGGGCGAGCTGACGGTGGGTCATCTCTCGGCCGGCGGCGGCGAGTTGCCGGAGGTGAAGCGCGTTCCCACCGGACTGCTGGGCGCCGATTACAAGCTCGAGAACGGGCGCTACCGCTTCGTGCGCGTCTACAACGGCGAGAACTGGAATCCGCAGTTAAAGGCTCCGCTGACGCAGCCGGGCGTGAACGTGGCCGCCGGCGAGTACCTGCTGGCGGTGAACGGACGCGATCTGCGCGATACGGATAACGTGTACAGCTTCTTTGAAGGAACTTCGGGCAAGTCGGTGGAGTTGCGCGTGAGCGCTGACCCGGGCGGCGCCGGTTCCCGTGAAGTGACGGTGGTGCCGGTGCCGAGCGAATCGGGGCTGCGCAACCTGGCCTGGATTGAAGACAACCGGCGCAAGGTGGACCAGATGACGGGCGGGCGCGTCGCCTACATCTATATGCCCGACACCTCCTTCGGCGGCTACACGAACTTCAACCGCTACTTCTTTGCCCAGGTCGGCAAGGAGGCGGCGATCATTGACGAGCGCTACAACGGCGGCGGAGCGCTGGCGACCGATATCGTCGAGCACCTTACGCGACCGCTGCTGAGCCTGGTAGCAACACGCGACGGCGCCGATGAGCAGCAGCCGCAAGGGGCCATCTTCGGACCGAAGGTGATGATCATCAATGAATCGGCCGGTTCCGGCGGTGACGCGATGCCATGGTACTTCAAGCGCGCCGGCGCGGGGAAGCTGGTGGGCAAGCGCACCTGGGGCGGGCTTGTCGGCCGCGCCGCGGCGCCTTCTCTGATGGACGACGGGTTTGTTTCCGCGCCGAGCTCGCACGTTTGGAATCCCGACGGCAAGTACGATATCGAGAATATCGGCATGCCGCCGGACATTGAAGTGGACATGGATCCGGAACTGGTACGCCAGGGCAAGGATCCGCAGCTGGAGAAGGCTGTAGAGGTGGTGATGCAGGAGCTGGCGAAGAAGCCGGTGCAATTGCCGAAGCGGCCGGTGTTTCCGGTGCATCATCCGTCGAAGGCGGGAAGCAGCAACGGAAGGTAAGTCGTCGTCCGTTGAACACAGCTCCGCGCCATGCTCGATTGGTGTGCGCTCTACATCATTTACTTTCTTTAATTTTTAGGCTAACCTTATTAAGCATAGTCAGTTAAGAGCTCGATTCGCTTGCGTTCGAGCTAGTGGTGCCCTCCCTTTCCCCCCCCAACATCGTGAACCGTACCCTGATTGGAGCCGGGCATTCGTAGCGCCAGTTGCGCCTTGCAGCCACCGGCAACTGGATCCTGCGCTTGAAGATCTGGCGCGGCGGCGTCCGGATCCGTTCAGCCGCGTGCGGACATGGGAGACCGGGAATGCGTTACCCGATCTGCGCTCGACACGGGCCGTGGTGTTCCTGCTGCAGGACCCGCTACGGCAACTGTTTCCGGACTGCTCCCAAGAGGCGGCAGAGTTGGCAGCAGAGGCAAGGCGGCTGGGGATCCGGCTGATGAATCCGCCGGAAGCGCTGTCGAATGCTTCCCGGCTCGATCTCGCAATACATCGACACGCGCAAGGGCTACCAGGAGACGATGCCCGGCAGCGCGTGGGAGCTTTTCTTTCACAAGAAGAGAGCGCTTGGCTTTGGCGGCACAGTGGTTCATAACCATGTTTTCTTCGGACCGCATCCGGTCGTCGGCAGTTGCACCACACTTTCTCCCACTATCGCAGCCTGAATCCCATCCGCCGCTGGATTCGCGCGCGAGCCTGCCGCGAGCATATCGAGCTGGACTGGCAGTTCTTTCAATCGGAGCCGGAATACAAGGACCAGTTAGCGCAGGCCGCGCGCGTGCTTGGGTTGGATGTGGCGGCGATTGATTACTCGACACCGGCCGGGGGCAGCGTCGTGCTTTGGGAAGCCAATCCGCACTTCGCGCTTCACATGTGGCCGTTCGACGTACCCGCCGGGCCGAGAAGATTGAAGCGACGTTTCCGGCGCTATCACGACGTCATCGGGGATTTCTTTGCATGCCTGCTCCAACAATCTCTCTGACAACCGCGCTTTTGGATCAACTGGCCGAAAGCGATATGTTGTAGTTTGAAATGGCCGCCCTCTTCTGCCGGCGGCTTGCGTAGTGCATCGCGTGGCACCGGACTATGCGAGTATCCACGGCTACCTGCGCTCAGACCGGGCATCCATGGCAGATCAGTTGCATTTCCGGTAGGAGCCTCCGGGCTAGGCCGGGAATCTGCCTAGGTTGACATCTATACTATGGTCCGCTATAGTTCTGAAGTACCGATCTATCAACGGTTTGTCAGTGCTGTCTCACCTTCTGATCGCTGGATGCAACTCCCCGAGACTACAGACCGCTCGATGCAGGATCGTGATGGGGTCGGGATGTTTTTTGGAGATTCCGCCATGCCGGGCAACCAAGAGGACTTAAAGCCGGGGACTCCTCCGCCGATGGATTGGGAGGAGTACGAGCACCTATTAGAGGACTACTCGCATCTGGCGCCCCCGGCCGACGACGAAGTCCTGCAAGGTAATGTGCTCGCCATTACCGAGCAGGATGTCATCGTCGATTTCGGCTACAAGTCCGAAGGCCTCGTCCCGATTCAGGAGTTCCAGCACGCCGACGGTTCCATCCCCGTTCAGCCCGGCGACATCGTCGATGTCATGGTCGACCGCGGCGCTCCTCACGTGGAAGGCTACATCCGCCTCTCTCATCAGCGCGCCCAGCGCCTCCGCTGCTGGGACACTCTTGAGAAGGCCTACCAGGAGAACCTGCTGATCTCCGGCCGTGTTCTTGGCCGCATCAAAGGAGGCTTGGAAGTCGATGTCGGCGTCACCGCCTTCATGCCCGGCTCACAGATCGACGTCCGCCCCGTTCACAACCCCGAATCCCTCATGGGACAGGACATCGCCGTCCGCATCGTCAAGCTCAACCGCCGCCGCGGCAATGTCGTCGTCAGCCGCAAGGCCGCGCTCGAGGAAGAACTCACCTCGCGAAAGAATGCCACGCTGGAGGCGCTTCAGGAGGACGCCGTCGTCACCGGCATCGTGAAAAATCTCACCGACTACGGCGCCTTCGTCGATCTCGGCGGCATTGACGGCCTTCTCCACGTCAGCGACATCAGCCACGGCCGCATTGCTCATCCCAGTGAAGTCCTCCATGTCGGCCAGGAAATCACCGTCCGTGTCCTCAAGCTTGACCGGGAAAAGGAACGCATCTCGCTCGGCATCAAACAGGTTGTGCCTGACCCGTGGATCACCGCCCATGAGCGCTACATCATCGGCTCCCGAGTAGTTGGCCGTGTCGTCAGCATCACCGATTACGGCGCCTTTGTCGAGCTCGAATCCGGTGTCGAAGGGCTCATCCATATTTCCGAGATGACTTGGTCGCGACGCATGAAGCATCCTTCCAAGGTGGTGAAAGTGGGCGATCAGGTGGAATCGGTGGTGCTTGACGTCAAGCCCGATGACCACCGCATCTCGCTCGGCATCAAACAGCTCGAGCCCGACCCCTGGACCACCGTCGCCAACCGCTATTCGGTCGGCTCCGTCGTCGAAGGACGCGTCCGCAAGCTCACCGACTTCGGCGCCTTTATCGAGATTGAAGAGGGTATCGACGGGCTCGTCCATACTTCGGACCTGAGTTGGTACACCCGCGTCAAGCATCCCTCCGAGGTCCTCAAAAAGGGGCAGGTTTCCCAAGCCGTTATCCTGCAGATTGATCCCGTCGAGCGGCGCCTCTCGCTCGGCATCAAACAACTTCAGCCAGACGCTTGGGAGACCTTCTTCCATGCGCACATGCCCGGCGATATTGTCCGTGGACGCGTCACTCGCGCCGCTAGCTTCGGGGTGTTTGTCGAATTGGCTCCCGGCGTGGAAGCCCTTTGCCATCAATCGGAGATCCCCGGCGCGCAGGCTCGTGGAAAGGATGAACCGGCGCTGCCGATAGGCGAGGAAACCGACTTCAAGATCATCAAGATGATAGAGTCGGATAAGAAAATCGGGCTTAGCCTTCGCGCCGTCCAGGAAGATGAAGAGCGCACGCGGCTGGAGGATTATCACCGCCAGGCGGCCGCCGCCACCATGACAATAGAAGAGGTTATCAATCTAAAAAGCAGCCAACAAGATCACCAGCCGGATTAAAATCATGCTAGGATGGGACTTAGCTGTCAACTCCGAAAAAAGGCCCCGTGGGGCGCACTGGAGATAAACACGGGAGATGAGCACAACTATGACAAAAGCGGATCTCATTGAAGAGGTTTCCCGGGTTGTGGAAATGACCCGCAAGGATTCAGAAGTGATCGTCGAGGCGATTTTCGACAGCGTAGTCAAGGCTTTGCGAGGCGGCGACAAGATCGAGATCCGCGGATTCGGCAGCTTTCGCACCCGGCAGCGCCAGGCGCGCATCGGCCGCAATCCGAAAACCGGCGCCCGCGTGGAGGTGCCCGCCAAACGCATCCCTTACTTCAAGCCCTCCAAGGAGCTGAAGGACCTTGTCAACACCGATTCTGCCGCGGCGGCCGCGCCCGAGCCCACTCCTGGTCCCGCTCCCATCTTTTAGATTCACCGCATGGACCGTATTTGGAGTCCGTGGCGTTACCAATACGTAAGCAAATCCTCCCCTTCCAACGCCTGCATCTTCTGTGAAAAAGCGGCCCAGGACTGCGACCGCGAAAACCTGATCCTGCTGCGCGGTAACTTCAATTTCATCCTGCTCAACATCTTCCCCTACACCAATGGCCACATCATGATCGCCCCTTACCAGCACGTCGCTACCCTGGAGCAAACCCCGGAACCCGCCTTGATCGAGATGATGCAACTCGCGCGCAGGGCCGAGGCGAAGCTGCGCGCCGTTTACCGCGCCCCGGGCATCAACCTCGGCATGAATATCGGCGAATGCGCCGGCGCAGGCGTCGCCGGCCATATTCACCTCCACCTGCTGCCCCGCTGGCCGGCTGACTCCAATTTCATGACCACCGTCGCCGAGACCCGCGTCCTGCCCGAGGATCTTAGCACCACCTGGGAGAAGCTCTCCTCCTCCTTTTAAGCTCTTTCCCTGAGCGACTTCTCTCCCCGTTATCCGTAGCATGGGGATATGGCCGCTCTCCTCGTCCTTGTCGCCGCCGCCACGCACGCCGTGGTCGGTCAGTTCCCGCTACGCTCCGGTTGCGATACCGGCTCGCCGGCGGTGGCCACTGTCCATCCCGGGGATCGTGTCGAAATCCGCTTTGCCCTCGCCGGCGGACGGGAAACCTGCTACAAGGTGAGTGTCGAACAGGCCGGCCGCAGCCTGCTCGGCTACCTTCCCGGCCATGCCATGGTCGGTGTCGATGAGTTTGAGCGCACTCGCGCGTCCGCGGGCACAACGCAAGCATCCGGTTCAGCCCAGCCGCAGAGCCAGCAGCCCACTCCCGCGCTACCCGCGGTCAATGCCGCCGCCCAGGCCGCACAGCTTCTCAAGGACAACCAGCCGGCGGAGGCGCTCCGGTATCTCGAAGCCGCACTGCGTGACCAGGCAGGCGACGCCGATCTGCTCGCCCTGGCTGGGCTGGCCGCCTTTCACAGCGACCAGATCCCGGCCGCCGTCGAACATCTGGAGCGATCCATCGCCGTGAGGCCCAATCCATCGGTGGAGGCGCTTCTGTTGCGCGCCCGCCGCGAATCATCCGGCGACCAAAGCAAGGAAAAGCTGTTCGGCACTAGGTTCCATCTCCGCTTCGATGCCAAGGATGTTACCGCCGATCAGGCCAGCCAGCTTGTGCCGCTGCTTGATTCCGAGCTGTCGCGCGTGGCGCCTCTGCTCGGCTGCCAGGTCCAGGAGCGCATCCCCACCATCATTCAGAGCCGCGAGGCCTACCGCAACACCACCGGCGCTTCGGAGTGGAGCGGCGGCCGCTACGATGGCCGCATCCGCGTCGCCCTGCTCGAGCCGCAGCCCGGCGAGGAGACCCGCCGCGCTTTGTCGCATGAAATCGTCCACGCCTGCCTGGCCCGCACCGGCAACTGGCCCTCCTGGCTGCACGAAGGACTCGCCCAGAAAATCTCCGGCGATACGCTCTCTTCCCAACAGCGCGCCACCGTTTCGAAAATGGCCCGCTCCGACGAGCTGCCTCCCCTGGCCCGCATGAGCGCCTCCTTCGCCGGCATGAGCAGCTATCACGCCTCCATCGCCTACCAGGTCTCCCTCGCCGCCGCCGAGTTGCTTTATGAAAGCTACGGCCCCGACGGCGTCCGCAGCCTCCTCCAAAGCCCCGAACGCTTATCGCAGATTAGTCTCGACCTCGACCGCCGCCTCCGCGAGTAGCGCCTACCCCAGCCTGCGCCGGCCGGTTTCGCGGCCGTAGTTCCAAACCGTGGTGCACGCTGGGAAGTAAAGGAAGCCATGGTCAAGGACAGCCTGATGCAAGTGATCGATTCGCTGACTCAGGATCAACAGGAATCGGTACTGAAATGCATCGAGTTCCTGAAGGAGAAAGACGCCTCACAATCTCCCTTTCTCGGCGCGGTGGATGAGTTCATCGAACAGCATCCGGAACTGCTGCGACGACTTGCTCAGTGACCAGGTATCCCCGGATAGATGTCCTGGTCCGCTCGCGCTTGATCGCCCGGTTCGGTGGGTCGCCCGGGACCCGCGATCAAGCTCGACTCGATAAGGCGACCTCCGCTGATCTTAGCAATGCCAACGTTCTCCGCCGCCACCCGATTGGCCCCTCATTTGCAAGGTATTCAACCAGATAACGAAGCAAGCAGAGAAAACAAACCCGGTTAGGAAGGATCAGGAAGAAAATGCAGGCCTCGGCTAGGAAAATTTTACCAAGTTCCGAACCAGCCGGTAATTCTTACCTCATCCGGAATGCCGGTTTTCTCTCGCTTTTTCTTCTCCTCCAAACAACGATCGTGCCCCTGCAATGTAAGGTTCGGATCCGCCGTTTATTTGCAATGCATGATGAACGGTGGAGGGTCCGTCTCCTCCCGGACCTCTCCGATGGAAGTCGCGCCGCGGTCTCCCTCTCCGCGGCGCGATACCCAGTACTCCAGTTTGGCATCTGAATTGCCCTAGAACTATCGGACTACGGTTTTTCCGTTAGAACCAATCAAAACAACAAGAACCGTTCCATTCCTCTTTAAGGAGATTTCGATTCGTTATGAAGTTTGCTGTGCGTCCCCTCATGTCCAGCGCCCTGCTCGCAAGCGCCCTGCTTGTCACCGGCTGCGCCACCAAGAAACATGTCAAGACTTCCATCGAGCCGCTGGAGCGGCGCGTCGATGAACTGGAAGCCAAAACCAAGAAGACCGACTCCAGCGTTGCCGAGCTGGAGCGCAACCTCTCGAAGACCGATGAGCAAGTGCGCGGCGCCGATGCGCGCGCCAACCAGGCTGCTTTGGAAGCGGCCAAGGCCAATGAGCGCGCCGCCCGCAGCAGTGAGCAGGCCGAAGCCGCCGGCCGCGCCGCCTCTTCCGCCCAGTCCGCCATCGATGCCGAAAAGAAGCGCATCGCCGCCATCGATGAGCGCATCACCAACCTCGACAACTATCAGGTGGAACATTCCGAAAGCGTATTGTTCAAGTTTGGCAGCCATACGCTCAGCGCCGATTCGAAGAAACAGCTCGATGCGGCCGCCGGGAAAATCCTGGACGAGCATCGCTACGTGGTCGAAGTGCAGGGTTACACCGACAAGACCGGCTCGGCCGAGTACAACCTCATGCTCAGCCGCAAGCGCGCCGACGCCGTCGTGCAGTACCTTACCGTGCAGCACAAGGTCCCGCTGCACCGGCTTTTTGTGAATGGAGTGGGCAGTGAAATGCCGGCCGCAGACAACAAGTCCCGGCAAGGCCGCGAACAGAACCGCAGAGTAGAAGTCAGATTGTACACGCCGAAGGCGAACTAGTTCACGCCTGGTAACGGTGTTGATGTTTCCTTGCCCGTTTTTCTGGAACTGGGCGAGGCCGGGCGCCGGCTTTTCAAGGCGTCCGAGGCGAGGCGGCTCGAGATGACGGAAGGGGACGCACCGTGATCCCGCAGTCGCCTCGCCTTTTTAGCGCAAGCTTTTCACCAAGTCCTCGGCAAGCACCTCGGCCCTTTGCGCCAGGCTGCGCGCCGTCACCAGATCCGCCTGCCGAGTTTCCCGCGCCTGCCGCAGAAACGTCCGCGTGCGCTCCAGGTTGATCGATTGTTCCTTGGTCAGGCGCTTACCGGCCAAACTGGCCAGACTGGCCTCCGTCCGCCGGATCGCCTCTTCTATTGCCCGGTGGTAGGATTGTTGTTCCTGCGGGCTCAGCAACTGGGTGAGCCGCGGCTGCGGAACGGATGGGGCGGGCGTTGCCGGCTGTGCCGCCGGTTCCGTTGGATGGGCTCCCGCCTGCTGCGCCTGACGTTGCGGTGGCGTTCGCGGGGCCGGAGGCCGCGTAGGAACGGGAATCTCCGGCGCGGGAACCTCGGGCAGTTGGGTGGCAGAGGACTTCACCTCCGGTGGCGCGGGAATCGGTTCCGGAGGGGGCGGCGGTGGTGGCGTAGGCACGACAAGCACCGTCGCCGGTTTCTTCTTTCCGCATCCGGGTACGATGAGGACCAGCGCCATGAACAGGCCAAGGACTCCTGTCCTGCTCATCGTTCCGCTTCGCTCTCCATGGTTCCGGCCCCGGCGATTCTCACGCCGGGAGAAGCCGGCGACTCCTCGGCCGCCGGGAAACGCAGCGAAAAGGTAGTCCCCGATGAGTTGGAACTGACGAAATCGATCGAGGCGTTGTGAAGCTGTACCACGCGGAACGTCATCGCCAGCCCGATCCCTGATCCTTTCTTTTTCGTGCTGAAGTAAAGATGGAATATTTTATCGCGGATCTCCTCCGGGATGCCCGCGCCCTGATCCGACACCGTTACCACCACCTCCTCGCTATCCCGGAACACCCGCAACCGCAGCCTTCCGCCTTCCTTCATCGCATCGATGCCGTTGTTCACCACGTTCAGCAGCGCCTGCTTCAGCAGATCCTCGTCCCCGCGGACCACAGCCGTTTCCTCCGGCGCATCCAGCTGCACCGATACGCGCGCCTGCTCCGCCATCGGCCATACCAGCGCCGCCACCTGCCGCGCCAGTTCCACCATGTTCACGTCTTTCAGCCGCAGGTCCACCGGCCGCGTGAAATCCAGGAACGTCTTCACCACCCGGTCCAGCCGCGCGATCTCGCCCGTGATCACGTCCATTTCATTGCGCACCTGCTCGGATCCGGTCAGCTTCGATTTCAGAATCTCCAGGTGCAGCGCCATCGCGTTCAGCGGATTCTTGATCTCGTGCGCCACTCCGCCCGTCAGCCGGCTGATCGCCGTCAGCCGTGTCGAAATGTCCAGCTGCGACCGCAGCTGCCGCCGCGTCTCGGCGTCACGGAAACTCAGCAGCAGGCTGAATTGCGACGGCGAAGAGCTTGGCGCCTCCAGCAGCTCCACGTTCACCAGCAGCCGCGCCTGTCCGGCTCCGCCGCGTTCCCACATCACCGGCGCGTCGTGGATCGGCTTCCCCCTCCGCACCGACTCCTCCACCAGCGCGTGCACCGGCGACGGCGGCGGAAACAACTCCTCCAGTTTCAGCCCCGCCATCCGTGGCAGCGGCAGAGCCAGCAAATGTTCCGCCGACCGGCTTGCGCGCAGCAGCCGGTGTTCATTGTCGAACAGAAGAATCGCCTCCTCCAGCCGTTCCAGCATCAGCTCCACGTTGTTCCGCAGTTGCTGCACATCCTCCTTCGCCCCGCGGAACTGCCGGCTCAGCACGTCCAGCTTCGATTCCATGTCCGCGAACTCCTTGCCCTCCCTCGCCAGCGATCCCGGTTCGGCCACGCTGCTTCCCAACGCGATGCTCTCGATCCGCTGGCTCAGCCGCGCCAGCGACCGCAGCACCACGTTCGAAAACAGGTACGCCAGCAGCACGGACGCCAGCAGGCTCAGCACCGACACTGCCGACAGGCTACGCACCTGCGGCATGATCGCGTTCCGGATCAGCACGCTCGATACCACCACCCGGATCGACAGCACCGGCAGGCTCATCTGCGGCACTCCCAGCGGCACCACAATCGCGTAATCCTGGCTCTGTGTCATCACCTCCAGCACAAGGTCGAACACCGGCCGCGTTTTCCACTCGCTGAAATCCGGCAGCGACTGATAGGTCGCCCGCGTTCTGGTCGGCGAACTAGATGCCAGGATCAATCCCGCCTCATCGCACACCAGGATCTCCACCACCGCGCTCGAACTCGCCATCGTCTTTTCCAGCAATGACGGCAGCGCCGGATCATCCGCCACGATCCGCTGCCACAGCTCACGGTGCCCCTCAATCGTCTCCGGCTTTTCCGCCGCCAGCGCCGCCTGCTCGTTCACCCGTTGCAGCACCAGGTGCCGCACCTGGCTCGCGATTCCCTGTGAGCGTTCCACCGCGTCCCGGAAGATCGCCTCCGCCGTCATCCGCAAGCTCACCACGCTTTGCGCCATCACCAGCAGCGTCACCAGCGTGACGATGGAGATCCGCAACCGTGTCTTCAGCGACATTCTCAGCTACCATCGGCCTGCAAGCCGCGTGCCATTACCCTTCCGGTTCCCCGCTGCCGTACTCCTTCAGCTTGTTGAATAGCGTTTTCAGGCTGATTCCCAGCATCTCCGCCGCCCGCGTCTTGTTGTTCTTTGTGTGCGCCAGCGTCAGCAGGATCAGCGCCTTTTCCGCCTGCTCCACCGTGGAGCCCACCGGGATCGTAATCCCGTCCGGGCCTCCTCCAACCGTCGCCGCCGGCATCACACCTTCACCTCCCCCGAATCCCTGCGGCAGGTGCCGCGTGCTCAGGTTCCCCGATCCCGCCAGAATCACCGCCCGCTCCAGCACATTTCGCAACTCCCGCACATTCCCCGGCCACCCGTGCCGTTGCAGCCGCCCCATCATCTCCGCATCCACCCCCGTTACGTTCGCCCCGTGCTTGCGGTTTAAGTCCCCGAGCATCGCCTCGCACAGCAGCCCCAGATCGTCCAGCCGCTGCCGCAGCCCCGGCAGATTGATCGCAAACACGTTCAGACGGTAGTACAGGTCTTCCCTCAGCAGTCCCTTTTTTAGCGCCTCCTCCGGGTTCCGGTTCGTCGCCGCCAGCACTCGCACATCCACCTGCACTTCGCTTTTGGCCCCCAGCCGCCTCACCCGCGAATCTTCCAACACACGCAGCAGCTTCGCCTGCGTCCCTACCGGCATCTCCGCCAGCTCATCCAACAACAGCGTCCCGTTCTGCGCCAGCTCGAAACAGCCCGCACGCTTCTCCACCGCCCCCGTGAATGCGCCTTTCTCGTGTCCGAACAACTCGCTCTCCATCAGCGTCTCCGGCAGCGCCGCGCAATTGATCGCTACAAAGGGGCCGCCGCTGCGCGGACTCAGCTGGTGAATCGCACGCGCCGCCAGCTCCTTCCCGGTTCCGCTTTCTCCGGTGATCAGCACTGCCGCCTTGCTCGGCGCCACCTGACGGATCAGCGAGAATACCTCTTGCATTGGAGCCGAGTTGCCCACCAACTCCCCCAGCACTCCCTGATAGCTCAGCTGCCTCCGCAGCAGCTCCCCTTCCTCCTGCAAGCGCGTTTGCTGGCTTGCCCGCTCCAACAGGAACCGCAGCGATTGCGCCTGGATCGGCTTTTCCAGAAACCAGAACGCCCCCAGCTCATGCATCGTCTGTAGCGCCGTTTCGATGTTGCCGAACGCCGTGATCACGATCGCCGGCAGCCTGCTACCCTGCGCGTTCAGCCTGCGTAGCAGCTCATAGCCGTCCATGCGCGGCATCATCAGGTCTGTCAGCACAACGTGCGCCGGGAACTCGACCAGTTTTTCCAGCGCCTCCTGCCCGTCCCCGGCCGTCTCCGTCACAAAGCCCCATCCACGGATCATCCCCGCCAGGCCCTGACGCTGGTTTTCCTCGTCGTCCACCACCAGCACACGAGTCGCGTCCTTGAACTGCCGAGCCGTCGTCACCATTACTTGAACACGTCGAGGATCCGGCCGAGGATGCCCTTTCGCTGCTCTGGTTTCGCTTTCACCGCCTCGCGAGGTTCCGGCTTTTCGGCTACCACCACCGCCGCCGGACGCCGCGCCACCCGCCGCTCTCTTGCCGCCTCCCGCGGCTCCTCATCGGTCTCCACCGGTTCGTGGAAGCTGGCCACTTGCGTTGCTCCGCCTCCGCAATAGTCCAGCGGCTGCGTCCCGGCCAGGAACACCTCCGTCTTCGGCGGTGACCCGCATCCGGCGCTCGCCAGCCGCCCCGAGGCGGGATCGATGTCGGCCGTCACGATTCCGTCCGGCGCCATGAACGGCTTCGCCCGCCGGTACGGCCGCAACCGGTGCGCCTCCTTCATGAACTCCACCCAGATCGGCAGCGCCGACTTCGAGCCTTCCAACTTCAACTCCCGGTTGTCGTCGTAGCCCACCCACACCACGCAGATCAGCTCCGAGGTGAACCCCGCAAACCAGCCATCGTGCGAGGTCCCGGTCTTGCCCGCCGCCGGAAGGCTGAATCCGCGCCCGCGCACTCCGGCGCCCGTGCCCGACCGCAGCACCTCTTCCATCAGGTTCACCATCATGTACGCCACGCGCGGGTCGAGCACCTGTTTTGGCTCCAGCTTGTGGTTGTGGATGATCTTGCCGTCCTGATCACGGATCAGCTTGATCCAGCTCGGCTCCACGAACTCTCCGCGGTTGGAGAAGATTGTGTAAGCGCCGGCGATTTCGATCGGCTTCACCTCATAGGCGCCCAGCGCCACCGCCGGCGTCGCTAGAATCTCCATGTTCAGGCCGGCGCTCCGCGCCAGATCCACCACCGCGTCGTAGCCGATCTGCTCGGCGAACTTCACCGTCGGGATGTTCATCGACTTCGACAGCGCCTGCCGCAGCGTTACCAGCCCGTGAAACTCCCCCTTAAAATTGTTCGGCTCATACGGTTTGTCGTCGAACCAGAACGTCGTCGGCTCGTCCATCACCGTCGTCACCGGCGTGATCGGTTTCGGCCCGCCTTCCAGACCCGTGTTCAGCGCCGCCGCATAAACAAACGGCTTAAACGCACTTCCCGGCATCCGCTTTGCCAGCGCCCGATTCAGCTGGCTGGTCCCATAATTCCGCCCGCCGATCAGCGCCTTTACCTCCGCCGTCCGCGCATCCAGCACGACCATCGCCGCCTGCACTTGCGGCCAGCCCTTGGCCGCCGTGCGCCCGCGCCGCGTCAGCAACTCATCCACTTCCTTCAACCCCGTCCGCATCGCTTCGGCCGCCGCCTTTTGCAGGTTCACGTCCAGCGTCGTGTATACGCGGTAGCTGTTGGCCTGGAAATCATGGTCGCGGAACTGTGCCAACAGCTGGCTGTTCACCAGATCCACAAAGTACGGCGCATCTTCCGACTCGCTGCTGCCGGAGGAGACACCCAGCGGCGCGTTCACCGCATCCTCATATTCCTTCTGCGTGATGTGCCGGTTGTCGCGCATCATCAGCAGGATGATGTTCCGCCGCGTCCGCGCCCGCTCCGGATACCGCAGCGGATTGAACCGGCTCGGTGACTGGATGACGCCGGCCAGCAGCGCCGCTTCCGGCGTTGTCAGCTGCCGCAGATCCTTCCCGAAAAACACCTGCGCCCCTTCGCCGAAGCCGTGAATATTGAAGCTGCCGACCCGCCCGAGGTAGATCTGATTGGCGTAATGCTCGAAGATCTCCTCCTTGGTCAGCTTCCGCTCCAGATGCATCGTGATCAGAATCTCCGGAGCCTTCCTCCTCCACGTCCGCTCCGTCGTCAACAGCAGGCTGCGCGCCAACTGCATGCTCAGCGTCGAGGCGCCCTGCGTGTGGCTTTGCGTCCTGATGTCCACGTAGGCGCTCTTCAGGATCCGGAACGGATCAAATCCCGCATGCAGGAAGAAGCGCTTGTCCTCGGCCGACAGCACCGCGTTCACCACCAGCTGCGGGATGTCCTGGAACCGCAGTATCCGCCGCTTCTCCCGGTTCCGGTCAAACAGGTTCGTGATCAGCTCCGGCTCCATCCAGAACTGCGTGCGAGCCGTGTTGTCCCTCAGGGAAATAATCTGCGACACTTCCCCGTCCTGGAACCGCACCACGTGCGCCTCCTGCTGGAAGTAGGATTCCACTCCCGGGAACACCTCAATCGCGCCCTTGCGGATCTGGTACCAGCCCATCCGGTTGCTGCGCGACTCGCCGTAGCCGGCGCGCCGCAACCCCGCCGCGATCTCCTCCGGCGTCGTCTCGTCGCCCAGGCTCACCACCTGCGGCGCTCCGAACAGTTTCGATGTGTTGACGAACGGGCCCTGCGCCAGTTTCTGCTCGATGAGCGTCGCGTACTTGTAATAGAAATAGGAGAAAATCACCAGCCCGGAGCTAAAGGAAAGCACGCCCAGCGCCAGGACGATCTTTCCGATGGTGTGGGAGAAAAAACGCCGCAGGAGGCCGCGCTTGGCGGACTTGCCCGGTTTGGTGGGTGGAGAAGCAGCTTCGGCTCGGCGGCTCACAAGGATACCAGTACTCCCCTTATTCTCGCACGTTGTGCCTGGTCGAGCCCTCCCTCTCGCCATCGTTCCTGTCTGCTCCCACAAACCCGCGAAAACCGGCATCCCGCTTGAGGGAATCCAGTACCGCCTGTGCGATCATCTCGTAGCCGGCCGCGTTGGTGTGCCAGGTGTCCGCTTTCAGCAGGATCTCGCCGAAAGTTGCCATCGGGAGAACCTGATGCGCGGCCCCCTCCGCCGCGGTGAACCTTCTCGCGCCGGGAACGTCGAGGCCTTCCCATTTCTTCTGTTCTCCGCTGTTTGTGTACGTGTACAGTATCTTTGTCCCGCCAGGCAACGCAGCTTGATAGGTCCACACTTTGTCGCCCGCTCGCTGGTCCCCTTGCGTCCCGTCGTCGTGCATCGCCACCGTGTTCGGCACCAGGTCGCCCAGGCGGGGGTGAGTGCCGGCGATGTAGATCGCACGCGGCACGGGGTGCTTACCCGCGTAGACCCGGAACGTAACCACCGTTTCGCCCGCCTCCCCGCTCGTGAGTGGTATCGGATCCACCAAACCCAGGCCCGCTTCCAGCCTCTGTTGGATGGCTTGGCGTGCCTCCTCAATGATCGCCTTGCTGTCAATAAGCGGCACATTGTGGCGCGAGGCCAACTTCTTTAGTGACGTCCGGTACGGACTCTCTTCCAGCGAGTTGTATAGCAACAGAATGGAGGCATTGTTGGTCCGTGCCAGCCGGATCATCTCGCCGATGTTCTCTTCGTAATCGGGCATGGAGACCCGCGTCCAGGGTTCCCATTCCGCGTACTGCTCTGCGGTGGCTTCGCCCGTTTGAGAGTCGCGGAGGGCTTTCAGCCGGTCTCCGGTCGACTTCGGCTGATACCGGACCAACAAGGCCAAGTAACGGAGCAGCTTGTAAAACTCAACGTGTTCGGTCCATTGGGCCACTCGCGTCCGGAATGTGGCAGTTTCACTCTGACCTGGCATGTCCTTGTCTCTATACCCGCTGACGGACGCGTCGTTCATGGCAAAGCCCACCACCAGCAGGTCCGGCTGCCAGGCGAGCGCTTTGCGCTTTAGCAGTTCCAGCCCCTGAAATGAGCTGTAGCCCAATACGCCAAGGTTGAACACCTCAATTGGCGCTCCAGGATACTCGCCACGTAACAGTTTTCGTAGTCCTTGCGGATATGCTTCCTCCTGGCCCACATTCGCTCCGAATGTCCAGGAATCGCCGATGCACAGGATGCGGAAGCTGGATGCTGGTTTGCTCCTTGGAAACTCCGTGTCCCGGAACCCGTCGGAATTGACGGAGATTTCCCATGTCGGATTCCCCTGCAAGGATTCCGGCAGGGTCGGGATGAATTGGCGAAGAAGCGCCGTTCGCTCGCTTTCCAAAGGGACGGGACTGAAGATATCGACGTAGGTGCGGCGCAGGCTCGGCCGGTTCCTCCAGATCAGGTGCTCATCAGGGACGAGAATGCGAAGCCCGTCCACCCACGGAGGAATCGGTCCATAATCGTCGCCCACTGCATACGGCAGCGCTATGGCTCCCACAAACAAATTCCGGACCCAGTAGGTGGCCCGGAGCACAAGCTCGAAACCGGCGACCATGAGCAAGGTGAACAGAATCACCAGAATCGCCGTGCGGACCTTAGTAGGCCGGCCGGGGCGGGTCACGGCTTCGAATTGTACTATGTTCTCAGCGCTGCGGCAAAGCTGCGCGATGCCACCCGCCGCGGCGTCCGCCGGCCTTACCGCTTGGTGGTCTCGAGCTCCTCCAGCTCTTTCCACATATCGTCGATCGGCTTCCAGTTCATGTCGGAAACCCCCGCCAGATGCACGTCCTCCACGCGCAGCGTCCCGTGCCCATACGGGCAGATGTACTCCGTGCTCGGAACACCCAGTAGGAACTGGTTCCACGTGCCCCTGGTTACCGGCATGCGCAGCCGCCGCAAGCAGGTCCGGCACCGGAACCGCTGGTCTAGAATCACAAGGTAAATCAGCCCCACAGCCATCAGGCTGAACAGCATTACCGCCGCCGTATATCCAAGATCCCGCCCGAACGGATCCAGCTTTACCTCATCAAAGGAATACGGTTCCGGCCACCAGGCGCGCAGCCCTTTCCAGGCCAACGCCAGCAGCGCCGCCGCCGCTGCGAGTTTCCCCGCAAGGTAAGAAATGTACCTCAAATGATTTTGACTCCTCCGGCTCATAAAAAGTTGCCTATCCTCCCGCCAATTGGCGGACCAAAAACACTACATTTGCCGGCCGCTCGGCCAGCCTTCTCATGAAGTACGGATACCATGCCTCTCCATACGGCACGTACAGCCTCAACCGGTGTCCTTCCTCCACCAGCCTCCGCTGCAGCCTCCGCCGCACTCCATACAGCATCTGGAACTCGTACTGTTCCGGCTTCAATCCCAGCTCCTTCACTATCAGCCCCGCCTCCACCAGCAACGCCTCGTCATGGGTCGCCAGCGCCGGCACGGCGCCCTCCTCCAACAGAATGCGCATCAGTTTCCGGTAATTCCCATCCACGCGCGTCTTTTCCGGAAACGCCACCCCCGCCGGCTCCAGATAAGCCCCTTTGCACAGCCGCACCGGCACTCTCTCCCGGCACAACTGCCTTACGTCCTGCTCGCTCCGGTATAGATACGCTTGAATCACCGCTCTCACGTTCCCGTATTCGCCATGCAATCGGCGGACCAGATCCAGCGTACGGTCGACGTACTCGCTGGATTCCATGTCCACTTCCACTTGGGTCCCGGCTGCGCGGGCGGCTTCTACTGCCTTAGTGACGTTCCCCCGGCATTCCTCTTCGGAAATGTCCAGCCCGAATTGCGTCAGCTTGATGGAAATCGTCGCCGGCAACCCGTTGTCGCGGATGAGGCGGATCGCCTCGCGCGCCTTCTCGGCGGATTCGGCCGCCTCCGCGGCGCTGGCGACGTTTTCCCCGAGATAATCCAGAGTGGAGAGAATCCCTTCGCCCTTGAGCCGCCGGCAGACTGCCAGCGCCTCGGCCAACGAGTGGCCGGCCACGAACCGCTTCACCAGCCGCCTGGTCAGCCGGCTTTGCTCCATCCAGCGGCGCAACCACCGCTGCCGGCTCAGGTATAAGAGGCTAGCCCGCACAGGGCCGCCCGCGGCTCTAAGGGCGCTCAGGACACCCGAGATTGTGCCATCGCGGGCAGGCTCCGTTGTGCGGGCACGTCTCTGAGAAGTTTGCACCCTGATCCCATTCTAATCTTCGGCATCTTGGCCCCAGCTGTTTAGGCCCCCAAATCGGCGATACTGTTACAACGGCCACGGTTTCCGCATGCCCAAGATCGATTTCCTTTACTTCAACGCCGGCGGCGGCCATCGTGCCGCCGCCACCGCCCTGCAATCCGTTGTCGCCTCACAAAACCGGCCCTGGCGTGTGCGGCTTGTTAACCTCAACGACATCCTCCTGCCCACGGACATCCTGAAAAAAACCCTCGGACTCGGCCTGGAAGACATCTACAATCTGCTGCTACGCAAAGGCTGGACCCTCGGTTCCAAGCAGCTTGTCCCGGTCATGCACCTGCTGATACGCGCCTTCCACCGCCGCCAGATCGAACTGATCTCCGAGTTCTGGCGCCGCGACACGCCCGACCTTGTGGTCTCGCTCATCCCGAATTTCAACCGCGCGGTTTTCGAGGCGCTCCGCCGTGTGACTCCGCAATCCCCCTACGTCACGATCCTCACCGACATCGCCGACTATCCGCCGCATTTCTGGATTGAACGGCAGCCGCAATACCTGGTGTGCGGTTCGGCCAAGGCTGTCGAACAGGCGCGCGCGATGGGCCACCCCGATCACGCCATCTTCCGGACCTCGGGGATGATCCTGCGCCCTACCTTTTATAATGTTCCGCCGATCGACGTGCCCGCCGGCCGGGCGGCAGCTGGGTTGCAGGCGGACCTGCCCACGGGCCTGGTGCTGTTTGGCGGCCATGGCTCGCCGCAGATGTTGGATATCGCGCGGCGCCTGGACGGCTGTGGCCGCCGGCTGCAGCTCATCATGCTATGCGGGCACAATGAGAAGCTCGCCGCCCGCCTACGCGAGTTGAAGCTGTCGATTCCCCTCCACGTGGAGAGCTTTACGTCAGAAGTGCCGCTCTTCATGCAGATGGCCGACTTCTTCATCGGCAAGCCAGGCCCCGGCTCCATCTCGGAAGCTCTCGCCATGGGGCTGCCGGTGGTCGTGGAATCCAACGCGTGGACCCTGCCCCAGGAACGCTACAACGCGGAATGGATCGCGGAGAACAAACTCGGCATCCAGCTCAAAAGCTTCCGCCAGATCGCCGCAGCCGTGACTCGCCTGCTGGACGGGGAAATGGCCGAGTTCCGCCAGAAGGCGGCCGCGCTCCATAACCAGGCTGTCTTTGAAATCCCGCCGATCCTGGAAACCGTGCTTGACCGCGGCCCGCTTGGTTAGGGCCGGGGACCGTTTGAGAGTTCATCCATTTGCTCGCCGATGGCCGTCGGCCGGTACTGGATGAACTCCCGCATCGCCTCCGCGGAATGGTCGAAGAAGGAATTGGTCAGCGGCTTGTTGCGATCTTCGAACACAGCCTGCCGGATCTGGCGGTAGGCGAACTCGAATTCCCCCTGGAGCCAGCCGTCTGGCCCGCCGGCCAGTTCGGCGATCTGTTGCACCTCGTCCAGGTATTTCCGCGCCAGCTCGGGAAATTGCATCGCCCGTCTCGTCAACACGTTCCGGTCCAAGTTGAACAGGATCGAATGGTCGAAATTGGTCAGGCCCACGTCTTTGTCCCACGGGATGAGCTGGAACCGCTTCGTGTTGTTGTAGCGGTACAGGTAGAAGTTGTTCATCCCGGAGCTGCCGACGATGCCGTCCCACTCCGACACGTAGTTTTCCACCGCCAGGTAGCGCATCAGCGACTCCAGATCCAGGTGCTCGCCCACACGCTCCAGGAACTCCTCGTCGGGAACTTCGTTCACCATCTGGATGAACTCCAGAATCGTGCGAACATCCGCATTGTTTTCCCGGGTCTTGGGATCCCACATCAGCCCGTACAACTCATCGTCGAAGCCCAAAAACTCGAAATTATAATCGGTCAGCCAGTTATATTCGTACAACCAGCCAATGTCTTCCCCCAGGCTCCGCTTCAGGAAGGGCTTCTCGATTTCTTCCACGATCGAATAAAGGCCCCAGTAGGAGTCGTTGATGAAAACCTTCGCGAACGCAGTTCGCGGCGCGGGAATCCCGGCGCGCCGGAACAAAGCCATAGTCAGCCGCTCGCGCATGAAGGTGGCGTCCTGGATGTGGTTGTCCAGCACGAAGGAGGTTTCTCCGACGAACCGCTGCCCGGCAATGTAGCGCTTGAAATCGATCTTCAGTCCGGGCTTGAAGTCGCTGCGGCTTCCTCCGCCTCGCGACCGGATCCCCACGTTCACCACGCTCCGCCCCCGCCAGACAAACTCCCCGGGATAATAGGTGTTGTCCTCGAAATTCTCCTGCAGCTTGCGCCAGTCCACGGGATGCAGATAGAGCCTCACCTCGTGCAGCACCAGGTCGTCGAAAAACTCTTCCGGTGTCTGCGTACGCCCCGCCTGCGCCAGCCATGTTGCCATGGCTAACACTACCAAGCCCAGGACTATTCCCCTCCGCGGATTCATTGTGTCACATCACAAACTGCAATCGGACAACTTTGGTCCAGAAAATCGGTCTTGCGCTCAGGTCCGATCTGTTGAAATCTTCGATCTTTTCCCTGACAAAATTCCCCTGGATTTTTACTTGCCTGTTTCCATACCAGTTTAACCCGAATGTCCAGGCCCGGTTGCTGGAACTTAACAAATTCACCGCCCGCGGTGATGCCAAAGCCAATCCGGTGGGGTTGCGGCTTCCGTAGCGCAATAATTCGTTGCGCAGCGCCACCTCCCAAGCGCCCCATCCAAGCTGGTGAAACGTCAGTGGCTTCTTCGGACGCACGCCCGCGGCTTTCTCTTCGCCGGTGACCAGCCATGTTCCAAACAGATACCAGCCGCGCCCCACCAGGTCCGGCAGATCGGTTTGACGGAAACTTTGCTGCCTTCGCTGGTCGCGAACCTGCATGGCCTCGGCTTGCAAGGAAAAAGGACCCGGCTTCCAATTCGCTTCCACGCCCAGCCTCACACGGTCCCCTTTCACGTCCACACGCGGAAAGTAATTGTCCCGAAACGTCGTGCGCCCGCGAAGGCTGTGGCGCCCTTCCGGGACCTCGCCATGTGTGGACGCCGCCGCCAGTTCCAGCGTTTCCAAGATCTTCGGCAGCGGCAGATACCGCTCCGGCTCTGTCCGTATTCGCGCGGCTAGCGTCGTTCCGCCGGTCGGCTTGTCATCTCCTGTGAACGCATTCTCGCCGTCGTGGCGGAACACTCCCGCCTCATAGCGGAACTTCCGGTCCCACACCGGCCCGTGCAGCATTAGCCCGATGTCGCGCCCCGGGCCGATCATGAATCCGATCCGTGACCGGAAGACGAAATCCAGGTTGGCCATTCCCGTCAGCGTGTCGCGGCCGAATGGCAGACGGAACTTGCCGCCCTGCACCTGCAGCCACCGTATCCGCCGCCAGTTCACGAATCCATCCCGTAGCGCGTTCCTTTCCACACCCATTTCCCACTCGAATTCATACTCGAAATCCCGCAGGAATTCGCCCTCCACCCCCACGCGCTTTCTGCGGAAATCAAATAGCGGATGATCCTCCGGGCTCGGATCCACAGACTGAAAATCCCCTTGCAGCTTCACCCGGAAATCGATCCTCAGCTGATCGTTGTAGCGCAGCGACTGCCGGTTCTTGCTCTGAAAATACCAGCCCTTCGGCTCCTCCTTCTTCTTCTTCTTCTTTTTCTTGCTCTCGGTTTTCTGTTCCTGCGCCGCCGGCTGGCTCAGCAGCGCCGGAGCGCACAATCCCAGCGCGGTGACAACGCCGCTCGCCAGGATCAGTTGGCTCGTCTTGATTTGCATGTTCTCCGGTTGCCGCCAGATCAGCCCTTCTTCTTCGCTTTCTCCCACGTCACGGACTTGATATTGGAACCCTCCGTCCCCCGCAATTCCTCGCTCAGCTGATCCAGCGATATGCCCGGCGCGATATCCAGCATGTATTTCACCTGGGGCATTTCTCCTTCCGTGATCCCGCGCGTTTCATACTCGATCCCGTGCCGTTCGAAAATCGTATGCACCATCGCCGTCGGGTATTCCCCTTCGGCCATCAGCGTCACCACCATCGACCGGCGGTCACCTTGCACGGCGCGCGCCAGGTACCAAAGCACGACCCCTAGAAACGCCGTCCCGAGACCTGCCACCGCGAACGCTCCCAGCCCGCACGCCATTCCCATTCCAAGCGCCAGGAACAGAATGATCGTGTCCTTGGGATCATCCACCGGCGTCCGGAACCGGATGATACTTGCCGCCCCCGCAATCCCGAACGCGCGCGCCAGCGAATCCCCGATGATCACCATCATCAGCGCTCCCGACACGCACAACAGAATCTGAGCTTGTTCCATCGAACTGCTCAGCCTGTGGTCGCTGGTTGCACGGTGCACCGCCGTGATCGCCAGTCCGATCAGAAATGCCGAAATCAGCTTCAGCAATTCAATGAACGGGTTGTGCAGCGTCGGCATCAACTGCGCCGGCAAGTTGAGCACGGCCGGCTGCCCCGCGGGCGCCGCCGCCCCGGACCTCAACGTCTCGCGCCACACCAGCCCGCCCAGCACGAGCACGGCGCACAGCGCCGCCCCGGCCGCCAGATGCATTCGCGAGAATTTACTCGTTTTGTTCACGCCCCAGTTTTGACGAGACCTACCTGTTTATTGTTACATCTTTAAACCTTGTACGCAGATTCGCTATCCTGAAGGAGCAGTGGCCATCCGCCGCATTGTTTTCCTGCTTCTCCTCGCTTCCGTCCCGCTGTTTGCTCCCCAACGTTACTCCACCGTCGCCTCCGCAGACACCATCATCACCGGCAAGATCCGCTGGACGAGCCGCTATCCCTGGTTCGGCGGCTGGCGCCTTAACGGCGAAATCACGGTCGCCGGATCTCTCTACTCCACCGCCAAGCCTCCGCCGATCATTCCCCACCGATTCCTCTGCTCTTGCTGCCCGATGTGGCCTCCACCCAATTCCGGCTGGATGCAAGAGGAGCAGGGCATCTGGTTCCTCAAAAAGAGCGGCCCATCGTGGACCTCCGCCGGCGAATGTTACGAACCCGGTTTCCGCCCCATCGCCGAACTCGGCGAAGTCCGCGCCTGGCTTCTCCAGCGCAACCGATAACCGGTCGCACCACGTGACACCTGTTACAGGTACAATCACATGAGCCCCCTTCTTGCCTCACCTAAAGATCCGGCGGCTTCCGAAGGAGAACCTGATGCGTGTATTCCTGGTGAACCCGAGCGATGTCGCTTTCGGCGTTGGCGTCATTACGCCCCGCTGGCTCTACGTGCTTGCCGCCGCAACGCCCGCCCAATACGGCGATCCGGTCATCGTGGATGAAACACTGGAACCCATCCAGCCAGAACATATTCAGCCCGGCGACGTCGTCGGCATCGGCATCCACACCGCCAACGCGCTGCGCGGTTTTGAAGTCGGCCGACTGGCGCGCGCGCGGGGAGCCACTGTCGTCTTCGGCGGCATCCACGCCACTCTCTACCCGAACGAAGCGCTCGAACATGGCGCCGCACACGCCGTCGTCAAGGGTGACGGCGACGAGGTCTGGGGCCAGGTTCTCGCCGACATCGCCGCCGGAAACTCGCAGCCGCTCTACGACGGAGGACGCGTCAACGCCGGACGCTTCCTGCCCGCCCGCTGGGATCTGCTTCCGCCCGACAGCTACATGTGGGCCTCCGTGCAGACCGTCCGCGGCTGCCCCAAGCACTGCTCCTTCTGCTCCGTCTGGCGCACCGACGGCCAGCAGCCCCGCCAGCGCTCCTCCGACGCCGTCATCGAGGAAATTGTCCAGCTGCGCCGCCTAGGCTACCGCTTCATCGCCCTCGCCGACGACAACTTCTATCCCGTCACCCTCGCCGACATCGCACTCGCCGAGCGCCAGAACAACGCCGCCCGCGTCGCCGAACTGAAAAACCTCCGCGCCGAACGCTTCGAATTCATGGAGCGCCTTGCGCAGCTTCCACCCGACACCATCCTCTTCACCCAGATCACCATGGAAGCCGCCGAGGACACCGCTTTTCTCGAAGCCATGAACAAGGCGCGCATCAAAGGCGCGCTCGTCGGCGTCGAGGCCGTCACTCCGGAAGGACTCAAATCCGTTTTCAAGGATTTCAACCTCGCCGGCGAACAGCTCGTCGAACGCCTGCGCCTTTTCAAAAGCCACGGCGTGCATGTCCTCGGCTCCTTCATCTTCGGCCTCTCCACGGACCGCAAGGAGACCTTCGACGCCACCGCCGACCTGGCCAAGCGCGCCGATCTCACCTTCGCCCAGTTCGTCATGATGACGCCCTTCCCCGGCACCGTCGATTTCGAGAAGTGGGAAAAGACCACCGCCGGCAATGTCGAAAAGGTGGACGGCATTCCCATCACCCGCTACTGGCTCATTCCCGGACACCGCCGGCCAAAACTCTACATGCCCCACCCGAGCATGAGTTCGGAAGAGATCCGCGTCCGCACGCAAGGCGTCTGGGACAGCTACTATCAGCTTTCCGAGATCTGGCGCCGCGCCAAATGCGTCAAGTCGGTCAAGGCGCGCCTCGCCTTCGTCTTCATCTCGAAACTCTACCGCCAGATGTACGCCAACACCGGCATCGCCACCGACAGCGCGCGCCGCAAGAGCGCCAACCGCTGGGCCCGCTGGACCGGTCTCATCTGCCTCCGCCTGTTCCGCGCACACCCCATGCCTGACCTGCAAGTACCCGGCATGGCATCCCGGACGCTCACCAACATCGCCACTTAGCGCGCTCACTGTTCTCCTTCCCGGCCCGCTTCCAGGAAATGCAGCGGATCCCTGAGGTTCTGTAGCTCCCGGTAGTAATACATTGCCGACGGCCGTCTCCCTTTCACCTTCAGCGTCCGGAGGAACTCCACCTCCTCCTCAGTGGCGTTGCCGCTCAGCCGCGTGTCATTCAAGAACTCGCGCAGCCCCGGTTCCATCTCTTCTTCCGCCCCTGAAGTCTCCGTAAACTCAAATCGCTTTGTGCACCCAGGCGCCAGCCGCCGGTTCAACACCACTGTCATGGCAAACGTCTTCAGGTTGATCGACCAGGTTTCGATCATCGGATCAAGGAAGGATACGCATCCCTCCGTGGAGATCTGGTGGATGTCGGTGTCCAGAAACTCCAGTACTGCGACCCGCATCTCCTCATAGCTCCGCCCGTGCTCCTGCCCCACCGATCGCAGCCAACACTCGTTCCGCAGCTCCTCCCGAGCTACCCCTTGCGCCACCTCCAGCAGCTTTTGCGTCACCAGCCGTTCCAGTTCGCCAAACGCCTCCTTCTCGATAATCCTCCGCACTTCTCCCTGGTCCCCGGCCGCATACTTTCGCAGGATCAGCCTCCGGGAATCCTGAAACAGAGGCTGCGGTGGTTCTGCCACCTTCTTTTTCAGTTCCTGACGCCGTTGCAGTTCCGCCAGCTTCGATAGCTCTCCGCCCGGGATTTCGAGATACTCCCCCATCCTCTCGTAGAGATCGGTGCGTGCCGGCGCCGGTGGCGCCTTCTTCCTCGTCAGCAATTGGGAAATGTAGGACTCTGTCACCTGTACCGCTGTCGCCAAGTCCTTTTGATCCCTGCCCAATTCGTCCAGCCGTTGCCTAATGACTAAGGAAACATCCACTGCCTATACCCCCACGATTCCATTAACTTTTTCTGGTAAACCAGAATTCGAGTTTCGCATGTGATCGATTTGACTTGCAAGAATAATTAACCGATACTGGTTAACAGAGCGGCCAGGCTCTTTCGAACATTATCTATGCCGTTCCACCCTTTTCCCGCGATCTTTCACCGAATCCGCTATCCGCGAGCATGCTCCGGCGCATTCCGGTGTCTTCGGCCTCACGAATGCCAAGGGATGGATACTGATTGAGGAGGCAGACAACATTCAGGAGACCCTTATGGCGGCGGAGCAGCCAGACACAATGAGGCGAAAGCCGGGGAGAGTCCAAAATGCAGTTCATACTCCGAGGATTCAAGGAAGTGATGGGCTTCCGTGTGTTTGCCTTCGACGGCGTGCAGGCTGACCGCAAGCGCGAAATCTTCACCATAAAGGCCAACCTCGGACTGGCTCGGCAATACGGCATCCGGCTGCAGGAACTGCCGTTGCTGTGCCGCGCCGCTCTGGAGCGCGGCTTCGAAACCCAAGACAAGCGGGCCTTCACATACAGCGAGGAAGACATGCGCCTGCACGCGGATTCCCTCGCCGCACGGGAAGCGGTCAGGCACAAGCGGACTCCCCGCAGACCCGTCAGTGAGCAGGTCGGAAACGCATGGCGTGGCCCGCAGAAATGAACCTTCTTAAGGGCAAGGCCGGCGCCAAAAAGAGAAGCGAACTCCTGCGGGCCGACTACAGGAAGGCGTTCCGGCAATGGGCTTCTCAGGTCGCACGGCTACATGTAGCGCAGGATTCCGGACCAGGCGCGGGCGCCGTCGCGGACGCGCGGGAGCAAACGCGGAAAGCCGAAACGGCGTATCGCGAGGCTCGTGACCGGATGGCCGACGACATGCTCAGCGAAGATAAGTGAGTCGCCTCCGCGGGGCGGCGCAGTTGTTAGATAATCTCCCCATGAACCGCCGCCAGTTCCTCGCCGCCGCGGCCGCTGCTCCCATGACTGCACAATCGTTCCGCGTCATCGATCCTCACGTCCACGTCTGGAAGACCGACCCGCGCTATCCCTGGGCAAAAGAGACCACGAACCCGCCCTCGGAAGACGCAACTCCCGAGACGCTGCTTAAGCTGATGGATGCCAACGGAGTCGCAGGCACCGTCATCGTCCAGTACATCGGCTACCGCTGGGACAACTCCTACGCGCGTGACGCCATCCGCCGCTACCCAAAAAAATTCCAGGGCGTTGCCCGCGTTAATCCCGAGGATCCCGCCGCCCCCGATCACCTCCACCGTCTCGTCGCCGAGGAAGGCTGGCGCGGAGTGCGGCTCTCACCCGCCGCCAACGCCTCCGGCGACTGGATCGGCGGCCCTCTCATGCCTCCGCTCTGGCGCCGCGCCGAACAACTCAAGGCGCCGATGCTCATCCTGACCACCACGCCGCGCCTGCCGCAGGTGGCCAAGCTCATTGAGCAGCACCCCGCCCTCGACATCTCCATCGACCACATGGCCGACTGTCCTCCGGACCGGCCCGACGAGCTGAAGAAACTGCTCGACTTGGCCCGCTACCCGCGCGTCTACGTGAAGATCTCTCACACCTGGTCGCTGTCCAAGCAAGAGTACCCATATAGGGATACGCACGACCAGGTAAAGAAGGTTTATGACGCCTTCGGTCCGCAACGCCTGATGTGGGGCACTGACTGGCCTTTGGTCGAGCGCCACTGCGGCTACGCCAAGGCGCAAGCCATCGTGCGCGAAGAGCTGAAATTCCTGAACGGGGAGGACAAGCGGTGGCTACTTGGGGGCACCGTCGAACGCCTCTGGCCGTTCCCGTCCGCATAAGGAGGTCACCACCATGATGCGACTCAGCTGTCTCTCTTTGAGCTACGGCAATCAATTCCGCACCGGCAAAATGGATCTGCCGAAGTTCATCACCCAAGCCCGCGCCATGGCCCTTGACGGCGTCGACCTGCACATGCAGCACTTGACCAGCTTTGATCGCATCTACTTGAAGCAGCTCCGCCGCATGTGCCTCGACAATGGTCTCTCCATCCCCAGCTTTCCCGTCTCGACCGAATTCGGGATGTACCCGGACCGCATCCCCGCGGAAATCGAAAAATGCCGCGTCGCGATGGAGACCGGCCTCTTTCTCGGCGCGCCGCTGGTGCGGGTCTTCGTCGGCTCCGCCCCCAAGGACGGTAACGTCGAGGACGCCTTCCGCCGCGGCGTCGACGCCCTCCGCCGCTGCGCGGAAATCGGCGCCGACATGGGCATGGTGGTCGCGCTGCAAAACCACTCCGGCCTCACCTCCACAGGCGACGAGATGCTCCGCTTCCACAAGGAAGTGAACCATCCTAACTTCTCCCTCGTCATGGACACCGGCCACTTCACCGGCCGCGACGGCCCGCGCGGTCCCAAGCGCGAGGGCCACACCTATGAGCATTACTACCGCTCCGTCGAACAAGTCGCCGCCATCGCCCCCTTCACCCGCGTCAAGCTCTACCAGCTCGACCAAGAGGGCCGCGAACAGTTCATCGACTACAAGCGCATTTTCGACATCCTCCGCGCCCGCCACTACAACGGCTTCTGCTGCCTGGTGTACGAAGGCACCGAGGACGAACTCACCGCCATCCCGCGCGGCGTCCGTTTCCTCCGGCGCATGATGACGGTGTCATGACCCGCCGAACCTTTACCACGGCCTGCGCCGCCTCTCTCGCCGCCCTCCGCCAACGTGCCGAGGCGTTCTACGCCGGCCCCCGCCCGAACATCAAGTGGTGCGTCAGCAGTTTTCTCTGGACCTCCACCCAATGGCAGGATACCGGTACGCTTCCTTACACCGAGATGCTCGACGTCATCCGTGACACTGGCTTCAACGGGTATCGCTTCACCGGCTGGCCCGGCATCCTCGGCCGCATCGGCATGGACCTTCCGCAACTCGAACGCGAACTCTCCAAGCGCGACATCCGCATTGCCACGCTCTCCTTCGGCGGACCTGCCGATGAGCCCGCACGCCATGCGGAAATCGAAAAGTCGGCGCGAGCCGCCTGCCAGTTTCTCAACCGCTTCGGCGCCACTGAGCTGGTCACCTTCTCCCCGCGCCGGCCCAATAAGGTTCTCGTTCGCGAACATCTCAGAAGAGCCTGCGAGTTTTACAACCGCCTCGGCGACATCTGCGCCGAATACGGCATCCGTACCGGCATGCACAACCACTCACAGGGCCAGCTTGTCGAAACCCAGGACGAAATCGAGATGCTGCTCGCCTGGACCGATCCCAAGAAGTTCCACTGGTGCCCGGACACCGTACACCTCTATATGGCCAACTGCGACATCCTCGGCCTCTTCCGCAAATACGCCCACCGCCTCATCTTCTTCGACCTGGTCGACGCCAAGTACGAATATCAGAAGGACGACTTGCCCCTCGCCAACGGCAAAGTCGAAAAGGCCGGCTCACAAAACGGCACGTTCATGCTCTCCAACCGCAACTATGGCGACGGCGAAGTCGATCTCCAAGGCATTATGCGCCTCATCAAACGCGTCAAGTACAAAGGCTGGATTAACATCGACCACCACCACGCCCGAGTCAGCCCACAAAACAGTTTCACCCGCTGCATGAGCTACATCCGCACGAAACTCGACCCGATCTATTCCTGAATCCCAAACACCCCGAACTGGACTGCGACGACGTGCCGCGGAAGGGCCCAATTAGGGAGTTGCAGGGGTTAATATATGAATACCGGCGCAGCCTTTCTTTCTAAAGAATGGAGAAGACCTCATGAGCCGTATTGTCACTCTTGCTTTCACTCTTGGGATAGTCGTTGCCACGCTCCCGGCCTTCGCGCAAACCGATCTGGAAGCCGCCAAGGTCAAGCTGTTCATCCCGTACAAAGATTACTCCCAGGAGGATAATCAGCGGATCCTCAGACTCTATGACGGCCTGCGCGTCGCCGACGTCTCCGACGGCATGGACGTAGTTGGCCTCGCCGATGTCGGCGTAGTCGATCCGGAAATCAAGACATTGTGGCGTGACACCGATAACTTCAGCCACCGCATCATCGGTATCGCCGTCACGGCCCGTTACGTTCCCACCAACCGCCGCGAAGCCCGCATGGACCCGCAATCGATCGGCAGATGGTACAAGGAGATCACCTCCGAGGCCTTTCAGAGCGTGCTCTTTCCCGGCGCGATCCTGGTGATCGACGGCGATGAGGACGGCGAGTCCCGCACCATTGGTTCCTCCAACATTCTTGGATGGAAGCGCCGCGGCATGCTCGGTGTTGTGACCAGCGGAGGCCTCGCTGACAGCGACGAAATCATTCACAACAAGGTCCCCGCATACTACAGAAGGCTCGCCCGTGGAATCCGCCCGGGCCGCAACGAGTTGGAGTCGGTCAACAGGCCGATCACTTGCGGCGGCGTGCTGGTGCGCCCGGGCGATGTTGTCGTGGCTGACGGCGATGGAGTCGTCATCGTGCCCCGGGAACGCGCCGAAGAAGTCGCCAAGGCATCCGTCCAGTTTCTAGACAACGTCGGCCTGGAGCGCTGGAAGAAAAAGCAGGCCGGGCAGAAACAATAGCCGGCAGCAGGCCCGGCATGCCGGTCTCCGGGGCCGCATACCGCCACGAGATCCAGCGCCAGGCTTCCGGGGAGGCGTAGAGCAAGCGGTTGGCGGGTAGTCCACCGCAGCGGCCTCCCATTCCGGCAAATGGTATCCGGTCCCCAGGCATTGCCCGGTCCGCCCATCCCACGGCCCCTTGACGCAGTACTGCCTGCTCCCTATAATCCGATTGTAGGTAAAGGATTTAGGGGAAGTCCCAAAAAACAATAAGCAACAAGGAACAGGGAGGAGATATGTTTCAAGGACTCCGGCTGGCAGCACTTCTTGCGGGGCTGAGTTTGCCCGCCGCGGCCATTGTTGTTCCCATCGGCCCGGTGAGCGACTTTGAAGCCTACGGCGACCTCTTCTTCAACGGCGTAGGCAGACTCACGATTACGAAAACCACGGGTTCGGTCGGTTGCTCCGGCTCTCTGCTATCCACCGGGTACCACGTGCTCACCGCGGCGCACTGCGTCACGGACTCCTCCGGCGTCTTGAACGCGACGGCGGCAACCGCCGAATTCCCCACCGGCATCGGGCCCGTGTTCACGGGAATCACGGTGACAAATTTCGTGGTCCACCCTTCCTGGACCGGCGCGCTTGGCCTTGGCGACCTCGCCATTCTGGAATTGGTATCGATGGCTCCGGCCGCCCTTACGCGTTACGATCTCTATTCCGGCTCTATGAGCGTGCACGACGTGGTCACACTCGCCGGCTACGGCCAGTCCGGGGTCGGCGCCGCCAACGGGTCGGCGTTCCCGTTCGGCACCTTGCGCCGGGGCAACAACACATATGACGGCATTTGGGTGATCGGAAGTTTTGTGACGGATGCCATTGCTACCGATTTCGACAATGGCAACGCGACCAACAACCTGATCGGGCTGCTGACCGGCAACTCCAGTGCAGGCCTCGGCCTTGGCAACGTGGAAGTGAACATAGGTCCCGGCGATTCCGGCGGCCCCATGTTCCGCAACGGCATGCTGCTGGGTGTTGCCTCTTTTGGGTTGTGTGTGGCCTTTCCCAACAGCTCCGGCTGCGTCTTCCCCGCCCGACGTGAATTCCGCGCTGGATAGCAGTTTCGGAGAAGGGGCGGGGCACACCGACGTCCGCGGCTACAGCGCTTGGATCAACTCGATTCTCGTGCCGGAACCCGGCAGCTGGCTGCTGGGCGGCGCCGGGCTGCTGCTGATCCTCGCCGGTTTCAGGCGGCGCAAAGGGCCTGGGGCGGACGCCTGATTCATCAACCGAGGTAGTTGAGTTTCGGAACGTAGCCAGGGAGAGTGGGGCAGGCGATTCACTGATTGACATAGCACCGGACCAAAGCTATTCTGCTGCTACCGGGGAGGGGAACCCTTGCTTTGTTTTGCTGGCCGGCTTATTCGTTTTGACGGGGACGGCTGCGGGCGCCGACTGCATTTTCCACCGGACATCCGATAGCCGGGGGTCCGCTTGTGTTGACGGTGGGGTTCGCGCCCAAGGAGGGTGGCTTCCGGGATGCGGCATCGGCGCCGCTCGGGGCTCCCGTGGAGCCTATCCTGGCCACATCGCCATGTTTGATTTGGCGATAAATTACTTGACGCATCAGGCGGTGGTGGGCGATGATTGGAATATCGCCCCAAAGGAGGGATCCCATGCCAACGCAACTGGTCAATCTAGACGCCATGATTCCGCGTGAAGATTTTGAGGAGCGCGAGAGCGCCAATTTGTCCGGATCTCGACGCACGATTATGGAAATTCGGGTTGAAGACCTAGAACTGGGGCGTCCCCTATTCGCGGCGCTTAGAAAACCTGATTTTCAGCGTGTCACTGCGAACTGGTCTCCAGAGAAAGTTGCAGATTTTATCAACAGTTTCATAAATGAAGAATTTGTCCCGTCGCTCATCATGTGGGAGTCAAATCTCAATGGGAAACTATTTGTCATTGATGGGGCTCATAGGCTCAGTGCGCTTATGGCATGGGTTAATAATGACTACGGGAATGGGTCAATCTCGAAGAAGCTCTTCGGAGATGAGGGAATCAGTGAAGCCCAAAAGCGCTATGCTAGACAGACCAGCCAGTTGATCGAAAAGATAGGTCCATATGCAGAACTTAAGATCTACGCACAGAAGCCAGAGACGGCACCAAGCACAGAGACGTTGATCAAGGCCAGGAAACTGTTCACGTCCAAGCTTGATTTGCAATGGGTGGGTGGAGACGCGGCAACAGCCGAAAGGTCGTTCTTCAAAATCAATATCAGCGCCACCATGATAGACGATACTGAATTGGCGATCTTAAAAGCCCGCAAGCTCCCCAACGCCATTGCTACGCGGGCATTGATCCACGCGGGGCGCGGACACAAGTTTTGGGTAGACTTCGATGACGCTAAGCAAAAAGAAATCGAAGCATTGGCGCTTAAGGCACACGAAGTGCTCTTTAAACCAATTCTTGAAGACCCCATCACAACAACTGAATTGCCAGTCGCAGGCGGAAGTTATTCATCACAGTCATTCCGAATGCTCATTGATCTGGTGAATATGGTTAATGGCGTAACGCCGCGCATGTGGATGGAGTCGAACAAGCGCGTAAAAGCAAAAACTACAGAGAGATTACCAGAGGACACCAGCGGAGACGAAACGATTCGGTTTCTTAAGGAAGTGAACAAGGCCGCTTCTTTGATATCGGGCCGCGAGGCAAAGTCTCTCGGCCTGCACCCAGTTGTTTACTTTTACGGAGCTAACGGCCTCTTTCAGCCCGCTGCTCTATTAGCGGCAATTAAGTTTTTTAGTGGGCTGGGGCACAGCAACCTTCTTATCGACTTTACCGATCAGCGCCATGAATTCGAGGAATTCCTGGTCCATCACCGCCACTACATCAACCAGCTGGCCAAGAGCAAGGGTAGCCGCACGCGGCCCGTCGATTCTCTTGTAGCCCTGTACGAAATCGTTTTGCGGGAAGTGAAGAAAGGGAGTGATCATAGCCAAATAGTGAAAGCGCTCAAGGAAGATGAGCGCCTTAAGGATTTGGAAGACATTCGAGACGAGGACCGCCCGAGAAAGAAGTTTTCTAAGGAGGTGCGCTCTGCCGCATATCTTAAGAGCGCTGTTGAAGGTCCCATCAGATGCGATATTTGTAGAGCCAGAATGAGGTCGAAAACAATCTCGGCTGACCACAGAATTCGCGTAGAGGATGGCGGGCTTGGGACCGCCGATAATTTGCAGTTGACACACTTCTTTTGCAACTCCGGCTACAAAGAGAGCCGCCACTCCCAAGCCAAAGAATCTTGCAGAGCAAAGTCTTGAGAACTGATACGATGGTGTTGAATGAAACATTCAGCCGAGTACGAACACTTCACGGCTCTTGTGGATCGCGTGCTGGCCGTACCGCACAGCGTCATCAAGGAGCGGGTAGAGGAGCATCGCAGACAAGCGGCGAAGAATCCAAACCGGCCCGGCCCGAAGCCGAAACGGAAGGTCAACCCCTCCGCTTCGGACCACGAGGCAAGCGGCCATTAGTTGACCGCCGGTTTTTTGTCCACCTTGCCGGTGACCTGCTCCCACGTCAACCGCTTTCCGACGATCTGAGAGACGGCAAGGCTGAAGCGGTCAGAGTCATCCATCTCCCTCCGATTGTTGAACCGGAAAGCCTGCTCATCGACGTAACGGAACAGGTGGAAGGGTTCCACGCTGATGTAGGTTCCATGCAGGCCGCGCTTCAGCAGACTCCAGAAATTCTCCATCCCGTTCGTGTGGACGTTCTGATTGACGTACTCAACGGCATGGTTGATGACGGCGTGCTGGTAGTTGGTGGCCAGCCCATCGTAAGACTTCAGTTCATCGGAGAAGATCGCGGAACTGGCTTCGATGTGCTCCCGGATGAGCGGCTGAACGTTTTTCTTCTTGCGTCCATCAACAACCCCGGCCCGAACCTTGCCGCCACGTTCCAGCATCCCGAACACGATGGTCTTATCCTTGCCGCCGCGCCCGGTAATGCGCCGCTTGCGGACATCCTTGTGCATGTTGCGGGCCTTGCCGCCGATGAAGGTCTCATCAACCTCAACATCGCCGGAAAGCTTCCCGCCAGTGCCGCCGTCCTGCATGGCAAGCCGGATTCGCTGAAGCATGAACCAAGTGGACTTCTGCGTGATCCCGGTAGCGCGGCTTATTTCGTAGCTGCTGACTCCGTTCTTGCAGTTGGCCAGCATCCACATGACCATCAGCCACTTGTCCAGCGTGATCGGAGAGTCCTCAAAAATACTCCCAGTCTTGATGCTGAACTGGGCGTGATCGTGGCGGGTCTTGCACTGCCAGATTCGGCGGGTGGCCACGAAGCCGACGTTATCGGAGCCGCAGCGCGGGCAAGTGACACCCTTCGGCCATCGGCGGGCAATGAGGTAGTTCAGGCAATTGTCCTGATCGGCGAAGTACAGGATAGCGTCTTGAAGGGTCTTTGGTTCGGTTGCCATGAACCCATTATGAGGCGAGCGGCTTGATGTGTCAAGTAAATTATTACCTTTGATTTCGAAGATCTCCTGAACTGGACGGTTTTCGGCCTTGGGAGCGGGCTGCTGGGCCGAGGCCGCCAGGGCCAGGGCTAGCAGGGTAAGGCACGGTAGTTTCCGTAGAGCCCAGCATTTCAGCCACTTCCTGCGTCGAGAGGCCTTCGATTTCGCGGAGGACGACGGCGGCGCGCTCCTTTTCCGGGAGCTGCTGCAGGGCCTGGTGCAGGAGCCGCCGGCGCTGGTCCAGGGAGGCGTTTTCCTCCGGGGCGGGGGCGGGGTCGGGGGGCTCGGGCGCGGTTTCCAGCGGCAGAGGGGGACGGCGGCGGCGAAGGTCGAAGCAGGCGTTGGCGGTGGCGCGGTAGAGCCAGGGGGAGAGGTCGCGCTCCAGGTGAATGCCGGTGCGGTACTTATAGAGCCGGAAAAAGACCTCCTGGGCGACGTCGCAGGCGTCGTCGTAATTGCCGGTAATGCGATAGGCAGTCATAAGCACATGGCGCTGGTAACGTTCGATCAGCAGGTCGAATTCATCGGCCACAATGGCTCTCGCTTGTATATACTGACGCACGGCGGGAAACGTTGAGGCTAGAATTTAAGTCTTATGGGGATTTTTGACGTCGTCGGGGTGGGCCTCAATGCCACCGATACTCTACTGCTGGTACCGCGGTTTCCCGCCTACGCGGGCAAGGAGCCGTTTGAAGAGGAGATGCTGAGTCCGGGCGGGCAGGTGGCCAGCGCGATGGTGACCTGCGCGAAGCTGGGGATGCGGGTAAAGTATATCGGGACGGTGGGGGATGACCATCGCGGCCAAGTGCAGATGGAGAGCCTGCTCACGTCCGGCATCAACCTGGATCACGTTCAAGTGCGCAAGGGGTGCACGAACCAGTCGGCCTATATCGTGATCGACCGGACGACCGGAGAGCGGACGGTGTTCTGGCGGCGGCCGGAGGAGTTGAGACTGAACCCGGAGGAGATCACCGAGGAGATGATCACCTGCGCGCGGATGCTGCACATCGACGGGCACGATACGCCGGCGGTGGAGCGGGCGGCGCAGATCGCGCGCAAGCACGGGATTCCGGTGACGGTGGATGTGGATACGGTGTACCACGGCTTCGACCGTGTGTTGCCGTACGTGGATTACCTGGTGACAAGCTCGGAGTTTCCGGCGGCCTGGACCAACCGGCGCGACCCGTATGAGGCGCTGGAGACGATTCAGGAAGAGTACGGGATGAAGATGGCGGCGATGACCCTGGGGGCGCATGGCTGCCTGGCGCGCTGCGGCGGGAAGTTCACCTATTCGCCGGCCTACGTGGTGAACTGCGTCGATACGACCGGGGCGGGCGATATTTTTCACGGAGCCTTCTGCTATGCGATGCTCGAAGGGATGGCAGTGAAGGATGCGCTGGATTTCTGCAATGCGATGGCGGCGCTGAACTGCACGGCGCTGGGGGCGCGCGGTGGGATCGCGACGCGGGCGGAGGCGGAGGCGCTGATGCGCAAGGCGGAGCGGCGTTCCCAGAAGGCGTTTAAGAGATGATCCCCTTACGGGATTCGCAGCCGAGCCGGTCGACGCCCTACGTGACGGCGGCGCTGATTGCGGTGAACGTGGCGGTGTTCCTGTACGAGGTGTCGCTGGAGCCTTATTCGCAAGCGCTGTTTCTGAGCCAGTATGCGATGATCCCGGCGCGGTTTTCGCTGGAACCGATGATGACGTCGATGTTCCTGCACGGCGGCTGGATGCATCTCATCGGCAACATGTGGTTCCTTTGGATTTATGGGGACAACGTGGAGGATGTGCTGGGGCATGGGCGGTATCTGCTGTTCTACCTGCTTTGCGGCGTGGCGGCGGCGGGGGTGCATGTGGGGTTCAACTTGATTTCGCGAGTCCCGACGGTGGGGGCAAGCGGGGCAATCGCAGGGGTGATGGGGGCTTATCTGCTGAAGTTCCCTCGGGCCAAGATTGTGCTGCTGGTGCCGGTGTTCGTCTTCATCACGACGGTGGAGGTTCCAGCGGCGCTGGTGTTGGTGTACTGGCTGGCGATTCAGTTTTTCAGCGGGGTGGGGGAACTAGGCAGGGCACACCTGCAACAGGGCGGGGTGGCGTGGTTCGCTCATATCGGTGGTTTTCTAGCGGGGATGGCGCTGATCAAGGTGATGAAGACGCATGAGCGGTACCGCTGGCGGAAGGATCTGCACTGGTGAGGCAGGTTACGGTGTACACGCGGCGGGGCTGCCATCTGTGCGAGCGTGTCGAGGGGCTGGTTCGCGCGGGACGGCGGAGCGCGGAGTTTGCGTTGCAGTTTGTAGACGTGGATAGCGATGATGCGCTGCAGTCTGTATACGGAGAGCGGGTACCGGTGGTGGCCATTGACGGGCAGGAGTTGTTCGGCTACGCGATGGAGCTGGACGCGTTTTTGAAGAAAGTGAGCCTATGATCCGCAACCCCTACACGGATGACGCGGAGGTGAAGCCGGTGGATGTGCTGGCGATTGCGGCGCACCCGGATGATATCGAGCAGACTTGCGGCGGCACGCTGATCAAACTGGCCGAGATGGGCTACCGCACGGGGGCGCTGGATTTGACAGCGGGCGATATGGGGACGCGCGGGACGCCGGAGACCCGGCTGGCGGAGGCGGAGGCGGCTGGGAAGAAGATGCGGTTGGCATGGCGCGGCAATTTGCACCTGCCGGATGCGCGGCTGGAGAACTCGCTCGCCGGAAGGATGACGCTGGCGACCGAGGTTCGGCGGTTGCGTCCGCGGCTGGTCATATTGCCGTACTGGCAGGCGCGCCATCCGGATCACTATCGTGCGGCGGAGATCGGCTATGAGGCTTGTTTCTTGGCGGGGCTGCGGAAGCTGGATCAGTACACGGAGCCGCACCGGCCGGACAAGGTGATTTACGCGGCGCAGTATTGGGCGGTGCAACCGAGCTTTGTGGTGGACATCTCGGGGCAATTCGAGCGGCGGATGGAGGCGCTGCTTTGTTACCAGTCGCAGTATGGGTCGCAAGAGACTGGCAGCGACCTGTTTCCCGAGGAAAAGCAGATCCGGGAGAGGCTGGAGACGGTGGCGCGGTTCTATGGACAGAAGATCGGGGTGAAGTATGGGGAGGGGTTTGTGGTGAAGGAGACGATGAAGGTTGAAGACGTGGTCGCGATGGGAGTAAAAAGTTTCTAGGAGAATCGATGAACAAGCTGGTGGTGAGTTTTGGAGAGATCATGTTGCGGCTGGCGCCGCCGGGATTTGAACGGTTTTTGCAGTCCCCGCAATTCCTGGCTACCTTTGGCGGCGGCGAGGCGAACGTGGCGGTGGCGGTGGCCGGATTCAGTGGGCAATCCCGCTATGTGACGGTGCTGCCTGACAAGAACCCGATCGCCGATGCTTTTGTTGGAGAGATGAGGCGGTTCGGAGTGGATACCTCGGCCATCGTGCGTTCCAAGGGGCGGATGGGGATCTACTTCGTGGAACCTGGGGCCAATCAAAGGCCGTCGAAGGTGGTGTATGACCGGGCCGATTCGGCAATCGCTATGGCGGGGCCGGGGAGCATCGACTGGAACAAGGCGTTTGACGGCGCGGGGTGGTTCCACATTACCGGAATCACGCCGGCGCTGAGCCAATCGGCTGCGGACTTGGCGCGGGAAAGCGTGCGCGTGGCGCGGGAAAAAGGCCTGACGGTAAGCTGCGACCTGAACTACCGGAAGAATCTCTGGAAGTACGGCAAGACGGCGCAGCAGGTGATGCCGGAACTGGTGCAGTATGTGGATTACGGGATCGCGAATGAAGAGGATTGCCAGATGGCGCTGGGGATCCAGGCCGATGCGGACGTGCATTCCGGAAAGCTGGAAACCGAAGCCTACCGGAAGCTGTCGGACAAGGTGCTGGGGGCGTTTCCGAAGATGAAGGCGCTGGCGATCACGTTACGGGAGTCGCGCAGCGCGTCGCACAACGGCTGGAGCGCCTGTTTCAACAACCGGACGGAATTCCTGCTGAGCCAGCATTATGAGATCACGCACATCGTGGACCGCGTAGGGGGAGGGGATTGTTTCGCGGGTGGGCTGATTCATGGGTTGATGACGAAGCCTACGGCGCAGCAGGCGCTGGAGTTCGCGGTGGCGGCCAGTTGCCTGAAACATTCGATACCGGGCGATTTCAACCGCTTCAGCGGCGAGGAGGTGGAGGCGCTGATCAAGGGCGGCGGTTCCGGGCGGGTGCAGCGGTAGCTTTGGTCTATAATCGAACCAGTAGGTGCAAACCATGCTGGCCAGATCCGTCTCCATCGTGTTTCTCGCCCTCTCCTTGAGCGCGCAACAGAGCGAACCGCGTCCGGCCGAGGTGCAGCAGGCCGACCAGCCGAAGCCGATCCAGGTGAGCGTGCAGGAGGTGATTGTCCCGGTGACGGTGACCGATGACCAGGGACGGTTCGTATCGAACCTGGAAGAGAAGGACTTCAAGATCTTCGACGAGGGCAAGCTGCAATCGATCAAGTACTTCAACCGGGAGCGGAACCAACCAGTAGTGGTTGGATTTCTGATCGACATCAGCAACGCGAACCGGCTGCACTGGAAGACATTCCGCGAAGCGGCGATTGATTTGGTGAACACGCTGCTGCCCGGCGAGAAGAAGTACAGCGGGTACCTGATCAGCTACGGGAACGAAGCGGAGTTGCAGGTGAACACCTCGCACGATCCGGAAAAGATGATGGATAAGCTGCGCAAGATCAAGCCGGGCGGCGGGGCGGCGCTTTATGACGCGGTGTATATGGCCTGTACGAGCCGTGAGCTGGTGAAGGGCGAACCGATTGAGCCGAGGCGCATCATCGTGATTATCGGCGACGGGCACGATTCGGCGAGCAAGAAGGGGTTGGATGAGGTGCTGGAGCTGGCGCAGCGGAACCTGGTGACGATTTATGGCGTGAGCACGGTGGCCTTCGGTTTCAACGTGCAAGGGGAGAAGAACCTGACGCGGCTGGCGGAGGAGACGGGCGGGCGGGTAGAGTATCCGCTGAACAAGCTGTATAAGGATGTCTCCGGGTATCTGTCGACGCCGTCGGATGAAGGAAACTACGCCTACAAGGTGGGCACGGGCGGCTATGCGTCGGAGATCGCGAGCGGGTTGTTCCGGGCCATTGCCAACGTGGCCGGGGAGATAACGACACAGTACGTGATGCGGTACGTGCCGAGCGAAACGGATATGGGGAAGGTCTACCGGACGATCCATGTGGAGGTGCCTTTGCCGAACGTGAAGATACGGCACCGCAAGGGCTATTATCCGTTCCAGCCATAGGGAGGCGTTGCCGATAAGGGAAGGGGGCGCGGTGTGCGCCAGGACACGGGTATGAACGCAGCGGTAGTGGAAACGGCGCGTGGGGAGTTCCTCTTGCTGGAAGTGTCGCTTCCCGGGCGTGCGGCGGAAGCGGCCGGTGTGCTGCTCTATGAGGCGGCCGGCAACCTGCTGGACGTGCGGATGCGGCGGGATTGGGACCAGATCGCGGAGCCGGAAGAGGGCGAGGTTCTGGAGCTGGTGGAGCGGGACCTGCGGGATAAGATCGCGGAGATGGGGGCGGGGGGGGTGCTGGGCTACATCGAGGAGACCTTGTCCAACTCGCTGCGGGTGAGCGAGAGGCAGCCGGTGTTGATCGCGGGAGGCTTTCAGGCGACATTGAACCGGCTGTATCGGCAGTTTGTGGCTTCCAGGGTGCAACCTTATAAGACGCATCTGCCGGTTTATTCCTGCCGGGCGGCGGCGGGACGTTGGGGGGAACAGCAGGAAGTGGAGGAGGAAGGCTGGATCGAGGCGCCAGCGGATTTGCGGCTTATCGAGGAAATGTTCGTGGCGCAGGTTCGAGGGCGGTCCATGGAGCCGGAGATACCCGACGGAGCCTGGTGTGTGTTCCGTGCCGGGGTGACGGGTTCGCGACAGGGGCGACGGGTGCTGGTAGAGAATTTTTCGGAATCGGAAACGGGCGGGCAGCGGTACACGATCAAGCGGTACACGTCGAAGAAAAAGCATGCCGAAGACGGCTCCTGGCAGCATGAGGTGATCCGGCTGGAACCGCTGAATCCTGAATTCGAGGCCTGGGAGATTGAGGAAGACTCGCGGGTGCGTGTTCTGGCGGAGCTGGTCCGGGTTCTCGACTAGGCGAACTTCCTCAAGCTGCTACCACGCTCTCCTCTTTCCCGCTGGAACCTTCCGCTGCAGCTCGTCGAAAAAGTGGAATAGAAACGTCAACTCGGCCTCGGGTTTGGTGACTTGCGAGTCCAAGGCAATGATAGCCATGGGCCGACCATCAAAGAGATTATCGGGTAGGGGAACAAGAGAAACCGGCATTCGGGGGCTTTGCCTGCAAGCCGATGCGTGATGACTGATGCGTGATGTGATAGATTGAGAGAGATGAGGACCACTCTCAATCTCGATGAAGATATCCTCCTCGTCGCCAAGCAGTTGGCCGAGCAGCGCGGCACCACGGCCGGCCAAGTGATTTCGGATCTGGTGAGATCGGCCTTGGAGCCAAAGAGCCATGGCAAGATCCGAAACGGAGTCCTCGTTTTTCAACCCAAGCCCGGAGCAAAAAAGCCAAATCTGGAGCTTGTGAATCGGTTGCGGGACGAGTGACTAAATGCCGACGGCTCTCCTGGACGTCAATGTTCTTGTCGCGCTGTTTGACGCGGGGCATCCGCACCATGAGGCCGCACACAGGTGGTTCAAAGCCAACCGCAGCGGTGGTTGGGCAACCTGTGCGGTGACGATCAACGGGTGCGCGAGAGTGCTTAGCAATCCTTCCTACCCGGGCGTGGAAACCACGACTCCAGAAGTAATCCGGCGGCTGGACCACTTATGCCACGCAAAGGACCATCAATTCTGGGCGAAGGGAATCAGCCTTGCCGATGAGGAACGGTTTCAGCGGAACCTGACGGGACCTCACGACAAGATCACAGACATCTATCTTCTTGGGATGGCGGTGGCTCATCGGGGCTACCTTGTGACATTGGATCGCAAGATCCCCCTGGGCGCGGTGGTTGCAGCCGAGGAAAAGCACCTGACGGTCTTGCGCGGTTAAGAAACCAGCCAGCGTCCAAGCAAGAACACCTCACCGGCGACGAACAGTGTTCCGAAGAAGGCCCAGACGGCGGTGTGGAGCAGCTTGATCCCGATCAGGATCACATCACGGACCCAGGTATTTCGCCAGCCAGCCGAGCAGTTCCTGGTAGAAGAAGCGGTTGTTCTCGCCTTTCAGGATCCAGTGGTTCTCATCGGGAAAGACAACCAGGCGGCTGGGAACTTTCATGCGCTGGAGCAGGCTCCAGTTTTCAAGAGTTTGGTTCAGCGGCACGCGGAAATCCTGTTCGCCGATGGTCAGCAGCATCGGCGTGCGGAACTTGGCGGCGTAGCGGGCGGGGTTCTGTTCGCGCCAGACCGGACCCTGCTCCCAGACGGGACCGCCGTTGTTGCGCTCGCGGTGGTAGATGCCGTCCGAGGTGCCCCACTGCGATTCGAGATTGACCAGGCCGGCGTGGGAGTAGAGGCACTTGTAGTGGGTGGTGGTGGCTTCGAGCCAATTCGCCATGTGACCGCCGTAGCTGGCGCCGCCGGCGGCCATGCGCGTGGAATCGATGAAGGGGAACTGCTTGATGGCCTCCTCGACGGCCTGGTTGATCTCTTCGCCCGGCGTCTTCAGCGGATCGTTCTGGATCGCCTGCGCGAAGGCCTCGCCGAAGCCGGTGGAGCCCGTGTAGTTGGTGGTGATAATGACGTAGCCGGGCGAGGCCAGCAGATGATAGTTCCAGCGCTGATGAAACACATCCCGAGACATGGCATGCGGCCCGCCGTGAATGTTGACGACAAGCGGATACTTCTTGTTCGGATCAAAGGCAGGGGGCAGAAAGATCATGCTGTGGACCTTGCGGCCTTTCTTGGAGGTGAACCAGAAATGGCGCGGCGCCTGCCAGTCGATGAGCGAAGCCGCCTCGCTGTTGAAGCTGGTGAGCGTCTTGTGGCCGGAAGCGGGGTTAATGCGAACCAGCTCGAACGGATGGATGGAGCTGTCGAAAATGGCCGCCAGAGTCGAACCGCCAGTGCTCAGGCTGGTGTAGCCGCCTTCCTTTACCTCGAATGCCAGTTTCGCCGTTCCGCCTTCCGACGGCAACGTGAACAGCTTGTCGTGGCCGTGCTCCTCAGCGAGGATATAGACGGTCTTGGAATCGGCGGAGAACCCGAACGCGCCGACGCTACGGTCAAGTGTTGAGGAGGTGATTTTTGGCGAGCCGGAGGAGGGCCAGTCAAAGCGCGCCAGGCGGGAGAGCGAGTAGACCTGATCGGTCTCGCGTTCTTGCAAGGCGTAGAGGGCGCGGCCGTCGGGGCTGAAGGCGGGCTCGGCATAGCTGTCCTTGCCGTCGGTGATACGGACTGGCTCGCCGCCGGAGAGGCTGACGCGGTACAAGTTCATCCGCACGGAGGCGTATGCCGATTGATGGCGGGTGGTGGTGGCGGTGAAGATCACCGAAGCGCCGTCCGGCGCCCAGACGGGCTGGAGGTCGGAGCCGGAGTTGCCGCTGACGCCGTCGAAGCCGGGTTCGGCGGCGAGCTTCGAGCCGCCGATCAGATCGCGCTCCTTGGCTCCGGTTTCGAGCGGCTGGACGAAGATGCGCGGGCTCTTTTCATCCAGCCACTTGTCCCAGCGGCGGATGGGGAAGCCGCCATAAACGCGGGCATTGTACTTGCGCTGCTTGCGTTCGGCGGAAAGCGGGTCGTGTGTGGAGGAAAACAGGATCGACTTTCCGTCAGGGCTGAACTTGGGGTCCGACGCGCCGCCGGCGCGTTGCGTGACGCGCTGCGCCTCGCCGCCAGCATCGAGATCGAGGACGTAGACTTGGGAATCTTCATCGGCGTCTCGCTTGGCCGTGAATGCGATGCGCTTACTATCGGTGCTCCAGGACACGCCGCTCTCGGAGGCTTTCGTGTGCGTCAGCTTTCTAGGCACCGAGGAGCCATCGGCGGCGGCGATCCATAAATCAGCGGTCTGGTCCTTTGCCTCATAGGCAGGCTCGGTGACGGAGAAAACGATCCACTTCCCGTCGGGACTGGTCTTGGGGGAAGCGACGCGCTTCATGCGCCACATCTGTTCGTGGGTGATGGGCGACTTCTGGGCATACAGGGGAAGGCACACCAGTGCCGCAACGAGACAACGGCGGAGAATCATAACTCAAAGGGTAGCTTAATTGCCGTCGATGGAAAAAGCGAGCAAGACGTTGCCGGCCATGCCGCCGAGCACCCCGTAACCGGAGTTCACATAGAGCATGCCGCCGACGATCACCGGTCCGGCGGCATTCATCGAGCCGCCCTTGGCTTTGACGCCGTTGACGGTTTCATATTCGCCGAGCGTGGGAAGCTCCCAAACGATCTTGCCGTCAGAGACCTGGAAGGCGCGCAGCGTGCCGTCCATGGAGCCGGAAAGGACGATGCCGTCGAGCGCCGTGGCCGGAGCCATCTGCGCCGTGGTGCATCCGCGAGTGCCCTTGCAGGGCGGCTCGGGCGGAGGCGTCATCCACACTTTTTCGCCGGTGGCGATTTGCAACGCCCAGATTCCGCCGGGTTGCTTGGAGAGCACGTCGGAGACGGGCACGTAGAGATGACTGGAGTCGGCGGCCATTCCCCACATCACGCCACCAAGAGCCGAGCCCTGTCCGACGCGGGTCTGCCAGACGATATGGCCGCCGTTGTCGGGGTCGATTCCGTAGGCGAAGCCCGATTTCTGGCCCACCAGCAGCATGCGCTTGCCGCCGCTGAGCTTGCGCAGAATGGGCGAAGATCCGATGTCATAGTCGGGTCCGCGCTCATCCGGGCAGCTAGGATTCCCCATGCCGGAGCAGGCGAAGGTCCAGTTGTCTTTCGCCATGAGTTGCTTGTGCCATTTGCGCGCGCCTGTATCCATGTCGAAGGCGATGATGGCGTCGGTAGTGTCCACGGATGGATCGGAGTAGCCGTTGCCGGTTGCGATGTAGACTAGACGTTTTTCCGCGTCGATGGTGGGAGAGGACCAGACGGCAGCGCCCGCCGGCCCGTGCAATTGCGCGCCGGCCGAGCTGACCTTGGTGGGTTTGGGCTCATCGGCGATGGTGTAGGACTTCCAGAGGATCTTTCCGCTGTCAGAATCAAGCGCCACCAGGGAGCCGCGGAAGGTGCAACAAGGATACTTCGGGTTGCTGGTGGGAACTTCTTCGTTGGAAGAGACCGGAACATAGACGCGATTCTCGTGCAGCTTGGGAGCACCGGTCAGCCGCACCCAGGCGTGGTCTTCCACCTTGGTCTTCCAGACCTGCGCGCCGGACTGCACATCGACCGCGTAGACGCTCCCCTTGGCGTCACCAAACAGCGCCGCGTACTTGCCAGCCTGCACAGCGCCGATCGTGATGGCCGTGCGGACGCTGCCATCGGCTTTGAAAGTCCAGTAAAGGCAACCCATGCGCGCGTCGGCGGAGTAAACAGTGCCGTCCATGGACCCAAAGAAAATCCGTCCGCCAACGATGGTGGGTTGCGCATAGGCAGCACTGGCGTTGGGGATGCCGAAAGCCCACTTCAGTTTCAGCCGCGGCAGGTCCGCCGCCTTGAGACCCGCCATTTTCGCGGGCTGGTAGCGGCTGTTCACGGCGTCCACCCCCCAGCCGTTCCAGTAGCTGGAATCGGTGCGCGGCGCCGTTCCGGTTGCGCACATGGCCGATTGTGTTTCCAGCTTCACCGCCGTGCCCTTGCCGATGTGAGCGGCGATGGCGGAGCGCTCGGCGGGGGTAAGCGCGGCGGCCTGCTGCTTCATCGTGCCGGACTCCATCGATTCCAGGATCGCTTTCGGGCTCAACACGGCGAGGGCTTCCGGCAAAGGGGAGCGGTTGGTGTCGCCCACGCGGTGGCAAATGGCGCAGTGCTTCTGGAAAAGCGCCGCGGCATCCTGAGCCGGAAGAGTGCATGAAACTGTCAAGAGGAGATAGACAAGCTTGTAGGGTTTCATTGCGCGCCTAACATTATATGTGGCATCTGTGGCGATGGTTGCGCCGGGCGCGCGATCATTCCTAGAATGGTTGCTTCCTCATTATCGGAGTGGGGTGATTGCCTTGGAGAACAATCAGCAAAATGTCAGGTAGCGGAGCAGGACTGGAAGGAGTGGTCGCGGCACAGTCGCGGATTTGCTATATCGACGGCGGCCAGGGCCTGCTGAGCTACCAGGGTTTCGATATTCACACGCTGGCAAAGCATGCCTGCTTTGAGGAAGTGATCCACCTGTTGTGGAACGGCAGCCTGCCCAGGAAGGCAGAGCTGGCGCAATTGAAGAGGGATCTTGCCGGCCAGCGGGCACTGCCGGAGCCGGTGACAGAGTTTCTCGAGCAATGCGCGCAAGCATCGCCGATGGATGTGCTGCGGACCGCTGTTTCGATGCTCGCGCTTTATGATCCGTTGGCGCGGGACAACTCGGAGAAGGCGAACCGGGAAAAAGCGCTGCGGCTGATGTCGCAGACGGCGGCCATAGTCACTTCATTTGACCGCCTGCGCAAGGGGCAGCCGCTGGTGGAGGGCGATCCGGAGCTCGGGTTTGCAGCAAACTTTCTTTTCACGTTGACCGGGAAAAGGCCGGACGAGGTGATGGAACGGGCATTCGACATCGCACTCATTCTCCATGCCGACCATGAATTCAACGCCTCGACTTTCGCCGCGCGTGTCACGGCGGCGACGCTGTCGGACATACACTCGGCGGCCACGTCGGCCATCGGCGCATTGAAAGGCCCGCTGCATGGCGGGGCCAACGAAGAGGTGATCCGGTTGCTGCTTCAGGCCACGAGCCCGGAAGAGGCTGTCGCGATGGTGGAGCGGAAGCTGGCTGCCAAGGAGAAGATCCCGGGCTTCGGCCACCGCGTCTACCGCACCGAAGACCCGCGCGCGACGCATCTACGGGCGATGTCGGAAGACCTGGGCCGGCGCACCGGCCATTCCAATCTGTACCTGATCTCGAAAGAAGTGGAGCAGGCGGTGCAAAGGGCAAAGGGCCTGAACGCCAACGTCGACTTTTATTCGGCCTCGGCCTACTACTCGCTGGGGATCGCCATTGACCTTTACACCCCCGTCTTCGCGGTGAGCCGCATGTCGGGCTGGACCGCGCATATCCTGGAGCAGCTGGGAAACAACCGGCTCATACGGCCCCGCGCCGATTACACTGGCCCGGAGGTTGGTCAGCCGTGGACGGCCGTGGGAGGGCGGTAGGGGCTTGCGCTATTACATCACCGACCGCACCACAGCCGGGGGAATCGATCCGCTGGTTGAGATCATACGGCACCGCCTGGAGGAAGGGATCGAGCTGCTGCAGATCCGAGAGAAGGATTTGGCCACACGCGAACTGATGGAGCTGGTGAGCCGCGTCATCGCGCTGCCGAATCCGCATGGCTGCCGCGTGCTGGTGAATTCGCGCACTGACGTGGCGCTGGCCTGCGGCGCCGACGGCGTGCATCTGCCGGCCGGCTCCATCGCGCCGGAGCGGATGCGGTCCTCGCTGCCACTGGGTTTTCTGATCGGCGTCAGCTGCCACAGCTTGCGGGAAGTGAAGCAAGCGGAAACCGAAGGGGCCGATTTCGCCGTGCTCGGCCCAATCTTCCTCACCGCCTCCAAGGCGAGCTACGGGGAGCCATTGGGATTGGATACTTTGCAGAATGCGGCACAGTCCGTACGCATACCCGTTTTGGCGCTGGGCGGCGTGAAAAAGCGCAATGTGCAGCAATGTCTCGCGGCAGGCGCCGCGGGCGTGGCCGGGATCAGTTTGTTTCAGGAGTAGCCACCCGCTTGCCGGAACCGAGGTTTTGCGGTTGAATTGATACGACTGGAGAAAACCCATGAATAGGCGGTCTTTCCTTGGAGTATCATTGGGCGCGCTGGCGGCTGCCAGCCAAAGCCAGGCCCCGGAAGAGATGGCGAACCGGCCGAAAGTGCCGGGGACGCTCAGCCTGCGCGCGCGCCGCCGCAGCGGCAAGAATCGCGTGAATGAGCAGACGCAGCGCTGGGAAGTGGCTCGCACGGCCATCATCCTCTGCGACATGTGGGACACGCACACCTGCGGCATGTCCGCGCAACGCGTTGCGGCGATGGCGCCGCGGATGAACCAGGTGGTCAGCGCCGCGCGCAGCCTGGGCGTGATGATCATTCACGCCCCCAGCGACACGATGAAATTCTACGAAGGCACTCCATTCCGGAAGCGGATGCAGGCCGCGCCGAAAGCCGATTCCGCGACAACGATACTCTCGCGCTGTCCCCGCGATGAGGCGGAGTCACGCGATTTCCCGATTGACGACACGGTCAGCGCCTGCGACGACCCGGTGGTGCGCAAATTCACCGGCCCACCCTGGCCTTGGACGCGCCAGCATCCGGCGATCGATATCGTCGGCTTCGACGGCGTCAGCGAGAGCGGCCAGGAAATCTACAACTTCTGCAAGCAGGAGGGCATCACCAACATCGCGCTGATGGGCGTGCACACCAACATCTGCATTCTCAACCGGGGGTTCGGCATCCGGCAGATGACGCAGTTGGGCTTCCAGGTGGTGCTGGCTCGTGACTTGACCGATGCCATGTATGATCCGCGGCAGCGGCCCTATGTCAGCCATGCCCGGGGGACGGAACTGGTTGTGGAACACATCGAGGCGCGGTGGTGTCCATCGATCCTCGGTGAGGATCTGACGCGGGTGATTCCCGGTTCGGATCACGCTTCCAACTGACTTGTTGCAGAGCGCAACAGCGCTGATGAGGATCGCAACAGGGCACTGAATCCCTTGGTTTTCGGGAACTCGCGAGCTTCACAGGCCCGAACTGTTGAACTTTTCAACAACACCGTCTTCCTGCGGTTCTCGTGCCTGCGGGAAGCGATCCCTTCTAAGCGATTCACCAGCAGGCACTTGCGAATGGGCGGGCACCTGCTTCCGTCAATGGCCGACCTTTTGCCTTAACCACAGTGACGGCATTTTTAGGAGGTGCGTCATGGTGGCACTGCTTGTACTACTCACATTCGTGACATTCATCGCGATTGACTATCTGCTCAATCGGGAAAAGTACCGGTTTCAGGAAGCGCCCGCACCGGAGCCGGTATTGGTTATCGAACCGATGCCGGAGCCGGTGGCAGCGGGAATCAGGATGCCGGAGCGGCTAGCTTATCATCCCGGACATACCTGGGCGCTGGACATGGGAGACGGCCGGATTCGCGTCGGTGTGGACGAGTTCGGCGCAAACTTGCTGGGGACGGTGGAAAAGGTGGTTCTGCCCCAGCGAGGCCGCTGGCTGCGCCAGGGTGACAAGGGCGTCTCTGTTACGACGAAGAACGGACAGGCGACGCTGGCTTCACCCGCTGAAGGCGAGGTGCTGCGGGTAAATAGCTCCCTGGCGAAGGAACCAGGCAGTTTATCGGGCGATCCCTACGGCCGGGGCTGGCTTGTGGAGTTGCTCAGCCCGGATGCCGTCGTCGGATTCCGGAATCTGCTGAGCGGCGCTCCGGCACTGCGCTGGATGGAAGAACAAATGCAGGAGATACGGCAGGTGTTCTCGCCGCAGATGGCCACGGCGCAGGACGGCGGCTTGGTGCAGCCCCGGCACGGTGATGAGCTGCCGCCCGAGGTCTGGCAGGAACAGGTCAGGCACTTCTTCAAGTTCTGAGGCGGGAGCGCCGGCGCATAGGCCGGCGCCGGAAAGGAGACCTCGATGCGAGCCCTCTTGTTTGACGTCACCAAATGCATCGGCTGCGGCGCGTGCAGCGAAGCCTGCCTGGAAAGCAACCGGCTTCCCGCCGCAGCCGAACCTGCCGCGAATCTCGGCCCCGACACATTTACCGTGTTGAAGACGCTGCCGCAGCCCAGCGGTGAGGAAGCCTATTACCGGCGCTTGTGCATGCATTGCCTGGACCCGGCTTGCGCTTCGGTTTGTCCGGTGGGAGCTTTGGAAAAGACGGCAAACGGTCCAGTCGTTTATCACGAGAAGCCTTGTCTCGGCTGCCGTTATTGCATCCAGGCCTGCGCGTTCAACGTGCCGCGGTATGAATGGGACAGCCTGACGCCGCGTGTACGCAAGTGCACATTTTGCAGCGAACGCCTGATGCGGGGTGAATCGAATGCGTGCGCGGAAGCATGCCCGGCCGGCGCGACGATGTCCGGCACACGCGAGGAGTTGTTGAAGGAGGCACACCGCCGGATCGCCGAAGCGCCTGACTCCTATGTGAACCACGTGTATGGCGAACGCGAGGCCGGAGGCACCTCTGTGCTGGTACTTTCGCCCATCCCGTTCGACAAGCTCGAATTGCCATTGCGCTTGCCGGCAGAGCCGCTTCCCGTGCTCACTTTCGAGGCGCTGTCAAAGATCCCCGCCATGGTGGGCGCCGGCAGTTTCCTGCTGGCGGGTCTGTGGTGGTTCACGCGGCGGAAAGAGGAGGTGGCGCTGGCAGAGGGCAAGACCAATAAAAACGCGGTCTCCCGCAATCGTGGAGGTGAGAAATGAACCCCGGACAACTGTTCAGGCGGCTCATATGGCGGCTGCTGGCGCTGGCGATTCTTGCCGGCGGCGCCTATGCGGCGTTCGTGCGATTCACGCAAGGCTTGGGGGCGGCCACCAACCTCTCCGACACCTATCCGTGGGGGATCTGGATCGGGTTTGACGTGCTTTGCGGCGTGGGACTGGCAGCGGGGGGATTCGCCATCACGAGCGCCGTCTACATACTGCACATCGAACAACTGCGGCCAGTGGTAAGGCCGGCCGTGCTGACGGCCTTTCTTGGCTACGTGCTGGTAGTGGTGGCGCTGATGCTGGATCTCGGCAAGCCGTGGAACATCTGGCGTCCGGTGGTGATGTGGAATCCGCGGTCGGTCATGTTTGAAGTGGCCTGGTGCGTGATGTTGTACACGGCGGTGCTGGCGCTGGAGTTTTCGCCGAACGTGTTCAACCGGCTCGGCTGGCAGCGCGCGGAGAAAGCGGTGAAGAGTCTGGTGGTGCCGCTGGTCGGGCTGGGCTTTCTGTTGTCGACGCTGCACCAATCCTCGCTGGGAAGCCTCTACCTGATTCTGCCCACCAAGCTGCACGCTCTGTGGTACTCACCGCTGTTGCCGGCGCTGTTTTTTCTCTCCGCCATCGCCACCGGACTCGGCATGGTGATCTTTGAAAGCAGCATGAGCGCGCGCGCCTTCGGCCGGGCGCTGGAAGGACATCTGCTGGCCAAGATCGCCAAGGCGCAGGGGCTCTTCCTCGGCTTGTACCTGTTCCTGCGTTTCTGGGATCTCGGATGGAGAGGTAGCCTGCCGCCGGCGTTTGTCCTTTCCGGCGCCGGAGCCATGGAAGCGGCGATGTTCTGGGTGGAGAACGGGCTTTTCCTGTTAGCGCTTGGGCTGGTTTTGGCGCCCCAAGTGCGCCAAAACTCGCAGTACCGGTTCTGGGCCTCTGTGACGGTGATTGGCGGATTCCTGATGAACCGGCTGAATGTCTCTTTGACCGGACTGGAAGCCGCCGCCGGGGTTCGCTACGTACCAAGCTGGATGGAAGTGTCGGTCACGGCCTCCATCGTGGTACTGGGAATAGCGCTATTTGCACTGGCGGCAAAACATCTCCCGATCTTCCCGCCGGAGACGCCGCATGCCCTGCCCAGCGCCGCGCCGCAACCGGTGGAAGCCGGCCATCATGCATAGAGTCAGCCTCAAGCTGGTGCTTGGACTGGTGGCCTGTCTTGCGGCCGCTTTTGTCGGAGTGGGCATCGCCAACCAGCGGCTGCTGCGGGGAAATTTGGAAGAAAGAGCAGTTGTTTCGGCGCGCACGATGGCCGACATCATATTCCGTTCCACCCGTCACGGGATGATGCGGAACCACCGCGGCGACATCATCGAGGTGATCCGCTCCATCGGTGTGCAGGAGGGCGTGCGCGCCATCCGGATCTATGACAAAGCGGGCAGCATCCAGTACTCCACGCTCGCCGGCGAGATCGGAACAAAGGTGAATACCCGCGCCGAGGCCTGCTTTGCCTGCCACGCCACCTCGGCGCCCTTGGAAAAGCCTGATGGCAGAAACACGGTCCGCATTTACGGCGGCGGCCAAGAACGGCTGATGGGCCTCATCCGCCCGATCGAGAATGAGCCGGGCTGCTGGCAAGCGGCCTGCCACGCGCATGAGGAGGATCAGCGGGTGCTGGGGGTGTTGGACGTCGTGCTGTCGCTGAAGCGCGTGGATGAGAATCTGGCCACGCAGGAGCGGCGGCTACTCGGGCAGGTGTGGATGGCAGCGCTGGTGATGCTGGCGGCCGTGTCGCTTTTCGTATGGCGCTGGGTGGTGCGGCCGGTGTCGCGGCTTCGGGAAGGCATCAAGAAGTTTGGGAAAGGAGAACTGAGCTTCCGCTTCCCGATGCCAGGGCCGGACGAGTTCGGCCATGTCGAGCGGACGTTCAATTCGATGGCGGAGGAGCTGGAGATGTCGAGCCAGACGCTGGAAGTGCGGATCGCGCAAAAAACCAAGCAACTGGAAGATACGCAGCAGCGGCTGATCCACAGCGAGCGGCTGGCTTCGCTTGGCGAGCTGGCGGCCAGCGTGGCCCATGAGCTGAACAACCCGCTGGCGGGCATTCTCACTTATGCCCGGCTGCTGGAAAGGAAACTCGCGCCGGAGAAGCCCGCTCTGGAGTGGCTGCAGACCATTCAGCATGAGAGTTTCCGTTGCGGGGAAATCGTGAACAACCTGCTGGTGTTTGCGCGAAGCCAGGAGACGCGGCTGGCCGAAACCAGCATGCAGGATGTGCTCAATCGCACCGTGGCCGTGGTCCGGCACAAGTTCGAAATGCAGAATGCGAGGATCGAATTGGAGGATTCCGGTCCGGTACGGCTGGTTGCCGACGCGGGGCAACTCCAGCAGGTTTTCCTTGCAATTCTGGTCAACGCGCTGGAGGCCATTGCGCAGGATCCTACGCTG
>VFZE01000029.1 GCA_016871315.1 Acidimicrobiia bacterium | reverse complement strand
AGATGAACGCTGATCTCGGCTGAGACCCACGATTTTGATTGCCCAGTTATTTCTTGGGCACTACACTAGCGAGCCTGGGGAGTATCGATGGAGCTGAATGGTAATCAGACGGTGGCGGATTTGAGGGCTTTGACGCGGTCGCGGAGTTTGGCGGCGCGTTCGAAGTCGAATTTGGCGGCGGCGTCGCGCATTTGGGTTTCCAGTTCCTCGATGAAGCGGTCTCGCTGTTCGGGCGTCATGTCCGGCGGCTCATCGACATCGGGTTCCAGGGGGACGGTGACGTAGTCGGCTTCGGCGACGGCGACCAGGCTCATGTCGATGGGCTTGATGATGGATTGGGGGGTGATGTTGTTTTCTTCGTTGTAGGCGAGCTGGATGCGGCGGCGGCGGGTGGTTTCCTCCAGCGCGCGTGTGATGCTGGCGGTGCGGCGGTCGGCATAGAGGATGGCCGTACCGTTGAGATGGCGTGCGGCGCGGCCGATGGTTTGGATGAGGGAGCCGGTGGAGCGGAGGAAGCCTTCCTTGTCGGCGTCAAGGATGGCGACCAGGGAGACTTCGGGCAGGTCGAGGCCTTCGCGGAGCAGATTGACGCCGATTAAGACATCGATTTCGCCGCGGCGGAGGTTGCGGAGGATTCTGACGCGGTCAAGCGTGCTGACTTCCGAGTGGAGATAGGTACAGCGTACGCCGGCTTCACCGTAGTATTGGGCGAGGTCTTCCGACATGCGCTTGGTGAGGGTGGTGACAAGCACGCGCTCATTGCGGGACTGGCGCTCGCGGATCTGGGCGAGCAGATCGTCAACTTGGCCGCGGACGGGCTTCACCTCGACTTCGGGATCGACGAGGCCGGTGGGACGGATGACCTGCTCGACGACGACGCCGGCCGTGCGGGTGAGCTCATAGGGGCCGGGCGTGGCGGAGACGTGGATGACCTGGGTGACGCGGTTCTCGAACTCCTCGAAGTTGAGCGGGCGGTTGTCCAGCGCGCTGGGGAGGCGGAAGCCATGGGCGACGAGGTTCTGCTTGCGGGAACGGTCGCCGTGGTACATGCCCTGGAGCTGCGGGATGGTCTGGTGGCTTTCATCGATGAAGATGACGGCGTCGGAGGCGAGATAGTCGAGCAGCGTGGGCGGGGCTTCGCCGGGAAGGCGCGAGGTGAAGTGGCGCGAGTAGTTCTCGATGCCGTGGCAGTAGCCGACGGTGCGGATCATCTCGAGGTCGAACATGGTGCGCTGGTAGAGGCGCTGGGCCTCGATCGCCTTGCCCTCTTCGCGGAGCTTGGCGGCCCACCAGTGGAGCTCGCGCTCAATGCTGACGACGGCTTCCTCCTTGGTCTCGCGGCTCATGACGTAGTGAGTGCCGGGGTAGACGGGCAGGCGGAGGTGGGTGTGGCGGATGGCTCCGGTCAGCGGGTCGATTTGGGCGAGGGATTCGATTTCGTCGCCCCAGAGCTCAACGCGGAATGCGTAGTCGTCGTACGTGGGGTAGATCTCGATGACGTCGCCGCGGACGCGGAACGTGCCGGGCTTGAAGTCGCCTTCGGTGCGGGAGTAGAGGATTTCGACGAGGCGCTCGGTGATTTTGGAGCGCTCGATCTTCTGGCCTTTTTCGAGCATGAGGAGCATGCCGTAGTAGGCTTCCGGAGAGCCGAGGCCGTAGATGCAGCTGACGCTGGCGATGACGACGCAGTCGCGGCGCTCAAACAGGGAGCGGGTGGCGGACATGCGGAGCTTGTTGAGCTCGTCGTTGATGGTGGCCTCTTTTTCGATGTAGGTGTCGGAGGCGGGCAAGTAGGCTTCCGGCTGATAGTAGTCGTAGTAGCTGACGAAGTACTCGACGGCGTTGGAGGGGAAGAAGGATTTGAATTCGTGATAGAGCTGTGCGGCGAGGGTTTTGTTATGAGCGAGGACGAGGGCGGGGCGGCCGGAGTTTTCAATGACCTTGGCCATGGTGAAGGTTTTGCCGGAGCCGGTGACGCCGAGCAGGACCTGGTGCTGATCACCATCGGTCAAACCCCGGGTGAGCTGATCGATGGCGGTCTGCTGATCACCGCGGGGGCGGTAGTCAATGCCGAGGTGGAAGCTCATGTCAAGCCGCTCAAATCGGACTGGCTTTCGGCGGTGAGGAGCTGCTCGCGCGCGGCGTTGAAGGCGCAGCCGTAGTAGGCAATGATGGCGAGCAGGTACATCCAGACGAGCAGAGCGATGACGGTTCCAATGCTGCCATAAAAGAAGTTGTAGCCGGCCATATTGCGGACGTACCAGGCGAAGCCCTGGGTGACAAGGAGCCAGAGGAAGGTGGCGACGAAGGCGCCGGCCCAGACCTGGTTCCACTTCTGGGGTCGGTTGGCGCCGACGTAATAGAGGATGGCGGTGACCATGACGATGGTGAGGAAGGAGACGAGGTAGCGGGTGATCTGGCCGGCGAGCAGAACGCCTCCCGTGAGCTGGGCGAGTTGGAGACCGCTGAGGCGGACGAGCACGGCCTGTTCTGTCCGGGAGCCGAAGAGGATGAGGGCGGAGGCTCCGACGGCGGGCAGCGCGGTGGAGAAGACGAGCACGGCTGCTACGGCGCGGTTGGTGAGAAAGCTGCGATTGGTGGGTACGTGATAGACGCCGTTGAAGCCTTCCATCAGGCTGAGCATGACGCCGGAGGCGGCAAACAAGGAGACGAAGATGGCGGTGACAAGAATCATGACGGGTTTTTCGCCATGGCCGGTGAAGCGGTTGAGCAGGAGTTCTTCGGTGCCCGGTGGAGCGGCCTGATAGAGGAGGTCCGACAGGACGTCGAGGACGGGGCCGGCCTTGGCTTGCACAAGCAGTGCGGCGACGGTGGTGAGGACGGGAAAGAGAGAGAGGAGCGCGGAGTAGGCCGCGCCTTTCGAGACGGCGAAGCAGTTTTCCTCATAGCAGACGACGGCGGCGCGGCGCAGCAGCCACCAGAAGCGGGCGATGGGGCCTACGGTTTCCACACGCGCCTCCTGGAGAGGAAGAGACCGGTGAAGCAGGCAAGCCAGACGGCGGCGCTGAGGGCGGTGAGATATTTTTGCTCGGCGGAGCCGGTGTATTCGAGACGGATGCGGGTGGCGGCTGAGGGCTGAGGCCGAAGCAGGAGGAAGCCCATGGCGGCGTAGCCGGGCTCGATGGATTCGCGGTAGGGAGAGAGGCCGGGCTGGAAGAGCACGGCATTCAAGCAGAGGTTGGCAATGGCGATGAGGAAAGCCGCGGGCACGGCCTTCTTCAAGCGGCGAGCGGTGGACGCTTTCTGCTTTTCCACTTGCGCTCCACAAGGAGGCCGGCGAGAGCAAGGATCCAGACGCCTGCGCTCAAAGAAGCGAAGGCGCGGTGTTCCCATGTGCCGACGTACTGAAGTTGAATGCGGCTATTGGTGGAGGGACGCGGGCGCATCAGGATATAGCCGATGGGTCCGCGCTCCAGGGGAAGGGGCTGGCCGTCCTGGAAGGCGCGCCAGCCGCCATCGTAGCTGACCAGCACGGAGAGCAGCAGATCGGGCGGGATTTCTCCGGCGACCTCGACACGGCTTGCGCCCTGCCAGGTGGTCAGGAGACGCGGGCGCGCGGGATCGTCCATGGCCTTGACGTAGGGGATGGAGAGATGGGCGTCGTAACCGACGGGTTCGCGCGGGGCGAGTTCGTCTTGCCGGACGAAGTAGGCAAGGCTGTGATAAGGGACTTTATAGATGAAGTTATCGTCCCTGGCGTAGACACGCTCCAGCACGCCTTCGAACATGTCTGGGTTGGCGATGTCTTTCCAATGCTCCTTGGAGCCGGGCCCGTGAATGGCGACGTATTCGGCGCCAGCCATGCGGAGCAGGCGCACCGCATCGTCACCACGGGCATCGACCGGTCGTCCCAAACCGGTGCGCAGGTGATAGATCAAATAGAGCGGCGTGCGGTTGCGGAGGCCGGATTCGAAGGTTCCACCGACCTGCGGGATGAGGAACCAGGAGTTGAGACGGAAACGGGTTCCGCCGGAGACAAAGACGCGGCCCCTGGGTTGGCGGGAGTTGAGGAATTCGGCGACTTCGTATTCGACCGTTTCCTGCTTCGGGACGGGCCGCATCATGACCCAGCCCCTGGCAACGTAAGTGGCGGCTTGCAGGGAGGCCCAGGCGGAAATCCAGGCAAGGGCAAAGATGCCGGCTTCGCGCCAGCGCTTACCGCCGTGGGAGAAGCAGGTGCGAAGCAGTTCGGCGGCGACGAGGAAGAGGAACAGTTCCAGTTCGAGAGCGTAGCGGCGGGATTCGGGGATGGTGTCGATGCCGAACCAGTAGCGGACGGAGACGACCCAGGCGAAACCGGCCAGGCAGAGCGCCAGCCAGCAAAGATAGTCCTTGTCCGGCCAGCGGCGGAACAGGAGCAGGATGAGGGCGGGTAGGGCGAGCAATCCGGCCCAGAGCCCGTACTGGGAGTAGCCGACCTTGTAGTTGAAGGCGTCCATCGGCCAGTTGAGGAGCGTGGTCTGGATGAAGCGCGGGGTAAGCCAGAAGCAGGCGAGCAGGTAAGCAAGGGCGGCGGCCGCGAGGATACGGCGGGCGAGGAATCCTGTGCGGGGAGCCGAGCGCACGCCGGCGATCATCATCATCAGGCAGCACCAGCCCAGGGCCATGGCGGCAACCCAATTGATGAGGGTGACGGCGGCGAGCAAGACAGCCGCCAGCAGGATGCTTGCATATCCGCGGCGCACGGCGCAGCGCCAGCAAGCGATGAGGGCGAGGGGGATGAGCATGAGGCCGGCGTTGTGCGGACCCTCGCCGTACTTGGTGAGCACTTGGATGCGCCAAGGGAGGTAGGTGATGCCACGGTCGGCGTCGATGATGCCGTACAAACCATAGGCAGGAGAACTGAAGGTGTAGAGCAGGGCGGCCAGAGCGGACCACTTGCGGCTACGAGTGAAATAGAAGCTGATCAGGAAGACCGTCACGGGGACCATGCAGGCCAGCGCGGTGGCGGTGAGCCTGTAGACGTGTTCGGGCTTGAGGGCGGGGAGGAGGTTGATGGCGGCGGCGGCCAGATAGGGCAGACCGGGCAGGTACCACATGTGAGTGGGCAGGCCACAGTACTGGAAAGGATTCCAGCCGAAGGGGTCGGGGTACTGGGAAATAAAATGAGCCATGGAGGCGTAGCCGGCCTCGATGGAGTCGCGATACTTTCCTTCGCCTGGCAGAAACAGGGCGGCGTTGAGGGCGACGTTCAGCAGGAAAATGCCCGCCGAGATCACAAGGGGGTTGGCGCGGCGCGTGTTCATAGCCGCCTCCAGCGGTTGCCGAGAAGCAAGGCGATGAGCACGCCTATTGATAAGACGGTAACGATGCGGCCAGCAAGCATCTCGAAGGGCAATTCGAACTGGAGTGAGATTTCATGCTGCCCTGGTCCGGGGTCAATCAGCATGAAATCCATGAGGTCCTTCTTGACGGGGACGGGGCGGCCGTTGGCGAATGCCTTCCAAGCAGGGTCGTAGGTTTCCTGGACCAGGAGAAGCTGGCCGGGGGAAATGGCGGTGCGGATGCGGATGCGATCCGTGGCGGGCCGCAGCACGCGAGGGTGCACATCAGGACCCTGTTCGACGGCGTTGGCGTAGGCGAGCACGGTATCACCGGCGGGCTCGGCTCCGGTGTCGGGCAGGGCTTCGATGCTAGCTCTGTCGACAACGCGGGCGCGGTCCTTGAAACGGCGCGGGACTTCGTAGATCCAGTTGCCCTCACCGTCGTCGTAGACGGGCTTGAGCACGCCTTGCCATTCATGGGGCTTTTCCCAATCGTGGTAGATCTCTTGCGAAGTCTTGTCATGAACGATGAAGGCGTCGACGCCCATGCTCTGCGCCCAGGCCAGCGACAGCTTCCGATCGTAGCCGGCGGTGATGTAGATGTAGGCGAAATTGGTATTCATGTTCATGAGCCCCTGCTCGGAGCCGCCGCCCATCTGAGGGAGGTCGTACCAGGCGTTGTACCAGAAACGGTTGGAGCCTGTGGCGAGGGCGCGCGCATCGGGCATGTTCTGCTTCATCCAGGTGGTGAGGCGGTACTCGATGCGCTTGTAAGGTTCGGTGTCCTCCTGGAAGAATTGCCAGGAGTGCCGGGCGAAGCCGGAGACGAACCAGCCGGCGGCGCCGAGGGCGGCAATGGCCACGGCTTTGCCCGCCCAGTGGCGGTTCCAGGCCCATTGCAGGATCCCGCAGGCGGCAAGGATGAAGACCATGTCGAATTCGGGAATATGGCGTTCCGGTTCGCCCATCACGCGGAATTCCAAGTAGTAGTGTCCAAGGACCTGCATGGTCCAGAACAGAAAGGATCCGGCGAGGAACAGAGTCCAGGTTTTGACACGGCCGCCGCGGGCCCATTTCCAGGTCACGGCGGCGAAGGCGAGGATCACGGCCGCGGCGGCCCAGTATGACCAAGAGGTGGGCGGCCGGGAGACGAGCTTCATGTTGCGCAGCGTGTAGGCGGCAAAAGACGGCGTGAACCAACAAGCGATGAGGCCGTAGGCGAGCAGGCCCATGGCGGCGGCGCGCAGCCAGATGCGATGATCCTGTTGCTCCAGCCAGATGACCCAGACAAGGATCGGGAAGAAGATCACCATGGCGGTGGAGCCATAGAAATTGTTGGCGGTGATGAGGGCAAGCAGGAGGCCGGTGAGGCCGAGGGCAGCGAGGCGCCCGCGGCGGAGTCCGAACCAGGCGGCAGCGAGGGCGAAAGGGATAAGCGCCAGGGCGCCCATGTGCGGCCCTTCTCCGTAAAAGACAAGCGCACCCAAACGGACAGGCAGGTACATCGAGTAGCCGTAGTCGGTGCGGAATTGGGTATGGAAGAAGAAGATGGGGGAAGTGAGCGTGGTGGCGAGCGCGGCGGCGCGGGACCAAAACGGGCTGGCGCCTCCGACGCGTGCCAGGACGTAGACGCCGGCGATGCCGAGGCAGTACAGGAAGGCGATGTAGATGTGATAGGCGCGCGCAGTGGAGACTCCGAGCAGAAGGCTCAGCCCGGCCGTGGCGTAGCGGAGACCGGGCGGATAGATGTTATCGAAGCGGTTGCCGCAATACCAATTGGGCTGCCATTGCGCGTGCGGCCAGTTGTCGGCAAGGAAGCGGGCATCGGCGATAAAGATGCTTTCGATGGAACTCCACTGGTTGAGATACTCGATGCGGAAAAGCGGCCAGATGAGGGCGGCGGTGACGAGGAAAATCAGAAGGGAATCCATCAGCAGGCCGGCGGAGGAGGACCGCCGGGGAGAAAGCGGCTCAAGCATGCCTGGAAGGGGCCACCGCCGCGCTGGAGTAACGCCGGCTCAAGCTTTGGAACTGGCGCTGACGGCGGATGCCCCATTTATGGAGCAAGTAGCGGCCGAGGAGAAAGAGGATGGAGAGTCCGTAAACGGTGCTTTGGAGGAAAGAGGCCGAAGAAGCCTGAGGGAAGTAGCGCGTGGGCACGGGCACTTCGGCGATGCGGGCCTTGATCTCGACAAACTGGGCCATGATCTCCTGGTCGAAGATGAAGTTGTCGGAGTTCATTTCCGTTTGCGCGGCTTCCAGCACCGGCCGCGTGTAGGCGCGGTAGCCGGTGTGATATTCGGCGAGGCTCAAGCCGAAGACGAGGTTTTCCAGGCCGGTGAGAAAACGGTTGGAGATGTACTTCCACCAGGGCATGCCCTGCTGCATGGGATGGCCGCCGAGCAGGCGGGAACCAAGCACCACGTCGGCTTCACCTTGGAGGATGGGCGCAATCACCTGGGGCAGCAGAGTGGGGTCGTACTGATAGTCGGGATGGACCATGACGACGATATCGGCGCCGGCGCGAAGGGCCTCGCGGTAGCAGGTTTTCTGATTAGCGCCGTAGCCGTAGTTGCGGTTGTGGACGAAGAGCTCCAGGCCAAGCTCGCGCGCGATGCGGGCGGTTTCGTCCGAGCTGCCGTCATCGACGACAATGACCAGGTCCACGACGTCGCGCGGCAGCTCGGCATAGGTCATGCGGAGCGTCTTGGCCGCGTTATATGCCGGCATCACCACGACAACCTTGGGCTTCATTTGCTGACTCACTTCGGCTTCGCCTGGAGGACGAACTGGTAGGCGAACATCCTCTTCCAAATACGGGCTAATTCATAGCATAACCGCTCGGCCGCCCGGACATCCAGGCGCTGTTCCCGGCCGGGGAATGCGAGTCCGACGGGAATCCCGGTAGGTTCGGCGGACTCGATGAGAAAGCCGGTTCCGCAAAACAGGTCGTGCCAGCCGTCCCAGGTGTAGAAACGCAGGTGGGTACGGTCGAACAGGCCCTTGTCGTGCTGGGGAAACCGGCCGGAAAGTACAACGAGGCGGAAGTAGAGATTGCCGCTGTTGGGCAGGGAGGCAAGGATATGGCCGCCGGGGGCAAGCACGCCGCGGATCTGGCTGAGCAGGGATTCCGGATGGCGGAGATGTTCGAGGATATCGGCGCAGAGGACCCAATCGAAAAGGCCGTTGAGAGGCGGCAGACCGTGGTCGAGATCGGCTTCGATGAGGTGGACCGAGGGCGGGAAATCGTGGCCTGCGCCGCCGGCCCGTTCGACTGCGGTGACCTGGTAGCCGCGGGCGGCGAGAATGCGGCTCAAGTATCCGCCGGCGCAGCCGAGATCGAGCACCCGTTTGCCTTGACCGGGCTCGGGCAGGCGGGCGAGCAATGCGCTATGGCTGCTGAAACGGCTCTCTTTGAAGGTGTAGCCGGCCGGAGAGGTCACTCCATCGATTGTACAGAAGGCCCGCGGAGAGGCGGGGGAATTTATACTGGATCAGAGATGCCCCCGCCGCAGACCTCCCCCACCGCGCGGCAATTCTTCCACGGCCGGGGCCTGCTTTCCGAGTGGCATCCCCAGTATGAATACCGTCCCGGCCAGCAGGAGATGGCCGAGGCGGTGGAAGGAGCGCTGGCCGAAAAACGCCACCTGGTGGTGGAGGCGGGAACGGGAACGGGCAAGACGCTGGCGTACTTGATTCCCGCGATCCTGTCCGGGAAGCGGGTGGTGGTTTCCACGGGCACCAAGAACCTGCAAGAGCAGCTCTACTTCAAAGACATTCCGTTTTTAGCGCGGCACATGAATCGCGAGTTGCGCGTCTCCTACATGAAGGGGCGGAAAAACTATTTGTGCCGGCAGAAGGTGTACGACGCGGAGAAAGAGCCTGTGCTGGCGGGTCTGGAGGAAGTGGCCGACTACCAGGTGATCCGTGAGTGGGAGAAGACCACGGAGATGGGCGACCGTGCCGAAATCCGGCAATTGCCGGCGGGGAGCACGGCATGGTCGAAGCTGGACGCGCGGCGTGAGCTTTGTTCCGGCCAGAAGTGCGCGCAGTTTGAGCGGTGTTTCATCACGCGGATGCAGCAACGGGCACGTGAGAGTGACATCATCATCGTCAACCACCACCTGTTCTTTGCGGATCTGGCGGTGAAGGACCGCGATTATGAAGGGATCATTCCCGACTACCAGGCGGTAATCTTCGACGAGGCGCACGAGATCGAATCGGTGGCCGGGGATTATTTCGGCTGCAGCATCTCGAATCACCAGGTGGAGGATCTGCGGCGCGACATCACGGCGCTGGCGCGGCGCAAGAACTTCGGGACGCAGGAACTGGACCGGGTGCTGATGACGCTGGACGAATGCGCGGACCGGTTTTTCGCGGTATTCGCGGGGAAGGAAGGACGGAGCGGCATTCCGGACCGAGTGGAGCTGCGCGAATCCTGCGAGGCGGTGTATCAGGACCTGTTGCGTGTGCTGGAGCTGACCGGCGCGCACCTGCAACTGGTGAAGGGGGCCACCGACGAACTGATCCCGCTGAACGGGCGGGTGGAGGAGCTGCGCCAGACGCTCCAGTTCTGGATGGAGAGCGATGATTCCGATTTCGTCTATTGGATAGAGCGGCGGGGCCGCGGAGTTTACCTGGAGGCGACGCCGATTGACGTATCCTCGCTGCTGCGCGACAAGCTGTTCGACCAGGTGGACACGATCATTCTGACGTCAGCAACGCTGGCCGTCGGCGGAGGCTTTGAGTATGTGAAGACGCGGCTGGGGATTCCGGCGCCGAGAACGGCGATTGTGCAGGGGCCGTTTGATTATCCAAAGCAGGCGCTGCTCTACGTGGCCAACGGCCTTCCGGACCCGCGGAGTCCGTCCTTTACCGAATCGGCATCGGAGGAGGTGATCCGGCTGCTGGAGATGTCCAAGGGCCGGGCCTTTGTACTGTTCACGAGCTATCAGCAGATGCGGGCGTTTCATGACCGGATCTCGTTTGAGATCGAGTATCCGACGCTGCTGCAAGGCACCGGGCCCAACCACGCGCTGCTCGATGAGTTCCGGAACACGCCGCACTGCGTGCTGTTCGCGACGTCAAGTTTCTGGCAAGGCGTGGACGTGCCGGGCGATAATCTAAGTTGCGTGATCATCGACAAGCTGCCGTTCGCGGTGCCCACCGATCCGGTGGTGGAGGCGCGCGTGCGCGCCATCCGGGAAGCCGGCGGCGACGCCTTTCACGATTACCAGGTGCCCTCGGCGGCGCTGGCGCTGAAGCAGGGGTTCGGGCGCTTGATCCGCAGCCGGTCTGACCGCGGGGTGTTGGCGCTGCTGGATAACCGGATCACGAAGCAGCGCTACGGGCAGATTTTTTTCGACAGCCTGCCCGATTATGGCTTCACGATGCAGATCAATGAAGTAGCGAGGTTTTTCGATGTTTGAAGTTTCGGTGACCCAGACGTTCGCGGCCGCACACCAGCTGCGCAACTACAAGGGCAAATGCGAAAATTTGCACGGGCACAACTACAAGGTGGAAGTGACGCTGGAGAGCGAAGAACTGAACCGCACAGGGCTGGTGGCCGATTTCAGCGACTTGAAGCGTTTGATGAAAGCGGTGATCGACCGGCTGGACCACAGGTATCTGAACGAAGTTCCGCCGTTCGATGTGTGGAACCCATCGGCGGAGAACATCGCGCTGCACTTTTATCAGGAGGTGTGCGGCGGGCTGGAGGACGGAGTCCGGGTGTCCCAGGTGAAGGTTTGGGAAACGGAAACGTCGGTGGCGGTATACCGCCCTCCTGCGTAAAGGCCGGCGAGGTTAGCGGCCGAAGTAGGCAGCGTTACGTGGGGTGAAGCCGGCCCACTTCTCCGGCAGATCGTCGAGGGCGAAAATGGCGGAAACGGGGCACACGGGGACGCAGGCGCCGCAGTCGATGCACTCGACCGGATCAATGTAGAGCATCTCTTCGGTTTCGTGCTTCGGATCGTCCTTCTTCGGGTGGATGCAATCCACCGGGCAGGCGTCCACGCACGCCGTGTCCTTGGTTCCGATGCAAGGTTCCGCTATGACGTATGCCATGTTCTCTCCCTGTTCCGCCTTTTGGCGGTGATTTTCTGTAAGATCATTATCTATACCATAACGCCCTGTTTAACTCAACGGCCAGTGTTGTTGGAACTCACCACCGAAAACGCAAGCGAGTATTTGGGAAGCCGGCTAGAGGCTTCCGGCGCAAGGGATTGGCGCATCGTCTCACTTGGCGGTGGAGTATCGAACACGGTCCTGCTTGCGGAATCGAAGGGGCGGCGGTGGGTAATCAAACAGTCGCTGGGGAAGCTGCGCGTGGAAGAGGAGTGGCTGGCGGACCGTTCGCGGATACACCGGGAAGCGGCGGCGATGAAGCGGCTGGCGCCGGTGCTGCCCCTGGAAGCGGTGCCGGAGATCGTATTCACCGATGAGGCAAATTGCATTTATGCGATGGCCGCGGCCGCGGAGGGGGCGCGGGATTGGAAAAGCCACCTGCTGGAAGGGGATGTGGACCCGGGAATCGGGTGCATCGCCGGATCGATCCTGAGCGCGCAGATTGGCGCGACGTGGGAGTCCGAGGAATGCCGGAAAGAGTTCGGGGATCTGAGGTGCTTTGATCAATTGCGGCTGGATCCTTACTACCGGTTCCTGGCGCGGCGGCACACGGACCTGGCTCCGGCGATGGAGAAATGCATCGCGCTATGCCAGGAACACCGCTATTGCCTGGTGCATGGCGACTTCAGTCCGAAGAATCTGCTGGTGAGGGGCGAGGTGGTCACGGTGATCGATTTCGAAGTGATTCACTACGGGAACCCGGCATTTGACGCGGCGTTCCTGATCCATCATCTTTTGCTGAAGTCGGTTCACCGGCCGGAGTGGGGCAGCAGCTATGCGGATACGGCGAGGTGGTTCTGGAATGCGCTGATCGCGGGATATCCGGGCGAGGCGGAGCAATTGCGAAGCGATACGATGCAGCATCTGGGTTGCCTGTTTCTGGCGCGGGTGGATGGGAAATCGCCGGCGGAGTATTTGACCCCGGCGCAGCGGGAGCGAGTGCGGGTGCTGGCGCGCGGGATGATACAGAACAGGGCAAGAGATGTGGAGGAGGCCTTTGGACGGGTATTGGGATGAAGCTAACGATTGAGGATTTGCGGGGACTGGAGATACTGGATTCCCGGGGCAGGCCTACGGTGGCAGTGTGGGCGAGGCTGTCGAACGGCGCAACAGCCTGGGCGCAGGTTCCCTCGGGGGCATCCACGGGGCGCCACGAAGCGCTGGAATTGCGCGACGGGGACGCGAGCCGTTACGTGGGAAAGGGAGTGCAGAAGGCAGCGGGGCACGTGGGAGGCGAGTTGCGCCGTGCGCTCGCGGGGCGGGAAGCGGAGGATCAGGAAGGGCTGGACCGGGCGATGATGGAGCTGGACGGGACGGCGAACAAATCGCGGCTGGGGGCGAATGCGATTCTGGGCGTGTCGTGCGCGGTGGCGCGCGCGGTGGCGCTCAGCCGCGGGATTCCGTTGTGGGAGCATCTGAGTGCGGCGGGAGGAAAGCCGCAGGTTCCCGTGCCGATGGTGAATATCCTCTCCGGAGGGCTGCATGCGGGAGGGAATCTGGAGTTCCAGGATTTCCTGGCGATCCCGCATGGGTTCGGGGCGTACGCGGAAGCGTTGGCGGCGGTGGTGGCGGTGCACGGAGCGGCTCACCGAGTGCTGGGGGCGAGGGGCTTTCCGCTGACGGGGGTGGCCGATGAAGGCGGCTGGGGACCGCCGCTGGAATCGAATGAACAGGCGCTGGAGATACTGACGGAGGCGATCGGGGAGGCGGGATACGATCCGGGCGGGCAGATCTCGATCGCGATTGACGTGGCGTCGACGCATTTTTACCAGGACGGCGCTTATCATTTGCGGACGGAGCGGCGTGCCTTGACGAGCGCCGAGATGACGGAACTGTTGGCCGGCTGGTGCGGCAAATACCCGATTGTCTCGATTGAGGACGGGCTGCACGAGGACGACTGGGATGGGTGGCAGAATCTGACGAAACGTCTTGGGTCAAGGGTTCAGCTGGTGGGCGATGATTTTTTCACCACGCGGCCGGAGCGCGTCCGCAGGGGAATCGCGGAGAAGGCGGCGAACGCGGTGCTGGTGAAAATGAACCAGATCGGGACGCTGACGGAAACATTTGAGGTGATCCGGCTGGCGCGGGAGGCGGGGTGGAAGGCTGTCATCTCCGCACGAAGCGGCGAGACGGAGGATTGGTTTCTTGCCGATCTCGCGGTGGCTTCCGGAGCGGGCCAGATCAAGATCGGGTCCATCACGCGCGGGGAACGTCTGGCGAAATACAACCGGCTACTGGAGATTGAAGCGGAGTCGGGACTGCAATACCCGGGCGGCGCGGTTATTCTTCGTTGAGAGTGCCGCGGCAGTGCGGCGAGCCGCAACGGCAAGGGTGTTTTTCCTCGTGTTTGCCGAAATTGTAATCGACCGTGAGTTCCTCACCCGGCGCGATGGGCCGGAGGCTCATGTAGAGGATGTGCCCCTTAAGAACAACGGAGCGGATGTTGGGAGTGCAGCAATGATTGATGTACTCGGCTCCGCTGCCGCCGATGGCGCCATCCTTGCACCAGTAGGAGTCGATCGTAAACAAAAAGACTTTCCGGGAAGCTTCGCTGCGGCGATTGGCCTCGCGTCTGCTGATCCGCTCACCGGTATATTCGATCACTTTGCGATTGGCGGGGATCGGTTCCTCGGCGTATACACCCCACCCTTCGATCGGCGAACGGCCGACGCGGAGGCGGAAACAGCAATGTTTGGGATCGAGTGAAGGTGGGGATTCCGCTCGTTTGGGGCTAGAAGTCATCTCCGTCCGACTTCGGCTTCTTCTTCCTGCGCATGATGATAATCACGACGCATAGAACCGCCAACACTGCGCTTACGATCTGCACGGTTTGTTGATCCACGGCAATCTTCTCCCTCGGCGGCGCTAGTTGCCCGCCATCTTCTTTTCTAGAACCTCAACCAACTCCTTGACTGCAGCAGTGCTCTTTTCGAGCATCGCCTTTTCCTCCGAGGTCAACTGCAACTCATAGATCTTCTCGATCCCGCGCGAGCCGAGCTTCACGGGGACGCCGACGAAGAGTCCGTTGACGCCATATTCGCCTTCCAGCAGGGCGGCGCAAGGCAGGACCTTCTTTTTGTCCTTCAAAATGGATTCGACCATTTCCACGGTGGCCGCGGATGGGGCGTAATAGGCGCTGCCGGTTTTCAAGTGCCTGACGATTTCCGCACCGCCGTTGCGGGTGCGATCGACGATCTGATCGATGCGGTCCTTGGGCAGCAGCTCGGTCAGCGGGATGCCGGAGACGCTGGTGAGCCTGACGAGCGGCACCATGGTGTCGCCGTGGCCGCCGAGGACCATGGCGGAGATGTTCTCGACCGAAACTCGAAGTTCCTGCCCCAGGAAAGTGCGGTAGCGGGCAGTGTCGAGCACGCCGGCCATGCCGATGACGCGGTTCTTGGAGAAACCGGTCACTTTGTAGGCGGACCAGCACATGGCATCCAGCGGATTGGTGACGAGGATGAGGATGGCGTTGGGCGAGTAGTTGGCCGCCTGCTGCGCGGAGGCCGAGACGATTTCGTGATTGGCGATGAGCAGGTCATCACGGCTCATGCCGGGTTTGCGGGGGAAGCCGGCGGTGACGACGACGATATCGGAATTGGCGGTGGGCTCGTAATCGTTGGCGCCGGTGATCTGGACGTCGTAGCCTTCGACGGGACCGGACTGGAGCAGATCGAGCCCCTTGCCCTGTGGCACGCCTTCGACAACATCGACGAGAACGACATCGGCGAGTTCTTTATCGGCCACTCGGAGGGCGACGTTGGCGCCGACATTGCCTGCGCCAACAACCGTAACTTTCTTTCTCATATCAGTGGAATTATAGCGTACGCAGGGCGAGCCGCAGAGCGCCAAAAAGGGCCATCACAAGCGCCGCGGTGAGCCAGGGGAAGCGTGGCACGGCGAGGCCGGCCAATCTCGAAGCAGGCCACAACAGGATGGCCGCCAGGACAAGGGGACTGAACGCGTGGAACTGGAGTGCAAGGCTCCCCTGCCCCTTGGCCGCCGCGCACAAACCGCGAGTGAGGCCGCACAGGGGGCACTCCAGTGAAGTGAGCCAGTGGAAGCCGCAGGCACGGAAGGCGGGCTCCGCCGGCGCGTCATAAAACCGGAAGAAGGCGAGGGCGGTGGCCGCCGCCGCCGCTTCAATCCACTCTCGGCGAAGCAAAGCCAACCAGCTCCTTATAGGCGACCGTGATGGCGGCATATTGCACCGGCACGGTCCAAAGCAGTCCCACCAGACAGGCCAGCGCGCCCAGCAGATGCAAGGGAATGAAGGCGAGGAGCAGGAGAGTGAAGCCGACGTAGTCCTTCTTGACGAGCTCATGGGAGGCCTGCATGGCGGGCCAGAAGTCCATCTTCCGGTCGACGATGAACAGATACGTGAAGAAGTACATCGCGGCTATGACGAGACCGGGGATGATGCAAGCCAATATGCCGAGAAAGGTGAAAAGGGAGATCAGCAGGCTGGCCACCAGGCAGGGGACGAAATCATTGAAGCCTTTGAACAGGTCGCCGAACTCGACTCTGCCTACCAGCATCTTGCGCATCACGACGATGTGGAAGCCGGCAACCATCGCGCCTTGCAGAATGAGCGGCACCATGCCGGAGAGCAGCACCATGACGATGGTCATCAGGGCGAAGTTGCCCATGTCCTGTTTGACGATCTTCCAGCCTTCGTCGATCCAGTGCCAGACTCTGACCTCGACGCGCTCCGGAGGAGTGAAGGGAACCGGCGCGGCCGGCAGAGGCGGCGGCCCACCGGAAGCTCCCGCATTGAGTGTCTTTCCGCAAGCCGGACAGAACTTGGCGTTGTTGTCAACAGCCGCACCGCAATGGTGGCAGTACATTCCAGGTCTCCTTATGTACGGAACCCGTATAGTCTATACCATCCTGCCGGGGCCTGGAACGGTACAATGAACTGTTTCTATGTCATTGCCAGAATCGGCCGTGGAGTTCCTGGAGGAACAGGCACGGCGTGTTCGCGGACTCAAACCGAAAAAGCGCATCGTATTTCCAGAAGGGGCGGATCCTCGTGTGCGGGAAGCCGCCGAGCGGCTTGGGGGCGAAGGATTGGTGCATCCGATTCTGGTGGGAGGTCCGCCGGGCGGAGTTGAGGTAATCGATCCGGCAAAGTGCTCGAAGACGGATTCCTATGGGGCGCTCTATTTCGAGCGGCGGCGGGCGAAGGGGGTGACACAAACGGAGGCGCGGCAGGTTGCGGCGCGGCCGCTCTACTACGCGGCGTTGATGGTGGCGGCGGGCGACGCGGACGGATTCGTGGGCGGCGCGTCGAACTCCACAGCGGAGACGGTTCGTGCGGCGCTGCACTGCATCGGGACGCCGGCGAAGGTGAGAACGGTGTCGACGATCATGATCCTGTGTTCGCGGGAGCGTTCCTACGGGCACCACGGGCAGCTGGCGCTTGCCGACACGGCAATGGTTGTGGAGCCGACCTCGGTGGAACTAGCCGAAATCGCGCTGGCGACGGCGGGCAGCGTTCGCGCGCTGCTGGGGATTGAGCCGGTGGTGGCGATGCTGAGCTTCTCCACCAAAGGAAGTGCGCGGCACAAAGAGGTGGACCGGATTGTGGAGGCGCTGCGGATCGTGCGGGCGCGGCAGCCGGGGCTGCATGTGGACGGGGAATTGCAGGCCGACGCGGCATTGGTGGCATCGGTAGGGCAAAGCAAGGCTCCCGGCTCGACAGTGGCGGGCCGTGCGAACACGCTAATCTTCCCCGACCTGAATGCGGCGAATATCGGCTACAAGCTGGTGGAGCGGCTGGGAGGCGCGGCGGCATTCGGACCGTTTCTACAAGGGCTGGCCAAGCCGGCCAATGACCTTTCGCGCGGCTGTTCGGCGAGCGATATCTACGGCGTCGCGCTGGTGACGGCGCTGCAGTCTGTCGAAGGCTCGTGAAACGGTTCCGGCTCATCTACAGCGACAAGTACGACCTGAATCCGGGCGAGCATGTCTTTCCCGCGATCAAATACAAGCTGATCCGGCGGCGGCTGCTGGAAACAGGCTTCGCGGGGGAGGAGGATTTCGATTCGCCGGAGCCGGCACCGGATGATGACATGCTGCTGGTGCACGACCGCGGCTGGCTGCAGCGGCTGAAGAACGGGACGCTGAGCTACGAAGAGGTGATCCGGCTGGAGATTCCCTACTCGCGGCAGATGGTACAGGCATTCTTCCATGCGGCGGGCGGGACAAGGCTGGCCGGGGAGAGCGCACTACGCGACGGGGTTGGGTTCAACATCGGCGGCGGGTTCCACCACGCGTTTCCGGGCCATGGGGAAGGCTTTTGCGCGATTCACGACGTGGCGGTAGCGATACGCTCGATGCAGCGCGACAAGCGGATCGTGCGCGCGATGGTGATTGATTGCGACGTGCATCACGGCAATGGAACGGCGGCGATCTTCGCAGCGGACGAAAGCGTCTCGACGATCTCGCTCCACCAGTACAACAATTATCCGAACGAGAAGCCGCCGTCGAGCATCGACATTCACCTTGCCGACGGGACCGGCGATGCGGAGTACCTTGCGAAGCTGGCGGACGTTTGCCGCGTGGCGATTCCCGGGTTCCGGCCCGACATTGTCTTCTACATCGCCGGCGCCGATCCCTATATGGAGGATCAGCTGGGCGGGCTGGCGTTGACAATGGAGGGGCTCAAGCAAAGGGACCGGATCGTATTGGAGAGCTCGTTGAAGCTGAAGATCCCCGTGGCGATCACGCTAGCGGGCGGCTACGCGATGCGGACCGAGGACACGGTGACGATTCACTGCAACACGGCCGAGGCGGCAAGGGAAACGCTGGCTGACGCCCCCCTAAGCGAGCAACTCGCGGATTAGCTGACCACCGACCTGGCTGAGCTGTTTCTCGCGCCCGGCATGGAAATAACGCAGCCTGTTGTCGTCGAGTCCGAGCAGGTGAAGCAGCGTCACGTGGAAATCCTTGAGCGGGTGGACGGCTTCCACCGCGCAGCCTCCGACTTCATCGGTGGCGCCGATAATCGTGCCGCACTTGACGCCGGCTCCGGCAAGCCAGACGGGCATGGCGTGGGCGTTATGATCACGGCCCCAGACTTCCCCACCGCGGCGGATGCCGTTATCGGGGCTGCGGCCGAACTCGCCGGCCCAGACCACCAGTGTTTCCTCCAGCAGTCCGGTGCGCTTGAGATCCATCAGGAGAGCGGAGATGGGCTTGTCGATGGCGCGCAAGCGCGAGCCGTGCGCCTTTTCGATATAGTCGTGGGAATCCCATCCCATGGCGATGACCTGGACAAAACGGACACCGGCCTCGACCAGCCGGCGGGCAAGAAGGCAACGGCGGCCCAGCGCGTCGGCGTCCTTGTCGGGCCCGCCGATGCCGTACATCGCCTTGGTGGCTTCGGTCTCCTTGCCGATATCGATCACGCGCGGCATCTCGGCCTGCATCCGGAAGGCCAGTTCGTAACTTTCGATGCGCGCAGCCAGCTCGGCATGTTCGGGATGACGGTCGCTATGCATGCGCTCCATTAGCTTGAGCAATTCCAGGTTGGCAGCCTGGCGCTGGTTGCTGACACCGGTTGGAGGAGTCATGTCGAGAATCGGGGCGCCTTCAGGCCTGAGCGGTGTGCCTTGATAGTGAGCAGGAAGGAAGCCGTTGCCCCAGTTAGCGGCGCCGCCCTGGGGATAGGCGACATCGGGCAGCACGACAAAGGCGGGCAGGTTTTCATTTTCGGTGCCGAGCCCGTAGCTGACCCAGGCGCCGACGGCGGGGTCGCCGCCGAACTGGTTGCCGCAGTTCAGGTGATACATCGCGGTGGGATGATTGACGCTTTCCGCCTGCAGCCCGCGAAAGAAGCAGACATCGTCAACGACTCGGGTGAACTGGTTAAGCAGCGCGTTGATCTCGATCCCCAGCTTGCCGGCGCGGCGGAACTCGAACGGGCTGCGGACGTAGTAACGCTCGCCGGTGTTCATGTTGGCTTCGAACTTGTTGCGTTCCTTCTGGAACTTGGTCATGTGGAGCGAGGTGAGCTTGGGTTTGGGATCGAAGGTATCAATGTGGCTGGGGCCGCCTTCCATCAGCAAAAAGATGCAGTGCCTGGCCTTGGCGGCATGATGAGGCGGCTTGGGCGACAGCACACCGGCGCGGGCCTGCTGCTGGGCCACGATGGCGGAAAGAGCCACGGTTCCCAGCCCCATGCCTGCGTTGTAGAGGAACTCGCGGCGGGAAGGCGTGGCGAACAGCATTCGTGGCTTGCGGTCAGTAGACATAGACAAACTCGCTGGAATTGATCAGCACGAGGGCGAGATCGGCCAGCGCGCGCGTCGACGGGTCGGCTTCGCTCGGATGCAGGTTGTGTTCGTAGTTGCCCGGTTCGTTTTCCTGCACGAACCGGAAGGCTTGCCCGGTGAGTTCGGAGGTGATGGTGTGGACCACGGGCTCGGGCTTCGGGCGCGGCGCCGCGGGAGCTGCCTGGTGTTGCTGGGTCATCCTGGCGAGGTGCTGCTGTGCGACACGCAACTCGTCGTGGGAAGGCTCGCGCGCATAAACCCGGCGGAAAAGTGATCGAACAGGCGACGCGGCTCCACTCCTAGTAACACGATCGGCCAGAGCCAGCGCCATGTCGTGCGCGAACTGGCTGTTGAACAGGGAGAATGCTTGTGACGGCACGGTGCTCGCTTCACGCCGTTCACAGCTCATGTCGAGGTTGGGGCTGTTGAAGACTGCAAGCATCGGATCGACGAGGCTGCGCTGCTGGAACGTGTATATGGTGCGGCGGTTGCGTTGGCGCTTTTCCGTCGAGGGGCGGTAGGCTGGCTGAAGCGAACCCATCGCGTGACGCGGCTGCCGGGCGACGTCTTCATTCATCTCGGGAAAGACGCCCGGGCCGCCTGCTTCGAGGCTCAATTCACCGGCCACCGCGAGGATGCTGTCGCGGAGCACTTCGGCCTCCACGCGGCGCGGCGGGTAAAAAGCAAGCAGCTTGTTGTCCGGGTCCTTCTCCATCACGAGATGGTGTGAGGGATGGCCGCTCGAACGCTGGTAAGTTTCGCTCAGCATGATCAGACGGTGAAGCGCCTTGACGCTCCAGCCGCTTTCGATAAAACGATCGGCCAGCCAGTCGAGCAGTTCCGGATGAGACGGCTTGGCGCCCATTTTGCCGAAGTTGTTCGCATCGCGCGCCAGGCCGGATCCGAAGTGATACTGCCAGGTACGATTCACCATCACGCGCGCCGTGAGCGGGTTTTTCGGATCCACGATCCAGTTGGCCAGCGCGGAGCGGCGGCCTGCCACAGTGGCGGGCACCTCGGGCTCCGGCAGATTCGAGTATCGGGCGACAGCGCTGAGAAGCCCGGGTTCCACACGTTCGCCGGGAGATTGCATGTTGCCGCCGGTGAGGATGTGAACCTCCGGCGGCTTGTATTCGGCGCGCTTGGGATAGCGGAGATTGGGGCCGCCATCGGTTGCGCCGTCCAAAGGGCCGCTGGAAACGGCAAACGCCTTGGCCTCAAAACGGTCGAGCGATTCGCGGTAAAGTTGGCCATGCTTTTGATAGAGCTTCAGCTCTTCATATTCATCCGGCGTGATGCCTTCTTTCTCACGGATGGCCTTGGCCAGGACATCCTTTGGCAGATCCTCCGGCCGGCTCACACCGTGCTTGCGCATGGCGTTGTGCTTGGCGATTTCATCGAACTTTTGCAGCTTTTCGCGGGTTGCCTCGGCGACCGTCTGCATCCGCATGCGAGCCTGGTCAAGCCCGGCGGTGTTTTCCGTTGGCAGGAAGCCGAGTTTTGGCCGTGCGAACTCGGTGGTTGAGAAAACGGCCTGCATGCGGTAGTAGTCGCGCGTGGGGATGGGATCGAATTTGTGGTCGTGGCACTTCGCGCAGCCGAGGGTGAGGCCGAGGAATGTGGCGGCGGTGGCGTGGGTGACATCGTCGAGGAACATCTGGCGTGTAACGGCCTCGACGCTCATGCCGGTATGTTCCCAGGGGCCGGAGCGGAGGAACCCGGTGGCAATGAGGGCATCGGGGTCTTTGGGATAGAGCTCGTCGCCGGCCACCTGCTCCTTGATGAAGCGGTTGTAGGGCTTGTCCTGGTTGAAGCTGCGGATGACGTAGTCGCGGTAGCGCCAGGCGTTGGGCCGCTCGAAATCGTTCGAGTAGCCGTTGGTGTCGGCGTAGCGGACCACGTCCAGCCAGTGGCGTCCCCAACGCTCGCCGTAGCGAGGGGATGCGAGCAGACGGTCGATTAGATTCGCCCAGGCGCCGGGAGAACGGTCGTTGAGAAAAGCGTCGACTTCCTCAGCCGTTGGGGGAAGTCCAGTCAGGTCGATCGCCGCCCTTCGAATCAAGGTTCGCCGGCCGGCGCGGGGCGCGGCCTGGAGCCCGCGCCGGGCGAGTTTCCGCTGGATGAACTCATCCACGCCGCCCTTGAGTGCTCGCTTCCGTGGCTGAAATGCCCAGAGGTCCTCGGGGTTGTAGTTGCCCCACTTGTTTGATTCGCTCCACGGCGCCCCGCTATCGATCCAGGCGCGGACCCGCGCGACAAGATCAGGCCGGGGCTTTGTACCCGGGGGCATCTGCGGAACGCCGTTGCCTTCCAGCGCCTTGACCAGAAGGCTGCCGGCTCCGCGGCCGGGAAGGATCGCCGGTCCGCGAGCACCGCCGGCAAGCAAACCCTCGCGCGTGCGCATGTCGAGCTTGGAGAGCACTTGCCCCTGGCCGTGGCAGCCGCTGCAGTCGCGCTTGAGCTCTTCCAAAACGGCGGAGGTGTCCTGCGCCAGCAGGGCTAAAGCAGCCAGCCAGAGAGGTAAACGCAGAGTTCCCCACATGATTGTCTACATCATAGCGCCAAGGGACGGGTTCAAACTACCTAAAAGTGCCCTGGTACTAGGCCGCAAGGACCACACGATTGGTCCTGCCGGCGGATACTGCCCCCGCAGGTTCTCCCATAACATTGCAAGTGTGTCTCCCGTGCACAGCAACAGGATCTTCCGGTGTGCCCTGCTTGCGGTTTTGGCACTCATCCTGGCTACCGGATTGATGACACTGGATTATCCGCTTTATGGCGACCAGGCGCTGTTCATGGTCGGGGTGCAGAAACTGGACTCGGTGGGGCTGCTGTATAAGGATTTCTGGGACTTGAAGCCGCCCGGGATTTTCTATTTCTACCGTGCCGGTGCGATGCTGTTCGGTTCCACCGAGCGCGGATTGCATCTGTTCGAACTGCTGTTCCACTTGTTCGGCGCGGTGGCGATCGCCTGCACGCTGAAGAAGCATGGCGGCCATCCACTGCTCGGGCCGCTGGCGGCGCTGCTTTCGGTGTGGGTTTATTACGCGGTGGGACAGATCAACATGATGACGCAACTGGAGGGGCTGGTGTACCCCTTCCTGCTGCTGGCAGCCGTTTTTTTTGGGGAGGCGGCGGACGCTGGCGGCGCGCGCTGGCTGGCGCTGGCCGGCGCCAGTAGCGGCGTGCTGTTCTGGTCCAAGCCGGTGCTGATCCTGATTCCGGCTGGGTTTGGTTTGCTCTACCTGCTAAAAACGCGTACGCTGCGGCGGATGTGGCCGTTGGCGGCGGGCTTCAGCCTGATGACCGTGGCGATGCTTGCTCCTTTTTACTCCGAGGGAACGCTGCGCGAAGCGCTGTGGACCTGCCTCATCTATCCGGGCAGGTATGTGACGGAACTGACGCGCCAGCCGCTGCGGCTTTTGCTTGAGAGCACCGGGTGGTGGGTGGTCAATGAACAGGCTTGGATCGCCGCGGCGATGTTGCCCCTATGGGCCGTTCTGCGGGGGCGCGAAAAGCGGTTGCTGCCTCGGATGATGGCGGTCTGGCTGGTCCTGGCGGCGGTGATCATCGTTGTGCAAACACGCTCGTGGTGGAGTTACCACTTCCTGCTGCTGTTTGCCCCGGTCGGGATTTTGGCCTCGTTCGGGCTGGTGTCGCTTACCTCCCGGATGAAGCTGCATCCGGCTGTTGCCATAGCGGCGTTTCTTGTGCTGCTCACGCCTGCACTAGCCAAGCTGCGAGGGAAGACGGCAGGATGGAGTCTGAAGGTCTTAGCCGGCGATGCGGCGTCCATCCGCCGGTTTCAGCAAGTGCAAAGCCCGCTTTACGGAGCGGTCGAACGGGACTTGGCACGGTTCGGCCCGCCGGTCCGGCAGATGGTGTGTGCCGGCGATCCGGTAGTGATCTTCCGCGCAAACGCGAAGCAGGCGGTTCCACTGCAAAGCTGGTCGCCGGAGAATTATGTCGACCAACAGTGGGCGGATCTGGCGGATCAATGGGAAGCTCATGCGCCCTCGACGATAGTCCTCACGCCGGAGTACGCCGGGCTGGTGTTGTCGCGGAGCCCGCGCATCGCGAAGCTGCTGGAGAGCCGATACACGTTGGCGGTGGAGGGAGAAACAGGATCGTGGTACCGGCGCCTGGACGCCGTGGCGGTCAAGGATGAGCGGACTCCCGGCGGTTCCTGAAGAAGCGCTGGAGCAGTTCCAGGCATTCCGGCGCCAACACGCCTTCGGCGATCTCGATGCGGTGATTGAGCAGTTCGTGGTCGGCCAGGCGGAACTTGGAGCGGACGCCGCCGAAGCGCAGGTCGCGCGCGCCGAAGACGAGGCGGCTGATGCGGGCATGGACCAGAGCGCCGGCGCACATGATGCAAGGCTCAAGCGTCACGTACAATGTTGTGTATTCCAGTCGGTAGTTGCCCAGCGCGGCCGCGGCGCGGCGGAGGGCGAGGATTTCGGCGTGAGCGGTGGGATCGCCGGAGGAAACCGGGCAGTTGAATCCCCGGGCCACAGTGCCCCCGCCGTGCACAAGTACGGCCCCGACAGGCACTTCGCCGGCGCGCTCGGCCTGCCGCGCCTGGGCAAGGGCTTCCTGCATGAACCGTTCGTCGGCGGCTGCGGGCGATTCGTCCATATTAGGCGCCTTTCATCCGTTGCGGGAACTTATTTTCGAGTGGTGGCGTAAAATGTGAGTAGTTCCCATGTCGCGCCACTTGTCTCTTATCTTCAAGAATAGCCTTCGGAACAAGCGCCGCAGTGTGCTGACCATACTCAGCATCGCGGTATCGCTGTGCCTGCTGGGGGTGCTGATGGCGCTGTACCATTCCTTTTTCCACAGTGAAGCCCCGGAGGAACAGGCGCTGCGGCTGATTGTGCGCAACCGGGTGTCGCTGGCTAATCCGCTTCCGTTGAGTTACAAGCAGCGCATCGCGGGAGTGAACGGCGTGAAGGACGTGATGGTGTTTCAGTGGTTCGGGGGCACGTATAAGGATGCGCGGGACCCGGCGAATTTCTTCGCGCGGTTCGCGGTGGATCCGGAGAAACTCTCCACCAACTTTCCGGAATACAAGATGTCCGAAGATCAGTGGAAGGCATTTCTGTCCGAGCAGACCGCTTGCATCGTGGGACGGAAGACCGCCGCGCGGCACAACATGAGACCGGGAATGCGGGTGGTGCTGGCAGGGGACATATTTCCCGTCAAGCTACAACTCACCGTGCGGGGCATTTATGATGCCGACCGGGACAACGAGAACATGTTTTTCCACTTCAAGTACTTGAACGAGAGCCTCTCCCAGGGCCAGATGGACCATGTGGGAACTTTCAGCGTCCGGCTAGAGCGGGTGGAGGATGCCGGGATGGTGGCCAAGGCAATCGACGATATGTTCCGTAACGCGCCGCTGCAAACCAAAACGGAGACGGAGAAGGCATTCGAGCTCAGCTTTATCGCCTTCCTCGGCAATGTGAAGGCGTTCCTGCTGCTGATTTGCGGAGCGGTGACGTTTACGATCCTGCTGGTGGCGGGAAACACGATGGCGATGTCGGTGCGGGAGCGGGTGCGCGAAGTGGGGATCCTCAAGACGCTGGGCTACACGCCCGGCGCGGTGATGGGTTTGCTCATGGGCGAATCGGTGGCGATGTCGATTTTGGGCGGAGGGATCGGGCTGGGGCTGGCGTATGGGCTGTGCGCCGTGCTGCGCGAGTCGCCGTCGATGTTCACCGACATGAGCCGGATCACGGTTCCGCCGCCGGTGGCGCTGATTGCGATGGGCGTGGCCGCGGCAATCGGCATTCTCAGCTGCGTTGTGCCGGCCTATAACGCATCACGCCGTCCGATCGTGGAGGCGCTGCGGTTTACCGATTGAGAGCCCGCGGAAAAAGGCAATGAAAATACCTCTCACCTACAATTTGCGGAATCTGACCGTGCGGAAGACGACGACGGTAATGACGGCGTTGGGGATTGCCCTCACCGTGGCGGTGCTGCTCAGCGTGGCGGCTCTTGTGCAGGGGCTGCGCACCTCTTTACAGGCAAGCGCGCATCCGCTGCATGTGCTGGTGACGCGGAAAGGTTCCACCGCGGAGTTGAATTCCATCACCACGCCGGAGCAGTTCCAAACGGTGAAGGCCAAGCCGGGGATCGCGAAGAACGCCCAAGGCGAGCCGAGGGTGTCGCAGGAGTTGATTACGGTAGTGGTATTGGAAAGCCCAGAGAACCCGGCGGGCATCAACATAACCGTAAGAGGGCTGACGGCGGTGGGAATGGCGATGCGCGAGGATGCCCGGCTGGTGGAAGGACGGATGTTCCGCACGGGGCAGCGCGAGATCGTCGTCGGGCGTGGCATCGCGGAGCGGTACCCGATGGCGCGGATGGGGCGGAAGATCGAATTCGGGCGAGGCTATTGGGAAGTTGTGGGAGTGGTGGATGCGGGCCGCTCGGCGGCCAGCAGCGAGATGTTTGTCGACCTCAATCAGCTGGCGGCCGACCAGGGCCGGCAGAGCGCGCTCAGCTCGATTCTGGTGCGGGCGGCCGATCAGGTCTCGATGCAGGCACTGATGAACGAGTTGTCGAGCGACCGGGGACTGAATCTCGACGCGCAAGCGGAGAAGGCCTATTACGAGGCGCAAACCAGCTCGGCGGCGCCGATTCAGATCGTGGGAACCTTCGTGGCGGTGATCATGGCCATTGGATCCAGCTTCGCGGCGATGAACACGATGTATGCCGCGGTCGCCCGGCGGGCGGCCGAGATCGGGACGCTGCGCGTGCTGGGGTTTTCGCGGTTGGGTATACTGACCAGCTTTTTTATCGAGTCGCTGCTGCTGTCGCTGCTCGGGGGCCTGCTTGGCTGCCTGCTGGTTCTGCCTTTGAACAATATGCAGACCGCGATCGGGAGCTTCGTCACGTTCAGCGAAATCTCGTTTCAGTTCGAGATTACGCCGCAGATCATGATGGTGGGTTTGCTCTTCTCGCTGATCATGGGCGCCACCGGCGGCCTGTTCCCGGCCGGTTCGGCGGCGCGCAAGCAGATTCTGGTGGCGCTGCGGCAAGGGTAAGGTGAATGGACAAGGATCTCAGCGGCCTGCGCATAGATAAGTCCGAGAAGAACGCCGGAGAGCCATCACGCTGGGCGGTGAGGTGGATTTTAGGCGGCATTCTTCTGTTCGTGTTGCTGGGGCTTTTCGTGACGGTCTATCAGCGTGTGAACGCGGCGGTGGAAGTGGAGACGGTTCGGGTGACGGCGGAACAGGTGGCGAGCGCCGGGCCGGTGATCCTGAACGCCACGGGATACATCATCGCGCACCACAAGATTCAACTGGCCTCGAAAGTGGTGGGCAAGGTGGCATGGATCGGCGTCGAGAAAGGCGACCGGGTCGGCAAGGGCCAGGTGATTGTGCGGCTGGAAGACGACGAATACCGCGCGCAGCTGCAACAGTCCAAGGGCAACCTGGCGGCGCTTGAGGCTCGCCTTGAGGAGTTGCTGAACGGTTCAAGGCCGGAGGAGATCGCCGTCGCGAAGGCGAATCTGGAGCAGGCGCGCGCGGATCTTGCCAATGCGAAGGTGAATCTGGAGCGCGTGAAGAAGCTCACCGATGAAAAGGTGATGTCGATCCAGGCCTATGACGACGCCAAGGCGCGCCACGATGGTCAGCTGGCGCGTGTGAATTCGCTGGAAAAGAGTTTCGAGCTGGTGAGGATCGGCCCGCGCAAGGAAGTGATCGACCAGGTGCGCGGACAGATTCAGCAGGCCAAGGGGCAGCTGGCCTTTTACGAGACGCAATTGGAAAACACGGTCATCCGCGCACCGGTCACCGGCACGATCCTGGAGCGCGTGGTGGAGGTGGGCGAGTTTGTCACCACGAGCTTTGTGGGGGAACGCGGCGCCAAGGGCTACGTGGTGTCGCTGGCCGATCTGAACGATCTTCAGGTGGAGCTGGACATTAATCAGAACGACTTTGCGCGGCTGAGCCCAACCCAAAAGGGAGTGGTGACCACCGATGCGTATCCGGACCGGCGCTATGACGGGGTGATCGATGAGATGAGCCCGGAAGCGAACCGGCAGAAGGCGACGGTGCAGGTGAAGGTGAAGGTTCATAATCCGGATTCCTACCTGCGGCCGGAGATGAACGCGAGCGTCGCGTTTGTGGCCGAAGAAAGCCAGAGATCCAGCGCGGTGGGCGCGCCGGGGCTGATCTTTGTGCCTTCCACGGCAGTGCGGGACAACGCGGTATTTGTGTTGCTGGATGGACGCGCGGTGAAGCGGACGGTGAAGACGGCGGGGATCACGCCGCAAGGCATGCGGATTGAGGAGGGGCTGATCGGAGGAGAAGAGCTGATCCTGAGCCCGGCGCCGGAGCTGAAGGATGGAGACAAGGTACGCAAGCGAGGCTGACCAATGAGTGAATGGGTGATCGAGACGAGGAATCTGACCAAGGAGTTCCGCCGGGCGCAATTCAAGATCCCGGCGCTGAAGAATGCCGACCTGCACGTGCAAAAAGGGGAATTTGTCGCGCTGATGGGCCCGTCCGGCTCCGGCAAGTCGACGCTGCTGCACCTGATCGCCGCCATGGACCGGCCCACCGGCGGAGAGGTGTTCGTGATGGGCCAGGACGTCGGCAAGCTGAGTGAAGGCGCGGTGGCACGCTGGCGCAACGCGCACATCGGCTTCGTGTTTCAGAGCTTCAACCTGATTCCGGTGCTGACCGCGCTCGAAAACGTCGAGCTACCGCTGAAGCTGACCAAGCTCGGCAAGTCCAAGCGGATTGAGCACGCCAAGAAGGCGCTGGATGTCGTGGGGCTGTCGGACCGGTTGCATCATGCGCCGCGGCAGCTGTCCGGAGGACAGGAGCAGCGCGTGGCGATCGCGCGGGCGATTGTGACGGACCCGGACGTGATCCTGGCCGATGAGCCGACGGGGAACCTGGATTCCGGCTCGGCGCAGGATGTGCTGACGCTGCTGGGAAGGCTGAACAAGGAGTTCGGCAAGACGATCGTGATGGTGACGCACGATCCTCATGCGGCGCGCACGGCTTCCCGCATCCGCTACCTGGACAAGGGCGAACTGCTGCCGGAAGGGCAGGTGCCCGAGGACTGGGCGCTGACGATACCGGCCAAGGAATGAGCGCTAGAGGCTGACCTTCCGCAGCTCGATCTTCTTTTCATCCCATTCGCCAAGGCCCATGGCGCCGGCGATCTCGACATGCTCGGGCTGGCGGCGCAGGAAGGTGCTGAAGCTGTCCGGCAGGTCCTCGGCGATCTTCTTCATGCCCACGGAGACGCGCTTGCGGTCAAGTTCGTCCCAGCCGACGCGGTCCATCGCCACCGGATCGGTGGCGAAATAAAGGGTGTGGTGATTCCAGACAAACTGCTTTCTGTTGTTGGAGCCCGGGCCGCCGTGATAGAGGCCGAGGATTCCCTCCATGATGTGGAGTACCGTCTTGTTGCGGATCACGGGCATGGCGACCACGGCGGGGATGAAGGCGCCGCAGGCGTTGAGCGTGTTGGAGGAATGGGAACGCCGGACGTTGTTCACGAGACCATGAGAGAGGTTCTTGAGGGCGAGCGTGACGCCCGCTGACTGGTGATCCTTGAGCAGCGGCACGTTGATCAGTTTGTTGACCTCTTTGGAAATGAAGCGTGCGGCGTAGCTGCGGCGGTGGGTGGGGCTGTTCAGGACCTGGCCGGGCTGCACCAGCGCCATGTCCATGTAGTGATCCGGATCGTAGCCTTCCATAGCCAACTGGATGTTCTCGTAATCTTCGGCGGCGGCGGTCCAGCGGACGCCTTGGGGAAGGAACTTGTCGAAACCGGCCTTGAGGAACTGGGCGCGGTAGCGGTCATAGACGACGATGTCGCGGCGCTTGACGCCGGCCGATTCCAGTCCGGCGATGATCTCGCGGGTCACATCGGCGCGGTTGATGACGTAGGGCATGCCGACCGGGTTGAGTTTGATGCCGACGACATCGCCGGGCTCGAAGAAGAGCTTCCAGGCGGCGGTCTTGTCGGGCGCGCCCGTCAATTCGCGCATGCCGCGCTCGAACATGGCGGGCACCGCGTCGGCGGGGTGGTGGACGGCGACGACACGGCCGCGAAAGAGGCCAGGCATGGAGAGGCGCGAGGCATCGGCGCGGGAGGAGGTCTGGGCGGTTTGGGCGAGGGCGACGGAGGCCGAAGCGCCCAGCGACGCCAGCGCGAAGTCACGTCGGGAGATCGCATGTTTCATACGGGCATTATAGGCCGGAACGGGTTTTTCAGGATTTGCGGCGCTTAAAGAAAACGGTGGGATCCTTGATGTAGGTGGTGAGCAGGACAACGAACAGAACAACGAGAGAGGCGAAAGTGGCCAGCGTGCCGATGACGAGATAATCCTTCTGGCCGTGCGGTCCCGGAATGATGCGCGTCAGGATGAGGGCGACGGAAAAGAAGACCAAAAGGCACGCGCTGACGAGGATCAGCGCCCGCTTCGCGCGCGATTTCATTCTCTTGATTGTAACGGGTCCATAGCCTCACGCACTCTGTCGAGGAGGATGGTGGACAGCGAAGGATGACCATCAAGCGGCGGCGTGGTCTCGATGGCAACGCCGGGGTGCCGTTCGGCGGCTTCCTTCACCAGCCGTGGCAGGTCGCGCTGCAAGTGCTTGCCGAGCGTCAGGAAGTAGGGAACTACGATGATCCGCTCCGCGCCTTGGGCGGCGAGCTTGCCGACTGCGCCGGCGAGGTCGGGCCGGCCGAGTTCGAGGAAGGCCGGCTCGACCAGTGGATAACCGCCTTCGGCGGCGAAACGGATGGCAACTTCGCGGACGGCTACATTGGCGCTCTCCATCGCAGAGCCATGCGCGAAGATGATTATCCCGGTCTCCACGTCTCCACTGGCCTCGGGCGCGCCGGGCACGGCGCAGAGGATCTGTTTGGACGGGTTGTCCAGAGCGGCCATAAACCTCCTTTCAGTTTAGAAAAAAGGAGCAGGAGGGGCGGCTAAGGAGATACCAGACCAGGCGTCTCACGGGAAGCCGGGAAGTGTTCGAGAAGAAAACTAAGGAAGGCCCGGCCACGGCGGCGGCCGTTGTTGTGCTGGATCTCCATGCGTTGCAGGAAGACGAGAAGGCCGAGGATTTGCGAGTCGCGAACGCTGTGCATGCCGGAGGCCTGAAGGATCTGGTCGCGGTAATGTTGCATGGCCGCCTGCAGTTTGGCCTGAATTGTGGCGGCAAACGGATTGGACGGCCTTGTTTCGTAGACGAGGCCGGTGTCGAGGGTACGGTAGGTCTTGACCAGCGCCTCCAGCGTTTCCCGCACGTCGTTGTCGGATGCGCCTTGGGTGGTGACGGTGGCTTCCAGCAGAGAGCGGGCCAGGAATACCAGCAAGTCGCCGTTTTCACGAAGGAAAAGCTCGGTCACGCGAATATCGGGGTGGGGAAACTGACGCGGGTCGATATCAGGCAGCCTGTCGCGCCGCCGGGCCTCCAGCAAGTACTCACAGTGAAGGGGGCAGTCTAGGGTAACCTCGCGCTGCTCTCCGCAACAGGGCCCACAGATATCGCCATGAAGCGCGGGACAGAATCGGCGGGGCCTTTTGATTTCGCAGAGGCGGCAGGTTTCCATGGATGAGTGCGGCGCGGCGGTGAAAGACCATCCTAGCAGAGGGGTTTCAGGAACTGACGGCACGTGCGCAGGAAGAAGCCGTCGGTCATGCCGGCGATGTAGTCGCAAACGACACGGTGAAGCGGCTGGCGGCGGGCCAGGTCATCGTAGGGCGCCGGCATGCGGCCCGGGTTGTCGAGAAAGAACTGGAACAGCGCGGCCACGCTCTGGCAGCTCCGTTTGCGCTCTTCCACAAGCTTCGGACTGTTGTACAGCCTGCGGTGAAGGAATAGCTTCAGCGCGCGGTTGGTTTCCAGCGCGGGAGCGGGAAAGCAGGCGAGGCGGACGGGATGGCGGCGGGGGGCTTCATGATCACCGGCGCCGGAGTCGAGCGTTGCGCGCGCGGTGCCCTCGATGAGCGCGGTCACCAGGTGGTCGATCAGCATGCGCAGCGCCTCCAGGAACCGCACCACCAGCGGCGCGCCGGGAAACTGTGTTTCCACGATGTCGCGGATCTCGGCGTAGTGAGCAATCTCGGCCGCGATATCCTCCATAGTGAACAGTCCGGCCGAAAATCCGTCGTCCAAGTCGGCCGTGTTATAGGCGATCTCGTCGGCAAGATCAATGAGCTGGGCTTCCAAGGGCGGACGCAGACCAGGCAGGTATTCTTCGAGGCCGGGAAACTGGCCGGGCTGAAAATCCATGGAGTGCTTGACGATGCCTTCGCGCACCTCGAAGGTCAGATTCAAGCCCGGGAAGCGAGCGTAGCGGTTCTCGAACGACTCCACCAGGCGGAGGGCGTGCAGGTTGTGATCGAAGGCTTGCCCGAACCGCTGCATCTGGCGGTTCAGTTCCTCTTCGCCGGCGTGGGCAAAGGGCGGATGACCGAAGTCGTGGGCCAGGGCGAGCGCCTCGGTCAAATCCTCATCCAGCCCCAGAGCGCAAGCGGTGGTGCGGGCGATTTGGGCAACCTCGATGGTGTGTGTGAGGCGGCTGCGGAAATGATCCGAGATGCCGGCGGTGAAGACCTGTGTCTTATCCTCCAGGCGGCGGAAGGCGCGGGCATGAACTATGCGGTCACGGTCGCGCTGGAATTCGTTGCGGTAGGGGTGAGCCGGTTCTGGATAGCGCCGACCGCGGCTGGCTTCGACAGGAAATCGTAGCCTGCCAAGCGGAGCATTCATGTCCGGAGGCGGCGATTAGGGCAGCTCGCCGAGCGCCGCGGCGGCGTTGCGCACAACCACTTGGTTCTTATCCTGCTGCATCGGCTCGAGCATCTTGCGGGCCTCGGCCGGCTTGGTTCGCGCGATGAGACGGGCCAGCTCGATGGTGGCCTGCTCCTTGGACACCAGAATGGTGGGATTGGCGATGAGGTCGCGCAGCAGCTTTTCGGCGTCCTGATATTTGTGCATGCCAACCAGGACTTGCGCCAGCGAGTAGTTTGCCGTGGAGGCGATCACCTTGTCGCCCCTCTTGGCGGCTTCGCGGAAGTGCTTTTCGGCCTCCGCCAGGTTGCCCTTTTCGCTGGCCAAGTGGCCGAGGTGGAAGTGGGCGGTGGCGCCCTCGTTCGAAGAGGGGTACCTGGTGGTTACCAGAAGAAAGGCCTGCCGCTGGGCCAGATCCTTGGCTTCGCGGGTGGGGAAACTGGCGCGGGGATCATCGGGATTGCCCGGACCGACGACCGCTTCATGAACGCGGAGGGCCTGTGCAAGAGCTTCCTGGCGGGCCTTGTGCTGGCTCTGGCGATAGTAGTAACCGCCCGCAATCGCCAGAATCAAAGCCAGCGCGGCGGCGCCGTAGATGATGCTCTGGCGGCGGTGTGTGGTGAAGAACTCGATCGAATGGCTGACTTCCTCGGCAAACTTGTCGGCCTTCAGTTCCTTGCGTGTGAATTTGTCCAAGGGGGAGTTACCTCTCTGGCTGCGGCAACGGGGGCCGCAAGCTGTTAGCTTACCATAAGGGGCGTCAGGCGGAGCTGGTGAGGCTGCGGCGCATGGCGAATTTCACCAAGCCCGGCACGTCATGAATGTTCAGCTTTTTCATGAGACTGGCGCGATAGGTGTCCACCGTTTTCGGGCTGAGATCCAGCCGCGCGGCGATCTCTTTCGGCCGCACGCCCTCGACAAGCATGGAGAACACCTGATACTCGCGGGTGCTGAGCCGGCTGAGCGGATCCGATTCCCCGCCGATTCCGGCGGTGACAAAGATCTTCTCCAGATTCAGCAGGGGCGTGATGTAGATTCCCCCGCGGAGGATTTGCGAGAGCGCTTCAAACAAATGCTGGGCCGGTCCGGAACGCAGCACGACGCCACTGGCGCCGCAACGAAGCACCTCGAGCACCGTTTTGCGGTCACGGTGGCCGGAAATAACGAGCATCCGGACACCCAGGTAGAGGGACTGCAGCTTGGCCAGAACCTCCATGGTATGGAGCTTGGGGAGATCGAGATCGAATACCGCTGCTTGCGGGCGCAAACGCTGTACCATGCGCAGGGCCTCCAGGCCGTCGCCGCAAGCGCCCACGATTTCGTAGCCGCCGCCGTCAAGCAGAGAGGCCAGAGCGTCGCGGATCAACTGCTCTTCCACGGCCAGAACCAGCGTCGTCTTCGTCAAGCTACTCCACTCCATCTCCGGCGGGGACCCCGGCAACAAGAAAGTGGAGGAAACGGCCTCCATCTTCTCCGGGAATCATCCTGGCACAGCCGGCCCTGGAGCCGGCGAGGACCTCAGGAAAAGCTGCGGACGGCAGCGGCTTCGTCGTCGAAGGTTTCAAAAACGGTGTAGAGCTTGGTGATCTGGAGCAGGTCCTGCACCCGTTTGCCGAGGCTGAGCAGTTTCAGGGCTCCGCCGGCGTTGGTGGTGGTGGTGAAACTGGAAACCAATTCGCCGATTCCCGAACTGTCGATGTATGTGATGTTGGCCATGTTGACGAGGATCTTCTTGTTATTGGCCCCCAGCAGCTCCTTGATCTTCTCCCGGAAGGCGGTGGAACCCTCGCCAAGAGTGATGCGGCCATCCGCATCGATCACCGTAACGTCGCCGACTTGGCGTGTGGTCAGTTTAACACTCACTGGTTTGAAACCTCCATTTGTCAGATAACTTCAAAAAACCTTTCATTCGGCGGCCTGGGGCAGGATTTTGACCATGCGCACCCTGGTGCCGGATGGCTCCCGCCTGCTCACAACAAACTCATCCATGAAGGCGCGGATCATCAGCAGCCCGCGGCCGGATTGCTTGAGCAGATTGGAATTATCCAAGGGGTCAGGCACGGTGACTACTTCAAAGCCATTCCCGTCATCGGCGATGTCGACAACTAAGCGATCCTTCTGCTTCCAAACCTGAAGATGAACCTTCTTGCGGGTGTTGTAGCGGTTGCCATGGGCGACGGCGTTGACCATCGATTCGCGCACCGCGATGCCCACCTTGTGAAGATCCTCCTCATCGAAACCCATTTGCCGGGCGGCCCCGGTCACCAACTCCTCGGCCCGATCCACGCTTTGCAATGTGGAATCCAGCAGAAGATCGGCTAAGCTGCTGGCGTCATTTTCGAACATAGGTTCATGAGCGGCCCAAGGGTCCCGACTTGGCGGTTCTACCCGACAAGGGCCGCCTGGAACGTGAACCGATACATTAATCCAGAGGCGGCCCTTAAGTCAAGGCGGAGGGCGTTTTTGTCCGCCTAGCGCAGTGTCACGCTCAACGCCGGAGAGGCGCCCATCGCATTGGACAAAGTGGCGGAAACCGACTGGATCGTGTCCGCGGGTCCGGTAACATTCTTGACGTCGCCGGCGAAGGTGAGCGGGATCGTGGCGGTGAACAGGCTTCCGAAAGGTGTGGCGGCGGGGCTTTGGTACCAGCCAAGGAAACTGGACTCGACCGGCAGGGTGATGCGCGTGGTGGAGACGTTCTCGCCGGAGACCGGTGTGAAGGACAGCTCAATCTGAGTAATCGAGCGTGTGGTAGCGTAGCCGCTGAGCAGTAGCGTCATCGTGGAGGCGCCGCGCGCGGAAACGGTGAGGGACACGATGCGCGGCGCTGCGGCTGCGACCGTAAGATTGAGGGCCGGCGCCGGGGCCGGGGTCAAGTTGATGCCGCCATCGGTGTTGAACGTCGGAGTGAGCGTGATGGTGCCGGCTATACTGCCGGTCTGCACGCGGACCGTATCCGCGTTATTGGCGAAGATGGCGCGGGTGGAGTTGGCCGGGATGGAGAAGGCCAGGGTGCGTCCGCTGGTGGAGAACTGAACGGAAGGATCGTTGGCGCCGACGGCGGAGTTAAAGGTGAGTGTCAGCACACCGTTCAAGACGAGCGGGTAAGCCGAGGCGAGGGAGAGCCCGACGGCGGGCTGTTGCAGCGGCTGCTGGGCCCCGGCGGCGCCCTCAAACCGGATGGCCGGCAGAGGCGGCGGCGCGTTGCCGGCGCCGGACAAGGTGAAGGAAAGATTGTCGACGCGGAGCGTGGCGGTAGAGGTTCCCTGAACCGCCGGGGAGAAAGTGATATCGAAGCTCCGGGAGGCTCCAGGCGCCAGGCTGAGCGGAAGCGCCGGGACACCGGAGAGGGTGAAGACCGTGGATGCCGCCGACAGGCCGATAGTGGTAACCGAGGCCGGAGCGGTGCCGGTATTGGCGATCACGAAGCGCGCCGAGCTGGAAGCGCCGACGGCGGCCGGAGCGAACAGCACGGTGCCATTGGCGGCGACGGAGGTAGAGATGCCGCCGGCGACGAAGGAATAAGAAAGTGAGGGGCCCAAAGCGGCTCCGGAAAGGTCAAAATCATCGGCTCCGACGCGAAGGCGGCCGATGGCGCGGCCGGGCGTGGTGGGCGCGAAATTGACGGTAAAGGCGAAGGTTCCGCCGGCCGGAACGTTCAGCGGAAGCAGCGGGACTTCGCTCAGCGTGAAGCCGGTTCCCGAAATCGTGATGGCGTTGATGCGCCCTTCTGCATTACCGGCATTTCGCACGCGAACGACAACGGCGCTCTTCTCATTCACAAGCGTGTCGGGGAGCGAAATCGCCTGGCCGGGGCGGACAACGGCGGTGGAGCCATCCTCACCGGTGGCCTGATAGGCAAACTGAGGCCCGCTGCCGGTTGCTTCCAGCACAAAGCTGAGCCGTCCGGCGGTGGTATCCAGCACCAGCGCGCCACGAGCGGCGTCCAGCGTGCGGGCGGTGTATGTGATATTGAAGCGGACGTCGCGGCCGGCTTCCAGCACGGAGCCGGGGAGCGGCCCGGCGACGAGCGCGAAGTTGTTTCCGGTGACGGTGACGCCTTGGATAGTGGTCTGGAAAGTGCCGCGGTTGGCGACAACCACATTCGCGCTGGAGGTCGCGTCGATCGCGGTTGCCGGAAGAAGCAGGGAGCCGCCGGGGGCAACCACGAGGGCGTTGCCGCCTTGCGGAGTGTAGCTGACGCCAAGCTCCGGCGCCAGACCCACCAGATTGACCACGACGTTGGTGGTGGTTGGACCGGCGGTGACATTCAATGCGAGCCGGGCCGTGGTCCGCGCGCTGGTGGTGGGCTGATAGGTAATCTGCAAGCCAAAGACGCCGCGGGGCACGACGTTGAACGGGGCCTCGGGAGCACTGGTCAGCGTGAAGTCAGTGGAGCCGGTGAGCTGCATGGAGTTGAACGTGGCCGTGGTGGTGGTGGTGGTGAGATTCGTGATGGAGAAGCTGGCGGTGACGGGCTGGCCGATTGCGTTGGCGGGTATGGTGACGGTTCCGCCGTCGGCTACGTCAGCGACCGAATCGGGGAGTTGCACCCGGATAGAGAACGGCTGCGCGTTGGCGGAGGCGCAGATCAGAAGAGCGGCGAAAGCCGGTACGAGCGCGGAAGAAAGAAAGCGGAACACGAATTACTCCTCCACCTGGCTGGCGTTGCCAGCGGGAATGAAATAGACCGCCGGGTCGTTGCCGGCATCAAGAATTTGGACGGGATCCAGGGTTGTGGCGCGGTCGCTCAGCAGATATAAGGGCCTCTGACCGGAGAACCTGTCGAGCCGCGAGGGCTGGAAATCCAGTTCCAGCCGGGCCGTGATTTCGCCGCTTTCTGGATTCAACCAGAGGAGGGACCTGGAAGCGGCGCCGGCGACCAGCAGCGAACGGGAGCCGGGAGAGAGGCTCAGCGCGACGGGATCTTCGATCCCGGCAGCGAGGAGGGCGACTTCCGGACTGGATTGGAAGTTGCCGATGGCGAGCACCTGTGAGGCGGCGCGGTCGCCGAGGTACAGCGTGTTGCCTGAGAAGGCGAGTCCACCGGGTTTTTCCACCGTGGTTAGCAGGCGGGCCTGCTCGGCGTCGAGGTAATAGAGGTTGCCGCCGAAGGTGGCGGCGGCGCCGAGACCGGACGGATCCACGGCTAACCCGGACAGGGGCGAATCTGTGGTTGGCAGGTGAAGCGGGAGGCGTTCCGGATCATGATTGAGGTTGCGCCAGAGTTCGATGCGGCGATGAAAGGCAATGGCGGCGGCGGAAGAGTCATGGTTCCATACGATGCGGAGAGCGCCATCACCATCGTCAGCGAGCAGGCGGGCGGGCGCTCCCGGGTCGGATGTGCGCAATAGCGCGAGCCTGCCGGCGGAAAGCGCGAGAACGGCGCCGCCGTCCGGGGAGACCGCAGCCAGATCGCAGGGCGCCGATTCCGGGCCGAGATATGCGGCGCCGGGCACGCCGACGATGAGGCGCATCGACTTGGTCTGGGAGTCAAACAGCATCCCCGAGAGCGGCCCGCTGAGCGATTGTGCATGGAGGGAAACGGCGGCCAGGGTGAGTAGCGCCAAGCCTGTATTTCGAAGCATAGGGATTCGTGCCTTTCCGGAGATACTAGCGGGGGTTGCCCACGGTGACCGCGCCGGCGGTAATGGTGATGGGTATCGAGGCCGCCGGAGCCGTGTCATTGCCGTTCCGCGTGGCGGCGACGACTCCGCCCGCGACGGCGGCGCCGCCGATCACGGCAACATACTTCCACCATGCGCTTCTGCCGCCGCCGGAGGCCGACGAGTCGCCCTCCACGTTGGACTGAGCGATCACGGCAGACCCGGTTTGGGAGCCGGTCGAAGCAGTAACTTTGATATTGAAGCGCCCGGCTTCGGAGTTCGGCGCGTAGCCGGAGGAGGCAGCGACGCCATTTTCGTCGGTGCGCACCGTCTGCGACTTCAGCCAGCCGTTGAAGACGCCGCTGGGGCCGACCATCGGCAACTGGAAGATGACTTCGGCGCCGGCCACAGGCTTATCGTCGGCATCGCGGACTTCTACGGCCGGGGCGACCCCTGTCCGGGCACGAAGGCTGTTCTTGGCGCCTTCACCTTGGATAGCGTTGATTTTGAGAGAGCCTTGGGCCTGGCTGGTAAGCTGAGAGGCGGGCTGCTGAGCGGAAACAACAAGCGCGGCTGAGAGCGCAACGACGAGCGACTTTTGAAATAACAAGCGAATCTCCTGAATTGGCCGTAAGTTGTTCGGTTTTCGTGACTTTGAATACTGAATATATCACGACGGACAGCCGGAAAAAAGGCATCGCGAGCCTGTTCCACGGGGGCCTGAATGGATAAGGACGCTGAAGCAGGCAGGGACGTTACGCGGCAACACGAGGGTAATGCGAGGGGCCGGAACCGCTGGCCGGATCCATAAGGAGGCGGAACTTCTTCCACTTCCGGCACGTCTGCCACAGAGAAATGCGGCTCCCTCTTGTTTTCTTCGCGGGCTGGCTGTTGTCCACTGCGGTCCTGGCGGCCGAAGATCCGCGGGAGATCGTTCTCCGTTCGGTGCCCCGCAACCAGAGCGACATCGATCTTTCACGGCAGTACACATACCTGACACGCACGCTGGAGAAGCAACTCGACAAGGATGGCAAGGTCAAATCCACCGAGTCCAAGACCTACGACGTCGCGAATCTCTATGGCCAGCCGTACCGGCGGCTGGTGGCCCGGGACGGCAAGCCGCTTCCCGCCAAGGAGGAGTCCGAAGAACAAAAGAAGATGGACAAGGAGTTGGGAAAGCGATCGCGGGAAAGTGAGGCGGACCGGAGGAAGCGAGAGAAGGAGTTGCGGGAGCGGCTGGAGGATCAGAAGAAGTTCATCCGGGAGATCGCCGACGCGTTCGAGTTCAAGCTGCTCGGGACGGAAGGCGTAGATGGGCACGATAGCTGGGTCATCGAAGCTGAGCCGAAGCGCGGCTTTAAACCCGTGTCACGGCGTGGCGGCATTCTGGCGCGCGTGCGGGGGAAGCTGTGGATTACCCGGAAGGACTACCGGTGGGTGAAGCTGGAGGCGGATGTGATCGACACGATTTCGTTCGGATGGATGCTGCTGCGGCTGCACAAGGGGACACGGATGACGTTTGAGCAGCGGCGCGTGGGCGAGGAGTTGTGGATGCCGAGCCATGCCTGGATTCGCGGGGGAGCGCGGGTGGCGCTGGTGAAGAACTTCCGGATAGAGTCGGAGACTTGGTGGGAGAACTACCGGAAGTTTCAGACCGATTCGCGGGTGGTTGGGTTCGAGACGCAGTAGGCTTTTCGCGATATAATTCCGACCGATTGATTGGGCGCAACATTCTTGCGGGGATCCTGATCGTGGCCGCTGTTGCGGGCGCGGTGTTCTCACTGTCTGTTCAAAAGGTTCGCGCGAGGCTGGCGGCTGAGGTCGAGCCGGCGGAAATCGTGGCCGATGGTTATCAGGAGGCGGTACTCACGGTTAGCGGGCCGGAGAAGGAAAGGCCGACGGTAACCTTATTGGGCAACGCGCTTGGCGTCAAGCTGGGGCGGATCTCTTGGGCGGAAGTGGGCTGGAAGGTAAAGGTACGAAGCGGAGTGCAGACGGGGAGCATCACTTTGCAGGCGGTGGTTGACGGGCGGCCTCCTGTCGAGGCCCGGCTGCGGCTGAAGCTTGACGAAGGAGATCTGGCCGGCGACGGCACGCCGGATTTCCTGAGATTGGACGAGCAGCGGGATCAGGAGGCGTTCCGGCGGTGGTTCACGTTCCTGGCCGAGGTGCAGTTTTTCATGGCTCCGAAAAGCCGGCCGGCGGAGATCAAGGACTGTTCCTCGCTGATCCGGTACGCCTACCGGGAGGCGCTGCGGGAGCACGGGGGGGATTGGGCCGAGGCGGCCAGGTTGCCGGTGCTGCCGGCGCTGTCTCCGGTTTCCAAGTACAACTACCCACACACGCCGCTTGAAGCGGATCTTTTCCGGGTAAAGCCGGGTCCTTTCCGGGCCGTGGATTTAAAGAACGGATCGTACCTGCAATTCGCCGATGCCGAGACGCTGTGGCGCTACAACACGCATCCGGTGGGGCGCGAGCTGCGGCGCGCTCTGCCGGGCGACATGCTGTTCTTCCGGCGGTCGGCCGAGCAGACCAGCTTTCACAGCATGATATACCTGGGCCGGAGCCAGGTACAGCCGGACCGCCGCGAGTATGTGGTGTACCATACCGGGCCGGACGGGGACGATCCAGGAAGGATGAAGCGGCTGACTGTAGAGGAGCTATTGAACTACCCGCAGCCGGGCTGGCGCCCGGTGCGGGAGAACCGCGCTTTTTTAGGCATTGGACGCTGGAACATATTAAAGCCCACGACCGTCCATAACCAAGGCCATGCCAACTAACAAGACGCTGTTACGCATGGGGGCGTTGCTGGCTTTTTCGGGGGCGGTTGTTAGCCAGAATGAGCCTTCTTTTTCCCTGTCGAGTTCGGCGACTTTCGGGACCGGCGAGAATCCGAAGATCAGCTTAAGCAGCTCCAACGTAGACTTGCTGGAGTTCCGCGTCTACCGCGTCAAGGATCCCGTAAAGTTTTTCCAGCAGCTCCGGAATGCGCACAATTTCGGCGAGCGCAGCCAGCCCGCGGTCCGCGAAGTTGCAATGATCGAATGGCTGCGGCGATGGAAGCGAGGGTTGCGTGCGTCGATCCGGCGCGGTCTTCGCACCCAGTTCACTGAGTCGCCCCGGCGGGCCATGGCGAATCTATTTGCTCCGCAGCGGCCGGCAGAGCCTCCCACTCCCGCCCCGGGCCGGGAAACACGCTACGCGCAGGCGCCGCTGCTGAACTCCGAACAATTGGTGATGAGCTTTCAGCACCGCCCCGCGGCGAAGAACCGCTGGGAGTACGCCACCGTGGATGTACCGGTTTCTGACCGCGGTTTGTACCTGGTGGAGGCCGTTCATAAGGACCGCAAGGCGTACACCATCCTGCTGGTAACCGGGATGGTCATGATCACCAAGAACAGCGGCGGACGAGTGATGAACTTCGTGGTGGACCGCCGCACGGGAGAGCCCCTGGAAGGCGTTTCCGTGAATCTTGTGAAGTTCGGCGGGAGTCTCGGCGAGTCCAGCTCGGATAAGGACGGCATGGCGGAGATGAAGGTGGCGGAGGCCGTCTCCGGAGGGGTGCGAGTGGTGGCGCGCCATGGCAACGATACGGCGGTCAACGCGATCGAGGAATGGAGCCTGCGCCAGGACCGGGAGGAATGGAAAGGATACGTGTATACGGACCGGCCGATTTACCGTCCCGGACACAAGGTGCGGTTCCGCGGCGTTGTCCGGCGCTTGACCGATAGCGGCTACACGGTTCCCGCCGGGGCGGGGCTCCAGGTGAGCATCCAGGATTCCAGCGGCAAACGCGTGCTGGAGAAGAACTACACGGCCAGCTTGAACGGAACAATACATGGCGAGCTTGAGCTTGCCGCATCGGCGGCGCTCGGCTACTACCAGATTCAGGTGCGCTCGGGCGAAAGCTACATGAGCGGCAGTTTTGAAGTGGAGGCTTACAAAAAGCCGGAGTATGAGGTGAAGGTAACGCCGGAGAAGCCGCGGATTCTCCAGGGAGAAATGATGCGGGCGACGATCGATTCGCGTTACTACTTCGGCGAGCCGGTAAGCAAAGCGAAGGTGAAGTATGCGATCTACCGGCAGCGCCACTGGGGCTATTGGGACCAGGAGGAGGAGGACGGGGAGGAGGACCCGGAGCAGCAATCTTTTTGGGGCCGTGACCAGGTGGGGATGGAGGAAGGCGAACTGGATGCGGACGGTAAGCTGACGGTTACGATACCTGCTCCTGTGTCGGAGGAGAAGCACGATCATCTCTATTCGGTGGAGGCGCGAGTGACGGACGCCGGGAATCGCGAGGTCAGCGGTATCGGATGGTTCGTGGCCAGCTATGCCAGTCTTCGGCTGCACGCGATAGCGGACCGTTATGTTTATTCGCCGGATGCGAAGGCGTCATTCCGGGTGGAGGCGCGCGGCCAGGACGGCAGTCCGGTGGCGGCGCGCTTCCGGGCGGAACTGTACAAGGTCAGCTACCGGCGGCGGCAGGAAATGAGCCTCCAGGACGCGGTGGAGGGCGCCACGGGGACTGATGGCATCGGCAACGTGAATTTCACCACTCCGAGGGAAGGAGGCAACTACCTGTTGAAGGTGAAGGCGCGGGCTCCGGAGGGGCGTGAAGTGGAGGGGCAAAGTTGGATCTGGGTGACGGGGGATTGGGTGGATGGGGGGAGCCGGCAGAGCACGCTGACGATGGCGCCGGATCAGAAGACCTACCGCGCGGGCCAGACGGCGCGGGTACTGATCGTGACCGGGAGGCCGAATACCGCGGTTTACCTGACCGTGGAAGGCAGAAACGTCACCGAGCAGCGCGTGATCAGAGTGAAGGAATCGAGTTTCACACATGAGGTTCCTGTGCGGGCAAGCGACGAGCCCGGAATCATCCTGAACGCCGCCTTCGTGCATGACGGCGTGCTGCATCAGCAAACGCGGTACATCAGAGTTCCGCCGGTGGAGCATGAGCTGAAGGTGAAGCTGTCCACCGACAAGCCGGATTATCAGCCGGGGCAGCCGGGCGAATACACGATGGAGGTGTCCGATCATACAGGACAGCCGGTGGCCGGAGCGGAGTTCAGTCTGGGCGTGGTGGACGAGGCGATCTACGGAATCCGGCGCGATCCGGCGGAGGATATTCTGAAGTACTTTTTCGGCCGGCGGTGGAACCAGGTGAACACGAACAGTTCGCTGAGCTATTATTTCCACGGCGGAATGGGAGTCGAGGCCATGAGTTTGGCCTTTTCAAGGAACGAGATCGCCGGCAGATCCGCGCTTGCTCAGCTGAAGCCGGAGCGCATGGTGCTGCCGAAGGTTCGGCAGGCGTTTCCGGATACCGCCTATTGGTCCGCGAACCTGGTGACGGACGCATCGGGGCGAGCGCGGGCAAAAGTGGAGTTTCCCGATTCGCTGACGACGTGGCGGGCGACGGCGCGCGGGGTCACGCGCGACACGCGAGCCGGCAGCGGCGTGCTGAAGACCATGGTGCGGAAGAATCTGATCCTGCGGCTGGCCGTTCCACGGTTTTTCGTGCAGGGTGATGAGGTGGTGATCTCGGCGATTGTGCACAACTACCTGGCGTCGCCGAAGAAGGTGAAGGTGTCTCTGGAACTCCAGGGTCTGGAGGCGCTGGAGGGTTCGGCCCGGGAGGTCGAAGTGCCGAGCCGCGGCGAAAGCAAACGCGACTGGCGTGTGCGGGCGCGGCAGGTCAAAAAGGTGGTGATCACAGGCAAGGCCCTGACGAATGAGGAATCGGACGCGCTGGAGCTGGAGCTTCCGGTGAACCTGCCCGGCGTGAAACTGTCGGAGGCGCGCGGAGGATCGCTGAAGCCGGGCGAGTCGGCTTCCTTGGAAATGAGCTTTCCGCCATCGGCCTATCCGGGCTCACGGACACTGCGCATCGAGGTGACGCCGTCGATCGCCGGGTCGCTGTTCAGCGCCGTGGAATACCTCACATCGTTCCCCTACGGCTGCGTGGAGCAGACGATGTCGAGCTTTCTGCCAAACATCACCGTGAAGCGCGCGGTGAAGGAGCTTGGGCTGCCAGTGAACCTGGATGAGCCGTCGCTGCACGAGAAGATCAACGCCGGCATGGAGCGGCTGAACGCGTTCCAGCACAAGGATGGCGGATGGGGCTGGTGGGAGACCGATGAGAGCCATCCTTTCATGACGGCCTATGTGCTGGCGGGGCTGGTTCAGGCCAAAGCGGCCGGCATCCGCGTGAACGAATACAACATGGAGAAGGCGGCCGGCTGGATCGAGAAGAACCTGGATACGGGCAGGCCGCTGAAGCTGGATTTGCGTGGGTATATGGTCTACGCGCTCACGTTGGCGAAGCAGAACCCTGGCAAACATATCGAACAGGTGTATGAACGAAAATCGAGACTATCGCCCTACGGGCTGGCAATGCTCGGTCTGGCGCTGGACGCGGTCAAGGACACGCGTGCGGTGGAGGTGGCGGGGCTGGTGGAACAAGCCGCCAAACAGGATCAGGAGCAAGCCTGGTGGCCTGGCGAACGCGACGAGATGCTGGACTTTGACGGCGACGTGACGCCGGAGGCGACGGCATTCGCGGCAAAGCTGTTGGCGCGCCAGAGGAGCGGCAGCCCACTGCTTCCGAAGGCCGCTCTTTGGCTGATGAACCACCGCAACCAAGGTTACTGGTGGTCGTCGACCAAGCAGACCGCAATGGTGATTTTCGGGCTGACCGATTATTTGAAAGTGACCGGCGAGTTGAAGCCTGACCTGACAGCGTCGGTGCACGTGAATGACCGGCAGGCAGTGAGCCGGCGGATGACGCAGGCAACCGTGCTGGATTTCCCGGTGACGGTGCTGGAAGAAGCGAACCTGGAGCGCGGAGCCAACCGGATCCGGATCACCGCCGCCGGACAGGGCCGCCTTTATTATTCGGTGAGGGCCGAGCATCACTCCACCGACCAGAAGCTGCAGCGCACCGGTTCCGGCTCGCTCAATTTGTTGCGCGACTACTACAGGCTGACGCCTTCAAGACAAGGAGAGAAGATCGTCTACGACATGGCGCCGCTGGAGGGCGCTGTCGCGGTGGGCGATATTGTTGCCGTGCGTCTGACACTGACCGGGCAGCAATGGCGCTACCTGATGGTGGAAGATCCGATCCCGGCGGGCACAGAGTTCATCGCGGCCGATCACGGCTATGAGCTGCGCAACAAGCCGCCATGGTGGGCATATTACTTCACGCGCCGCGAACAGCACGATGACCGCATGGCGATCTTCGACACCTTCTTCCCGGCCGGCCAGAAGCAGTATTTTTATCTGCTGAAGGTAGTGAACCCGGGCGTGTTTCAGGTGAGTCCGGCGCGTGTGGGCCCGATGTATCAGACCAATGTAATGGCAACGACGGAGAGCCGGAAAGTGGAGGCAAAGTGATGCGGCGGACAGCGATGCTTGCCGCATTGCAGCTTGCGGCGAACGCCGTGCTGATGTGGGGCGGTTACTACTGGCTGGGCGTCGGCGAATCCGACATGTGGCGGCTGGCCTGGAGCGCTACGGTGGCGCTGTCGCTGATCCTGTTTGGGTGCTGGTGGTATGGCGCGACGCTCGCTTATTTCGCCGAAGACGGCGGCGCCATAAAGTCCGCGCTGCGGCTGGCTCTGGGGCACCTCCCCGCCCTGATTTTCGTAGCCGCGGTAGCGGCGGCGCTGTACGACCTTGTGTCCATGGCGATGAGCTACAGCGGGGCCTTCGCGCTGAAGGTTGCCTCGGAGCTGACCTACCGGCTGCAAAAGCCGGTATCTCCGCAGAGTGTGCAGAACGTACTGGACACTATTTCATTGGCCATACGTTGGGGCGTGATTCCGGCGCTGCTGATACCGGTGGCGGCGGCCGTTGCCGCGCGAGGATGGAGCGGGTTCCGCGCGTTCGGCCTGCCTGCGCGGCGCCTCTATTGGCTCTTGGCTCCGTTGCTGTTGGTGTGTGCCTTGGAGATTCCGCGGAGGCTGTTGCGTTGGATCCCCGAGGTTGATGGGTTCTGGGTTGAGATGCTGAGCTTTCTGCTGCGCGCGGGTGCCGGCTACCTGCTGCTGGCGGCGGGCTGGCTGGCGCTGGCCTTTGTCACTTCCGCGGGCAAGCCGCGTTTGAGCCAGCCTAGCACTGTCTCTTCGCCGTAGCGGCTGACCAGCGCACTGACCGCCGCGGCGGAGGCGGCATGGTCACGGCGAGCCTGCCCTTGATCCTCCCTTTGACGCAGTGCGGCGTCGTTGGGAGGCCCACCGTTGCCGGATGCCTGCGTTCCATCCAGGTGCGCGGCAAGCCCTTCACGGAACCAAAGCGGCAGCGACGTCGCGGCATGCGCCTCCAGAAGCACATGGATGAGTTCGTGACGGAGCGTGGACTCGAACGCGCCCTTCTCGCGGAGCAGCGCGACCGGCTGCAGGTGAATCCGCCGGCCGCGGGTCCGGGCGGCCACCCAGCCGGGCTCGCCGGTGGCGTTACGGAAGGTTTCGATATCGGGATAGATCCTCAGCTGGACGCCGCGAGGGAATGTGAGCCGCGTGCGCGAGGTGAGGCGGCGTGCCTGACGCTCGGCCTCGGCCAGCACGGCGCCATCCTGATCAGGCATGGTGGTGAGCAATTGAATGGATTCGCCGCTCAGCTGGCGCCAGGACAGGCCGCGGCCGGAAAGGCCGGGCCGCGCGCCGGGGAAATAGAAGGCGAGGATGTCGTGATAGGAGTGGCCTGCCAGCCCCATCTGTTCGGCGCCGCGCTGACACAGCCCGACGCCGTGGCCCGCGCCGGAACCTTGAAACAGCAGCTTGCCACCGGCGTTGCGCACCTGATAGCGGGCGCTGCGGATGGTGTTCCAACCGAGGTTGCGGCCAATGGCGAAGCGGAAGGAGCCGGCGCTGATGCGCACGGTTTCACGATCGCCGGATAGCGCGAGCACCAAGGCGCGGCCGGAAGGAGAGCTTTCGAGAATCGATACGGCGGCAAGGCGCGCTGGAGCGCGAAGCGCGGAGCGGGCGAGAGCTTCCGTGATCGCCTGCGGGTCGCCGGCCCATTGCCATTCGGAGGGGCCTGCGCGGCGGCAGTGCGGGTCGGGCTTCGATTTCAAATAGGGCGCGGCTTCCAGCGGCCAGACGGTGGAGGCATGTTCGGTGACGCCGCCGCAGTCGAGTGAATACGGAGTGAAGGCGGGCTTAGCCTCGTACCAGAGCAGTTCGCCGGCGGTGGCGGCGGCTGCCGATCCGGCGCGGCGGTTGATGACGGATTCCAGCCGCTGGCAATGTGTGTTGGAGCAGAGGTCGAAGCCTTCGGTGGCATGCCGGGCGCGGTGGCGAATGGCGTAAGTTCGCGCCGCCACCGCCATCGCCTTCAGTGCTTCATCCGGCCGCAAGGTGCTGGTTTCCCCTGTCACCGCGGCGGCGACATAGCGCTCCAGAGGCATATCGACGATTCTCGCGCTTGAGCGGACCTTGAGAGTTTGCGGGTGCGCCGATGCGATCGCGAGCAGAACGAGAAGCAGGATCAAAGCTCACGCCTCCACCATGCCTGCGCGATGCGGCCGGCGATGGGCGCCGCGTCAGCGCCTCCGGAGCGTCCGTAAAGAAGCACCGTCACGGCCACCTGCGGCTCGCGCGAAGGAAAGAACCCAGCGAACCACGCCACCCGGCTCCCTTTCGCCGTGCGGGCGCTGCCGGTTTTGCCAGCCATCTTGACCTCGGGGATGTTGGCGTACCGTGCAGTGCCGTATTCGACCGCTCCCTCGAGGCCCTTGAGAACAGGCTCGGGAATGTTCCGCGCCAGGCGGCGATACGCCATGGCGAGCCCAGCCGCCGTGACGGCGATGCCGTCATATCCCAACGCGAGAAGACGCAGCGCGTCGGGTGTTTTTGGCGGCCGGATGATTCCTTCGGTCCCTGCAGAGAGCTCTCCGAGATCCTGAAGCAGTTCATCGGGCCCGGCGCGGGAACAGGCGGAGGCGATAAATTGATTGCAGGAATAGGCGATAGCCGTGTGCGGCTGCATCGGCCGAGCAAGCCGGGGATGCACACACTGAAAATCGCGCCCTCCGATGCGCAGCGCGCCGAGGCAGGGGATAGCGGTGTCCGGCGTAAGCTTCCCGCTGCGCAGCAAGGAGGAGATCACGAACGGTTTGAGCGTGGAGCCGGGCGGGAACAGGGAAGCGGCCATCGTTTCTCCCGCGGCGGCGAGCAGCCGCCCGGAGGCGACGTCAATCAGCAGCGCGGTTCCCTGGTAGGAGTTCAGGAACCGCCCAAGCCTTACAGGCGGCCCGCCGTGAATGGGCGGTAGAGATGCAAGCAGCGTCAAAATCGCCCTTCGGCGTTTCATCGGATTCCATTGTACTTTGCGGTAGTCATGCGGGACTTGATGCAGCCGGGGCCGGTGTAACTTCGTTTCGCATAGGCTCCGAACGGGGAATACGGAGTTGGTTGCCTGGACGAAACTGGTATATACTCATCCCCGATTGGAGAAATCTGCTTGAGTTGCCTGTGGTTCAAGAATTCCGACTAAGGGGGCATGCTACTCAGATGCTAAGAAGGACTTTTGCGCTTTGCAGTGTTGCGGCGGTTTGGCTAGCGCAGCAGGGGCCGGCGAAAAAGCCGCCGGCGGAGACCGGAGAGAAGAAACCGGAAAAGAAACCAGATCAAAAGCAGGGGCAGGCCCCGCCAAAGGATCCTCCAAAGAAGAAATGAGCGGCGCTAAAGGAAGGCTCGCTTTCGCAAAGGAGCTTGCCGCCCTCCTACAATCCGTGGCGACAATCCTGGCGATCATCGTGGGTGGAGCCTGGACATACATCACGTTCATTCAGAACCGGGAATCGAAACCGCGGATGAATGTGGAGCATCGAGTCACGCACAGGCCGCTTGGCCACGGGAAAATCGTGCTGTTTGTGGACATTCGCATGGAGAACACCGGGAAAGTGAAGGTGAGTCCTTCCATGGAAGATGTGCGTGTATACCAGGTGCTTCCCCTTAAGGACGATTTGAAACAGAAACTGGAGCGCGGCGAACACCTGATCCCTGACGCTGAGAAAGAGGCCGCCTGGCCGCATCTGGCATACCGTCCGAGAAAGCTCGAGACAAAAGAGCTGATCTTGCTGGAACCGGGCGAGAGGGCTGAGCGCCATCATGAGTTCATTCTGGAGGACGGCTTGCGGATGGTGATGGTGTACAGCCACTACGAGAATCCTGCGAACAAGGGGATTGGTTGGGACACCACGTCGTATTACGACGTCAGCGGCGCCGCTCGTTGACTCTGCAACCTCACCTGGATTTACCCTACTGGAACTTCTTCAGCTCATCCACCAGCGCGGCGGGACCTTTGCGGCGGTAGATGGAGGTGAGCCGCTGCTCTTCCGCCGATGGGGCAAGGGTTCGCTGGAGACGCGGATCGGCGAGGGCGTCACGGGTGGGGATCCAGAGCGAGCCGTCGGCGAACTCGACTTGGCTGACGAAGCCGGTGATGGCGTCGATCGCGAGGGCGGCGCCTTTGGGTTCGGCAAAGCGGAGCGAGGTGTCGCCCAAAACATCGGACTTGCGGCCGGGAGCCACGGATGCCTTGGCGGGGATGGAGCCGGCGGAGAATTCGCGGCCGCGTGCGTCACGGAGAATCCAGCCAATCTCCAGGTGCTTCACGGCGCGGTTGGTGCGGTTCAGCACTTCCAGGCGCGGGGCGCGTGCTTCGGGACCAGAGACGTCGGCCACGCCGGAGACGAGTTCGACAGGGGCGCCGGGGAATTGTAGGAACGCAAACTGCACCCGGCGCTCGGATTCGGCGGCGGTGGAGCGTCCACGGGCCAGTTGCACGTCAAGGCGCGGCGTCTCGGCCTGGCGCGCCAGCGAGGCGGCGCATTCGCGCTTCAGACCCTCGATGCCTTGGGCGGCCAGCACCTGCTGGAAGTAGCGGCGGTCGCGGCGGGCTTCCAGTTCGAGCGCCATCATCACGCGGCGAGAGTCGAGTTTATTCGGGCCGTAGAAGGAGAGGTCTTCAAAGAGGATGCCGTCGAGCGAGACTTCCACCAGTGGGCCGGCGGCGGCAGGCCCAAGCGGGCGAAGCAGGCGAAGATCCAGCCGGACGGGAAAAGTCTCGTTGGGGCCGATGTCAAGACTCGGCTTGGTGACCGAGGCGCGGCCGCCGGGGGTGACTTCCTGCGAAAGCACCATCCAGGTAATGCCGCGAATGCGGCGCTGACCGGAATTGCGCAGCGACAACGAAGTGTGAAGATTGAGCACCAGCGCGCTGCCGCGCTCGGAAGCGGACGATTCACCCCAGTCGGCTTCCAGCAGCGAGATGGGCGCGTCGGGCGGAAGATTCACCTTGATGGAACTGCGCGCCGGGGCCTGGGCCCAGGCGGCAGAGACCGCCAGAAGCAGCAAAGCGAATTTACTCGGCGTAGACATGGTGAATGGTGACTTCCCCGGTCTCTTCGTCGAGATAACGCGCGCGGAGCGAGCCTTGGGCTCCCACGGCAAGGGTGACGGTTTCCGCGTCGCGGTGCAGCAGTGCGAGCGAGCGGCCGTTTTCCTCCAGCTGAATTCCGCTGGCGGTAGTTTTCAGAACAAGATCCTGTGCGATGGCAGTGGCCTGCGGGAGTGGGCGCAGCAACAGCCAGGCGCTGGCGATCACCAGCGTGAAGGAAGCAAGCGCGGCGGCGGGCCGCCAGCCGCTGAGCCAGGATGCGGGAGGCTCCTCGACAGGCCCGGCGATCTCACCGGCGGCCAGAGCGAGCCGGATGTTGGCCTTCATTTCGGCGGCGAGCCGGGACCAGTGCAGCTCTTCAGGAAACTCGAGTGCGGCGTCGCGCATCTGGCGTCCGGCGGAGGCGAAGGCATCCACTTCAGCGAGGCAGGTACCGCAGCGGCGGACGTGGCGGCCGATGACAAGACGGCGCAACCAGCCGAGATCGCCCGAGCCGTACAGCGCCAGGTCGGCAATGGCCGGATGCTTCATGACTGCCTCCTTTCGAGAAATCTGCGGAACTTGATGCGCGCGTTGGCGATGTGGGAGCGCACGGTGGCTTTCGAACAATTCATCAGCCGCGCCACTTCCTCGGCCGGTAAATCCTCGACGTCGCGCAACAGCAGCGCCGTGCGCTCGCGATCGCTCAGGGTGTTCAGGCCCTGCTCCAGCAGCCCGCGCTGCTCCTGGCGCAGCAGGCGCTGTTCGGCGCTCTCTTGCCTGGCTACCGCGAGCGATTCCGGCAGATGCTCCAGATCGCTGAAGCTGGTTCTTGCGTGCCGGCGCAAAAAATCGATGGCCGTGTTGGAGGCGATGCGCGACAGCCAGTGCGCCGCCTTGGCCGGATCCTGAATCTGCGAAGAGCGCTGCAGCGCCTTGATAAAAACTTCCTGCGTCAGATCCTGCGCGTCCGTGGCATTGCCCACGATGCGGTAAATCTGTAAAAAGATGCGGCGCAGATTGTCGGCAATGAACTGGTTTTGCCAGCCAGCCTGCGTTTCCGCGGAGGTCTCCGGGGCGGAATGAGGGAGGTCCCTCACCGGCGGCTCCAGAGCGGCAGTGGCCATAAGCATGCTCTACCAAGGATGACGCGGCAGTCGCGGAAACGTGCAAACATATTGGAGAGCTATCCTGATAACAGTATGAGGCAAGTGGCGATCGCGGGCATCGGGAAAACGCGCTTCGGGGCGCTGGAGGGCGCCGATATCCGCTCCCTGGCGGCCGAGGCGTCGCGCAAATGCCTTGAAAACGCGGGGGTTAGCGCGTCCCAGGTCGAAGCCTTTTACCTCGGCAACTTCGCCGGACCCTGCTTTGTGGGCCAGAACCACCTTGCTCCTTATATTGCGTCCGAGGTGGGGATCGTTGGGGTTCCGGCCACGCGGTTTGAGGCGGCCTGCGCCAGTTCCGGCGCTGCGTTTTTTCACGCATACACGGCGGTGGCTGCGGGAATCTACGATGCTGTGCTCGTGACCGGCGTGGAGAAGATGACGTCGCAACCGACGCCGAAGGTGACCGAGATACTGGCTTCGGCCGGCGACCTGGGCGGCGAGATCCGCGCCGGCGCCACGTTCCCCGCCCTGTTTGCGATGATCGCGCGGCGGCACATGCATGAGTTCGGCACGACGCGAGAACAGCTGGCCGCGGTAGCAGTGAAGAACCACGCCAGCGGCGCGTTGAACCCGGACGCCCACCTGCGCAAGAAGGTCACGATCGAGCAGGCGCTGGCGGGTAAACCGGTGGCCGATCCGCTGACGGTGTACGACTGCTCGCTGGTGAGCGACGGCGCGGCGGCGGTGCTGCTGATGCCGCTGGAGCGGGCGCGCGATGCGGCAAGCAAGCCGGTTTTGATCCGCGGCGTCGCGCAGACATCGGACCAGGTGGCGCTGGACCGCAAGCAGAGCATCACCTGGTTTCCAGCGGTGCGCGCGGCGGGGGAGAAGGCGTACAAGATGGCAGGCATGACACCGGCCGAGGTGGAGTTCGCCGAGCTGCATGATTGCTTCACGATCGCCGAAATCGTCGCGGTGGAAGATCTCGGGTTCGCCAAGAAAGGCGAAGGCGGGCCGTACAGCGCGGCCGGGTGCACGAGCCTGACTGGAGAGAAGCCGGTGAACACCAGCGGCGGACTGAAGTCGAAAGGACATCCGGTGGGCGCGACCGGCGTGGCGCAACTCTGCGACCTGGCGCTGCAGATCCGCGGCGAGGCGGGAGAGCGTCAGGTGAAGCGGAACAATGTGGGCCTGGCGCAGAACCTCGGCGGATCGGGCGCCACTTGTGTAGTGACGATCGTGAGCGGGGCATGAGCGAGAGCTTGGGCGGCGGGGTGGTGTACACGGAGACGGTGGTGCATTCGGCGCCGGAGGCGCTGGTCGCCGAGGCGCCCTACCAGATCGCGATTGTGTGGCTCGACAACGGCGGGCGTCTGACGGGGCGCATCGCGGGGGAGGCGGTGAAGATCGGCGATCGCGTGGAGCACGCCGAGTGGCGCGGCGGTGTCGCATTTTTTCGAAAGGCGAGTTAAATGAAACTGGCGCGGCGGATGGACCGCATACTGATTGAGACGGCGTTCGAGGTGTTGGTGAAGGCGCGTGCGCTGGAGGCCAAGGGCCGCAGCGTGATTCACCTGGAGATAGGCGAGCCGGATTTCGAAACGCCTCCGCACGTGGTGGAGGCGGCCAAGAAGGCGCTCGACGAAGGCTGGACGCATTACGGCCCGACGCAAGGCTACCCGGATTTCCGCGAGACTGTCGCGCGCCACGTGGCCGAAACGCGCGGCATCGACGTGGGTCCGCCGCATGTATCGATCGTGCCGGGGGGCAAACCCATCCTCTTTTTCCCGATGATGGCGTTGCTTGAGGAAGGCGATGAGGTCATCTATCCCAACCCCGGGTTTCCGATTTATGAATCGATGATCCGGTTCCTGGGCGCCAAGCCGGTGGCGATGCCGCTTAAGGAGGAGCGCGGATTCAGCTTCGACATGAACCTGTTCGCTTCGCAGCTGAATGAGCGGACAAAGATGGTGATCCTGAATTCGCCGCAGAATCCGACCGGCGGCATGATCCCGGCTGCCGACATCGCGAAGATCGCCGAGCTGGTGCGTGACCGGGACCTGATCGTGCTGAGCGATGAGATCTATTCGCGCATTTGCTACGATGGGCAGCCCGTGTCGATCGCCTCGATGCCCGGAATGCTGGAAAAGACGATCATCCTGGACGGGTTCTCGAAGACCTATTCGATGACCGGCTGGCGGCTGGGATTCGGCGTGATGCCGGAGTGGCTGGTGGAGGCCGTAAACAAGCTGATGGTGAATTCCAACTCGTGCACGGCCAGCTTCACGCAGCGGGCGGGAAAGGCGGCGCTGGAGGGTCCGCAGAAGGAAGTGGAAGAGATGGTCCGCGAGTTCCGACGCCGGCGCGATGCCTTCTGCGACGGGCTCAACCAGCTGCCGGGCTTCCGCTGCGCGCGTCCGCAGGGGGCTTTCTACGCGTTTCCGAACGTAACCGGCACGGGGATGAGTTCGAAGGTTCTGGCCGAGGCGCTGTTGCAGGAAGCAGGCGTGGCCTGTCTGAATGGCGGCTCGTTCGGCGAGCACGGCGACGGCTACCTGCGCTTCAGCTATGCGAACTCCTACGAGAACCTGATGGAGGCGCTGGAGCGGATGCGCAAGTTTCTGGCGGCGCGGTAGGCGGCGCTATTACTTCGCCGCTATCTGGCGGATGCGGATATTGCGGAACATCACAACGCTGTTCGCGTCGTGCAGCTGGAGTCCGATGGGCCCGTTCTTGGGGCGCGCCGGATCGCCGGGATGTTCCGAGGCGGGCTGGCCATTGATCAGTACGGTGATCTTATCGTTGCGTGAACGGATCTCGAGCAGATTCCAGTCATTTGGCTTTTCCAGACCCGGCTTGGCTTCCGCGAACAGATAGACGCTGCCGGAAGGATACTTGCCGCCGTAGCCGTTTATGATCTGGATCTCGTAGCCGTTGTGGGAAGGAGTGCGATCGCGGTCCCACTCGTCGCCCACGGCGTAGCGCGCGCGGGTGTGATCGCGGATGGAAACGCCACTGTTGCCGCCGATGCGGGTCCAGTACTCCAGTTGGAGATCGAATTCGCCGTACTCTTTCTTCGTGTACAGCCAAGCCTGGTGGACGGACTTCTTCGGAACGCGGTCGCCCATCAGGATGCCGCCATTCATCACGGACCAGACACCGTCGCCGACAGTCTCCCAGCCGTCGAGGTTTTTGCCATTCAGCAAAGGAGTCCATTGAGACGAAGCGGCCGGCAAGCAAAGGAAAAAGGTCAAGCCAAGAATGGTTTTCGACACGTGTGCACCCCCTTCGGCAGCGCTCATTGTAACAAGATTAACGGTTCATGAGCCGGCGGGATGCTTGTACGGCCTAACGGCCGCGCAGGATTGCCGCAAGGTCGGTATGTCCGCCGGCATCGGCCTGATCGGCGGCGGTCCTGCCTGCCTGGTTGCGGATATCCGGACTAGCGCCGCGAGCCACGAGAATACGCGCCACTTCAAGCCTGCCCCAGGAAGCGGCGTGATGAAGCGGCGTGGAGCCATCCTGATCTGCCGCGGAAATGTCGGCGCCGCGTTCGATCAAAAACTCCGCCACGGCGGCGTGGCCGGCCAGCGCGGCGTCATGCAACGCGGTTGCGCCCATCTCATTGCGGCCACTCACAGGCACTCCTTTTTCCATGAGCAGCCTTACCACCTCCAAGTGGCCCTTCAGGGCGGCGTCGTGCAGTAATCCGTCAGGCAGGGGATGCGCACGGTAGGCAATCAGCAGACGGGCCAGCTCGGCATTGCCGCGCAGCACGGCCTCCTGCACAAAGCCATCGCCGGAAACCCTGGCTCCGGCTTTGAGTAACTCCTCGGCGGCGCGGGGATGCGCGTTTCGAAGCGCTTCCTCCAGCGGCGTGGAGCCCTCCTTGTCCTTTAACGAAAAATCCGCCTCGGCCTCCAGCAGCAGCCTGATCATGGCTGGATGACCCTTGGCTGCCGCCGCGTGCAGGGCCGTCATGCCCGCCTTTGGATTGACCGCGTTCACCCTGGCTCCGCGGGCCAGCAGGAGCCTGGCCGTCTCCCACTCGCCCTTCCAGGCAGCTTCTTCCAGCGCGGAGCCGCCGGCGGAGTCCGCCAGATTCACGTCAACGCCTTGATCGAGGAGCATGCCGACAATCCCCGCATAGCCGCGGCTGGCGGCCAGGTGCAGCGGGGTGGCGCCGGAGCCGGATACCGCATCCAGACGCGCCCCATGGCGGATCAGCAATTCGGCGACTTCCGGATGATTGGTGATGACCGCATAGTGCAGCGGAGTGGAGCCGCCTTCCCGATGTGCCAGGTTCGGGTCCGCCCTGTGGCGCAGCAGGAGCGCGGCGATGGCCTGGTCGCCTGACCAGGCGGCGTCGTGCAGCGCCGTGCCGCCCAGTGCGTCGCGCTCATTCACTTTGGCGCCGGCGGCAATCAGCCGCTCCACTTCCTTCAGATCGCCGGTGCGGACGGCCTGGTGCAGAGGGCCGGCTTGCGCCGCCAGAACGGCAACCGAGATCCAGCCCGCTTTCATGGCTTGCCGTAGCCGGGGCCGTGGAGAATCCTGCCGGGCCTTGCTCCTGTGTGTTTGCCGCGGTCAAACACAATGGCGCCGTTCACCACGACATAGTGAACGCCTTCGGCGTACTGGTGCGGCTTTTCAAACGTGGCATGGTCGATGATGCGTTCCGCGTCGAAAACGGCAATGTCGGCGGCCATGCCGGGCCGCAGCAGCCCGCGGTCATAGATCCTGATCTTGGCGGCGTTGGCGGAGGTCATTTTGCGGACGGCCTCTTCCAGGCTCAGCAGCTTCTGCTCGCGTACGTAGCGGCCAAGCACGCGCGGGAAGGTGCCGTAATAGCGCGGATGCGGATGGCCGCGTGTGTGCGGACCTTCGGCTGACACCGCCGTCCCGTCGCTTCCAATGGAAACAAAGTCCTGGCGGAGGGCATATTGCATGTCCTTTTCGTCGTGGTGGAAGTAGACGGTGGGCACGGAGCCGCCGTTATCGGTGAGCGTTTGAAACAGCGCGTCGATGCCATTGCCGCCCTTGTCGGCAACCAGCTCCCTCATCCGGCGGCCCTCGTATTTCTTGTACGCCGGGTTGGACAGGGACACCAGCAGCATGCCTTCCCATCCGCCGGTGGCCGTGTAGTGGTTGTACCAGTTGGTGCCCGGAATGCCGTTTTCAATCTCGCGTACCAGCCGCGCCTTCAGCGCCGGGTCCTTCAGCCGGGCGAGCATTGCCTGGCGTCCGCCTTCATGCGCCCAGGGCGGAACGATGCTGGAGAGGTTGTTCTGTCCGGCGCGATAAGGGTAAACGTGCGCCTCCACCTGCTGCCCGGCCCGGCGGGCGTTGCCGATGGTGGCGATCAGCTCCGGCATTTGGCCCCACAGTTTGTGCTCGGCGATCTTCAGATGAATGATGTCGACGGGAACCCGCGCGCGGCGGCCGATCTCGATGGCCTCGGCGACGGACTCAAAGACGCCGAAGCCTTCCGTGCGCATGTGCGTGGAATAGATGCCGCCGTAGCGTCCAGCCACTTCGCACATCGCCACAAGCGTGGCGGTGTCGATCCAGGCGCCCGGCGGGCCGCTGAGGGAACTGGCGACGCCAAGCGCACCGTGCTGCATCGCCTCACGGACCAGCTGCTTCATGCGCTCCAGCTCGGCGGGCTCCGGCGGTCCGGCGCGCTGTCCACGGACATGCGTCCAGATCTGGCTGGAACCTACGTAGGAACCGATGTTGGTGGAGACGCCGCGCTTGAGCAGTTCGGCGAAGTAGGCGCGGAAGTCGGCGAAGCCGTTGCTGTCGGGCGCGGCCGATCCGCCCTCTCCGAAGATCATCGACGTGACGCCCTGACGGATCATGCTCTGGGCGTTGCCGTCCGTCAGTACAGTGCTGTCGGAATGATTGTGGATGTCGATGAAGCCGGGCGACACGGTGAGCCCGGCAGCGTCTATCACGCGTTTGGCGGAGGAGTTCTCGAGTTTGCCGATGGCAGCGATGCGGCCGTCACGGATGGCAAGGTCGCCGGCGAACCACGGGTTTCCGGTGCCGTCGACGATGCGGCCGCCGCGGATCAGCAGGTCATGATCCTGCGCCGCGGCCGGGGCCACCAGCAGCGCGCTAGTGAGCGCGCAGATGCATCGCCACATAGTCGCGTTCATCAGAACCGAGATAAACCTGACGTGGCCGTCCAATCTTTTGATCGTCATCGAGTAACATCTCCTCCCACTGGGTCAGCCAACCGATCGTGCGCGGAATGGCGAACAGCACCGGGAACATCTCGGTGGGGAATCCCATGGCTTGGTAGATGATACCTGAATAGAAGTCGACGTTTGGATAGAGGCGCCGCTTGACGAAGTACTCATCCTCCAGCGCGATGCGCTCCAGTTCAATAGCGATGTCCAGGAGCGGATTGCGGCCGGTGACTTCGAAAACCTGATCGGCCGTCTCCTTGATAATGCGCGCGCGCGGATCGTAGTTCTTATAAACGCGGTGGCCGAAGCCCATCAGCCGGCCCTCTCCGCCCTTCACTCGCTTGATGAAATCCGGGATGCGGTCCTTGGATCCGATTTCCTGAAGCATCAGCAGCACCGCTTCGTTGGCGCCGCCATGCAGCGGGCCGTAGAGCGCCGCCGCCGCGGCGGCGAGCGAGGAGTAGGGGTCGGTCTGTGCGCTGCCGACAAGACGCATGGAGCTGGTGGAACAGTTCTGTTCGTGGTCGGCGTGCAGAATGAAGAGAACCTCCAGCGCCCGCTCCAGCACCGGGTTGGGCTGATACTTCACCTCGGTCTTCTTGAACAGCATGTTCAGGAAATTTCCGGCGTAGGTGAGGTCGTTGTCCGGGTAGGAGTAGGGCATCCCGACCAGGTGACGGAAAGCAAACGCGGCCACGGTGGGCACCTTCGCAACCAGGCGGTAGATCTGCTTGCGCCGGACGTCGGTTTCGAAGATGTTCTTGGCTTCCGGATAAAACGTGGAGAGACCCGCAATCGTGGAAATGAACATCCCCATCGGATGCGCGTCGTGATGGAAGCCGTCCATGAACTTTTTGGTGTTTTCGTGGAGCAGCGTGTGAGTGGTGATCTGCTGGATCCAATGGCTGAGCTGATCCCGCGTGGGCAACTCGCCGCAATAAATGAGGTAGGCGACTTCGAGAAAAGTGGATTTTTCCGCAAGCTGGTCGATGGGATAACCGCGGTAACGGAGGATGCCGGCGTCCCCGTCGATGTAGGTGATACGGCTCTTGCAGGCCGCCGTGTTGGTGAAGCCGGGATCGTAGGGCATCAATCCGAAATCACCGCTGTTCACCTTGATCTGCCGCAAGTCCATGGCGCGGATGGTGTCGTTTTCCACCGGGATTTCATACTGTTTCCCGGTGCGGTTGTCGATGATGGTTAGCGTGTCTGCTGGCATGATGGCTCCTTGAGTATGAGACCCACGGAAGGCAATCCGGGACTTCCGTGTCCGTTATTATCTTACCGTGCCTTCGCGGCGGCGCGGTGGAGCCAGATTCGGCTTAATCGCCGGACTTGGTGACGGGCAGTTTCTTGGGCACAGCCGGCTTGGCCCCAAGTTCTTTCACCAGAACGTCGATCGACTTGGAGAGCGGCGCGAGCGATTCAAAGTATGGCTCGTTGCCGTTGCCGTACTCATAATCTTCGCGGATCATCCCGTTGCCATCGATGAGGAAAATGTGCGGCAGGGCGATCTCGGGATTGCGCGGCGTCGCCTTCATGTAGACGGCGGAAGTCTGCCCGCAGTCAAACAAAATGGGCGACTTCACCGCGTTCTGGCCGACAAACTGCCTTACCGTCGTCTGATTGTCGGGAGGCATCACGATGGACAAAACCACCACTTTCCCCGCGTACTTCAACCGGATTGACTCCGCCACTTTCTGGAAGGAATTGCAGACCGGGCAATCGGTCTTGATGATCTCCAGCAATATCACTTTGCCGCGGTAGTCCATGATGTCGTGATAATTGAGGTTGAGATCGGGGAGCGCAAAGCTGGGCGCTCTCCTTCCTGACAAAGCTCCCGCCGCAGGCAAAGAAACAGCGAATATCGTTCCCATCAACAACGCAACTGCTATTTGACGCATAAACCTTAGGCTATCACGGCCGGGAGACTCCGGAGTCTGCGGCGGCACTACATTTCTGTCCATGCTCTCCACCAATCCCGTGCTGCTGGCCTTCCTCTGTTTCGCCGCCGGTATAGTTTTGTCGCGGCTGGCAGATTTTTCTTTTGCCGAGATCTCGTTCGCGCTGGCAGCCTACCTGCTGTTGGCGAGCCTTTCGCAACGGCGGAGCCTCCGGCGCTTGACCCTGTTGAACGTGCTGGCGGCGGTGTTTTGCTGCGGAATCTTGACGGACATTTGGAGGCACCCGGGACCGGCGCCGGAGATCGAATTCGAACCGGGCGAGACAATGCTGCTGGCCGGATGCGTCGTGGAACCGCCGGCGCTGTTTCCGGGCCGCGAGGTGTTTGTGTTGGAGCTCGACAGGGACGCCCGCGTGCGGGTTCAGTTTTATCTGAAGGACGGCGAAGACCCGCCTCGTTTGCGCTACGGGCAAGAGGTGGAATTGCCGGCGCGGCTCCGCCAGCCGCGCAACTACGGCAATCCGGGAGCCTTCGACTACGAAGGCTACCTGGCGCGGCGGCAAATTTATTGGACGGCTTCGGCGCGCGACCCCGGCTCGGTTCGCGTGACCGGGAACAACTGCGGTACGCCGTGGCGCGCGGCGATCTTCTCTTTGCGCCAGGCGGTGCTGGACCGGCTGGACCGCGTCTACTCCTCCGATGCTCATGCGCTCGGGCTGTCAAGAGCCGTGCTGGCGGGCGACGCCTCGCGCCTGGAGAAGGTGTGGATCGAAAACTACCGCCGCACGGGAACTTATCACGCGCTGGTGATCTCCGGGCTACACATCACGACGTTGGCGGCCTGCTTCCTGTTCCTGTTCCGGGTTGTGGGAGTCCCGCAGACGTTGGCGCTGATCCTCACTACCGCAGTGGGCTGGATCTACGCGTTCATGACAGGCGCCGGAACCCCCGTGTTGCGCGCCGCCGCCGGCCTGATGCTCTATACCCTCGCCCGCTTCTTCTTCCGCACGCCGCGGATTCTCAATATCGTCTCCGCCATCGGGCTGATCTTTCTTGCCGCCGATCCGGAACAGCTGTTTGATCCCAGCTTTCAGCTGTCCTTTCTGGCTGTGGCGCTCATCGGCGGCGTGGCGGTTCCCCTGCTGGAAAGCACCACGCTGCCATACTCTCGCGCCCTTGGTTCCCTCGACAATCAGGCTTGGGATCTGCACCTGCCGCCCCGCGTCGCTTCCTTCCGTCTGGAGATCCGCCTGCTCGCGGAAACCATGAACCTGCTGACGCGGCTTCCCTATCGCGCGGTCCTGTGGCTGTGCGCCGGGGCGGGACGCGTGGTCTCTTTTTGCTGGGAGCTGATGGTGGTCTCCGCCGTCGTGCAAGCCGGGCTCACGCTGCCGATGATTGCCTACTTCCACCGCGTGTCTTTGTCGGGGCTCTCCGCGAACCTGTTCATCGTTCCGCTGACCAATCTCTTGGTGCCGGCGGGCTTCCTGGCGCTGCTGACCGGCTGGAGTCCGTTGGTCTGGATCACCACCACGATTGTCAATTGGTCCGGCCGGATCGCTCAGTACCATGCCGGTTTTGATCCGTCGTGGCGCGTGCCCGATCCGCCGGCATGGCTGGCCGCGGCGTTGCTCATCGCGCTGGCTCTTGTGGCGGCATCCTTCCATGGAAGGCGGCGGTGGCAGCTGGCGGCGGCGGGCATGTGCGGCCTGTTGATGTGGGCGTTGATAAGTCACCCCTTCCGCCCGCATTACGAGCCCGGAATGCTGGAACTCACCGCCATGGATGTGGGGCAAGGCGACAGCTTGCTGGTGACGAGTCCGGAGGGAAAGATGATGCTGGTGGACACCGGCGGTTCGCTGGCATTCGGACGCGCCACTGCCTCGACTTTCAACATGGGCGAAGACGTCGTTTCCACCTACCTATGGAGCCGGTCGATTCAGACCCTTGACGTGCTGGCGCTCACGCACGCGCATGAGGACCACATTGGCGGCGCTATCGCGATTCTCGAGAACTTCCGTCCGCGCCAGCTTTGGATGGGAGCTTTTCCGGAAACCGGGAACTGGCGCGCGATTCGCGAATGTGCGAAGCGCATGGGCGCTGAGATCGTGCAACCCACAACCGGCTGGCGCCGGCCATGGGGCGGCGCCGGGGTCGAGGTGCTGTCCCCTGCCGAAGACTATGTTCCCAAGGCGCGGGCGCACAACAATGAATCGCTGGTGATGCGGCTCACATACGGATCCACTTCCTTCCTGCTGACAGGGGACATGGAGCGGCAGATCGAGGCGCGCTTGGTATCGGAAGGGCTGGTTGGACGAACCGATGTTTTGAAGGTGGCTCACCACGGCAGCAAGTCTTCCAGCACGGCGCCTTTTCTGGAAGCCGCGCGGCCGGCCTTTGCGCTGATCAGCGACGGCGCCGGAAATCTCTTCCGTCATCCTCACCCGGAGGTGCTGGAACGGTTCGGCGGCCACAACTCCAGCGTATGGCGAACCGATTTGCACGGGATGATCACCGTGGTCTCAGACGGGCGCCGCGTCCGGCTGCAGGCACGCAACTGGCCTCTCAGGACACAGACTCGTTTCCAGCGAAGCAGCGCCGGGTTCCCATTGCCGGCTCCGGCGCCCCAATAAGAGGCCCTACGCTTCGCCGCCCTGCCCGGCTGCCTCCGCTGCTGCCTCTCCGGCTCGCTGCGCCTCGGCGAGCGCTTCCCTGGCCTGCGCGGCCAGAACCGCCGGCACCTGAACCACAAACGGAAGATTGGGGATGGTCGAACTGCCGACGAGCACCGAGGGCAGCCCGTTGGCATCCAACACCGCACGGATGGAAATCGCTTCGAGCTCTCCGGTCGCGCCGACGCCTTCAAAGATTCCCACCAGGTCCAGCTTGGAGGTGTTGTCTGCGGGCAGCGGCTGCGCGGTCTTTGCCGCGGCGAGCACGGCTTCGGCCTGCTTTTCCTGCGCCGCCGCCACGCGGACGGCGACGACTCCGGACGGCACGCCGGGCGCATCGTCGGCCAGCACGGCGGCCGCGATGCCTGCTCCTTCCAGAAGATCGCGTATCGTTTCGGCCTCCTCACGGGCTCCGAGGTCAGGTGAGCGGAAGATGATGACGGTTTGTTCCGGCGATGAACTCATACCTCCACCTTACCCCAATCCGGTTACGATCGACTCTAGTAAAATAGAAAGAAGGAGATACAGCACCATGGCCAATCACAGCGACAGTTCGAAAGCGATCTGGTTCCTCACCGGCGCCGCGGTTGGAGCCGCACTCGCGCTCTTGTTCGCGCCGGCCTCCGGAGAAGAAACAAGGCGGTATCTGGGACGCAAAGCCGAGGAGGGCCGCGATGCAATTGCCGACACCGGCCGCGATCTGGTGGGCAAGGGCCGCGATCTTTACGACAAGGGCCGCAAGATCGCCGACGAGGCGGCCGAGATGTTCGACCGTGGACGCCGTCTCGTGCAAGGCTAAGTGACCAAGCTTCCCGCTTTCACGAACGAGCCTTATACCGATTTCACCATCCCGGCCAACCGCGCGGCGATGGAAACGGCCTTGGCTGCGGTTCGCTCAAAACTTGGCCGTGAGTATCCGCTTCTGATCGCAGGCAAACGCCGGCAGGCGGAGGCGAAACTCCCCTCCATCAATCCTTCCGGCCCGGCAGAGGTGATAGGCGTCCATCAAAAGGCAACGAAGGAAATGGCGGTGGAAGCCATCGAAGCCGCGCATGCATTCTTTCGGAAATGGGCGGCAACGGACGCCGAAGAGCGAGTGCGCTTGTTGCTGGAAGCCTCGGCGCTGCTAAAGCGGCGGAAACTCGAGTTCAATGCCTGGCTGATTCTCGAAAGCGGCAAGAACTGGGCGGAAGCCGAGGCCGACACCTCCGAGGCAATCGATTTCTGCGAATACTACGGACGCCAGATGCTGCGGCTTCACTCCCCAGAGCCGCTGCTGCAACTGCCGGGCGAGCGCGGCCACTTGCGCTACATGCCGCTCGGTGTGGGCGTGGTGATTCCGCCGTGGAATTTCCCGCTGGCGATTCTGGCAGGCATGACAGTGGCGGCTTTGGTGACGGGCAATACCGTGGTGTTGAAACCGTCCTCGGACACTCCGACCATTGGCGCGCAGTTTATCGACCTGCTGCTGGAGGCCGGCTTTCCGGCGGAGTCGGTGTCGCTAGTTACTGGAAGCGGTTCAGAAATCGGCGATCTGCTGGTGACGCACCCCAAGACGCGTTTCGTTTCCTTCACCGGTTCGCGCGACGTCGGCCTGCGGATCAACCAACTGGCGGCCACGCCGCAGCCGGGCCAGGTATGGATCAAGCGCGTCGTGGCGGAGATGGGCGGTAAGGACGCGATCATTGTGGATGCGGAGGCCGATCTGGATGCGGCGGTTCAGGGTGTCGTCGCATCGGCATTCGGATTCCAGGGACAGAAATGCTCGGCCTGTTCGCGGGCGATCGTCGATGAGTCGCTTTACGATGCCTTCGTGGAGAAGGTCAAAGCGGGGGCAGAGAAGTTGACCGTGGGCCCGGCCGATGATCCTGGCAACTACATGGGTCCGGTGATCAACCGTGGCGCGCGCGAGACCATCCTTTCCTATATCGAGAAGGGCAAGGAAGAAGGCCGGCTGATCACGGGCGGCGAGCCGGCGCCGGGTGATGGCTATTTTCTGCGGCCCACGGTAATCGCCGATGTAGGGCCGAAGGCGGCGATCTTTCAGGAAGAGATTTTCGGCCCGGTGCTGGCGATCACGAAGGCGCGCGATTTCGACCATGCGCTTGAGCTGGCCAACGATTCCGAATACGGACTGACGGGGGCTGTCTATTCGAGGAACCCGGAAAAGCTTCGCCACGCTTCCGATCAGTTCCATGTCGGCAACTTGTACTTGAACCGCAAGTGCACGGGCGCAATGGTTGGGGCGCACCCGTTCGGCGGGTTCAACATGAGCGGAACCGACTCGAAAGCGGGCGGTCCGGATTATCTGCTGCAGTTCGTCCAGGCGAAATCGATCGCGGAAAAAGTCTCCTGAAAGTGATAGGATGCTGCTCAAGGAGCATGCACCTTTCACGCCGGACTTTTCTCGAAGCCTCCGCCGCCGCGATGGCGGCGCCCGCGGAACCAAAGAGGAAGCTGTCGCTTTCCGTGCGCGTGGCCGAGGCTTTCGACAACAAGGAAAAGTCTTCGATGAAGATCGAAGAGCTGATCGGGTTGGCGAAATCGAATGGCTATAGCGCGCTGTGCATGCGCGCCTCTCAGGCCGGCATTCAGACTCCGCCGGAGATCACCGCCGAAATCGGGTCAAAGATCCGCGCCTCGGGGCTGGGAGTCTCGATGGTCACGGGCGATTTCGCCGTGCCGAAGAACGATGACCAGGGACCGAACTGTCTGCGCAACATCAAACCCTATCTGGATCTGGCCGAGGGCTTCGGCGCCAGCCTGATCCGCGTCTGCATGAAGAAGGACGAGGATATGGAGTGGGCGCGCCGCGCATCCGATGAAGCCGCCGAGCGCAAGATCCGGCTGGCTCACCAGTCGCATTGCGCCAGCCTGTTTGAGACCATCGAAGGCACGCTGCGGGTGCTGAAGGCGGTGGACCGGCCCAACTTCGGGCTGATCTTTGAGCCTGCCAATTGCCTGATCGCCGGGGAGGATTACAGTACCGCCACGATCGAGCGGTTGAAGCCCTACCTGTTCAATGTCTACGTCCAGAACCACCGGCTGAATCCGCAGGGAACGGCCGTGGTCCAGACATGGAAGCGCGGCCCGGTCCGGCTGGACCACATCGGTCTGTGGGAAAAGGGCGGTGTCGCTTACGACGAGTTTCTGGCTTCGATCCGGCGCCTCGGATACCAAGGCTTCGTCACCGTGCACCAAGCCTTTGAAGGCGTGATGTCGGTGGAAGAAGCCGTCAAGAAAAGCGCCGCTTATTTGAAACCGCGCATTGCTTAAGGAGTAACCATGACACGCCGCCAGTTTCTGCCGGCCGCGGCGATGGCCGCCGCTTCGGCCGCCGAGCCGATCCGCACCGGCATCCTTGGAACCCAGCACAGCCATCTGACAAGCAAGATGAAGGCGATGCTGGAGACACCGGACTACAAGATTGTCGCCGCGTGCGAACCGGATGAGGCGTCGCGGAGGCGTCGTCAGGCCGATCCGCAGTTCCGCAACATCCCGTGGGTCCCGGAAGCAGAGCTGTTGGCCGACCCGTCCATCCGCTTTGTGCTGGTGGAGTGCAAGGTGTGGGAAGCGATTGCGTGGGGCCGCAAGGTGATCGCGGCGGGCAAGCACTTGCACCTGGAGAAGCCGCCATCGCCGGAGATGGCGCCGTTCCGCGAACTGGTGGAAGAGGCGAGGCGCAAGAAGCTCGCCATCCAACTCGGCTACGGCTATCGCTTTGACGATGCCATCGGCGCGGCGCTGGATGCGGCAAAAAAGGGTTGGCTCGGCGAGGTGCAGCTGGTTCGGGCGACGATGAATTCCGACCGCGACGCCGCACAGCGAGCCATTGAAGCGCGCTATCCGGGCGGGGCGATGTTCGAGCTGGGCGGCCATATGATCGACCGCATTGTCGAGCTGCTTGGCCGGCCACGCGACGTGCGCGCCTGGATCCGCCACGATACGAGCGTCAAAGATACGCTCGCCGACAACACGCTCGCCGTACTCGAATACGAGAAGGCGCTGGCCACCATCTCCATCCACGCGAAGATGGCGGGCGCCGGGCAGCACCGGTCGTTTGAAGTGATCGGCACCGATGGCACCTTCTTCATCCAGCCGATCTCGGGCACGCGCCTGATGCGCGCGCACATGCGCAAGGCACAGGGGCCGTACAGGGCCGGTTGGCAAGAGATTCAGGTGCCGGCGCAGCAAGGGGACGTCCGCGAATTTGAAGATCTGGCACGCGCGATACGGACCGGGCAGCCGCTGCGATATTCCTATGACCACGAGTTGCTGGTTCACGAAACCCTGCTGCGCGCCTCGGCGCATGCAAGCTGAAAAGGAGGGTGTTGATGAAGACGACACGCCGCAATCTCATTCGTTCGGCTGCTGTACTGCCGTTGACCGCCGTGAAAGGCTCGGCCGCCAACTCCGCCGTGAGCATCGGCGTCGTCGGGGTGGGCAACCGCGGGTCGTACCTGGCGCGGCTGGTTTCGCAGAACGCGGGCGCGCGAGTGGCGGCCATCAGCGACGTGAACCCGGAGCGGATGGACCAGGTCCGCAAGGGGCTGGGCGCGCAGTCGCCGGAAGTCTTTGCCGACTATCGCAAGCTGCTCGATGCCAAGCTGGACGCGGTGATCATCGCAACGCCGGTCTTCCTGCACGCCGAGCATTTCGAGGCGGCGATCAAATCCGGCAAGCACATCTATATCGAGAAGCCGGCGGCGTCGAGCATCGCCGACTGCAAGCGCATCATGCAGCTGGCCGACGGCGCCGACCGGCGCATCCACATCAGCTTCGGTTTCCAGCGCCGCTACGGTTACGTCTACCAGCAGGCGAAGAAGGCGCTCGATTCCGGCGCCATCGGGCGCATCCGGTGGGCCAATATTCAATTCGTGAAGAGCGAAGGCGGCAGGACGGGACCATCCACTCGACCGGCGACGATGGAGGAGAAGATCCGGCGCTGGGGCGCCTGGCGCGAACTCTCCGGCGACCTGATTGTTGAGAACAACATTCACCTGATCGACGTGATGAACTGGTTCCTCGGCGCGCGGCCGCTGAAGGCGATTGGGACGGGCGGGCGCACACTGGAGCGCTATGGCGACACGCGCGACCATGGGCAGGTCACCTACACGTATCCGGGCAACGTGCAAGGCACGCTGCTGGGCACGGTGCTTGCGCCGCCCTTCTACCGCAACGTGTATGAGCAGTTCCATGGCCCGAACGGGGTGATCGAGACGTCGGAGAACTACTGGAAGCATTTCCGAGGACGCGCCGATGTGAGCGAGGAGCGGTCGCCGCGCGAGATCAGCGCCGATTCGATCAACGCGTTTGTCAGCCGGTTGGCGGAAGCGAAGCCGGAGAACACCGGGGTGCGCGGTGTGGAGAGCACGCTCTCGGCGATCCTGGGGCGCATGGCGATGGACCTGAAGCGTGAAGTCACCTGGGAAGAAATGCTCCAAGCGGGCTAGCGTCAGGCAAAGTCGCGCTCGGTAACGATGCGGTTCTCCGTGATCGCGATCTCCATGGCGTAGGCGATCTTCGCCGCCTCGATAGCCAGTGGCGCGTTGAGCGCAGGTTGGCGCTTCTCGGCGATGGCGCGGAAGAATTCCTTATACATCTCGACTTCGGGGAGCTCGCCGGAATGTCCGGCAAGCGGAGGAGGATCCTGTCCGGGGCGCCCCGGCGTGTCGAGCAGCAGCTTGCCGCCGCCGGAGTGGCGGAGAGTGCCTTTGTCACCGACTATGGTCATGGAGCCGGGCGTGCCCTGGGAGAAAAGACAGAAAGAATAGTTGAAGCGGACGCCATTGCCGAAGTCGATGAGACCAGTGCAGAGGTCGCGCATGTCGCGGCCCTGGTAACGCAGCACGCCGCCGCTGGCCACGCAGCGGGTCAGTGGTGACTTGACGAGCTGGGTGACCTGGCTGAAGGCGTGCACGGAGAATTCCAGTTCCGTGGACCCGGCCAGTTTCCTGAGAAACCGCCAGTTGGTTTTCCCCCGGTGGCGGGATCGGTGTATTGCCAGCCGCGCGGGCTCCAATCGCCGCGGTACTCGCTCACTTGGATGAAGCGGACCGGGCCGATGAGGTTACCATCCACCAATTGCTGAATATGTGCGTCCATGGCCCAGTAGCGCCGCTGCATGCCGACGGCGAGGATGCGCCCGCTGGATTCGGCTTCTTTCTGAATACGGCGCGCAAGCGTATAGGTTATGGCGATGGGTTTCTCGAGCAGAACATGCTTGCCCGCACGGAGGGCGGCAATGGCCATATCGTGATGAAGAAAGTTGGGAGCGGTGATGACAACGATGCCGACCTGCGGGTCCTTGAGGAGTTCCCGCCAGTCGGTGTAGGTGGCGGCGCGCCGGGGCAGCGTCTTGTTATAGGTTTCCATGCGCTCCGATTCAAGGTCACTCAACGCGACGATGCGCGCCTCGGACAATTGTGGATAGGCGCGGAAGTGCGCCGATGCGCGGTTGCCGGTGCCGATGATGCCGATCCCTGGCGGGGGCGGGTTTTGCGCGAAGGTGGCGGCGGGAGCGGTAAGCAGATGTCGTCTGGTCATGGTTGCAGAACCTGTCGTATGAATTCCATGTTTTTCGTGGTGGAGTCAATGCACTGCCGGGTAGACGTGTGGCGGCTTTCCAGCACGTACCAGCTGTCGTAGCCGATGGCTGCCAGCTCCGCCAGCGCTTTGCGCCATGGGATGCGGCCATCCTCTTGAATCAGGCGGTCTTCGTTCTTGACGTGGACCTGGCAGATGCGATCCTTGCCGAGGAGACGGATGCCGGGGACGATCTGGCCATGGTGGCCATAGAACTCGCCGTTGTCCAGATCGAAATAGACACGCACGCCGGGATGAGCGACAAAGTCGCAGAGCTGTGCGTTACCAGCGGGGCTGAGCGAGTTCTCCAGGCCAAGAGTCAGACCTTGATCGGCTGCGCGGGGTGCGATGGCGCGCAGCATCCCGACAACGGGCGAGTATTCTTCGGGCTTGGACATATCGGGGCAGTTGTCGCGGAAGAAGGGCACAAGCAGTACGCTGGCTCCCAGGAAGGCGGCACATTCGATGGCCTTCTTTAGATGGTCCGCCGCATCGAGGGAGCGAATTGATGCGCCGGCGGGAAATGGCCCAGCGAGGGAGGGGATGCGGAGACCCCATCGATGGGCTTCGTTCTTGTAGCGCGTAAGGGTCTGGCGGCTCCAGAGATTGTGCTTGCCGGATACGATCTGGAGTTCGACGCCATTCAAGCCGGGGATCTGACTGGCGATTTCGAAAACACGCGGATCCCCCACCAAGCGCATGCTGGCTTCGCGATGGCCGATCTTGACTGGCGGGGAGGCGGCGGAGGCGGGGATGAGCAGGGGAGAAAGAGCCGATTGGAGAAAGCGGCGACGGTGCACGGTTGCCAGTGTATCGAAAAGCGGGGAGCCTACTACTGCTGCTGTTGCTGTTGTTGGGGGACGCTCTCCGGCGGCGGTTCGACGGGCCCGGCGGCGGTTTCCACCAGCAGCTCATGGCCTTCTTCGTTCAAAGCAGGCAGAACGAGGACGTCGACCGAGAGATGCTGTCCGGCATGGCCTTTGTAGACGCCACGGACGGGAGTGACGTCGCCATAATCGCGGCCGTAGGCGATGCGGACGTGCTGAATGCCGACAGGCCGGCCGAAGGTGGGGTCAAGGGGAACCCAGCCGAGTTCCGGCACATGAACCTCCATCCAGGCGTGGGAAGCCTGGCCGCCGATCACTTCTTCCATGCTGTTGCCGCCTTCACTTGCCTTGCGCGGCATGAGATATCCGGAAACATAGCGGCCGGGCAGCCCGCGCATTCTCACCACGGCCAGCAGCAGATGAGCGAAGTCCTGGCAAACGCCGGCGCCGGAGGACAGGGAGTCTTCCATGGAGCTGTGCACATGAGTTGCGCCCTTTTCATAGCGGAACCGGGTGTGGACAAGGCTGGAAGCGGTCTGCGCAAAAGCAAGCGTGGAGCCGGCTGGTTCGCGCTCTGCGTCCTGGACAAGTTTTCGCGCGGCTTCCAAGTGAGGCACGTAGCGGGTGGGGGCCAGGTACTCGTAGAACTCGTCTTCCAAGTCATCCTTCATCGCATCAAGCTGTGTGAGGGAGACTCCACCGGCGGCGGGAAGCTCCACCGGCTGGACCATGACGACGGATTCCGCATCGACGCGAAGATGCCTGTGCCCGGCCAGGACGTTAAACTGATGCACCCAGTTGCCGTAGTAGTCCGTGCGGGCGGCGACCGGGGCCAGGGGCCTGGTGAGGAGGCGGAAGCGAAGGCAACTCTGCCGGTCGTCATCGAGCGGGCGCAGGCGGACTTCGTTGAAGCTCTCCGAGACTGTACCGTCGTAGGTGAATTCGGTGACGTGGTGGATCTTGTAGCGGTTCATGCAGCGGTGTAGTAGAAATAGCGGCGGGCGATTTGGTGGCCGATCTCGCGGCATGAGGCCTGGAGGCGGACAAGGTAGCCTTCCAGCCCTTCCTTGAAGATCTCTTCCATGCGGTGGTAGCGGAGCGATTCGAGGACCTTGCCGGTAAGCCGCTCGGCTTCATTGGCGTAATCGCCGGGCATGGTTCCGCTGATGTCGCGCAGCGCCAGCTGGAGTTGGGTGAAACAGAACCGGACCGAGCGCGGATGGTCCGGATGAAGAATGAGCATCTCGGCGACGCGCGGGGGGACGACGCGGCTGCGATGCCAGCGGCGGTATGCCTGATAGGCTCCGGCGGATTTCAGCACTGCCATCCACTGATGGTCGTCGGCATCTTCGATACCTTCCTTGTCGACCAGGTTGTGATATTGCACGTTGACGATGCGGGCGGTCATTTCGGCGCGTTCCAGGAACTTGCCGATGCGCATGAACTGCCAGCCTTCATCATGGAGCAGGGTGCCGTCGCTGACGCCGCTGAAGCGGTGGCAGGCGAAGATGACGCGGCGGCAGAAACGGTGCGGCCCGCCGCGCAACTCCTCCTCGGGCTGGAAATTCTTCATCTCGTGATAGAAGCCGTTGATGTCTTCCCACATTTCACGGGAGATGATTTCGCGGATGGTGCGGGCGTTTTCGCGGACGCGCTCGACACATTCACGGATGGAGTTGGGGTTGCCGGGGGAGAAGGCCAGGTAGTGGAAGACGCTTTCGGCGTCGGCCTCCGTGTGGAACTGATAAAAGCGGTCCTGTTCGCCGGCGATGCGGATGATGGGCTCCCAGCGCAGTCTTTGGGAGGAGCCTTGGCGTTCGACGAGGGTGTAGTAGTGGACGTCGAGCATGCGGGCGGTATCCTCGGCGCGCTCCATGTAACGGCCGATCCAGAACAGGGAATCGGCGATGCGTGCCAGCATTCAGGCGTCTCCTCTCAGCACCCAGGTGTCCTTGCTGCCCCCGCCTTGGGAGGAGTTCACCACCAGCGAACCGGGCCGTAAGGCGACGCGGGTAAGACCTCCGGGCACGATCACGACCTTTTCGCCATCAAAGAGACAGTAGGGGCGGAGGTCGACGTGGCGGCCGGCGAAGCGGTTGGTGGTTTCATCAAACGCGGGGACGCGCGAGAGTCCGATGACGGGCTGGGCGATGTAGTTGCGCGGATTGGCAAGCAGGCGGCGGCGGAACTCATGGCGCCCGGCGGCGGTGGAGGCAGGTCCCATGAGCATGCCGTATCCGCCGGATTCGCCGACGGCTTTTACGACGAGTTCTTCGAGATGATCCAGGACGTAGGCAAGATGATCCGGCTTGGAGCACAAGTAAGTGTCGACGTTGCGCAGGATGGGGTCTTCGCCCAGGTAGTAGCGGATCAGCTCCGGCAGATAGGCGTAGACCGCCTTGTCGTCGGCGATGCCGTTGCCGATGGCGTTCACCAGTGCGACATTGCCTTCGCGGTAGGCCTGCATGAGACCTGGGACGCCGAGCACGGAATCGGGGTTAAAGGCGAGCGGGTCAAGGAATTCGTCGTCGATGCGGCGGTAGATGACGTCAACGCGCTTCAGCCCGGCGATGGTCTTCATGAAGACGATGCCGGAGTCAACCACGAGGTCGCGGCCTTCGACCAGTTCGATGCCCATCTGCTGGGCGAGAAAGCTGTGCTCGAAATAGGCGCTGTTGAAGATTCCCGGGGTAAGGAGGACGGCGACGGTGTCGGCGCCGCCGCGCGGGGAGAGAGAGCGCAGGATGCTGGCCAGCTCGACCGGGTAATGGTCGACGGGCAGGACCGCGTATTGGGAGAAGGCGCGCGGAAAGGCATGCATGAGCACGAGCCGGTTCTCGAGCACATAGGAGACGCCGCTGGGCGTACGGACGTTGTCCTCGAGCACGAGGAACTCACCGGTTGCGGAGTCGCGGATCAAGTCGATGCCGGAGATGTGCGTATGGATGCCGCGCGGCACCTTGAGGCCCATCATCTCGCGGCGGAATTGAGGGGAGGAAAAGATGAGGCTGCGCGGGACGATGCGGTCCTTGAGCGCGCGCTGCGGGCCGTAGATGTCCTGGAGGAAAAGATTCAGGGTGATCACGCGCTGGGCCAGGCCGCGCTCGATGAGATCCCATTCAGCACGCGTGAGGATGCGCGGGACGAGGTCAAAGGGGAAGAGCCGCTCGGTATTGTGGCCGTCGCTGTAGACGGTGAAGGTGATGCCCTGGATGAGAAAGGCAAGGTCGGCCAGTTCGCGGCGCTGCTGGTATTGTTGCTGGTCCAACCGGCCAATGACTTGAAACAGGGGCGCGTAGTGAGACCGGGGAACACTTGGCTGTTCGAACATCTCGTCGTAGAACGCACCCGTCTCGTAAGCTTCAAACAGGTTGTTTGCTGGAGCTGGCGATGGCTGCAATTGGTTCATTATATCGCCGCGGTGAAAAAGCGCCTTTTACCGTTCCCAGGGGGCGCGCTGGAAGCCGGGCGCGGATTGACGGCCGAAGCGGAGAGGCGGGGCGCCGTTTTCAAAAGCGCCGATGTCGGGGGCGGCGCCGGTGAAATCGTCGTTGAAACCGGGAAGCGGCACGCCGGTGAGGATGGTGGTCTTGCCGATGGGGAACTGCTCGCTCCAGGTGCGGGCCTGAAGGGTGACCTTGTCGCTGCCTGCTTCGAGGCGGACTTCGTAGGTTGTCGCGGGCTGAAGCTGGACAAGGGAGCCGCGATACTGGGGCTCGCGGGCATCGTAGACGAGCGGGTAGCCTTCGCGCCAGGCGTCTGAGTTCGATTTGGGGTAGAAGACGCGGCAGGTGTCGGCGGCCTGCGGGCGGTTGTATTAGAGGCCTAGCGACACGAAGGTGGGGCTGGCCGAGGCGTTTGGCTGGCTGGGAGTCTGAGCGGCGGTGGCGAGCGCCAGCAGGCACACGACGGCGGCAGCTATGAAACAGCAAGTGGATGCTGTGTATGAGAATGGGGTGTTCCGGCGGCTCTCGCCCGTTTCGGTTGCTGAATCGCAGCGGGTCAGGATCGAGATTCTGGAAAACGATCCTGGGCGGGCCTTTCTGGATCAGGAGTTCATGGAAAGTGCCCGGGCAGAAGCGGAAGCAGCGGGGCAGATCCCGTCGATCGAAGAGGTCCGGAAACGGTTGGCGAGTGTTCCAGGTTCGATGGCCGAGACTGTGATGGAGGAGCGCGGGGAATTCTGAGTTGGCGCAGTATTTCTTGGATACAGTAGAAATACCTGACGAGAATGCAAAAACTTGCGGCGGAGTCAATCATCGAGACATACAAGGCCCTGTGCAATGAACGAGGGGGCGTTGCCGTAGGTGAGCGCGTCTTCACACGCGAGACCGGCATCTCACGCTATCACTGGATGGGGGGCTTTTGGCGCTCGTGGTCCGCGTTTCAAGAGGCTGCCGGGTACTCGCCGAACGACCCTACTGGTAAGTAAGATTCCTGACGAGATCCTCCTACGCAGGTTCGCCGAATTGACCTTGGAACGGGGTGAAGTGCCGACTGAAGCCGATTTGAACCTCAAAAGAAAAGAGGACTGGTCATTTCCCGGAAAGCCGGTCTTCCGACGATGGGGAAGCCGAGACGCGCTGCTCGCCGGCGCTACTGAATACTGCGAGGGTAAGACAGAACTCGCTGGAGCTCTTGAAATTGTGTTGGTTCCGCGTGAAATGGAGAGAGGGCGCTCTCCGCTAGTGAGCATTCCGCCCTGCGGGCGGGGATTTTCAAGGCATGAGGGTCTACCGATCCGATGTGGTTTCTTTGAGAGCGCAGAAGCGAAGCCGACGCGCTGGGTTCATCGTCTCGATGAGCCCCGGACTATCCCTCAGCATGGTTCGAGTCCCCGCAGTGCCGCTTCCGTTTCGTCCGGTAGAATCGTTCTAGCGCCACCGCCACGGGAGCGGCCAACTTCCGAGTGCGTGATCCGGGCGGAACCGCTTCGACCGCGCTCCTTGACAGAGGTTGACAGAGACTATTCCACCGCTGTTCTCCTCGTGCGAAGGGGATTTCGCAACAGTTATGTTGACCACTCGGGGTCCGCTCCCCAAAACAAAACAGGCCCTCAACTCAATGCTTAACGGCCGGCATCAGCCGCGCCGCTCTGCGGCGTCGGCTGCATGCCGTTGTTAGAGAGCGCTGTTGCTCGATACTTCTGGTTCCATGTATCACGGTCGATCCCGTAGAACGCCGTGGCATCATGCGTCTGAACTGGTGCACTCAGTCGGCACAACCCCAAGCGTTCGGCCACCACGATTGACCGACGGTTCGGCTCGTCCATCGCCGCCTCGATACGGGAGAAGCCCAGGACCCCGAACGCATGGTCGCACACTACCTTCGCAGCTTCACTGGCGAGTCCTTGTCCCCAGCACGCTGGAAGGAGGCCATATAGCAACTGAAGTCGCGGTGGGTCGAAGAACTCCCTGAATCCGACGAAGCCCACGATGCTCGTGGTTCCCGTAATGCGTATCGCCCATAGTCCTGCGCCGGTGCTCGCGAAACGCTCATTACTGGACGCGATTTCGTGTTTCACCCAGTCGAGTGACACGATTGCGTCGTCCAAGAGATACCGTCGCACCGCTGAGTCTTGGAATACTCCCAGTAGCGACTCGGCATCGCCTTCGCTGATCGGGAGCAAGAGCAGTCGTTCAGATCGAATCGTCATGATCACGTCACCGCCGTTCAGTCGCTCTCTAACGACCTGGGCGTTCGGCCGCGGCGCGGTTTCTGCGCCGGCGGCTGCAACGCTTTGTTAGGCGGTTGGCCAGCCCCCTGCAACTGTTCAAGTCTTTCAAGAATCCATTGCCGGACTACGCTGGTTTCCTTGAGCCCCTTGGACTGAGCGATTTCCTTGAGATGCTTCGCCGCCGCAGGTTGCAGGTCGATGCTCAGGGATACGCCCTTGCTACGCGCGAAAACCGGTTCTCGAACTTCCTCCAGTTCCTGCTCAAAGTCCGTGAGATCGTGGGTGTCCCAGAATCTGGCTAACTCTTCAATGGAATCCGTCTTCGGTAGCTTCTGTCTGGTCATCGTCTTTTCCATCGGTTGTATCGCTCTTTCTCTTACCGTGTCATCGGTCGAGCCGTCACAGGGTAGCCCTTTCCGTGGGGAAACTGGATGATGACGCAGAAGATGCGCCGCCCAGATGAGGCTTGCCCCAATACGTAATAGACAGGGTTTGGCCCGGAAGACCTTGCACGCTGAACCAGTGCCTGACCAAAACAAACCTCTTCCACTTCTTCGGGTCGAACGCCGTGACAGGCAATATGATCGATTCGATCATCAGACCAGATGAACTCGTCAATCTTCACCCATTGATTCTACACCCGGACGCTCGACGCCAAGGCGAGCCTAACTCTTGTTTAGGCTGACCTGTATAAAACCAGCCCTGGGCGGCCTAAGACGGAACCGCCACCAGCGGCCCTCGGCATGAA